>NZ_LOJI01000007.1 GCF_001595965.1 Polynucleobacter yangtzensis
GCGATGGGCGAGGCTGGCGTTACCAAGTGCCTAGAGATCATTCACAATGAACTGGACATCACCATGGCATTTACAGGTCATCGCGATATTCAGAATGTGACTAAAGATATTTTGTATCCAGGAACCTTTTAAATTTTTCACCTTCTCAACTACCCTCTTGCTGTCTTTGGCGTATCGCTTGTAGTATTCGCTTTCGCCGTATGGTTTGGGCATGCAGCACTTAGTCGCTATCGCACCAAAGACACCGAAACTTCTGAAGATCTAGGTATTATTCAGACGGCCACATTAACTTTGCTGGCGCTCATCATTGGATTTACCTTCTCAATGGCTATCGATCGCCATGACCAGCGGGAAATTTTTGAGGAGGGCGAAGCAAATGCCATTGGAACTGAGTACCTGCGGGCAGATCTTCTTCCCCCAAAGGCTTCAGCCGCAACTAAAGATCTATTGATCCAATACATAGATCAACGCATTCTGTTTTACTCCAAACAGAGTCCAGAAAAGATTCAGGAAATTCGTAGCAAGACAGATCAGCTGCAAATGGCTCTCTGGAACGAAATTCTTCCTGTTGCTCGCACACAAGATACCCCCTCTATTGCACTAGTCACCTCCGGTATGAACGATGTCTTAAATGCCCAAGGTTATGTTCAGGCTGCTTGGTGGAATCGCATACCCTATACCGCCTGGACACTAATGGCTGCCATAGCGCTTTGCGCAAATCTATTGGTGGGATTTGGTGCGCGTAATTTTCAGAAGAATACAGCCCTCTTCATGATCTTCCCCTTTGTCGTTTCAGTGTCATTCTTTTTGATTGCTGACATTGATAGTCCAAGAAGCGGTGTCATTCGAATTGAAGCCAGAAATTTAGTAGCACTTAAAAATAATCTAACGCAGCAGATGGAAAAAGCCCAGCCATCAGTCGGCATTAAATAAGCTTCACCATAAAGGCGGTCCAGATGAAACGTGTAGTGGATGTTTTTAAAAACCGTGGCCGCGAGCTGGTCTGGACCTACGTCATTCATCTTCGGAATGACGAGGACTTTCACCCTGGACAGCTAGACTTTGAAGTAGAAGCCCTTAGACTTTCCCAGCTAGATAAACGCGGCACAGTCAACGAACTCAGCGCCAGAGTACGCCTCAATAACTGAGTTTTTAAGGTTTTTTCTGGTAAATTACCCCTGGTATTGCTAATGTTAATGAGATTCATTATCATTTATGATGAATCAACCTAATAACGGCAACCCCATGACTCGCACCAAATGCCATCCAGCCTCCATATTCTTTCATTGGTTTGTTTTCATCCTTGTGGTGGCTGCCTTTATTGTCATTGAACTTAAAGGCCAGCTTCCTAAAGGGAGCGAGTATCGCGATTTATGTAAATCAGTCCATGGCGTTATTGGACAGCTCATTTTTTTAGCAATGGCTGCTCGCTTGATGATCCGTTTAATTTATGGCGTACCTCAACCCACAAACCCAAAACAAGTAATTATTTCACTGGCTAAGGCAATGCATTGGCTGCTCTATGCACTTCTCTTGATATCCCCTATCTTCGGCATTCTGTATTTTCAGTATGGCGGCAAAGAAATTCACTTCTTTGGACTGGTATGGCCTCAATTTGTTACCCCAAATCCTGAGATGAAAAAAGTGGTTGAAGGGATTCATGAATTTTTAGGAAATTCACTATATATATTGATTGGCATACATGCGATCGCTGGACTATGGCAACATTACGTAATCAAAGACGATACACTTCGTCGCATGTTGAATAAAGTGAATGCCTAAACTAAAGCTGGAGTAATTATTAAATGAAGCCACTCTCTAAAAAAGCCAAGATGGCTGTCGGCTGGACAATCTTAATGACCGTCATTGGAACCGCTATGTTGCACCAGTGGCAATTCTTTGCGATGGGCTGCGCGTCCATTGCCTTATTGCTTGTAGCGAATCACTACGATCTTCTAAAAGATCCTGAAGACAAAAAATAATCCCACCTGTGTGGGGGTGGGATTACTGAGATGCACCCCAAAGTCTGGGACTTGTATTAAAGAGTTGGGTAATCAGTGTAGCCGGCTTCACCACCACCATAAAATGTAGCGCGGTTATATGGATTTAAAGCGGCGCCTTTCTGGAATCTTTCTGCCAAATCTGGATTAGCAATATATATACGGCCATAAGCCACTGCATCGGCCAAGCCATCCTCTAGAACCTTCTCACCCATAGCTTGGTCATACCCACCAGCGGTGATAAATTTTCCTTTATAAGCGGCGCGGAACATTTCAGACGTGATGGGCGCATCTTCATTCACTTGGTCGCCGCCTCCTGCGCTGGTTGAGCGCGGCTCAATCATATGCACATAGGACAAGTTATAAGTGTTGAGCTTTGCAATCGCAGCCGTAAACAAGGCAACTGGATCACTATCTCCCATATCGTTAAAAGTGCCGTAAGGCGAAAGGCGCACTCCCACCTTATCGCTTGAGAATATCTTGCAGACTGCATCGATGACCTCACCCAATAAACGCAGGCGGTTCTCAATAGAGCCACCATATTCATCGGTGCGTTGATTGGTTTTATCTTGCAAGAACTGATCAAGCAGGTAGCCATTAGCAGAATGAATTTCAATGCCATCAAAGCCTGCAGCCTTTGCATTTTGAGCCGCCACCTCAAACTCTTTGAGTAAACGAGCGATATCTTCCACACTCATTGCGGTCGGTACTTCATAGTCATGCAGCTTCCAATCTGCACCATACGTTTGACCTGATGCAGCAATAGCTGAAGGCGCCTCAGGTGCGCCTTGCTCTGGATGCAAAGAAGAATGGGAGATACGACCTACATGCCATAACTGCGCAACGATTGATCCGCCCTTCGCGTGAACAGCCTCAACGATCTCTTTCCATGCTGCAGTCTGTTCTGCTGAATAAATTCCGGGTGTAGCAGGATAGCCTTTGCCCAATGGAGAAATTTGAGTTGCCTCAGTAATAATTAATCCAGCGCTGGCACGCTGTGCGTAATACGTCTTTGCTAATGGGTTTGGCACATCACCTGCAACCGCACGCATTCTAGTAAGCGGCGCCATGACTAGACGGTTTTTTAATTGAATTGAACCGAGACTAACCGGTGTGAACATGATTTCTTTGCCTGACATTTGCTGCCTTTTTTGTAGTAATAAATTAGATGATGGACTGTAACAAGGATTGGTAATTTCTGCTGAGCAATGAACAAGCTTAATTAGGTGCGACCAAATTGTTCGCGAATGCAATTAGCTAGCGCATTAAATTCTTGGGTATGTGCCGTCGATGATCGCGCAACCAAAGCAATCACTCTCTTAGGCGTAGGCGATGCCAACTCTTTCGCCACTAATTGAGAGTTATTCAATAAACTGCTCTTGACTGCCATGCCAGGAAGCAAAGCGATCCCAAGGCCTGACTCGACCATTTGCAATAGGGTTAGCAAACTCGTTGCCTCCAAGCCTTCAGCTTTGCGGATATCGGTTCTCCTACAAGCTTGCAAACTATGCTCTCGCAAGCAATGCCCCTCCTCTAACAATAAGAGTCGCTCAGCCATCTTGGCCGGCAAGGTTACCTCTTTACCTTTTAGAGCAGGATCACCCTCTTTGGCAACCAACCAAAAGTGATCATCAAATAATTCTTGTACAAGTAGTCCACTGACGTCATATGGCAATGCAATCAAAGCAAAGTCTAACTTGTGCTCTGCAAGTCTTGAAAGTAGATTTGCTGTGAGATCTTCCCTAAGAGTAATTTTGAGATCCGGAAATCGCGCGCGGACTTCCGGCAAAACCACAGGCAATAGGAATGGAGCGATAGTTGGTATAACCCCCAAACGAATTGTTGCGGTCATTGGCTTACCTGTTGCACCCGCATACTCCACCAAATCTTCAGAAGCAGCCAAAATCAGTTTGGCACGCTCGAGCACCTCTAACCCAATCGGGGTGATCGAAACATTTTGGCGATCACGCTCCACCAAATGGATACCTAGCGCTTCTTCCAGCTCCTTCAATCCCGCGCTTAATGTCGACTGCCCGACAAAGCAAGCTTGCGCAGCTCTGGTGAAATTGAGCTCTTTAGCCAAGGCGACGAAGTAACCCAATTGCCTTAAAGATGGTAAATAAGCCATGTATATCCTCTTGTTATCTAATTATTAGATTATTTCTATTATATTGATTAATTCAGATGATTAATAAATTTGGCATATCCTGCACCGAGAGCGCTTGAATGGATTTTCACTGGTTCGCATAGAAGGCAGCCTTAAGCTTCATTCACTGGCCCTACAAAAAGTACCGCAGCATTCTTAGAGTGACGCAGAAATAAATAAGAATTAAATCTAAAATCAACAACTCACCTGGGAATCAATATGAAAACTTACCAATGTATCGTATGCGGCTATATTTATGATGAAGCAAAAGGAATTCCTGAGGATGGTATTCCAGCAGGAACACTCTGGGCCGATGTACCGGAAGACTGGGAATGTCCTGATTGCGGTGTTGCAAAAGCCGACTTTGAGATGGTTCAAGTAAGCTAACACCCATTCGTCACAATTAACCCTATTTATTTTTCGTCACTTTGGAGAGCCCAGCTTTGGATCAAACTACCCCTCAATCCGATTCCGCGATTGTCATCATTGGCAGCGGATTGGCTGGCTACACTGTTGCACGAGAAATTCGTAAACTGGATAAAGCAGCGCCCATCACCTTAATAACAAGAGAGCCTGGTTATTTTTACTCAAAGCCAATGCTCTCTACAGCACTTGCCAGCAAGAAAGAAGCAATGCAGCTTGTCTCTACTGCGGCCGATGGTATGACAACGCAATTGGAGATGACGATCTTAAGTGAATGTAATGTTAGCGAGATTAACGCTGGCACTCAAACAATCAAAACCAGTAAGGGTGATCTTCCTTATGGGAAACTGGTTATGGCATTAGGCGCCGATCAAATTCGTTTGCCATTACAGGGTAGCGCTGCCAACGAAGTCATCACTGTTAATGATCTTGAGGACTATGCCCGTTTTCGCACTGCTATCGAAGGCAAAAAGAAAGTTGCTATTCTGGGTGCAGGCCTGATTGGTTGTGAATTTGCCAATGATCTTGTGCTGGGTGGATATGAGGTAGATGTTATTGATTTAGCTCCACAGGCCTTGGGCCGTCTGTTGCCAGAAGCAGCTGCACTTGAGTTGCAAGAAAAGTTAAGTGCAGCCGGAGTACGTTGGCATCTGGATACAACTGTCAATGCCATTGACCATAAAGGAGACAGCCTACAGGTAACCTTGAAAAATGGCAGCACGATAAATTGCGATGTATTTTTGTCTGCCGTAGGTTTAAAACCGAGAATTGAATTAGCTAAAGCAACTGGCATAAATGTTGGCACTGGCATTCAGGTCAATCGCGAACTAGAAACCAATATCAAAAATATCTTTGCCATAGGAGATTGTGCCGAGGTAGATGGTTTAGTTTTGCCATACGTGATGCCCATCATGCAAGCAGCAAGAGCATTGGCACCGACCTTATTGGGTCAAGCCACAGCACTCACCTACCCTGCAATGCCTGTGATGGTGAAGACCCCTGCTTTGCCCACCATAGTTTCCCCACCAGCAAAGGGTGCAGAAGGTAAGTGGACTACCACCCCAGTAGAAGGCGGTCTAGAAGCCCGCTTTGAATCTGCTGACGGTAAGTTGTTGGGCTTTGCGCTAATGGGTACAGCCACAGCACAACGTGGCGCCCTCACCAAAGAACTACCAGCCATGCTGGCCTAAGCAACGCCGATACCTAAACAAAAAGGCCCGCATTTGAACTGCACCCCAAAAGTTGGACATCCGTCCAACCCAATCAGGTGCAGTTTTCATGTCCAAATACAGCAAAGAGTTCAAGTTAGCAGTAATTCAGCATTATCTATCTGGCAGAGGTGGTTTTAAAACTGTTGCAGATCGGTATGGTGTTAAATATGCCTATGTTCGCAAATGGGTTCATGCCTTTGAAGCCCACGGGCAAAAAAGCTTTATAAAGGGTTGCGCTAAGTACTCGGGCGCCTTCAAGCTATCCGTCCTGCGATACATGGAGCAACACCAGCTCTCGATCAATCAAACGGCAGCCCACTTCAATATCCCAGCCCCAAGCTCCCTGCTAGTTTGGCGACGCCTCTACAATGAAGGCGGTATTACAGCCCTAGAACCCAAGCCCAAGGGACGG
Source organism: Polynucleobacter yangtzensis (assembly GCF_001595965.1). Taxonomy (GTDB): domain Bacteria; phylum Pseudomonadota; class Gammaproteobacteria; order Burkholderiales; family Burkholderiaceae; genus Polynucleobacter; species Polynucleobacter yangtzensis. The sequence goes on from NZ_LOJI01000007.1 coordinate 6,193, forward strand.
CCACCCATGTCAAAACCTAGCGATATTAAGGCCTTGCTTGCCAAGCCCTTAAGCTCACTCACACATGAAGAGTTGCTGCGTAAAGCGCAGTATTTGGAAGTGGAGAACGCTTATCTAAAAAAGCTCGAAGCCTTAACCCAGCAAAAGCACTTGGCAAGCAAGAACAAGTCCAAGTAATCACTGAGTTAAGGCAACACCATCCATTACAAGTCATTTTGCTGGTGGCCCAAATGCCTAAGAGCGTGTATTACTACTGGCGAGCAGCCAGTAGTAAAGCCGACTCTTATCGGGATGCTAAAGATCGGATTACCCAGATCTTTAATACCCACCAGGGTCGGTATGGCTATCGGCGGGTGCATTTAGAGCTACGCAATCAGCAGCAATACCTCAACCACAAGACAGTACAAAAGCTCATGACCCAGTTAGGGCTGAGGTCCATGGTTCGCCCCAAGCGATATCGCTCATACATGGGGTCAGTAGGTAAAGCGGCGCCTAACTTGTTAGAGTGCAACTTTGTAGCTAGCAGGCCTAATCAAAAATGGGCTACTGATATCACCGAGTTCAATATCCGAGGGGAGAAGGTGTATCTCTCACCAATCTTAGATTTATACAATCAGGAGATCGTCGCGTATGAGATTGGTGATCAACCCCAACTGAGCATGGTGACCACCATGCTCACTAAAGCCTTTAAGCATCTTCAGCAGGCTGATAAGCCGATGCTGCACTCAGACCAAGGGTGGCAATACCAGATGGGGTTTTATCAACAGGCTTTGCACAAACAAGGGGTTACGCAAAGCATGTCTAGAAAAGGTAATTGCTTGGATAACGCCGTGATGGAGAACTGGTTTGGAATTATGAAGACCGAGTTCTTCTATCAAAAGAAGTTCGAGACTATCGAATCATTTAAGCAAGGGCTGCATGAATACATCCATTACTACAACCATGATCGAATTAAACAAAAACTAAAGGGATTAAGCCCGGTAAATTACCGAACTCAATCCCTCGTGCTAACCTAACTAAACCGTCCAGCTTTTGGGGGTCGGTTCACATTGCGGGCCTTTTCTTTATGCAGCTAGCGGTGATTAAGAAACAATCACGAACCAAGTTGTGTTGTGTGATTGAGCAACCATCAAGAACAACATCGGGATAGATAAGATTGTATTTAAACGGGATGTCAGCATCGCAACACGAGCAGACTTTGCTTTCACATCAGCTTCGACAGCTACGATACCAAGGGCACGCTTCTGATTTGGCCAAATAATGAACCAAACGTTAAAGGCCATGACTAAAGCAATCCACATACCTAAACCAATTGCGCGAAACGGTGCTTGCAATGTGAAAGCTTGGTGCAAGTAACCACTCAAGCCCGCAACGATCAAACCGGTTACTACAGTAAACAAAGCTGCGTAACGGAACCAAAACAATGCAGTTGGAGCAATCACTTTGCCAATCGCTGGTTTTTGCTCATCTGGAATCTTTGGCATAGAAGGAATTTGCACAAAGTTGAAATACCAGAGCAAGCCAATCCACATCACACCAAACATCACATGCAACCAGCGGAATACAAACGGGAGCTCGGCAGAGCTAAAGTTTCCACCCAAAGCAAAGATGATTAGCACTAGAAGAATAAAGCCTGCAAGAATAGTACGTCCCAGCGAAGTTAAGATAGAAGTCATGATATTTTCCAGAGATTGAAATATTACTTAGCGAAATTCTGGCTAGCAAAATCCCAATTCACCAAATTCCAAAAGTTTTCCAGATACTTTGGACGCGCATTGCGAGTATCGATATAGTAGGCATGCTCCCAAACGTCACATGTAAGCAGAGCTTTAGCATCTGTAGTAAGCGGTGTTGCCGCATTGCTAGTAGAAACTAAATCAAGACTACCATCCGCCTTCTTAACCAACCAGGCCCAACCAGATCCGAAAGTTCCTACTGCGCATTTGGTGAATTCTTCTTTGAATTTATCAAACGATCCCCATTTAGCATTAATGGCATCGGCCAATGCACCAGTAGGAGCTCCACCGCCATTTGGCTTCATGCCAAACCAATAAAAGGTGTGATTCCAAACTTGGGCTGCATTATTAAAAATACCACCCGATGACTTTTTAACAATCTCTTCAAGGGTAGAGTTCTCAAACTCAGTACCTTTAATTAAGTTATTCAAATTTGTGACATACGTCTGATGATGCTTACCGTAGTGAAACTCCAAAGTTTCCTTAGAAATATAAGGTGCTAAAGCATCAAGTGCGTAAGGCAACTGAGGTAAGGTATGTTCCATTTGTATTCCTTTTAATTACATTAAGAGCAAAAATATAGGTTATTTTTGGATAACTATAGACTATTCTGGCTTTTTTGTTTGAGGGGCAAACAAATTCTGTGAGCCCCGATAACTTAAGTCCCGGTTAAAAAAGAAATGCCGGCAATTGGCTCGCCGGCATCCGATAAGACTAGGGGCTCTACAGCTTATTGAGCCGTCCAACCACCATCCATATTCCAAGCCACTCCACGCACCTCAGAAGCGTCAGGCCCGCACAGAAACACTGCCAAGGCAGCCAATTGCTCTGGAGTAACAAACTCACCAGATGGCTGCTTTTCAGATACCAAAGCAGTTTTCGCAGCTTCATTAGAAATACCTTCACGCTCTGCGCGCGCATCCACTTGTTTCTGCACTAGCGGGGTCAAAACCCAGCCTGGACAAATTGCATTGCAGGTAATACCAGTGCGGGCATTTTCTAGGGCAGTAACCTTAGTAAGACCAATAATGCCGTGCTTTGCGGCAACGTAAGCAGCCTTCTGAGTGGAGGCCACCAAACCATGTACAGATGCAATATTAATAATGCGGCCCCAATTACGCTTTTTCATTCCAGGTAATGCATGATGCGTCGTATGAAATGCAGAGCTCAAATTAATAGCGATGATGGCATCCCACTTATCAGTCGGAAACTCTTCGATATTTGCAGTGTATTGAATGCCGGCGTTATTAACCAAAATATCTAGCGAGCCAAAACGCTTTTCTGTCTGCTTGATGAGATCCTCAATTTCAGCGGGCTTGCTCATATCAGCGCCGTGATAATCAACCTCTACTCCGCATGCCTTGATTTTGGCAATGGCTTCATCTTTCTCACCAAAACCATTAACCATAATGTTGACGCCTTGCTTTGCTAATGCAATAGCCATTCCCAAGCCAATACCGCTGGTAGAGCCAGTAACTAGGGCAGTTTTACCTTTTAATGTGGACATTTGTTTTACCGTATCAAGTTAACTAAAGGGCCGTTCAATTTGCCCAAAAACTTGATGTTACAGGATGAGCCGGACCACCCCAGTAGACATTGCACTAGGGCGGCCTGAACCCATTAAAAATCAGATCTTATTGAGGGCTCGCAAGATCTTTTCTGAAGTGATAGGCTGATCAAAGACGTTTGCATTAAATGGCGCCAAAGCATCATTGATTGCATTTTGCACCGCACCTGGTGCACCAGCAGTACCCGCCTCGCCCGCTCCTTTAGCCCCTAATTTCGAGGATTGAGTAGGGGTCTCAACGTGCGCAACTTCAATATCAGGCATCTCATTAGCCATTGGTACTAAGTAGTCAGCCATGCTGCCGTTGCGCAACAAACCACTTTCATCATAGAGACACTCTTCAAACAGAACGCCACCAATGCCTTGAACAATTGCACCGCGCACTTGCTCATTCACCAACATCGGATTAATTACGCGACCACAATCTTCCACGGCCCAGTGCTTTAATAACTTCACAAATCCAGTCTCAGGGTCTACTTCAACATAAGAGGCCTGAACGCCATTGGTAAAGATAAATGGGTAGTCTTTCTGGGTGTAATGACGCGTCACCATGAGATCAGCGGAAAAACCTACCGGCAAAGTATCGGTTCGGAAATAACCAACTCGACCAACTTCACTAAATGGCAGCAACTGCTCGCCAGTCGCCTTGTCCAAAATATAACCACGACGAGCAATCAGCTCTGCAACTGGTCGATTCAAAATCGCACCAGCCAGCTTTAGAATGTTTTCTTGCAAGGCTTGGGCAGCCAACAGAACTGCCTCGCCACCAACGCCTGCACCGCGAGAAGCCCAGGTGCCCCCTCCATATGGAGTGACATCAGTATCGCCAGTGATGACCCGTACTTGATCAATTGATACACCCACCGCATCAGCAGCAATTTGAGTGTAGATACCTTCGGTTCCTTGACCTTGCTCACCAACACCGATCAAAACCGAAACTACACCACTAGGATCCATACGGACAGTAGCTCCATCCTGAGAGGCAATTCGAGCTCCGCCCACCCCATAGAAAGCAGGACTCGGATTAGTTAATTCAATTAAGGTTGCAAATCCAATGCCGCGATAGATACCCTTCTTGCGGAGTTCTGCCTGCTCCTTGCGCAAGGCTGGATAATCCATCATTTTTTCAATTGCACGCAAGCACTGCTCATGCGAAAGTACTTCTAACTTGATTCCAGAGATTCCAGAACATGGATATGCGTCATCCGGAATCACATTGCGCTTTCGGAACTCAAGCGGATCCATTTGTAATTTTTGAGCAGCCAAGTCAACCAAACCTTCAGTCACTGCACAAGCAATCGGATGCCCGACACCCCGATATTGGCAAGTTGGAGTTTTATTTTGGAAGACCACATTTAAACGAGCGCGATAGTTTTGATGCATGTATGGGCCGCCCACTAAATTGACAACCTGGTTACCCTCAATAGCACTCGTTCTTGGGAACATAGAGTAAGGGCCAATTGCCGTTAAGTCATCAATCTCAAAAGCCAAGATGTCGCCTGCCTTGTTAGCGGCGATACGGCCTTTAATGCGATGCTCACGCGCATGAATGTCGCTTGTAAATGATTCCAGACGATCAGCAACAAACTTCACAGGACGCTGAAGCATCATAGAAAGACCGACAGTAGCAAAGTCATCTGGATAAGCGTGCACCTTGATACCAAAAGAACCGCCAACATCTTTACAGATCATATGAACATCAGACTCGGAAAGTCCAAATTGACGGCAATATAAGTCTTGCATCATATGCGGCGCTTGTTGCGAGTGATACACGGTCAAGCGACGATCACCTGGGTTGTAATCTGCAATCTGACAGCGCGGCTCAAGCGTAACACCAGTATGACGACCAAATCCAAAAGTAGCTTCGGCAACCACATCGGCTGTTGCGAATACCTCATCCACATTACCAACATCTAAACTACGGGTAAAACATAAATTGTCGCCAAGCTCTGGATGAATCAATGGAGTATCCGCATCAAGGGCAGTTTCCATAGAAACTACTGCAGGCAACTCTTCCCACTCAACATCAATGTGCTGCAAAGCGTCTTCAGCTTGCGCTCTAGTTTCTGCAACTACCGCCACCACTGGCTCACCTTGCCAGCAAGCGCGATCAATAGCTAACGCATGTTGAGGGGCAGACTTCATGCCAGCCAAGTGGCCCAAGGTTGCAACCCATGGCTTACACAGTTTTGCCATTTGCACGCCATCTACAACAGCTAGAACGCCAGGCATCTTGCTCGCCTGTTCAGTATGAATTTTTCCAATCTTCATATGCGCTACTGGAGATCGCCAATACACAACGTGCCCCATGCGTGGCAGTTGAATATCGTCAATATAAGTTCCTTGACCTTCTAGCAGGCGACGGGCGCCATGTCTTGGTTCGCTATGACCAATGTAACGCTGATCGTTTGTTACGGGATCAAGAACCATTCCGTTCAAATCACTTGGCTTATTCATAATACGTTTCCCTCAATACCTTAAGCGTTAGCAAGGACAGGTTTAATTTTTTGGCCCTTAGCGCGAGCATCCAATACGTCAACAATGGCATCCACAATCGAGTGGTAGCCAGTGCAACGACAGTAATTACCAGAGATCCATTCACGCACTTGTTCGCGCGTTGCCTTTGGTTGCTTCTCAATTAACTCTGCAGCAGCTAGCAACATGCCTGAAGAGCAAAAGCCGCACTGCATTGCGTTATGTCGCATGAAAGACTCTTGAAGGTCAGTCAAAACGCCGTTTTTAGTCAGTCCCTCAACAGTCTCAACCACGCTGCCATCAGCTTGAACCGCCAAAAACAGGCAGCCACGAATAATTTGCCCATCAACTTTGACGGTACAGGCACCACAAGCGCCCTGCTCGCAACCTAAATGAGGCCCCTTGAGATAAAGATCTTCACGTAAAAAATCCACCAGATGTTTACGCGGCTCCACCTCTGCATTTACAAGTTGACCGTTTACGGTCATTGAAATTTTTTTCTTCAAAGTCATTTTGATCTCCAAATTCTTCTACTGATGTTTTGCTGTTTTGACTTATGCAGCCATGTGCTTGAGCCCACGCTCAAGCAAAACACCAATTAAATGTTGTTTGGCTTCCGCACTATTGGTGATGTCAGCAATAGCTTCAATTTCATTACGTGCTGCAGCAACCGCTTGAGCAATCAATTCGTCATTGAGCTTTTTGCCGTCAACTAGATCTTGAGCAGCTGTTGCCATCACCGGTGTAGCCCCAACCGAGAAGAAAGTAAAAGCACAATTAGTTAATACATCGCCTTGCTTTTGCGCTACCGCTGCAAGACCAGCAACAGCATAGTCGCCATGACGTCTAGCAAGCTCATGAAAGTAAAAAACCTCTTGCTTGCTTGCAAGAGGAATTTCTGTTGCAACTAAAATTTCATCAGGCTCTAAAGAGGTTGTATACAAATCAATGAAGAAATCTTTTGCGGAAACACGGCGCTCGCCGGATGGGCCATGAATAATCATCGTGGCACGCAAAGTCAAGCTACAAGCAGGCCACTCGGCCGCAGGATCACCGTACGCCAAAGAGCCGCCCCAAGTACCCAGATTGCGAATTGCTCTATGTGCAATATGCGGTGCTGCTGCTTTCAAAAGCGGTGCATGCTTTGCCACTAACTCAGAATCTTCAATTTCAGTATGAGTAACAAGTGCACCAATGCGCAAGTTATTTCCCACAACAGAAATGCCTTTGAGTTCAGCGATATCAGTAATGTCAATCAATACGCTTGGCTCAGACAAGCGCATATTGAGCGTGGCTAACAAAGTTTGTCCGCCCGCAATTAAACGAGCATCTTCGCCAGCTTCCTCAAGCAAAGATAGGGCCTCATGTAAGGCCTTAGGCTTCACATAGTCAAATGCTGCAGCTTTCATTACGTCTCCTCCACCACCAATGTAATTAGCTTTTTAGCTTTTTATTTTTGTACTACTTTAGTTTTTTACTTCTTCAGTTTTTACTGCAACTGCTTTATGTAGTTTTATGGAGCTTTATGTTTGCCCCTTTATTTACTGCCAGCGTCTGACTCCAACGCCACCGTCTCCCCGCCTAATTCTTTTGCGAACTTCTGAAAAAAGTCGTCTGCAATCTTTTTTGCTGATGCGCTAATCAAGCGACCGCCAATTTGACCCAACTTGCCACCAATCGAAGCTTCGGTTGTGTATGAGACCAAAGTCCCTCCTTCAGCCTGCTTCAGCTCTACGCGTGACTTTCCTTTGGCAAACCCTGCCGCCCCACCTGACCCCTCAAAGGCCATAGAACAAGACTGGTCAGGAACAATGTCACTCAGGAGCAATTTCCCAGCAAATCGGGCTCTAACAGGCCCAATTTTGAACATTACCTTGGCATGAATCTCTTCTGGGGAGATTCGACTGATCTCCTCGCAACCAGGGATGGACTTGGCCAGAACGTCAATATCGTTCAAACCCTTCCACACATCAGGGATTGGAGCCGATATCAGTTGCTCGCCATTTAATTCCATTTGATCTCCTTGGGGTTTGTACGAATAGAGTCTTATCTACCAATTGTTCAACAATGTACCATTATTTAACTTTTGGTCAATAAGTCCAAATTCGGATAAACCCTGAGAACCCATGCGTTTTACTGAAGATAGCGTTTCCAGCCCAAATAATGCTGAAATTTCAGCGGGGGTAGCAACGCCAACCAGAAAGCGAATGGGTACGGCTGAACGCAAACGCCAAATATTAGATAGCGCCATTCAGTTCTTCGCCAAGCATGGCATTGACGGTCAATTAAGAAATTTAACAAAAGAATTGGGTGTTACACACACCCTGCTCTATCACTACTTCCCCACTAAAGATGCGTTGATTCAAGAGGTTTACAAAGAGGTTTTTGAATCTCGCTGGAAGCCTGAATGGGAAGAGTTACTGGACGATGACTCGCTCACTCCAGAAGAAAAGTTGAATGCTTTTTATCTCGATTATTCAAATACCGTACTAACCTACGACTTCGTGCGCATCTTGATATTCTCTGGCTTAAGCGATCATTCCATTAGTGATAAATTCTTTGAACTTTTGCGCTCACGCTTACTGCCGCGACTTATTCGAGAAACCCGCAAGTATTGCGGTAGACCCAATACCTCAAAACCAACCCAACGCGAGCTTGAATTCCTAATGGGCCTGCATGGCGGCGTCTTCTATATCGGCATGCGCCGCTGGATCTACGGGCAAGCCATCTATGCCGCCGAGAGCCCTGACACCGAACAAGAAATTATTCGAGATCGCGTTCAGGCTTACCTTCATTCCGCTAAATCTTTGTTTGCATAACTCAAAAGGTCACCATGTCTAACTTAAGTCTTAATCACTTTTCCATTCGCAGTCTTGAGATCGAAAAAACCACTGAGTTCTACAGCAAGCTACTCGGCTTAACAGTTGGCCCAAGACCAGAGTTTCCGTTTCCTGGGGTATGGCTCTACAACGGTGATGAGAGTAGTTGGGCTAATGCAGTCCTGCACCTTATTGCGATTGATAAGAATGATCCAAACGGACTAAAAAAATATTTAGGTGAGCGCGACCCTAGCTCCTTACATGGATCTGGCGCAGTTGATCACATCGCTTTTTTTGCAAATGGCCTGGAAGACAAAATTGCGCTCCTCAAAAAATTAAATATTGCCTATCGCGAGAGAACAGTGCCGGTAATAGGACTTCATCAAATATTTTTGGATGACCCAAATGGGATTGTTATTGAATTGAACTATCCAGCAGCAGAAAAAACCGCTCTCGATGCGAAAGCAGCACAGGGGTAACTAATGGCAAAAATTCTAGTCGTTGGAGGCTCTCTTGGCGGTCTGTTCGCAGCAAATATTCTGCTGCGCCAGGGCCATGACGTCACATTACTAGAAAAAACTGTTGGCTCTTTAGATGGTCGCGGCGCTGGCATTGTGACGCATGATGCTCTTGCTGAAGCATTAAGAGCGGCCGGAGTCACAGTTGACGAAACATTAGGCGTTCCCGTTACTAAGCGTGTGACTTTAGGTGCCGATGGCCAAAGTCTCGGCGAGATGGAATTACCTCAGGTACTGACCTCCTGGAGTCGCCTCTATCACATGCTCAAGGAAAGCTTTCCGAGCGAACGCTACCTTCAAGGAAAAACTGTTAAGACGGTTACGCAAGACGAGAATGCCGTTCATGTGCTGTGCGAGGATGGCAGCAAACATGATGCTGAACTACTCATTGCATCCGATGGCATCCGCTCTGCAGTAAGAGCTCAAGTTGCTCCACAGATTCAGCCTAAATACGCAGGCTACATCGCTTGGCGTGGCGTCTGCGATGAGGCTTGCTTATCAAAGTACACCCTCGATACGCTATTTAATCGTTTTGGGTTTTGTCTGCCCAATGGCGAGCAAATGCTGGGCTATCCTGTAGCCGGCTCTGGCAATGACACTCGCCCCGGAAAGCGTCGCTATAACTTTGTTTGGTATCGCCCTGCCTCGGAGCATGAAGAGCTAGTAAGCCTACTGACAGATGATGATGGACATCATTACCCTACCGGCATTCCACCGCTGAAGGTCTCCTGGAAACATATTGCTCATATGCGCAAAGTGGCGCAAGAAATTCTGGCGCCCCAGTATGCTGAGATTCTTGAAAAAACAGCAGCACCCTTTTTGCAAGCAATCTATGACGTGCGCTCGGAGCAAATTGTCTTTGGCAGAATCGCATTAATGGGAGACGCTGCTTTTGTAGGCAGGCCTCATGTGGGAATGGGAGTAACTAAAGCAGGAGATGAGGCCATAGTAATTGCTAAGCATATTGCAACACTTGGAGCCACTCCAGCAGCACTGAACGCATATAGCGATGAGCGACTCAAGGTAGGACAACAGGTAGTAGCTAGGGCGCAATATTTAGGACGCTATATGCAAGCCCAGGGTAGTAAAGGCAATAGGGATAACGAGAAGCTCAAAAGAAATGCGGATACTGTCATGGCAGAAACTGCTATCGATATCAGCGAACTATTAGCAAAAGGGAAAGCAGTACCTGAATCTGCACATTAAAAGGCGCATTCAGTTAAGATTTAAAAAACAAAAGTATTCTTATTTAACAAAGTTTTATATGGAGGAGACAACCATGAAACAAAAAGTAACGAATCAAACAAGACGACAGATGCTGATTGGTGGAGTTGCTGCTGCAAGCACACCACTTTGGTTAAACGTTGCAAATGCTCAAGCTGACACCATTAAGATCGGCTTTCCAACCCCATTGACTGGTCCATTCTCTGCTGAGGCGCAAGACCAAGTTAGAGCTGCTGAATTGGCTATTAAAGAATTCAACGATGCTGGTGGTTTTAATGGCCGCAAAGCAGAACTTTTAGTTCGAGATGACAAACTTAACCCAGGTGAAGCTGCAACCCGTACTCTGGAGTTGATTGAAAAAGACAAGGTAAATTACGTTGTTGGCTCACTCTCTGCAGCAACACAACTTTCAATCAATGCGGTTTGCAAAGAACGTAAGGTACTCTTTAATTCCATCAGCCAATCTGATGCGATTAACGAAGCTAAAGACTGGAGTGTGTATACATTCCATGAAGCGCTTAACCCAACCATGACTGCAGGTGCTGTAGCGCGTTACTCTATTCCTCGCTTCGGCAAAAAAATTGTTTTCCTGACAGCAGACTACGCTTACGGCCATGAAATGGTGCGTGCTTTTGAGCGTGCTGGAAAAGAAATGGGCGCAACCACTTTGGCTGATATTCGTCACCCATTGGGCACCTCTGACTACTCCGCTTTCTTGCCACGTATCAAAGCATTAAATCCAGATATCTTGGTGCTCTGTAACTTTGGTCGCGACTTGGTGAATTCAGCTAAGCAATGTACTGACTTTGGCCTCAAAAATAACATCAAGATCGTGACACCAGTACTTCTCTACACTGCACGTCTTGCTGGTGGCCCAGATGCTTTTGAAGGCATTATCGGCGGGACTTCTTATTACTGGGGTCTGGAAGATCGCATTCCAACAGCCAAGGCATTTAATGATGCATTCCGCAAGATGTATAACGGTTCCGTACCATCCGACTACGGCGCACTAGGCTATGCCGGTGTAAAAACTGTTCTCGCAGCAGTGAAGAACGCAAAATCCACCGACACAATGAAGGTGGTCACTGCACTGGAAAACTTGAAGTACGACTTTTACAAAGGTCCAGAGTATTACCGTAAATGTGATCATCAAGCAGTTCAAACAGTCATCATCGTAGAGTCAAAATCTAAGAATATGAAAGATAAGTATGACGTCTTCAATATTTTGACGATTGAGCCTACTACTGAGAAAAACATGCGCTCTTGCGCAGAGCTAGGCCACAAAGCCTAATCCAAAAATTTCAGGGTGGATTAATCGTTCACCCTGATCCATTCCCCTGCACCACCTGGTGAAGGGGAGTTTTTTCTGAGTACATTTATGACCGGTCTTACTTTTGAACTTCTTTGCATGCAGCTGCTAACAGGCATTGCCTTAGGCAGTATTTATGCACTTCTTGCGCTTGGCTTATGCCTTATTTTCGGCATGCTTAACGTAGTGAACTTCGCTCATGGCGCCTTCTTTATGGTCGGCGCATTTTTGGGTGTGTACTTCTTGGGCGTCACTGGAAGCTTTTGGTTTAGCCTAGTGTTAACTCCTTTGGTTACAGGTGCTATTGGCTTGATCACTGAACGATTTTTGGTGAGACCGCTATACGGTCGCGGACTTGACTATCCTCTGCTACTTACCTTTGGCCTCTCTTATGTACTGATCGAAGTTATGCGAGTAACCTTCGGCATTGAAGGCCTCCCTTCAGTAACCCCTGAAGGACTTACTGGGTCAATGAATGTGGGAATTGGTTACTTCCCTAAATATCGCCTCTTCTTAATTGCCGCCACCGCAGTCATTATTTTGGGTGTGTGGTTTCTTATCCAAAAAACTCGCTATGGCCTCATCATTAAAGCTGGCGCAGCTGATCAAGAGATCGTCAAAGTATTGGGTGTTGACATTGCAAAGGTGTGGTTTTTAGTCTTTGGATTAGGTTGTGCAATTGCAGGCTTATCAGGTATTTTGGCCTCGCCAACACGCTCTGTAAATCCTGAAATGGGCATTCCTATTTTGGCAGAGTCTTTTGTGGTGACCGTTGTCGGCGGCATGGGCTCGCCAGTGGGCGCAGTGGTTGCCGGCCTATTAGTAGGCGTGGTCTACAGCATGACATCCCTTTTCTTCCCAGACTTAGCAGAGCTATCTATTTTTGTATTGATGGCTGTAGTGCTATTAATTCGCCCGCAAGGTTTATTTGGTAAAGCAGGAGCGATGGGCTAAGGCTCCGTATATTTATGAATTCATTCTTCCAACTTATTGCACGTCATCGCGTACTAGCTAGTACGTTATTTTTGGCAATCTTCCCATTCATCATGCCGTATGAGGCCTTGGCGATCAATATCCTGATTTTTGGATTGTTCGCTATGGGCTTTAACTTGCTATTTGGCTATATGGGGCTTCTCTCATTTGGTCATGCCGCCTTCTTAGGAATTGGTAGCTACCTCACCGGCATTGGTATTGTTCACTATGGCATGCCTTGGGGCGCAGCCATCTTGGTTGGCATTATTGGCGCAGCGATTGGTGGACTCATCATGGGTTACCTAGCCATTCGTACTCGCGGCATTTACTTCTCCATGGTGACCTTGGCGTTAGGGCAAATCATTTATTACATCTTCTATAAGGCAGAGAGCCTTACCGGCGGTGAAAATGGTTTACGTGGCGTTCGAGTCGATCAATTTAATATTTTTGGAATCCCAGTGGACTTCTTAAATCCACTGACAAAGTACTACATCATTCTTTTCTTTGTAGTAATCGCCATGTGGCTGATCTCTCGCATTCTGAGCTCACCTTTGGGAGCGGTGATGGAAGCAATTCGCGAGAATGAGAAACGCGCTGCTGCTTGCGGATTTGACGTTGCTCGTACCAAATTATTGGTATTCGTCTTATCGGCAGCAATCTGTGGTTTAGCAGGTTCATTGCGCGCACTCCACCTATCCATCGTACCAATTGATTCCTTGCATTATCTGCAATCGGGTCAAGCGGTGATGATGAGTATCTTAGGCGGCATGGGAACATTTTTTGGCCCCTTCGTTGGTGCAACAGTTATGCTTTACCTAGAAGATGTTGTCACCACCTTCACCAAACATTGGATGGCCGTCATTGGCTTGATTTTCATTTTCTTTGTGCTGTTCTTCCCCAAAGGAATCTGGGGAACCATTCTGAGCAAGCTACAAATTAATCAGGATTCGAAATAATGAATAGCGCAACTACAACCCCTATTCTTGAAGCGCGTGACGTTAGCAAGAACTTTGGCAAGTTCAAGGCTTTGCAAAATGTATCGACCAACTTTATGCCTGGAACGCTAACTGCAATCATCGGACCTAATGGCGCTGGCAAAAGTACATTTTTCAATGTTCTGAGTGGTGCATTCCCTCCAACAAGCGGTCAAATCTTATTTAATGGCAAAGACATTACCGGCATGCAGCAACATGAGTTTGCTCGTATTGGAATTTCTAAGAGCTTTCAGATTACGAATGTCTTTAAGCAATTAAGCGTCCATGAAAATGTCCGCGTAGCCGCTCAAATGGAAACATCACGCTATAACTTTTTAAGTAATGCGCAGAGTTATCCAAAGCCCATTGAGATCGCTGATGAACTACTTCGCCGCGTCAATCTTGAGCATTTGCGCAATAAGAAAACTGGCGATTTAGCTCATGGCCAACAACGCGCGCTCGAGATTGCGATGGCTTTGGCCTGCAACCCAAGCCTGCTCTTGCTGGATGAGCCTACAGCAGGTATGTCTCCAGAAGAGACCTTAGTCATGATGGAATTGATTCGCACACTTGCTAGTGAGCGCACAGTCATCTTGGTTGAGCACAAAATGAAACTCATTATGGGTTTATGTAAGCGCATCATCGTTTTGCACCATGGTGAATTCTTGGCAGAAGGTACGCCAGAAGAAATTCAAAATAATGCCGAGGTACGTCGCGTGTATCTAGGTCAAGGTTAAATAGAGAGCAAATTATGTTGCGTGTAGAGAATTTAAACGCCTGGTACGACCGCAGTCACGTCTTGCAAGGTGTGTCACTCCAAGTTAATAAAGGTGAAATCGTCACCCTGATGGGTCGTAATGGTGCTGGTAAAACCACTACCCTGCGCTCATTAATGGGCCTGCTTTCCAAGCGTCAAGGTAAAGCTGAAATTGATGGCACTTCATTTTTAGATCTACCGGCACATGAACGCTTTCACCTTGGTTTAGCGTATGTTCCAGAAGATCGCCGTATTGTTCCTGGCCTCACCGTAAAAGAAAACTTAGAGCTTGGCGTGATCGCTAAAAAGAATTCTGGCGACATGGCTGCACTAGTTGATGAAATCGCTGAAACTTTTCCTAGACTAAAAGAGCGCCTTCATCAGGACGGCACCTCTATGTCAGGTGGCGAGCAGCAGATGCTAGCGATCGCTAGAGCCATGATTGGCAAGCCTAAAGTGATTTTGCTAGATGAGCCTTCAGAGGGAATCATGCCGGTTTTGGTTGATGAAATGTTTGAGTTATTTGCCAAACTAAAGCAAGAGGGCCTAACAATTCTTTTAGTGGAGCAAAACGTCCAGCAAGCCCTAAAAATTTCTGATCGTGCTTATATTCTGGATCAAGGCGAGATTGTGTTCCACGATACCGCCCAAAATCTCTTAAACAATGATGAAATTCAGCAAAAGTACTGCGCGGTTTAAATCAAATGCAACCAACGACCTAATTGATGCCAAAAACTATCTGGCACCAAAGTCAGGAGCCAGGTAAACATAATGAAGCGCAGTAGCTTACCTATAAACATATAAATCAAGCATGGTTGCCAGGGAAGCTTTAACCATCCCGCCGCCAAACATAAGGGGTCGCCAAGACCAGGAAGCCAAGAAAGTAACAACAGCTTGGGGCCCCAACCTTCTAGCCAACGCTTGAGGCGACTATTGCCAGGCCCATCCATTGCCTTAAAACTATTGCGAGCGACGACTCCAAGCCACCAATCCACCATTCCGCCCAATGTATTGCCAACTGTGGCAACCATAATCGCAAGCCAGAATAAGTGGGGATTTAGAGTGATGTAGCCAAACAAGATAGGCTCGGAACCTGCTGGTATTAATGTAGCGGAAATAAATGCACTAATAAATACCGCTGGCAATCCTACGGATGGCATCCCAAACCAGGCAAAGAAATGCTCGAACATATGCTCCATTAAGACCAAGCCTCCATGGCATAGGGGCACAAGCAGATGGGCACAATCCACTGGCTTAGGTTGCTGGCAATTATGGTGCCTTCGTTTGCTCTCATAGAGTCTATTTTGCCTTGTTTTGGTTAGGATCCAAGATTTCTAAATCTTGCTTAAACTAACGTCTGTACGAGCAGTTAAACCATAAAACTTATAAATTGAGATTCCATGAGTTACCCCATTCCAAAGCCTGACCAATATCAAGAAATGCGCGAAGCATTACGTGACCTCTGCGGCTCTTTTGACTCCGCTTACTGGCAAAAAATTGATCACGAAAGAGGCTATCCAGAAGCTTTTGTGGATGCGATGACCAAAGCTGGATGGTTAGCTGCCCTCATTCCAGAAGAATATGGTGGATCAGGCTTAGGCCTTGCCGAAGCTTCCGTCATCATGGAAGAGATTAATTTTTCTGGCGGCAATTCAGGCTCATGCCACGGGCAGATGTACAACATGGGCACCTTGTTGCGCCACGGATCAGAAGCCCAGAAAAAAATGTATCTCCCCAAAATTGCATCAGGAGAGTTGCGCTTGCAAAGCATGGCTGTAACTGAGCCGACAACGGGGACTGATACCACTAAATTAAAAACCACCGCAGTTAAAAAGGGTGACAAGTATGTGGTGAATGGCCAAAAGGTTTGGATTTCCCGCATTCAACACTCTGATCTGATGATCCTGCTGGCTCGCACAACCCCTATCAGTGAAGTGCAGCGTAAATCAGAAGGTATGTCGATCTTTATTGTGAATCTTGCTGATGCTATTGGCAAAGGCATGGAGGTTCGGCCAATTGCCAACATGGTCAATCATGAAACCAATGAAGTATTTTTTGACAACTTAGAAATTCCTGCTGAAAACCTCATTGGCACCGAAGGTCAGGGCTTTAAATACATTTTGGATGGATTAAATGCAGAACGCGTCTTAATTGCTGCTGAATGCATAGGTGATGCTTACTGGTTTATTGATCGTGCCCGTCGTTACGCCAATGACCGAGTCGTATTTGATCGGCCTATTGGCAAAAACCAAGGCATTCAATTTCCGATCGCAGATAGCTATATTGAAACTGAGGCAGCCAATCTTATGCGCTTTAAAGCTTGTGAGCTATTTGATAATCACCAACCTTGCGGCCCAGAAGCCAATATGGCTAAGTACCTTGCAGCCAAAGCGTCTTGGGAGGCTGCTAACGTGTGTTTACAAACTCATGGCGGTTTTGGCTTTGCCAATGAATATGACGTTGAACGTAAGTTTAGAGAAACTCGCCTCTATCAAGTGGCGCCAATTTCAACTAATTTGATTTATTCCTATATTGCCGAACACGTTCTTGGTCTACCAAGATCTTTCTAAGAAATCACCCATATGAGCATTCGCCCACTAGATGGCATTACCGTTGTTTCTTTGGAGCACGCTATTGCAGCACCCTTTTGCACTCGCCAACTCGCTGATTTAGGAGCGCGCGTGATTAAAGTTGAAAGGCCTGGAGGTGGTGATTTTGCTAGAGGATATGACACCCAAGTGGATGGACTTAGCTCTCACTTTGTTTGGGTGAATCGCTCTAAAGAAAGTTTGGCTTTAGATCTAAAGCAGCCGGCAGCAATCGCCACACTCAAGAAACTGCTTAAGACAGCGGATGTCTTAGTGCAAAACTTAGCTCCTGGAGCTGCAGCCCGCATGGGACTTACTGCAGAGGTTTTGCAAAAAGAAAATTCCCAACTCATTCTGTGTGACATCTCGGGCTACGGTAATGATGGTCCCTATCGCGATAAAAAAGCTTACGATCTATTGATTCAGAGTGAGGCTGGCTTCTTATCGGTTACGGGTACCCCAGAAACCCCAAGCAAGGCCGGCAACTCAATCGCTGATATTGCAGCTGGCATGTATGCTTACACTAATATTTTGGCCGCCCTACTGCAAAGAGGAAAAACTGGCAAAGGCTCGGTGATTGACATCTCGATGTTGGAGTCGCTAAGCGAATGGATGAGCTTCCCAATGTATTACGCCTATAAAGGTGCGGAGCCACCACCAAGAAATGGTGCGTCACACGCAACTATCTACCCATATGGCCCCTTCAAAGCAGGCGACGGCAAGACTGTCATGCTGGGACTTCAAAACGAACGCGAATGGGCGCAGTTTTGCGAGACAGTTTTAGAGAATCCCGCGCTAGCTCAAGATGAACGCTTTGACCGCAACTTCAAACGTAACGAAAAACGTGCTGAACTCCTAGAAATCATTAATGCTTGCTTTAGCAAACTCAGCTCAGAGCAACTAATCGCTCGATTAGAAAAAGCACAAATTGCAAATGCCCATCTCAATGACATGGCGGGCCTTTGGAAGCATGAACAACTGAAAGCTCGCAATCGTTGGACTGAGGTTGACACGCCGAATGGCTCGATAGCCGCCCTTTTACCCCCAGGCCTCAATGACAGTTACGACTATCGCATGGATCCTATACCTGCTGTAGGACAGCATACTGACGCCATCCTTAAGGAGCTCGGAATGTCAGAGTCTGAAATAGCGTCTATGCGAGTTAGCGGAGCAATTTAAAGCAGCGGTGAAGTAAGGTGTGCGGCATTCTCCAGGTAACGACGCCAGGTTGGTCGTTTTGCCCAGGCTTTTGGATCAACATAATCTGCTTGCGCCAAATAAGATTCAATTAACTTCTCTAATTTGGTACAGAAATCTACGTTATAAACAATGAGGCTGATTTCAAAATTAAGACGTAGGCTACGTTGATCAAAATTTACAGAGCCAAAAATGGCAATGCGCTTATCAATTAATAAGCTCTTGGTATGCAACAAGCCGCCATGGAACTCCGCAATAATGACTCCAGAGTTCATCAAATCCTCATAGAAGCTCTTGCTACTCCAAGCCACTAGAGTGGAATCATTGAGCTTAGGAACGATTAAGGTAACCTTGACACCTCTGGCTGCCGCAGCCATCAGCGCCTGGATTAAACCATCATCCGGACCAAAATAAGGCGTAGTAATAGTCAACTCCTCACGGGCATCCAAGATGGCTGACAGCAAGACTTGATAAAGAATATCGTCACGGTAAACAGGACCCGAAGAGAACTCTTGAGCTAAAGCCGCACCTTCATGAGGTGATGCTGGCGGCTCGCGATCTTTAAAGTTAGTAATGTTGGGGTTATCAACACTCCAATCAAATGCAAAGGTCAGCTCGAACTGAGAGGCCACAGGACCCTCAATGCGAACCATCGCATCCACCCACTCACCTACGCCTGAATCCTGCTTGAATGTGCGTGGATCAACTAAATTCATGCTACCCGTCCACACTACGGCGCCATCAATAACAAATATCTTGCGATGTAGACGCAAATCGGCACGACGGAACTGAAAACGACCAATCTGAATCGGCAACGCCTCGGTTACCTCAATCCCAGCCTTACGAAAACGTGCCGGCCATGAAGACTTAAACCAATCTTTGCTACCCAGAGAATCCAGCAATACACGACAGGCAACGCCGCGCTGAGATGCCGCAATCAAGGCTTCACAAACTCTATCGGCATCGCCGCCTAAAGCCCAAATATAAAACTCAAGGTGCAAGCTTTTTTTGGCGTTATTAATCTCATCAATAAAATTTTGTAATATTTTGAGTGAATTGGTATGCAATTCGATCTTGTTCCCAGCTACCACTGGTGAGCCATTTTTGGACTCAGCCAAAAGACTAAGGGCTCTTCCCTCAACCGGCAACTTCTGCCTATCAGCCGCAAACTGCTGGCGCATTGTCTCGGTAATTTTTTCATACTCGCGATTCATGCGAACAATCTTGCGGGTAAGCTTTCGGCCTACAGGTCTTTCGCCTATCAGAACATACAAAGCGATTCCTAAAATAGGTACTAATATTACGATTAGAAACCATGCGAATGCTACACCTACTGGTCTTCTAACTGAGACTAAATGAATACCAAACAAAAGCACAATAAAGGCATGTACGATTGGAACCCATATTAGAGAGAATCCAAAAACGGATCCAAAAATAAAAGCAATAATATTCATAGAAGTTCCAATTCAGCAGTAATGCCTAGATGATCTGATAGCTTTAGCCATTCATGCAAAATTTTTGCAGAATGAATTTTTAATCCACGCACATAAATCCTATCCATAGGAAGTAATGGCTTCACACTCGGAAAAGTTTTCGCCGGCGAGCCGGTGAGCACTTCAAATACCTCATCAAAACCAGCGGCTTTCATAGGTGCGCTCACGCGATTGCGCCAATCGTTGAAGTCTCCTGCAACGATCGTGGGTCCATCTTGCGTCAAATCTTGAATATGTCGAATGATCGTCTCCAGCTGTCGCTCCCTGCCGCGTTCAAAGAGCGCCAGATGCACACAAAAGCAATGAATAGGCTTATCGATACCTTCTAACCTAGTAATGCTGTGCAACAACCCACGACCCTCAAAGCGATATGCTGAGATATCGTAGTTATTTCCTTTTTGCTGTGGATGTCTAGAAAGAATCGCATTGCCATGATGCCCATCACGATATTCCACATTCTTTCCATAATGCCAATGCTGCCAAAAATCCTCGGAGAGAAAGTGAGTTAACTCTGTCAGCGGCCATTGCTCAAAGCGCCTTAATCTTCCTCGATGCTCCTGCTGCAATTCTTGCAAAAAAAGGAGGTCTGGATAATGACTGCGCATTTTCTGGCGCAACTGATAAATCGTGGCATGACGATGTAAGGGCGACAAACCCTTATGAACATTCATACTTAAAACTGTAAAACGGGAAGAGTTAACTGGGCTCATTAAAACTGCCCTGCAGCGCGTTGACGACGAACGCGTGCCAAATAGATTTCACCTTCGACCAATTCTTGGCACTGCATACATTTATTGCATATTGAAGCCTGCTCCCGCAGCTCATCAATAGAGTCGATCGGGTGAGCATCCAAATACTCACGCAAATCCACGTCGAGGACCTCATTGCAGAGGCAAACCACTTCAGCCATAAGTCGAAAATAGGGAAATCAATCGCATTACAGCCATTTTGCCATTGCCTTGATAGAATCTAGCGCATGTTGAAAGCTTTCCAAGAGGCCCTTTCTTTACTCGTCCAGCTAGATGGCGCAGTTTTGGGTATCGTTCTGGTCTCCCTACAGGTAAGCCTGAGCGCCCTCTTGATTGGCACACTTTTAGGTCTGCCTATTGGCGCCCTTCTGGCAACCGAGCAATTTACCGGCAAAAAGACAATCATTGTGACCCTCAATACCTTGATGGGCGTGCCTACAGTGATAGTTGGGGTTCTGGTATATCTCATGCTATCCCGCACAGGCCCCCTGGGAGCTTGGGGCTGGCTATTTACGATCAAGGGTATGGTTGTGGCTCAGACCCTGCTCACGACCCCTCTAATTGCGGCTCTAAGCCGACAAATCCTCGAGGATTCTTGGAGAGTTCATAGAGACTCCTTTCTGAGCCTAAAACTACCCCCACTCTCACGTTTCAAGTGGCTTTTATGGGATTGCCGGTTTTCCCTGACGATTGCCGTACTTGCTGGTTTAGCCAGGGCAATCTCTGAGGTGGGAGCAGTCATGATTGTGGGTGGCAATATCGATCGCTCCACCAGAACTATGACCACAGCCATTGCACTAGAGACGAGCAAAGGGGATTTACCTTTAGCCCTCGCCCTCGGCATAGTACTGCTGATGATTGTCCTACTGGCTAATTTATTTACGTTTGCAGTACGCCAAGTCGCGGAGCACCGCTATGGTTAATGCAGTTGAAAATTTTGAGAAGTGTATTGAACTCAAAGACATCATCGTCAAGAGTAATGGCAGAACAATTCTCAATATTCCACATGCCATCATTCCTGCAGACAGAATTACTGCTTGTATTGGGCCGAATGGTGCTGGCAAAACGACTTTTCTCAAGGTGCTTGATGGCCTTATCAAACCGGATAGCGGCACTGTCACCTACTCCTTCAAAACTAAGACCTCATTAGTACTGCATCACACCCCGATGATAAAAGCTTCTACAGCCGCTAACATTGGGATCGTTCAAGATGTCGATTCAAGCATCACGAAAATGGATATCCAAAAGGTCATGGAGGAAGTTGGTCTCAGCAACTTAGCCAATAGTCCAGCACATCAATTATCTGCCGGCGAAAGACAAAAGCTATGCCTTGCAAGAGCCATTCTTCTTAAGCCGAATTTAGTTTTATTAGATGAACCCACCGCAAATCTTGATCCCAACACTACCGAACAGGTTGAAGACCTCATTCGAAAATTTGATCAGCACGGTGCAGATGTTATTTTTTCGTCCCACCAACTGGCGCAAGTTCAAAGACTAGCTCAGCACATCATCTTTATTGATCAAGGCGAGATAAAAGAAAAGGGACCCGTAGGCCCCTTCTTTAACAATCCTCAGACAAAAGCAGCTAAACGCTACTTACATCAAGAATTGCTATCCGACTAATTACTTAGCAGCAGGTGCCGCAGGCGTAGCTGGGACCGCTGGAGCAGCAGCTGCAGCTACCGGCGGAGTAAATGGTGGAGGCGCAGTACAAGCTCCTGGAGCTGGCGTTCCAGGGACTCTATATTGATCTGCAACCTTGTTTTGCGCCAAACACAATTTATAGGCACCCACTCTATCGCCATAAGCAGTTTTAGCTTTAGCCAAGGCCGCCGCTTCTGCCTGTTCAGGAGTCAATGGAGGTAACGCAGCAAATACTGCAGTACCGGCAAAAGCACAGAATGTGAAAGCAATGATTTTTTTCATGGCTTATCCCTTTTTATTGAGTTCGTCATACCAGAGCTCATGGTGCTCTTTAGCCCAAGTAGCATCAACATAACCAGTTTTCATACCATCAATTGAGCCTTGCATACCGATAGTACCGATATAGATATGTCCCATCGCTAGTGCACTCATCAAGATCGCAGCACTGCTATGAATAATGTTGGCAATTTGCATGGTGCCACGTGTGTATTCAATAGTCATGAACGGCACAATCATATCGAGCACAAAACCTGAGGCTGAAATGAGGAGACCCAAGAATGTCATGCCAAACCAGAACCAGAATTTCTCACCGAAGTTAAAGAAACCAGCTGGGATATGTTTGCCATTCAAAATTCCACCGAAGTTCATGATCCAATTCATGTCCCCTTTGCCTGGAATATTCTTACTTACGAAGAGCAAGAAGAAGATCACGATACAGATCGTAAACAATGGTCCAGTGAAGTTATGAATATTCTTGCAAACGTCTAGGAAAGAACCATAAGCTGCTCCACCCATCAAAGGCATTGCAAAGTATTTCCCGTAAAGAATTAGCAAGCCAGTAAATGCCAAGGCTAAAAAGCTGAATGCCATCAACCAGTGCACCAAGCGATCAAAGGCGCTGAAGCGTTTGATTTTCACACCTGACATTGGCTCATGCAGCTTGATTGAACCCTTGATTGTGTACATTGCAACCACGCCAAAAAAGGCAAGCGCAAGCAACCAACCACCGTATACAGTAATAACACCGTTACGAATCACGCGCCATTGTTGACCAGAGCGCTGAATCAATACGCTAGCTTCTTTGTCTGGAATGCTGACATAGTTGTATGGATCGCTATTGGCGGAAGTGAAGATAGATGGGTTCGCTGGCTGTGCCTGTGCTTGCGTTCCATTGGCTAAAGCATTTGGATTAGCCGGTACAGACAATGGCGGAATATCTACTCCACTAGGGGATGGTAGAGGCGCCATCGGTGCGCGCTCCGCAAAACTCATCCCGCTTGCCAAAGTCAGCGACAAACCTGCGGTCACTACTAAAGCGCGTAGAACTTTTGAAAATGATCGTTTCATACACATGTCCTTAAACGTTTTCGTTTTATTTATAGTTATTTAGTTGATCACTTAACGCGACTGTATTCGTTTTGACCTTGGGTACGCTTGTCAACAGACTCAGTCCAACTAGCCTGATTACCTGGCGTCCAGTTCTTAGTCATAAAGCCATTATTAGCACCCATGTAAGGAGCTACGTCTGGACGTTTAGCAGCCTTAGCAGCAATTTCTGGAGGCTCAGAGCAAGCAGCCAACAACGTTGCTGCCACAAAACACAATCCGAGAGTTTTGAAATTAACTTTCATTATTTAGCTCCTGGAATTTTTGCAGCAGGCGTTGGTGTTGGCGCTGGTGTATCGGGACCACCGTAGGCAGTGGTCCAACCAAATGCTTTGGACCCTGGGTACTTACCATTCTTCTCACGCATCGCAACGCGATTATTAAAGATGCTAGAAATAATGTCGCTATCGCCACCAATCAATGCCTTGGTTGAACACATCTCAGCGCATAGTGGCAACTTACCTTCTGCCAAACGATTACGTCCATACTTCTCGAACTCAGCAACGCTGCCGTTTTCTTCTGGACCACCGCTACAGAATGTGCACTTATCCATCTTGCTACGAGTACCGAAGGCGCCTTTGCTCAAGAATTGTGGTGCGCCAAATGGGCATGCAAAAGAGCAGTAGCCGCAACCGATACAGATATCTTTATCGTGCAACACAACACCCTCGTCAGTGCGGTAGAAGCAATCTACTGGACATACCGCCATGCAAGGTGCATCGCTACAGTGCATACATGCAACTGAGACTGATTTTTCTTGGCCAATGATGCCGTCGTTCACCGTTACAACGCGGCGACGATTAACACCCCAAGGCACTTCGTTATCGTTTTTACAGGCTGTGACACAACCGTTGCATTCAATGCATCGTTCTGTGTCGCAAATAAATTTCATTCTTGCCATTGTGTTCTCCTGACTTTATTTTTTGACTTAGGCAAATTTTTCGATTTGGCACATAGTGGTTTTGGTCTCTTGCATCATCGTCACCTGGTCGTAACCGTAGGTAGTTGCAGTATTGACCGCCTCACCAAGAACCACTGGAGCTGCGCCTTCTGGGTAGTACTTACGCAGGTCATTGCCCTGCCACCAACCAGCAAAGTGGAATGGCACGAATGCAGTTCCTTGATCAACGCGCTCAGTAACTAATGCGCGAACCTTGATCTTGGCACCCGTTGGAGACTTAACCCATACGTAATCCCAGTTCTTAATGCCACGATCAGCTGCAGCCTTAGGATTGATCTCCACAAAGTTTTCTTGTTGAAGTTCAGCCAACCATGGGTTTGAACGAGTCTCATCACCACCGCCCTCGTACTCAACCAAACGACCAGAAGTCAAAATGATAGGGAACTTCTCGTATAACTTCTGATTCAAGTTTTGATCTTGAACAGTCTTATAGAGAGTTGGCAAGCGCCAGAAATTCTTCTTATCTGCAGAAGTTGGATACTTGCGCATCATCTTCTCGTTAGTGCTGTAGAGCGCTTCGCGGTGAATTGGAATTGCATCCGGGAAGTTCCAAACTACTGCACGTGCTTTTGCATTACCAAATGGATGGCAACCGTTTTTCATCACAACACGCTGAATACCGCCAGACAAGTCAGTCTTCCAGTTCTTACCTTCAGCAAGCTTTTTCTCTTCTTCAGTTAACTGATCCCACCAACCAAGTTTCTTCACGAACACGTGATCAAACTCTGGGTAGCCAGTAGTAATCGCAGAACCCTTAGAACAGGAGCCATCGCCAGCCAACAAGCTCACACCCTCACGCTCAACACCGAAGTTGGCTCGGAAGTTGCCGCCACCTTCCATCACACTCTTACTGGTGTCATAGAGATTTGGTGAACCTGGGTGTTTGATTGCGGCAGTGCCGTAGCAAGGCCAAGGCAAACCATAGTAATCACCAGTAGTGTCGTAACCAGTTACTGGGTCAACACCACCACGAGATTTGAGGGTCTTCGGATCAAACGTTGCAACCATTCTCATATGCGCTTTGAGACGCTCAGGAGTTTGGCCTGTGTAACCAATAGTCCAAACGGAGCGATTGATCTCACGCAAGATATCTTCAATCTGCGGCTCTTTCCATTGCTTACCAGCAAATTTAGAGTTGAGCATTTTGTAGTTCTTGGACAGCTCTTGACCAAATCCAAGACGATCAGCAAATGCTTGCATGATCACGTGATCAGGAACTGACTCAAACAATGGGTCGATGACCTTCTCGCGCCACTGTAAGGAACGATTGGACGCTGTCGCGCTACCGCAAGTTTCGAACTGAGTGGTTGCTGGCAATAAATACACGTTACGGTTTTTATTAACAACATCACCTTCTGCTGGAGGCATTGCTGCCATCGCCGCAGTCGCACTTGGGTATGGATCAACTACAACCAATAAATCTAACTTATTCATCGCGCGCTTCATATCTAAGCCGCGTGTTTGTGAGTTAGGTGCATGACCCCAGAAGAACAAACCTTTAACGTTAGTCTGCTGATCGATCATGTCGTTATTTTCTAGAACGGCATCAACCCAACGAGAAACGGTAGTGCCAGACTTCTCCATCATGTCCGGTGCATAACGACCTTTGATCCATTCGTAGTCAACACCCCAAACTGTTGCGTAGTGTTTCCATGAACCAGCCGCCAAGCCATAGTAGCCAGGCAATGAGTCTGGGTTAGGACCTACGTCAGTTGCACCTTGAACGTTATCGTGACCGCGGAAAATATTTGTACCGCCACCAGATTTACCAACGTTACCTAATGCCAACTGCAAGATGCAGGATGCGCGAACCATCGAATTACCAATGGTGTGCTGTGTTTGACCCATACACCATACAACGGTGCTTGGACGATTCTTAGCCATAGTTTCAGCAGCTTTGTACATTTGGGCTTCAGGTACACCACAAGCCTCTTCAACAGCAGCTGGAGTCCACTTCTCCATAACTTCTTTACGGATCTCATCCATGCCATAAACACGGTCATTGATGTACTTCTTATCTTCCCAGCCGTTTTTGAAGATGTGATACAGAAGACCAAACAAGAATGGAATGTCTGTACCAGAGCGAATGCGGATATATTGATCCGACTTCGCCGCTGTACGGGTGTAACGCGGATCAACCACGATCACTTTGCAACCATTCTCTTTGGCGTGCAACAAGCTCAACATAGAAACTGGGTGCGCCTCAGCAGCATTTGAACCAATGTACAAAGCAGCTTTGGCATTCATCATGTCGTTGTAGCTATTTGTCATTGCACCATAGCCCCAGGTGTTTGCAACACCGGCAACTGTTGTGGAGTGACAGATACGAGCCTGATGGTCTGTATTGTTTGTGCCAAAGAAAGAGACCCACTTACGGAGTAAGTAGGCCTGTTCGTTGTTGTGCTTTGATGAACCGATAAAGAACATTGCATCCGGAGAATATTTCTCACGAATGTTCTTCATCTGAGCAGTAATTTCGGTTAGAGCTTGATCCCAAGAAATGCGTTGGTACTTACCGTCAACCAACTTCATTGGATAACGCAAACGATAGTCACCATGACCATGCTCGCGCAATGAAGCACCTTTGGCGCAATAAGCGCCCATATTGATTGGTGAATCAAATACGGAGTCCTGACGAACCCACACACCATTCTCAACTGTAGCGTCTGTAGCGCAACCTACTGAACAGTGAGTGCAAATGGTGCGCTTCACTTCAATTTTACCTTTGCCGTCGAGCATTTCTTTACTTTGCTCTGCAGATGCTTTTTGCACAAAGCTCAATTGGCTAGCGGCGATACCAGCCCCAACGCCAACGCCTGAGCGCTTCAAGAAAGTTCGACGGTCCATTGTTGGAACCGCTGCTTTCAATCCGCGAGATAGGCTGCCTATCAAATGAGATGAAGAGCGACTGCTTTGTGGGGTATTTGATTTACGAGTCAGACTCATATGGTGTCCCTGAGAAAGTTTTTTTATTTATTGAATAACCAACAAGATCTAATACTTAAAGCTTTGTAGTTTCGTAGTACTTACGCATATGCGCAGTAATTTGCTGCCCATCATGATTTGGCTTTACTGTGCTGCCAATTTCTTGCATCACCGCTTTACCAACTGAAGTTTGAGAAGCCACCGCAACAGCGCCAACAGTGGCACCTGCGCCAATAAAAAATTTACGGCGTGATGGTTTGTTTTCTTCGCTTAAAGCAACATTTGTTTTAGTGCTCATGGCTTGCTCCTAATTAGTTTTTATTGATTTTGATCAAGTGTAATTGGTAATTGCATTTTTCGCATATCTTCATATCGAAATACGTATAAGGCTTACCCCCTATTGCGGTGCAGCATTAAATCATGTCAAAGCCCTGTCCCTCGATAGCCAGGAATTCTCTGGTTAACGCGGCAACCGGGTGATACAAATGCATCTCCGGAATATCTTGTATTGCATCGCACAATTCGTCATACCAGGGACGAATGTGCTCATTGAAAAAAACCCTTTGATTTGTAAGATTGGAGATTTCCACATCATCCCCAGCTATGAGGTATCGCATCACTTCGCAAAGCGCTGAGATGTGGTCCTCTGTTTCGGTAATTTCTTCTGCCGCTTCGAGTCCAAACTCTTGCAAAGCCCTGCGGATATTGACCAAAGGCTTCTCATTTAAGTGGCCAGCCATATAAAAGGATCCGTTCAACACCACATTAGGCTTGCCTACGCTTATGAAATTCAAGTCAAACTCCTCGTGCCAGGCTTTGGCGGGATTGTTTTTGGCAACCTCAACTACATCCATCCAAACCTTTGCCAAGGGAGCCTCGTCAGTAGCGTCATGTTGATCGGCCGTAGCAGCGATTTGATCTAAGAGCTCTTGATCTGGTGGTGACTGAAAAAACTGGGCAATCAGGCCATATAAATCAGCTCTTGCTAAATCCTCTGGTAATCCAACATCCCCCACTTCAGCTATTAAATTTTCTTTTGCAACTTCTTTAGAGGTTTCACTCATGTTCTTTTTTCACCATATCTACCACTCGACAATCACTACACATCTTTAATCGATCCATTGCCGCTCCAGCAAATGCCCCGTGTGTACCTAACTTTGTCAGCATCAAATCAACCATCTTGAGCGTTCCGAAAACTTTGCCGCAACTAATGCAATGAAAGGGTTGAGTTTCATTCAGAGTTACCTTTTGCTTACGCTGCTCTACAGTCCGCAAACGAGGGGCAAGAGTTAATGCATGCTCTGGGCAGGTTTGCGCACAAATTCCGCATTGAACGCACTGCTTTTCAATAAAGGAAAGGATGGGCTCATCAGGATTATCTAAAAGTGCGCCTTCAGGGCAACTGCTTACGCAAGACATACACAAGGTACAAGCATCTTTGTTGATCGTCAGTCCGCCTAACAATGAGGATGATGGAAGTGCAACACCCACTTCAGGCAAAGGTGTTTTAGCTTGCTTTTGTAAGTGCTCCAGAACTGCTTCGAGCGTTTCTCGCTTCTGATTCGACAAGCCCATGCTTGTGGGAGTGCAAATTGAATTTAGTGAGCCGCGTTGACGCAATGCACCCATTGCCTTCGATACCGTTGATAAATCATCGGTGGAGCTTGCCAATATCAAATGAATTCGCTCATCAAATCCATATGCTTTGAGAATACTATTCGCTAATCCTGCCTGCTCTTCGAGAGTAGATCGGTATGCCGGATCTTCATCCCCGCTTAGCAACAAAATGACTTCAGCAAAACCATAGGACAACGCACCTAGCCACAAGTCCAAACCAGTCGAGGCAATGTGCTCAATACCATAAGGGATAACAAATGCTGGAAGGCCTTCAAACTGCTTTGGCATGATGTGCGAGGATCTACCCAAGCCATCAATCATTTGAGTACCAGCTTTTAGAGTGTGCAATAGCAAACTAGGTGCCATAGCTTGATTGATCTTTTTAGCTTCAGCTGTAAATATATTCGCTACTGTTTTTAATTCTTTACCCTGATGAGAAACACTCGGATAGTTGTAGCTCATGGCACCAGATGGGCAGGAGTTAGCACAAGCGCCACAGCCCATACATAGATTTGGGTTTACTTCTACAGAGCCCTGACCATTTTTAAAGATGGAACCAATAGCGCCGGTTGAGCAAACATCAATACAAGCACTACAACCGACTTTGCCGTTGCGACCATGCGCGCAAACCTTTTCGTTATAAGTAAAGTATTTGGGCTTTTCAAACTCACCCACCATCTCGGTTAATTGATTAACTGCGAGCGCTTGATCGAGAGGATCATTGCCGGGAGCAAAATAACCCTGCGGAGTCTGACTCATGCGCATTTTTGGATCAGTACGTAAATCCAAAATCAAATCGAATTCAGAATTGCGTCCGCGTTCTTTTCGATCAAATGAGATAGCGCCAATACCAGCACAGGCAGTAACGCAGTCGCGATGAGATTTACATTTGTTCAAATTAATCTGGAAGGAGAGGTCAATAGCGCCCTCAGGACAAACCTCAACGCAAGCACCACAGCGGGTACACATCTCTGGATCAATTGGATTTTGCAGATCCCAGTCCACCGAAAAGTTACCGAGATATCCGTCTAGCTTTGTAACAGCGCCGGTGTAGATCGGGTAGCTTCTATTGAGTGGCAAATCGCCAGGCTCAGTACATAGAACGGATACATCCAAAGCAGAGCTTAATTTTTCTGCCCATGGAATTGCTTGAGATCCTGCACCAATAATCAACAACCTGCCCTGGCTTTCATAATTCACCACTGAAACTGGATCAGCCTCAGGCATATCAGCTAAAGCTAGCAGCGCAGCAATCTTGGGTCCCGATGTTTTTGCTTCTTGCGTCCATCCTGCAACTTCACGGATATTTACAAAACGTAATGGGGCAACGAGAGGTTTCTCAGCCTGATCCGCTAACTCACCAAATAGCGCAGCCTCTTGTGTACACGCCACCACTACAGAATCTGAGCCCTCCAGAGCCTTCAAAAAGGATCCGACCTCTTGCCTACACAAAGAAGTGTGCATCGGCACGCCGAGTGCTTTTGCATCCAAAGGCATGGTGCTATTACAGTTACAGACTAATTTTTGACTCATGCGCTATCTTCTTAAGTTTTTTTCTGTTCAGGCTCAGTCGAAGCATCTTTAGGGGCCTCGTCCAACTGGGCGGAGAGATTTGGTTGTTTGGATGTTAAATCACTTTGCTTTTGTGCATCCAAAGCGCCAGCCTCCAACTCAGGATTAGAGGCCTGAATCTCGGTTTGTCGAGAATCTGTGGTTACCTCTTTAGCAGAGTCATCAGCAGTCTTGCTGAAAAGATTCAGCATATCGCTCTGCACCATTCTTTCAAGCATTCCTGGCGGCAGTGGATCTGGTTTACTGTAATCATCAATATAGATGTCTAGACCATCCATGATGTTGAAATGGGGGTCTGTGAACATTTTCTTTAAAGCAGCCTGTTGAACAGTAGGATCGACATCCGGCTTCATAAAGGCAGAAAAATCGGGGTCAAAGCGATCGATCTTTGCAACATCGTCTAACGTAGGTAACGGCGGGGTCTCCTCTGCAGCTTGCTCAACAGAAGCCACTGGAGTCGCCTCTTTGGGCGCATCAGTTTTGTTCTCTACAGGATCTGCATCTAAACCCGCCTTGCGCTTAGACCAACGACCGAGAAACCCGTCAGCCATTATTCCTCCGCAGGGCGTTGCGCACCCTTAAATGATGCAGGCTTATGACGCTTTTTAGGCTCTGGATGATATTTTTCATTTACATACTCTTGTAACCAAGATGCATGTTGCTCACTCATGGGAACCGTATCAACTGACTCTCCACCATCAAGCAAGCGAGCGGCTTCGTTATAACTAACGCAAATACGATGTGGAACTGCGAATGATGATTCCGCCTTTGCTAATTCAAGAGATTGCTCGTCAACATAGCGCTCAATATCTTCCTCAAGACGCCACATCACAAACCAGCTTGGGGTTGTGGCAGAAACGTTGAGGTAGTAACCCTCAGCCTCATCAGGGAAAAGATCAAGTTCGTAGCCAGTAAATAACCAAGACTCTCCCTCGGCATCGCGCCCAAGAAACTGACCAGAAATAGCATTGCTTTGTTTACTATTAAATTGCCCTAAATCAGGCACCACTTCTTGAGGCGCCCAGCGGTAAGAAACCCATGGGTTATCTATATTTTGTTTACGCATTAATACAGCAAAGCGCATAAATGTTCAGGGCCTTAGGTGTTTTGAACAATAATGTTCGGAAATTTACTGCTCATATCTTTGGATAGAGTAGCAACACGGATAGCAACCTGTCTAGCAATGCCTTTATAAATCGCGCTAATTGCACCATCAGGGTCTGCAACCACTGTAGGACGCCCTGCGTCTGCCTGCTCTCGTATAGATAGATTCAAAGGTAGATCACCCAAGAAATCCACTCCATATTCTTTGCACATCTTTTGGCCACCGCCAGTACCGAATACATGCTCTTCGTGTCCGCATTTTGTACAGACGTAGGTACTCATATTTTCAATGATGCCAATGATAGGCACGCCTACCTTCTCAAACATCTTCAGACCTTTGCGAGCATCTAACAACGCAACGTCTTGAGGTGTAGTAACAATCACTGAGCCGGTAACAGGAACTTTTTGCGCCAGCGTTAATTGAATATCACCAGTACCTGGTGGCATATCCACAATTAAATAGTCCAAATCACGCCAACGGGTTTGACGAAGCAACTGCTCGAGAGCGGAAGTTACCATCGGACCACGCCAGACCATTGGGGCATCATCATCAATCAAAAAGCCAATTGAACTTGCCTGCAAGCCATAAGCCTCCATTGGCTCAATCGTATTCTCTTCAAGAGAGTCTGGTCTACCAGTAATACCTAACATCATTGGCTGACTTGGGCCGTAAATATCTGCGTCCAAAATGCCAACCTGCGCACCCTCGGCCGCTAGAGCTAAAGCCAAGTTCACTGCTGTTGTGGATTTTCCAACGCCGCCCTTACCGCTAGCAACTGCAATAATATTTTTTACACCCGGCAATAGCTTCACGCCACGTTGCACTGCATGCGCAACAATTTGACTGGAAATATTGACGCTGACATTTTTAACGCCAGACAATTCTCGTAGGGCGTTAATAACTGATTTGCGAATCGAATCAAACTGACTTTTGGCTGGATAGCCTAGTACGATGTCTAAAGAAATATCGCCATCTTCTACGCGGAGATTCTTTACATTTTTTGCAGTAACGAAATCAATCTTAGTATTAGGATCAACTAAGCCTTTGAGTGCTGCCTGGACTAACTCTGGTGTAACCGACACAACCTTCTCCTAATATGAATAAACCTAGAATGGGATTCTAGGTTTTGGTATTTTTCTTAATTAGCGCTAGCTTACTCGTAGCCGCAAATATTTGCTGAAAGAATCCTCAGCTACCCGCAATAAAGCGCTTTAGAAAATGAGCAGACTCAGATAATAGACCGCCATGGACATGAGCGCAGTTGCTGGAATGGTGAAGATCCACGCCCAAACGATGTTTCCGGCAACCCCCCAGCGAACTGCACTAGCCCTTTGAGTTGAGCCAACACCCACAATAGCCCCAGTAATCGTATGGGTAGTGGAAACGGGAATGCCAATTGCCGTTGCGGCAAATAAAGTAATTGCGCCACCAGTTTCGGCACAGAAACCACCCACTGGCTTAAGCTTAGTGAGCTTCTGCCCCATAGTTTTAACAATGCGCCAGCCACCAAACATCGTGCCCGCTGCAATAGCGATATAACAAGAAATAATTGTCCATGTAGGTGGCATCTTTGCACTAGCTTCAGCGTAACCAGTGATGATGAGTAAAAGCCAAATAATGCCGATAGTCTTTTGAGCATCATTACCACCGTGACCTAAGCTATAGGCACTTGCTGAAACTAATTGCAAACGACGGAACCAGCGATCTGTTTTGGCTAAGTTTGCATTTCGGCAAATCCACGCAACGATCAACATCATTAAAGAGCCGAGCAAGAAGCCAACAAACGGTGAAATGAAGATGAAGGAAACGGTTTTAATGATTCCTGACCAAACCAAGCCATCTGTGCCCGCTTTTGGTAATGCAGCGCCAACTAGACCGCCGATCAAAGCATGAGAGGAGCTTGAAGGAATACCGTAATACCAAGTAATCACGTTCCAAATAATCGCGCCCACCAAGGCGCCAAAGATCACATGTAAATCAACAGCTGCAGGATGAACAATTCCCTTACCTACAGTTGCAGCAACACTTAAATGAAAAATGAAGATGGCTAGAAAGTTAAAGAATGCTGCAAATACCACCGCTTGCTGCGGCTTCAAAACTCCAGTGGAAACTACAGTGGCAATAGAGTTGGCGGCATCATGAAAACCATTCATGAAATCGAATGCAAGCGCTAACGCTACTAAAAGCGCTACAACCCAAAAAGCTACTTCTATCGCTGGCAACTTAATTCGCCTTAAGAGTTTTCAAGAACGATGCCTTCAACCAAATTGGCAACGTCTTCACATTTGTCGGTAACTTCCTCGAGCAGCTCATAAATACGCTGGCACTTAATGAGTTCGCGCACTTCGATATCTTCGCGAAATAAGCGGGTAATCGCAGTAGATAAAAGGCGATCAGCCCCTGACTCCAAATGATCTATCTCGTCACAAGTCTTCAAAGCTGCTTTGGCGACCTCTGGATCAGAGATATCTTTTAACGTAGCAACCGCGTTCTTCATACTGATGCAGCACTGATTACACAGCTCTGCCATTTGCACCATTTCTGGGGTCATTTGCTTTACATCATATAAATGCATTGCCTCAGTACCGTTTTGCAATAAATCGGCTACGTCATCCATCGTATTGATGAGTGAAAAAATTTGATCGCGGTCGATCGGGGTAATAAACGTTTTGTGCAAACGACGATGCACTTCTTTTACTACGTCATCGCAAGCATGCTCTGCTTTATCAACATCTTGTGTGTATTTAGCACGCAGGGCTTCATCGTTGTAGTGCTCGACGAACTTTAAGAAAGATTCGGAGGCGGAGACGATATTGTTAGCGTGCTCATTAAAAAGCTCGAAGAAATTACCATCGTGAGGCATTAACTTACTGAAGAACATAAATCACGATCCTTTAGGAACAAAAACTGCGGGTTTTGTTAGGTTTGATGACATTCTAAACAATTGCTATTTAGCAACTGGAAAGCCAGCGTCTGTTATAAGCTGACCGGCCTGCGCTTCAGATAATGTCGTTTCTAGTTTGACAGTCTGGCTTGCCAAGTCGACCTGAACTTTAGCTTGAGGGTCCTGAGCCTGAATTGCTCTCGTGACTGCATTAATACAGCCTCCACAAGTCATCCCAGATACTTTTAAAGTCAACATATAGGCCTTTTTGATGTAATTACGGCTTGCATGCAGTAGATTATCTTCTATATGAACCCACAAATAGACACTAAATCAGAGCTATTTACTCTGGATATCGGCGGGATGACTTGCGCCTCCTGTGTGGGCAGGGTTGAGAAGGCTTTGGACAAAATGCCCGGCGTAGAGGCTGCCAGCGTGAATTTGGCCACCGAACAAGCTAAGGTGCGCTTAAAAGCAGGTTCTGGGCTCAATGAAGACGACCTTATCGCCGCAGTTCAAAAAACAGGCTATGAAGCAAAAATCAGTAGCCCTCATCAAATTTCAGTAACGACACCCTCTAAGCTGTTTTGGGGAGCAGATGGTTTGGGGCGTGTATTGCTGGGGTTCGCCCTCTCTGCCCCACTTTTTCTCCCGATGATCCTCATGCCTTTTGGCATACATTGGGCGCTTTCGCCAAAGTGGCAACTTCTGCTTGCCACCCCCGTACAATTTTTCTTAGGTTGGCGCTTTTATAGAGCAGGCCTCAAATCTCTCATGTCCGGTGTGGGCAATATGGATTTGTTGGTGGCACTCGGCACAAGCGCAGCATACGGCCTTAGTATTTACCAAATGATTGCATCACCACATGCGAGCCACGAACTGTACTTTGAAGGATCTGCGGTCATTATCTGCATGGTTTTACTAGGCAAATGGCTAGAGGCAAGAGCTAAGCAACAAACTAGCGAAGCAATTCGTGCATTACAAAAGTTGTGGCCAGAGCATGCCAAAGTCATTGAACGCGATATTGTCATTGCAGAGACTTCTACCTTAGATCAATTTCGTGATCTACCTTTAGATCAAGTGTTTCCGAAAGACCGTATCTTGGTTATGCCTGGCGAGCGCATTCCGGTGGACGGCATCATTCTACTTGGCAATAGCCACATTGATGAATCACTGCTCACTGGGGAAAGTGATTCAGTCAAAAAACGTATTGGAGAAAAAGTTATCGGCGGCTCACTCAATGGCGAAGGTGTCTTAGTCATTGAGGCTCAAGCGGTGGGCGTTGAGAGCGTACTTTCTAAAATTATCTCCCTGGTTGAAGATGCGCAAACCCAAAAGGCACCAATACAAAAATTGGTAGATCAGGTGAGTGCTATTTTTGTTCCTAGCGTGATCGTGATTGCAATCATTACAGGATTGGCGAACTGGTTTTATTTAGACTCAGCATCCATTGCTATATTGAGAGCAGTATCGGTACTCGTGATTGCCTGTCCATGTGCACTAGGACTTGCAACGCCAGCAGCCATCATGGCAGGAACCGGGGTAGCTGCGCGTTTTGGAATTTTAATTAAAGACCCACAAGTTTTAGAGTTGGCGCATCGCTTGAACGTGGTTGCGTTTGATAAAACGGGAACACTCACCGTTGGCAAACCAAGACTACTGAAAGTCATTTCTTTTAGCGGATCATTTTCTGAGAATGACATTCTGGCAACAGCTGCAGGTCTTCAACTTGGTAGCGAGCACCCTCTTGCAAAAGCACTCCTAGACGCCGCCAAACAAAATGGTTTGACCCCGATAACGCCAACCGATAGCAAAGCATTGCCGGGTATTGGTATTAGCGGTAAACCTAGCGCTGGCGCTCTTGCTGGGCAGAGCCTTACTATACAAAGCATTGCATCCCTAGAGAGCAACCACCATCATGCCGAAATACTAAGAAAGGCTCAGGCTTGTTTTGAGGCCGGTCAGACTGTTTCAATCTTGATGAGCGATGAAGTAACCCCTTCGCCAATTGCCATATTCTCATTTGGGGACGAGCTGAAAGAGAATGCTCAAGAGGCAATTACCTCGTTACGCCACCTCAATATTCGCGCTGTAATGCTTTCTGGTGACAACATCGCTGCTGCAAATCGTGTTGCAAGAAATATTGGCATTCAAGAAGTATTTGCGCAAATTATGCCAGGCGATAAAGCGGAGATTATTCGCAAACTTCAATCTAAAGATGGACATCGCCAATTTGTTGCAATGGTAGGCGATGGTGTCAATGATGCACCTGCCTTAGCTACCGCAGATGTTGGTATGGCCATGTCTACTGGTACTGATGTTGCAATGCAGGCTGCTGGCATCACCTTAATGCGAGGCGACCCCACATTAGTTGCAAATGCGATTGATATCTCCAAGCGAACCTGGCAAAAAATTCAGCAAAATTTATTCTGGGCCTTTATCTTTAACGCTACCGGCATCCCCTTGGCTGCGCTGGGCTATCTCTCGCCGATGTTGGCCGGAAGCGCCATGGCACTATCTAGCTTTTGCGTTCTGAGCAACGCGCTTTTACTCAAGCGCTGGCGCCCTACTCACTACTAAAAATATCATTTAGTACGTTTTACTTATTTTGTATTCTTGCGAATCAATTCAATATCGCCATAAAACGCTCGTGTCTCTGACTTAGTGTTATCGGTATCCGTCAGTAAAGCGATGCCAATGACTTCACCAGGCGCTTCGCCATACGCACGCTTGTAGTCAGCAGCTAAATCACGCTGGTGTCTATGCCACTGCCCTAAATTATCCCAACCAGAATCCACCACAATCATTTTGATACGAGAAGTATGTGCATTTGTAATGATGGTATCGACAGGTGATTTTCCGGACCAGATATACATCAGCGTGGCATACGGCATCTCTTGACCGCTAATAAGATTGGCCATCTCAAAAGTCATTTTTTCTTTTAAGGGTAGCTTGGACTTATTGCCATCAAATGCAACCAAAATACGCAGCGGCGCATCGTCAGCATAACCATCGGCATTGTCAGCATTAACGATTGGGTTCAGCGCCTTCCACTCCCATTGCAGTAGTAGATTTGATGCCTGACGAGGACGCAACTTCACCGCTAATCCAGATGCAGAGGTTTTTGAGTTTGCACTCAGCACTGTTTTTCCTTGGTAACTCTCAAGGCGATACACCGTATTCTTTTTAAAGGGCGCTATGCGATAAAAATTCCACCCGTTTGGCATGCCGTTTCGAGCTGTCTCAGCTGAGAATTTAGGCAGCTCCTCTTGGGCCGGCAGCTGTTCAGTATTAAATGGTTGACCGGCTTCGTTTTGCACCGAATCACCACTTAAGCCAGCACAGCCGACCAAAATAAGGATCGTGCTGAGAATTAAAAATAAAGGCGCTCGCTTCCACATGCCTTAATTGTCCCAAAGATTGCTCGATGTGAGTCTAAAATCATCCCATGCGCCATCAATCACCCTCAAGCTGGGCCGTAATCTGCGTCTTTATAGCCGCGGTGGTGCATTTGGCCCTGGGTTTTTCTATTGAGTTCTCAGTAGATGAGGCTCACTACGCTTTATATGCCCAACATTTGGCTTGGAGCTATTTCGATCACCCACCTTTAGTAGGCTGGATTCAGTGGCCTTTGGTTGCCCTGACATCTTCAGAGGGTGTTATTCGTTTTATCCCAGAATTACTGTGGATCATTTCTTGTTACTTGGTTTATCAAGTCACGATTGAGCTTCACCGCCTAATTCAAGGACGTAATGCTGGCTACCTCACCAGCGCACTACCATCAGCAAATTTATGCGGTCTATTAGCAGTGTTAATTATTACTGCCGCACCGATGCTGCATGTACTAGCAATTGGTTTATTGCCAGATACCCTGCTGGCACCGTTAAGCCTTGGTCTGATGCTAATGGCACTTCGTTGGCTAAGGAAAGATCAATTCAGTATTGGTGATTGGATTGTGACTGGTATCTTGCTCGGCCTCGCGGGCCTTAGCAAATACACCGCCGCATTTACAGCGTTTGCATTGTTGTTTGTATTCCTCAGTTCACCCAGAAAATCTTGGTTCACTAAAGTAGGTTTCTGGCTAGCAGCATTGACAGCCCTATTGCTCATCTCACCCGTGCTTTATTGGAATTGGGTTAATGACTGGATTTCATTTAAATACCAACTTGCTCATGGGGGCGGCGGCGAATGGCTTTGGCGTCGACTGGCTGCGTATCTTGGTATTCAGATTCTCGTCTTTGGCCCACTCTTCATATTAGGTTGCGTAATCTTTATAAAAGACTGCATGCATGGGGCGAAGCTTTCTCTAGTTGCGTTTTTAGGATTCTTTTTTATTCCTTTTGTAATTTTTACCAGCTTAGCGGGTGGAGGCGGCCTTCCTCACTGGACCTCGCCCGCATGGTTCTGTCTCGCTCCTTTTGCCGGAATTGGTTTAGCAAAAGCATGGGCAATGCAACATCGCCATTGGATTCGCATTTTGTTTTTCATCCAAATTGCAATGTGTTGTATCGGCTTTGCTTATGTCTTATCGGGAGGCATCAATACAGCCTCGATTAAATCCAATCCAATTGCAGATTTATATGGATGGAAAATTGCCGGCCAGAAAGCAGCGGAGCTTTCTAAAGCCACCAAAGCAAATGGCATCGCTGTTCAAAACTGGACCCTAGGTAGTCGCGCTGCTTGGTATGCATCACCTACCCCGGTATTTGTTTTAGATCAGAGACAAGATCAATTTGACCTCTGGTTTGGCGAGATTCCGATTGGCGCAAATATCCTTCTTATTAGCTGGTCTGGCATGACCTACCCTCTGCCGGTAGGCAATAAGTCCGCATTTGAGGCATGCCAGCCCCTTGATAGTCTTGAAATTGAGCGATTTGGTCGAATTTTGTCCAAATTTGACTTTAGCCTTTGTAGCAACTGGCGGGGACCAGGTACTTCAGAGTAATCCTCTCAAATTCAAGACCTTAGGCGCCCAAGGCATTATCCTTACGCTTATGAGTTCACAAGCCAATCCCACCCCTAAAACCCAATCGGGGTGGAAATCCATTCTCAAGCGAGCTTGGCCCACCATTCGAGTTGTTCTGTCCATTGCTTTGCTTTGGAAGGCTACTAGTGGAATTGACTGGCATTCACTGTTTGACACCCAAATTCAGATGCAGCCACTTTGGTTTTTAGCTGCGCTAGCCAGCATGATGAGCGCATTTATTTGTGGCGGCTATCGCTGGGGATTATTCATGCAGGCAGTAGGGTTTCCACGCCGCATCCGCTCCTATATCGGCCTCTACTTTGCAGGTGGTCTCATTAATCAAGGATTACCAAGCACATTAGGCGGCGATAGCTATCGCGCAATTACCGCAACGCACTTAACCAACACTGGCAACCTATCTGAAACTAAAGAGTTAGATGAAGAGCTCCATCATTCAGTAGACCTTGAGCACGCCACACCGAAGTTGCGCTTGAGTTTTGCAATGGTTTTAGTCGATCGCCTTTTAGGTTTAGCAGGTAATAACTTACTTGGTGCTATTGGCTTGATATTAGGTGGCGCCACCCTTGCGGCATGGGGACAAGACTTAGGCTATGCCGTCATGGCAGTAATGCTGTTAGCAGGCGTAGCAATTGCGCTTATCTTGGCGTGGGGGCCAAGCAAGCAGCTATTACAAAAATTTCTGGATCGCTTCAATATGAATCATGCGATGCCTGGAATTCAGCTAGCATTTTCATGGCCCAAAAATATTGCGCAAGCTGGCTTAGCAATTGGCATCCACTTCCTCACCATTTTGACCTTGCTATTTTGCCTAAAGGCTTATGGAGTAGATGCACCTATTGAAGGCCTCATGATTGGCTTGCCTGCCCTCAGCCTGCTGCTCATGTTGCCAATTAGCATCTCTGGCTGGGGATTGCGTGAAGCCACTCTTTCTTCAGTCTTGGCCTTATGGGGTGTGAATCCATCATTAACAGTGCTGGCCTCCATCAGCTATGGAGCAATTACTGTTTTGTCAGTTCTACCTGGCGCCTACTTTTTATTAAAACGAAAATAATTTTTTAGAGCAAAACTATGACTATTAGCGTCAACACTATGCGCGCCATTGATCATTGGGTCGGCGTACCTCTTTGTGCAATCGTAAGTCCTGTTATTGCTTTGATTGATGGCATTAAGAATGTATTTAATCGCGGTCCAGAGACTCCAAAAAAATTACTCTTTATTGAACTCTCAGAAATGGGTAGCGCGATTTTAGTAGACCCAGCAATGCGCAATGCACAGGCGCGTGGAGCAGAGATATTTTTCCTCATCTTTAAAAGCAATCGTGCCAGCCTCACTTTGCTCAATACTGTTAAACCGGAAAATATCTTCACAATCGATTCATCAAGCCTGGGTGGCTTAATCAAGGACACCCTGCTCTTTCTATTGCTTGCTCGCAAGCATCGTATTGATACCGTCATAGATTTGGAGTTGTTTTCACGCTTCACAGCTTTGCTAACTGGCATGTGTGGCGCACGCCGTCGCGTTGGTTATCACATCTTTCATGGCGAAGGCTTGTGGCGTGGCTTCATGTTGACCCGCAAGGTCCATTACAACCCACACATTCATATTACTAAGAACTTTATTTCTCTGATTCATGCAGCCTTTGCTCAGAAGATTGAAGTTCCTTTTAGCAAGATTGAAATTCCAGATTCAGAGGTTCGCTTAGAGCAGGCTATCATCAATCCAAGTACCTTAGAAAAAGTTCGCGAGCGAATTGAGAAGCTAGCTAAAGAAGCCAACATCCATTACGCGCACGGAAAAAATCGTCTTATTCTGATTAATCCAAATGCGAGTGATCTATTGCCGCAACGCCGTTGGGCACAGCAGCGTTTTTCTGAGTTGATTCAAGCCATCCATCAGAAATATCCAGATGGTCTGATTCTCATTACTGGATCGCCTGCTGAGTTTGCCTATGTAGAAAAAGTTCGTGCTGTAGCAAACGTTAAAAATGCATTGAACTTTGCTGGGCAGGTCAGCTTTGCTGAATTACCACCCCTTTACACCTTATCTGATGTGATGGTGACTAATGACTCTGGCCCGGGCCATTTTTCAGCGGTAACTCCATTAAGAACCGTTGTTCTCTTTGGCCCTGAAACTCCAGCCCTCTATGGCTCTGTTGGCAACTCCATCGCCATCACCGCTAACTTGGCCTGCTCTCCTTGCGTGAGCGCCGCTAATCACCGTAAAACACCTTGTCATGACAATGTCTGCATGCAAGCCATCACCGTTCCACAAGTACTAGATAAAGTGATTAAGCAATTACAAGATGCAGATCAGGCAAAGGCTCGTTAAGCTGCATGAGTAAAAATGCAATACCTGGGTTTGCTTGGTTTATCCCGCTAGCCCCGCTCGCACTTGCAGCCATCATCTATTTTGGCGATCTTCAGAACAGCAGCTTTCTATTGATCAATCAATTTACCCAGCAGCTACCAGACACACTTTGGGCTTGGCTCACCTTCTTAGGTAATGGCTGGGGTATTTTTGCATTGGCTTTCCCGCTTTTATTATTAGCCCCAAGAATCTTAACTGCAGGCATATTTGCTGGCGCTATAGCGGCCGTAACAAGCTCGGTATTAAAAGGCATATTCAATCTACCAAGACCTGCGGGCATTTTGACTGAAGGAAGTTTTTATCGCATCGGCGAAGTACTGCTTCATAGAGCCTTTCCTTCAGGTCATACCCTTACAGCATTTGCCATTGCCAGCGCTTTCTATTTCTCAGCATCTAAAGAAAAAAGGGTGCCACTGCTGCTTTTATTTGTTGTGGCTGCATTTGTAGGGCTTTCGCGTAACGCTGTTGGAGCACATTGGCTCACTGATGTTTTAGGGGGAGCAGGATTTGGTATTTGGTGCGGCATGATTGGAGCCTGGTTAGCTAATCTTTTTCCGGAGAGTCAATTGGGCCCCAAAAAAATATGGGCTCACATCATTGCACTTGGTGGTGTTGTAGCAACCTACTCTCACTTCACCCAAAAAATGGATCTTGAATTAAATCAACCGCTGCAATATGCTTCGATCGCCATTATTGTGATTACGCTTGTGCTTTATGGCAAAGCGCAATTTACTCAAGCACCTCCAAAATGAGCGCGACCTAATATGTTTAGCTATAGACATGCGTTCCATGCCGGAAGTCATGCGGATATCCTGAAGCATCTCACCCTGATTCATTTGGTTGAGTATCTACAAGAGAAGCCTGGAGCTCTCACGATGGTCGACACCCATGCTGGTGCAGGTATTTATAGCCTGCAAGATGGTTTCTCAACCGTCAGCAAAGAAGCGGATGGTGGAATTTTTCGCCTCACTCAATATGTAGAAACCTGCAAGCATGCCAATACGCCAATTCCAGAAAGTATTTTGGAGTATTTGAAATTCATCAATGCAGAGAATGTTGATGGGCAACTCACAACCTACCCTGGCTCTCCATTTATTTTGGCGCGTCTATTGCGCCCGCAAGATCGTCTTAAGTTATTTGAGCTACATCCTAAAGAGATTGATATTCTTCGCCACAATATTGGCGAGCTGAAGCAATCAAAACAGATTGATATTTATGCTGAGGATAGCTTTTCCAGACTTAAGGGATTGCTCCCCCCTCCCAGTCGGCGTGGCTTGATATTGATTGATCCCTCTTACGAGGATAAGCAAGACTATCGCTATCTTGAGGCCGCTATGGAAGAGGCATTGAAACGCTTTGCCACTGGCTGCTATGCAATCTGGTACCCCGTGATTTCCAGAAGAGAATCCATCGCCCTGCCTGATCGTCTGAAGAAAATTGCCGCTACGCATAAACGCTCTTGGCTCCATACAGAATTACGAGTTGAAAATGCGCCTGGTGAACGTCGTCTCCAGTCTAGCGGCATGTTTATTATTAATCCACCTTGGACCCTAGAAAAACATTTGGCTCAAGCCTTGCCCACCCTCACGAAAGCTTTAGGCATTAATGGTGGTGGTCAGTTTTTACTAAAAAACTTTGAAGCGAAGAATTAGTCACGTAGGTTAATCATCACCTCGTTGCGGCGCATAAACGGCAAAGTCCAAGGCGGGTTGTAACGCGCAAAATTGGGAGTACCAGCGCTTTGGAGATTCTTGGTCTTCATCCACTGCTCAAGCTCGAGAGTTTTCTCAGTAACTTTTTGGTCGTTATAAAAACCGCTAAAGCTGATGACAGCCTTTTTTACTGCCGGAATTTGACGCAATTGCACTTGAGAATTTAGTGGCTTGGGAATCGTTTCCATGGTGTACTCAGCCGGCATCACAAACGACACAACCCACTTACCAGCATTTGACTCAATCCCCACAGGGGCAGTCATGGCAATCTTTGCATTCTTTACTGATTGATCTACTACCGTGACCGGTGCAGTCATCGCTATTTTTTCACTCACTTGGTTCTGACCAAATATATAGGCAGCAATTAAACGGAAGCCCTGGCTGGATGCCCCATCTAAATCTCCCTCAACCTGAACTTCGGCGACAATCATTGGCGCATAGGCGCGGATTTCAAAAGGAGGTTCTTTTTCAAGAACAGTGTATTTTGGCTCTTCCGTTGCCATGACTGCCCCTGTAAATGTAAATGCAATGAGAGTGAGAGCGCCCCTCAAAAAAGGATGCCTCAAAAGATTTCTAATGACTACCACTGGGACTTCAGCTCAAACCCATTTGGGTTGAAGCTTAAATTCGCTGAAGTACCAACAGGTAAAGTTAATTTATTCGCCTGATGCCCAAATGGAAGACCAGTCAAGATTGGAGTCTCTTCTGACAAACGCTTGCGAATCGCCTCTATAGCCCGCTCCAACGAATAACCTTTATCGTTATCGTACAAACGGTAAGCGGAGAATCCACCGAGCAGAATAGCGCCCTGATTTGCAAGTATTCCCGCATCCAGAAGCTGCATCATCATTCTCTCAATCCGATAAGGGTGCTCATTAACATCCTCAAGGAAAAAGATGCCGCCTTGCGTTTGCTTATTACTAGGAAGGTAAGGTGTCCCAACCAAACCCGCTACAACAGTTAAGTTTCCACCCCATAGCAGACCTGTGAGTGAGCTAGTCTTAGCTTTACCCAAGAAAGCTTGCGGGGCTGATACTTCACATTCCAACTTGCGGCCTTCAGCAGCATTTTGAAAATGCTGCCACATGAAGGCATCTGGCGCTACTGGAGCGCCATCATCGCCAAGTCGCCCAAAGTCATAATTAAGCATGGGTCCAGCCAATGTCATTGCACCTGTTTTTGCCAATAGACCCAGCTGAAATACTGTGAAGTCACTATGGCCACATACTTGCAAACCATTTTGAATCGCTTTTGCAATCGCGCTCCA
This sequence comes from Polynucleobacter yangtzensis, assembly GCF_001595965.1. Classification (GTDB taxonomy): domain Bacteria; phylum Pseudomonadota; class Gammaproteobacteria; order Burkholderiales; family Burkholderiaceae; genus Polynucleobacter; species Polynucleobacter yangtzensis. The sequence goes on from NZ_LOJI01000007.1 coordinate 50,998, forward strand.
CTCAATGCCTGGGAGTAAGCGATGAAGACCATAACCGCCACGCATTGCCATCACTAAGGCACGTGGATCTAATTTGGATAAGTGATTGAGCTCCGCAAGACGCGCGTCATCACTCCCTGCAAATCGCTCATAAACTCGATTCACACAATCTGTGTTTTCTACAGCAATGCCTTGACCCTCTAACCAATTGATGCCAGCTAGAGGGCTTTTGCTGTCTAAGCTTGCTCCAGATGGAGCAATCAGGTGAATGGATTTCAACGTCGTCCCTTAAAAAAATCGCGCAACAACTGACCGCACTCTTCACTCATGATGCCACCTTCTACACTAGTTTGATGGTTAATTTGCTTAGAGGCAAAGATATCTAAAACACTGCCTGCTGCGCCTGTCTTAGGATCTGACGCCCCATAGACTACACGATCAATCCTAGCATGGAGCATAGCTCCAGAACACATTGCACATGGCTCTAGAGTGACATAGAGAGTGCTGCCGGGAATGCGGTAATTTTCTTCAGCCAAAGCAGCCTCTCTCAGAGCCAACATTTCAGCATGTGCACTAGGATCGTGATTTGCAATTGGCTTATTAAAAGCTTTGGAAATAACTTGGCCATCTTTGACCAATACAGCACCTACAGGAACCTCACCTGATTGCGCTGCCAATTGAGCTTGCTCAATTGCCATGCGCATATATTGCTGGTCAAGCTCAGCTTGCGTCATTTAGGCAGAATGAATATCAGCCCAACAATTGGGCGTCTCGTAAAGACGAATAGACGAAAGCTCTAAGCGACCACTAAAAGCCTTACTAAATACAGGCTGCAATATCGCAAATGCTGCATTAGCAAGATTTTCTACAGTAGGTACATGCTCCATGATGACGGTCTTATGGTTAGGCAATGTCGCCAAGAAAGCAACCAATCCCTCATCCTCTTTTGCCACCAAAAATGCATGGTCCCACAACTCAACAACGTATTGATTTGTTAAGCGTTTGATGTCGCCAAAATCCAAAACCATTCCATCATCTGCTTTGCCAGGATGATCCGCAACTTCACCAGTCAGCGTAACCTCTATTGCATAGCGATGTCCATGAAGATGGCGACACTGTCCATCATGATTCGGAATGCGGTGACCAGAGTCGAACTCGAGGCGGCGGGTAATGGAGATGGCTGGTTGTTTAGTTGTCATTAAGTGCTCTTTTAATATATTGTCGCCTAGCTTGTTTACCGAATCCCAATCAGCTTATGAGACTGCAGACTCAATCTCCATAAAGGGCGTTTTTGACATAAGCTGACGGCCAATTCTGTATTACTTTTCAGACTCGGCCCATCCATGGGTTGCAAGAAGCGATTGCGATAGTCCATCTTCTCAAAACGAGCCATGATCATTTCTAAATCCGCATGATCTTGTTGTGGAATTACTAGCTTTAGCTCGTCCGCTTGCAAAACAATTAAATCGGAACCAGCTTTAGGGCTTACGCAAACCCAATCTACTTCCTTAGGAACTTTCATCGTGCCATTGGTTTCAATGGCGACTGCAAAACCTTTTTGGTGAAGCGCTGCGATTAATTCGTCATCCAACTGGAGAAGAGGTTCGCCACCAGTAAAAACTACATAACGTTGTTGGGGACCGGCAGAAGTGCTGCGCCATGCAGCCTCAATTGCATCCGCAAGAGAAATAGCGGTATCGAACTTACCACCACCGAAGCCATCGCTGCCGACAAAATCGGTATCGCAGAATTGGCAAATAGCAGTAGCGCGATCTTCTTCGCGACCGCTCCATAGATTGCATCCAGCAAAGCGACAAAATACTGCCGCCCTACCAGCATGGGCACCTTCGCCTTGGAGGGTGGGGAATAGTTCTTTTACGGTATACATAGCAATGCGCCTATTTTAAGCGCTTTGCTTACTTCCAGGAGATTAACTCCCACTCCAGGAAATCCTCCCAGTAGGCATTAGCCCAATATACGCCTGGGGTAATGTAGCGTCCAGAGCTTCTGCGAACCACCCACCGACCAATCTCCGGTGAAAACCATAACTCCTCACTCCGAATATTGCCAACCCTAAAAAGGTCGCTACTGACAAAATTCGGCATTTCGTTTTGAACCCGCAATACTAAAAACTCACCAGCAGGAGATTTGATACGCTCCCACTGGGTTGCAGCCATACTCAGACCCCAGTAATAAGTAGCTCCAGGATAAGAAAGGGCCTCATATTGGGTGGTGAAGAATTTATTCCAACCAACCTGCAATTGTTCGGGCCACAAAGGTATGGCTTTAGTAAATTTTTGAGGAGGCTGCCAGTGTGGATCTTGAATGACATATCCCCAAGGCGACTGGATTTCATCTGGAAGAGGTCCCGCCTTAACTCCGGAGCGACTAATACGAATCTGATCGCCCACCGATACGACCCTCTCAGTGACGGTGTCCACAATCTCTTGGTTAAAAACATTGCGAACTTGATAGACCCATTCTTGACCAATCTTTGGCGCTCTTACCATGGGGGGTGGCATAGGCTGGGCCTCAAGTCGACCTCTAGGAGCAGGTTGGGAAGAAATACAACCCACCAGCAAAGCTGGTAGAGCCATCAAAAATATTCGGCGGAAGATACTTACTTGTATGAAGTCAGCTGCCATTGATAACTATCCTCTAAATTAGGCATACCCAATTGCCCCTGAATCATGTATGAGCCGGATGATTCTTTGGCCACCCAGCGACCAATGCTTGGGGCAAACCAAATGGTTTGCTTGCGAATGCAATTAACTTTATTGTCATCATTACTCTCGAAGTTAATGAGATTTTGATAACGCAAAGTTAAAAAGGTTCCAGCAGGAACAGTAATTTGCTCCCAACCATGTGCACTCATATATTCTTGCCACCCATAAGCATTTTCAGAGTAACCGCCTAAGCTATATTTGGTATTCAATTGCTTACTCCAGCTTGATGTCAACTCTTCAGGCCACAGGGGAATCGGCGGCTTGAAGCTCATCAGACGCGGCCATGATGTATCTAATTGCACTACGCCCCATGGCCCCTGTATCTCACTTGGCAATTGACTGCCATCCTCATCTCTACGCTCTATCACAATGTTTGAGCCAACACTAGCGACTCTTTCCGTAACCACTCCGCGGATCTTGCCATCAAAAACATCGCGCTTGACATATGTCCACTCCTGCCCAACTTGAGGTGCTCTAACATTTGGAGTTGGCTTTGGTTGGGCAACAGGAGTGCCCCTCTGGTAGGCCAAAGGCACGCCACAAGCGACAGGAGCTAAGGCAGCTGATGCAATAAAAGTACGACGCGATAAATTCATTTTCTTCTCCCGCATTAATCTTATTACTTCACGAAATGATTTTAAGTCTGAATCCCGCGATCAGGCTATTGGTACAAAGCATTCTCTATGAAATTCTTAGGGACAGTTGTCTTTGGAATAGTGATTCCCAAGCCATCAAACCAGGACTGTGCTTTGATATCAAAACCCACACCATGCATATAGTTGTAAAGCGCCTTCCTCAAGCCCTGCCCCAACAGGTCGTGATCCACCCCAGTAGGGTCGATAAAGGAAACATCATTCTTGGCAAAAGTGATTTCAGGCAAGGGCACTAATTCGATTCCATACTCTTGTGGATTAAGTCCTACCGGAGAATGAACTGTGCAGATAAATCGGTGAAAGAAGCCGCTTTGGATGCAGCCGTTCTCAAATAACTGCCTTACATACTCCAAAGCATCTACTGTTTCTTGCACGGTTTGAGTTGGGAAACCATACATCAGATATGCGTGCACCAAGATGCCTGCATCTGAGAAACCTTTGGTCACTTGAGCAACCTGCTCGACTGATACACCTTTTTTCATGAGATTCAGCAAACGATCAGAAGCCACTTCAAGGCCACCTGACATAGCAATGCAACCACTCTGAGCTAGAAGCTCGGCCAATTCTGGTGTGAAGGTTTTTTCAAAGCGAATATTGCCCCACCAAGATATAACCACTTGACGACGAATAAGCTCCTCAGCCAATGCCTTTAATATTTTTGGTGGCGCTGCTTCGTCTACAAAATGAAAGCCCGTTTGCCCAGTCTCGGCAATAATTTGCTCTATGCGATCTACTAACAAACTCGCTGATGCAGTTTCATAACGAGAGATATAGTCAAGCGATACATCGCAGAAGCTACATTTCTTCCAATAACACCCATGCGCAACCGTAAGCTTATTCCAGCGACCATCGCTCCATAAGCGATGCATGGGATTGAGCATATCTAGAAGCGATAGATAAGAATCGAGAGGCAATCCATCCCAGGTAGCAGTTCCAACTTCCTCGAAAGATATATCAGGCTCCTGCCAATTGAGGTATTGCACTTGATTTTTCGTATTGCGAATAAATGTACGTACCAACCTCTCAACAGAGCGCTTGCCAGCAAGATGATCTAGCAAGGCTAATAGTGGCCTTTCTCCAGAATCCAAGGTAATGAAATCAACGAAATCAAATATGCGAGGTTCAGAGAGCTCTCGCAACTCTGTACTGACATACCCACCACCCAATGCGATCTTAATTTCTGGATAAGCGCTTTTAATCACTTGAGCAATGCGTAAGGCTGCATACATGGCACCAGGAAATGGAACCGATAAAAGGACTAGGCTCGGCTGATGATGCTCAATTGCTTGGTTGGTAAGCGACTGCAAATGCATATCCATCAGCGTTGGCTCAGCATTGAGTGCATCCGCTAAGGGCGTGAAAGTAGGCTGACTGCTTGCAAGTGACTCTGCATAGCGCACGAATTCAAAACGTTCGTCAACGGCATCACGCAAAACATCAGAAAGATCATTGAGATAAAGGGTTGCCAAATGACGCGCTCGATCTTGCGATCCCAGGGCACCAAAGGCCCAAGACAAGGAATCACCAACCTCTTCTTCATCAAACGTATCAAGCGATGAAAAGCGCGGTCCTTCAGGCAAAAAAGTTCGACTATTAATACGATGACTTAGAGTGCTATCGCGCCCCTGCAAGAAAGTAATTACTGGCGAGATTGTGGATTGATACGTGGGAAAGTAATCTAGAAAAAAATTGACACTTGCACTACGATTCTCTTCAGGCATGCTGAGAGCTTGAGCATGAATTTCCCTCAAACCTTCGGGTGTAAAAAAACTGAGTACCAGAGCTAATGCCAAATCCTCTTGTACAGCATCCACACCACGCGATCGTAAAAACCCGGTAAGGTAAGCCGTAGAGGGATACGGGGTATTGAGCTGTGTCATCGGAGGGATGAGGCTTAATACCTTCATTTGGCTATGCTCCAAGGAGACTTAACTCTTCAGAGGTGAAGCCTGCTTGCTTGCGAGCCTCGATATTAAATGGCCCCTTAAGAACAGGTGCTCGATATTTTCCAGCTAACTCTCGATAAGCGACGATCGGAGATAGATTATCTTTAGAGCATAAGAAATTAAACCAACGATTACCAATCAGTACGTGACCGATTTCATCATTGAGAATAATCTCTAGAATCTCTACAGCACGAGCCTCTTTAATTTGCTTAAAGCGATCTCGAATCGAAGGCACCGCATCTAACCCTCTTGCTTCCATCGTTCTGGGAACAAGCGCCATTCTGGCAATGACTGAATCCGTTGTTCTCTCAACCATCTCCCACAAACTATTGTGAGCCGGAAAATCGCCATAGGTAAATCCAAGCGAATGCAGATGATCGTTAACTAAGCTGAAGTGATAGGCCTCTTCTTTGGCAACTTTCAGCCAGTCTTCATAGTATTCCTTGGGCATATCCGGAAAACGCCAGATCGCATCCAAAGCTAAATTCATGGCATTAAATTCAATATGAGCCAAGGAGTGCAATAGGCCTGCCCTACCTTCGGGCGTATCCATTCTTCTTTTAGGAACTAATTTAGGAAGTACGAGCTCCGGCTTTACTGGGCGACCAGGAAGAATGAGATCTTGAGAATCAACCTTACGAGAAACATCAAGGGTTACTCGTTGCTGCTGATATTCATCAAACAACTCAAGCAACTGACTTACTTTAGTCTGCACATCAGAGCTTGCTAGGATTGCGAGTGCTGTTGCTCGTAACTCAAACATAGGAATTAGCAGGCTGATTTAGCCCGCCCCTTATTCCCACTCAATCGTTGCCGGTGGTTTTCCACTGATATCGTATACAACCCGATTGATGCCACGCACTTCATTAATGATGCGATTAGAAACCTTACCAAGCAATTCATGTGGCAGATGAGCCCAGTGTGCAGTCATAAAGTCTTGGGTTTGAACTGCACGGAGAGCAACAACATATTCATATGTTCTGCCATCACCCATCACACCAACAGACTTTACTGGCAAGAAGACAGCAAATGCCTGGCTAGTCAGGTCATACCAAGACTTCTGACTTGCTTCGTCGATCGTATTGCGTAATTCTTCGATAAAGATAGCGTCAGCACGCTGCAAAAGACTAGCGAACTCAGCCTTCACTTCACCCAATATGCGGACACCAAGACCAGGACCTGGGAAAGGATGGCGATATACCATCTCACGAGGCAAACCTAATGCCACACCAAGTTCACGCACTTCATCTTTAAATAGTTCGCGTAATGGCTCGAGCAATTTGAGATGCATATCTTCAGGTAAGCCACCAACATTATGGTGACTCTTGATCGTATGCGCGCCCTTCTTGCCCTTACCAGCAGATTCAATCACGTCTGGATAAATAGTTCCTTGAGCAAGCCACTTTGCATTCTGAATTTTTCCAGATTCAGTTTGGAAAATTTCTACGAATTCTTTGCCGATAATTTTACGCTTTGCTTCTGGGTCGGCAACGCCAGCCAATTCACCCATAAAGGTTTCTTTGGCATCGACACGAATGACCTTCACGCCCAAATTGCGTGCGAACATTTCCATCACCATATCGCCTTCATTGAGACGAAGTAAGCCATGGTCAACAAATACACAAGTCAGCTGATCACCAATCGCTCGATGAATTAAGGCAGCAGCAACACTTGAGTCAACTCCGCCAGACAAACCAAGGATGACTTCTTCATCGCCCACTTGTTTGCGAATATTCTCAACTGCTTCAGCAATGTAATCGCCCATCACCCAATCAGGCTTACACTTGCAAATCTCATGTACAAAGCGCTCAATGATTGCAGTGCCTTGGATGGTATGAGTTACTTCTGGATGAAACTGGAATGCATAGAAACGACGCTCTTCATCAGCCATACCCGCAATAGGGCAAGACTCAGTTGATGCCATCAACTTGAATGACGGAGGCAATGTAGTAACAGAGTCTCCATGGCTCATCCACACCTTAAGAATGCCATGGCCTTCGCTAGTGGAGAAATCCTGAATACCTTTAAGCAAATTGGTGTGGCCATGCGCACGAACTTCAGAGTAACCAAACTCACGAGCCTTACCTAAAGACTCAGCGGATGCAACAGCTCCACCCAATTGAGTGGCCATCGTTTGCATACCATAGCAAATACCGAGCACAGGAACACCAAGCTCAAAAACAATTTGTGGCGCACGTGGACTACCATCTTCAGTTACCGAGCTGGGTCCGCCAGAAAGAATGATGCCTTTACCACCCTGCTCTTGAATGAACTTGCGGATAAATTCAGGATCGCAATCGTAGGGATGGATCTCAGAATAGACTCGTCCATCGCGTACACGTCTTGCAATAAGTTGGGTTACTTGTGAACCAAAGTCGAGAATCAGTATTTTGTCGTGCACGAAAGGAACAGCCTTTATTTCAGCGTTTTTTAATTGTTAGTCAATATGGTAATTTGGCGCTTCTTTAGTGATCTTCACATCATGAACGTGCGACTCACGCACACCTGCTGAAGTGATTTCTACAAAATTGGCTTTCTCATGGAGCTCATCAATGGTTTTGCATCCAAGGTAACCCATGGAAGAACGAATACCGCCAGTAAGCTGATGCAAGATTGCTAATACGCCGCCCTTATACGGCACTTGACCTTCAATTCCCTCTGGCACAAGCTTCTCTGCATTCGCAACAATGTCGCTTTGGAAGTAACGATCGGCAGATCCATCAGCCATCGCGCCTAAAGAACCCATACCGCGATAACTCTTATAAGAACGTCCTTGATACAAGAACACTTCTCCAGGAGCTTCTTCCGTACCGGCAAACATCCCACCCATCATTACAGAACTAGCGCCAGCTGCTAATGCTTTTGCAACGTCACCGGAGTAACGTACGCCACCATCAGCGATCAATGGAATGCCTGTACCTTTAAGCGCAGTCGCTACATTCACAATTGCTGTAATTTGCGGAACACCAACACCAGCAACAATACGAGTAGTACAAATAGAGCCTGGGCCAATACCCACTTTCACACCATCTGCGCCATGATCGGCTAATGCTTTAGCAGCATCACCAGTAGCAATATTGCCGCCGATTACTTGCACATGAGGATAGTTTTTCTTAACCCACTTCACGCGATCTAAAACACCCTGGCTATGACCGTGTGCAGTATCTACCACTATGACGTCGACACCAGCGCGCACCAACAACTCAATACGCTCGTCATTATCAGGGCCAACGCCTACCGCCGCACCCACGCGCAGCTTGCCTTCGCCGTCCTTACAAGCATTTGGATGCTCGGTAGCTTTTAGAATATCTTTTACAGTAATGAGACCGCGTAACTCAAACTTGTCATTAACAACTAATACGCGCTCCAAGCGATGCTGACTCATTAAACGTTTTGCTTCGTCCAGTGAGCAACCTTCTTTTACAGTCACCAAACGCTCACGTGGAGTCATTTTGCTTTTGACTGGCGCATCCAAGTCTTCTTCGAAACGCAAATCACGGTTAGTAATAATGCCAACCACTTCTTTGCCAACGAGAACTGGGAATCCAGAGAAGCCATGTTCACGAGAAAGCTGAATAACTTGACGCAAGGTGACATCTGGACTGATGGTGATTGGATCACGCAGCACACCAGATTCGTAGCGCTTAACTTTCGCTACTTCACGCGCTTGCTCAGCAGGCTTTAAGTTTTTATGAATGATGCCAATACCACCTTCGCTGGCCATGGCAATTGCCAAGCGGCCTTCGGTCACGGTATCCATAGCTGCGGACACCAATGGTGTATTGAGTGAAATTTCTCGAGTTAACTTACTTGCCAAGCTGGCATCTCGAGGGAGTACCGATGAATAGGCCGGTACGAGGAGCACATCGTCAAAAGTGAGTGCTTTTTGAATGAGTCGCATGCAAAACCCCTAGTCGCAAAAACCGATTATAGCCTCCTAGCCTTTCTTTTAGCTGCGGCAGCCTGGAATTTGGCATCTTGGTTCTGGTTGGCCTTTTTACGCCGAACCGTCTTGGGGTCTATTAATAAGGGTGAGTAAAGCTCCAGACGATCGCCGTTATAAATGGGGCTCTCCCAGTCTTTACGCTTCCCGAAGACCCCAAAGCAGCCCTTTCTGGCTAAAACGGGGTCATCAGCTCCAACCGCAATTCCAGCCCTAACTAAAGCCAATCCCACTGTTGCTGACTGACCTTCTTCCAAAAGCAGCTGAAACGGCTTGAGCACTGGCTCACCCCGCCTAGCATCGCAGAGAATGAGGTTAATTACGCGCTCAGCCATAGAGCTCTTCAGCGCGCTTAACAAAACAATCCACAAAGGTGCCGGCTATATGACCAAAGACGGGTCCAATAATCTTGTCTAGAATGACACTCTTAAACTCCCAGTGCAGCTTGAACTCCACCTTGCAGGCATCATCTCTTAAAGGGATAAAGTTCCATTGCCCCGAAAAATGCTTAAACGGGCCGTCCACAAAGACCATATCAATGGTTTCCGGGCGATGATTCACATTACGCGTATGAAAGTACTGGGTAATGCCCTTGAAATGAATATTGATTTTGGCATCAAGCACAGTCTCGGTCTGCTCAAAAATTTCCACGCCGCCACACCACGGCAGAAACTCAGGATAGCGGGCAACATCTGTCACCAAGCCATACATGCGGTCGGCTGATTGGCCAATTAAAACGGTCTTGTAGACGTCTGCCATAATCGTTCTTGAGAGCTAAATAAATATGAGTATCGTCGATAACAAAAAAGCCTTCTTTGATTATTTTATCGAGGAGCGCTTTGAGGCAGGGCTTGTTCTGGAAGGCTGGGAAGTAAAAGCCATTCGCGCAGGTCGCGTGCACATCAAGGAAGCGTATGTCGTCATTCGCAAGGCGGAGCTATTCCTGATTGGCTGCCATATCACCCCTCTCCTATCGGCCTCTACCCATATCGTGCCCGATAATACCCGCACTAGAAAACTACTTCTCAACGCCATTGAAATCCGCAAACTCATTGGAAAAGTAGAGCAAAAGGGCTATACCCTCGTCCCGCTCAACCTGCACTTTTCCAAAGGGAATGTGAAGTGTGAAATTGGCCTAGCCAGAGGCAAAAAACAGCATGACAAACGTGCGGCCACTAAAGAGCGTGAGTGGGAAGTGCAAAAGGGACGGATTGCCAGAGGCGATTTAAACGCTTAATAGGCCTAAAACTGGGGTATGCTGGCCTCAGGGCTAGTATCTGAGCATTTATGCACTAATTCGGTGCAATACGGCACCAAGCCGCTTCAAATCATTTATTCCAGCTTTTATAAAGGCATTAGTTTTATAACTATGAAATTGCCTTTTGACGAAATGCTCGACGCCGCAGGCAAAGCGCGTCCCCACTACCAAATCTTTCACAACTGGTTAAAGCAGCAAAGTGACACCCTTATGGGTCTCAAGCGTGCTGAAGCCGACCTCATCTTTAGGCGAGTAGGTATTACTTTTGCCGTCTATGGTGACGACCTTGGCTCAGAAAGAACCATTCCTTTTGATCAAGTGCCTCGCATCTTTACCGCTAAAGAGTGGGAACAACTTGAAGCGGGGTTACGCCAACGCGTTAAAGCGCTCAATCGCTTCATCTATGACGTCTATCACGATGAAGAAATCATCAAAGCAGGCATTGTTCCTGCCGAACAGATTTATAACAACGCGCAATACCGGCCAGAGATGCGCAATGTAAGCGTACCGCGCGACATCTACGCACAAATTGCCGGTATCGATATCGTGCGTGCAGGTGAAGGCGAGTTCTACGTATTGGAAGATAACTTACGTGTTCCGTCTGGCGTTTCATATATGGTTGAAGATCGCAAGATGATGATGCGACTCTTCCCTGACCTCTTCCAAAAATATCGCATTGCGCCAGTTGAGCACTATCCAGATCTTTTATTGGAATGCCTTAAGTCTGTAAAACCTGATGACGTCAAAAAACCAAACGTCGTTGTGTTAACGCCAGGTATGTATAACTCTGCTTACTTTGAGCACAGCTATCTTGCACAGCAGATGGGCGTTGAGTTAGTTGAAGGCAAGGACTTATTTGTAAAGAACGAACAAGTCTTTATGCGCACTACCCAAGGTCCTGAAAGGGTCGATGTGATCTACCGCCGTGTCGATGATGACTTCTTGGATCCATTAGCGTTTCGCTCCGACTCCACCTTGGGTGTTGCGGGACTACTGTCCGCGCATCGCGCTGGTAATGTGACATTAGCCAACGCGATTGGAACTGGTATCGCTGATGACAAGTCAATCTATCCATATGTCCCCGAGATGATTGAGTTCTATCTTGGTGAAAAACCCATTCTGAATAATGTGCCAACCTTCCAGTGTCGCAAGGCCGATGATCTGGCATATACCTTAGCGAACTTAGAGAAGCTGGTAGTAAAGCTTACTCATGGTGCTGGCGGTTACGGCATGTTGGTGGGTCCAGCCTCTACTAAAGCAGAGATTGAAGAATTTAGAACGCATCTAATCGCCAATCCAGATAAATATATTGCTCAGCCTACCTTAGCTCTTTCTACTTGCCCTACTTTTGTAGAGTCAGGTATTGCCCCAAGACATATCGATTTAAGACCCTTTGTGCTATCAGGCAAAACCATCAAGATGGTGCCAGGTGGATTGACTAGGGTCGCGCTCAAAGAAGGCTCTTTAGTGGTGAACTCCTCCCAGGGTGGTGGAACTAAAGACACCTGGGTGTTAGAGAAATAAGGAAAGAGTAAACATGCTTAGTCGTACCGCTGATTGTCTTTATTGGATGGCTCGCTATACCGAGCGTGCAGAGAATACTGCCCGCATGCTCGACGTAAATCATCAGACATCCCTGCTTCCACAGCCTGCTGAGTTTTTAGAGCAAAGCTGGAAAAAATTACTGACGATTTCTAAGTTAGAAGAAGCTTTTCTCAGTAAATATGATGTGATCAACCGCGAGAATGTGTTGGATTTCATGATTTATGAAACTAGCAACCCCTCCAGCATTGTCTCTTGCCTCTATGCTGCCCGAGAAAATGCGCGCGTCATTCGCGGCAAGATTACGTCCGAAGTTTGGGAAACCCAGAACACTACCTGGCTTGAACTACAGCGCATCCTGGAGGCGAGACATCAAGCCGACCCCAGCCGTCTTCTGGAGTGGGTTAAACATCGCTGCCACCTCTTTAGAGGCGTTCTCTATGGCACGATGCTTAAGAATGAGTCCTTCTACTTCATTAGCGTTGGAACGCTTCTGGAGCGGGCTGATAACACTGCCCGTATCTTAGAAACCAAATATGAAGATCAAGCAACGCTAAAGGTACTTGGCGCTAATAAATCATCGGATGAAGGAACCGATGGGGAATTCTTTGACTTCTATCACTGGGCTGCATTGCTTCGTTCAGTCTCCGCATTTGAGATTTACCGTCAAATCTATTCAGATCAAGTCACGCCAAAACAAGTTGCAGAGCTACTGATCTTTAATAAGCAAATGCCGCGCTCCCTGGTGTGCTGCGTGAATGAACTCATTCCCCTTATTTCAGAGGTAAAGAATCAGCAATCTAAAGAAATTGAACGCTTACTCGGCAAACTCAAAGCAAGTATGGATTACTCCGATATCGATGAGGTTTTCGAGCAAGGCCTGGAAGAATATATTGAGTCTTTCTTAGAGCGCATTAATCACATTGCTGATGAATTTAGTAATGCATACCTCATCCCATTAGCGGTCGCTTAAGACTTCACCAAAGAATATATGCACCTAAAGATCCGTCACCGCACTGAATATCGCTATGAAACGCCTGTGCGTTACTCCATTCAGGAGTTACGCTTGACTCCACCAGCCGTCCCAGGCCAGCAGATTGATAAGTGGAAGATTAGCACTCCGATTAAGGCATCAAACTCCATAGATACCTTCGGGAATGTATGCAGCGTCTTTGTGCAAGAGACTCCCTATACCTCGATGATGCTGGAGGCCGAGGGTGAAATTCATACACAGGATGCTTTTGAGTTCATTGATGATGCTAAATCAGTTTCCCCTTACTATCTTTTACAGCAAACAAATCTGACCGAACCAACAGATGCCATGTTGGAGTATTTCTCATATAGTCTTCCAAAGGAAAATTCTGTTGATCAAGTACTTAAACTCGCCGAGGCTGTTCAGGGTTTGATTGTGTACACCCCAGGACAGACTAACTTTGCTACCACCGCTGCGCAATCTTTTGCCATGAAATCTGGCGTCTGCCAAGATCATGCCCACATTATGTTGAGCCTATGTCGAGCCTCTGGAATACCAGCTCGCTATGTTAGCGGCTATTTCTTTGCAGAAGAATCCCCAAACCTTGCAAGCCATGCATGGATAGACTTTTGCAGTGACATTGAAAAAGGTATTTGGACGAGCGTTGATATCACCCATGCCTGCCTTATTGATTCACGTCACATCAGACTAGCAGTAGGTCGTGACTACTACTCTGCAGCACCTGTAAAAGGGGTGCGCACAGGAGGCGGAGGCGAAGAATTGAGTGCCAATATCTCCATTCAACAGCTAAGCTAGCCCATCTGGTTTTTAAGAGATAATCACCAGAAATAATGAAGAGGGTTAGAGAATGACGTATTGTGTTGGGCTTTGCCTGAAAGATGGTCTTGTATTTTTGTCGGATACCCGCACTAATGCAGGCGTAGATCAAATCGGCACCTTCAGAAAAATGACCTTATTTCAAGAAAAGGATCGTTTCTTCACCTTAATGAGCGCTGGCAACCTTGCTATTACCCAGGCTGTTAAAGAAATTCTCCTACAAGGGCAGCTCTTGAATGGGAAGAATCTTTGGACCGCTGAAAACACGCATGATGCCGCTGTTGTGATTGGCGATGCCATCAAACAGGTGTATGAGCGTGACCATAGGGCATTGGAAAAAGCAGGAATTGACTTTAACTGCAACCTCATTTTTGGTGGACAAGTTAAGGGCGAAAGACCGCGCCTCTTTAATATCTACTCAGCAGGAAACTTCATTGAAGCTACGCCAGAGACTTGCTACTTCCAGATTGGCGAATCAAAGTATGGCAAGCCAATTTTAGACAGAGTTTTGAACTTCAACACTTCATTGAATCTTGCAACCAAGTGCGCCTTGATCTCAATGGACTCCACTCTAAATAGCAATATTTCTGTAGGTCTACCGCTCGACTTGCTCGTTTACGAGAAGAACTCTCTCAAGGCCAATAAGCTCGTGACGATGGATGAGTCTAACCCCTACTTCCAGATGATTCATCAGCTTTGGGGTGAAAAGCTACGTGCAGCCTTTAACTCAATTTCAGAACCTAGCTGGAGTGGCGCCAATAAGTCGAGTGCAATTTCAGCGCCAGCTAAAAAAATGGGTGCAGTTCCTGTTAATCGTCAGCCAGCAAAATTAAAAACAAAGACGGTAACTCCAGCTACCAAGAAGCCAGTTAAGAAAATCAGCACCAAGGCAAAAGCAAAATAAATAGCTAAAGCGTTCTTCTGCTTCACCAAACAAAAAGGCCTAGAAGAATCTAGGCCTTTTGCTTTTTACAACTTTGCCAATTAGGCTTTTAAGTTCTTACCCAACATCTCCCAAGTAGCCACTACGCTATCTGGATTTAATGAGATGGAAGTAATGCCCTTCTCAACCAACCAGCGCGCAAAGTCTGGGTGATCTGAAGGACCCTGACCGCAAATGCCAACGTA
>NZ_LOJI01000008.1 GCF_001595965.1 Polynucleobacter yangtzensis
TAAGACGCTGACCTTTAGCCATATTTAGTACTCCTTTAAGGTGAAGATTATCAAAAATCCTCTCTTTGGGAGTGGCACTAAAAATTAGGTCAGTTCAATTTACCAATCGTTCATTTTGGACGGCAGGCACGTCATCAGGTTTTGTAGTTAACGACCCATCTACTAATTTTTTATTTAAGAATACTGCCGAGACAATCTTTAATCGCTTAGAGGCGCATGGTAAGACATGGAAGATCTATGTTTGCGAGCCTGATCCAATCTCATTTACTGGCTTCATTAATATGCCGAGTTTGAAACAGTATTTCAAAACGCATATCGTGCCGTTCTCGGAATATGAAAAAGATTGCGCTAACGGAACATTGCCAGATTTTTGTTTGATTGAACCAAACTTGCTGGCCGCTCACAATGATTACCATCCAGCATTTGGCAGGGCATTGATTCAAGGCGTTGATCTGCCAATAGATCCACCTTCATCTATTTTGGGTGGTGAGGCATTTTTAACTCGTATCTACAACGCATATAAAGGCATGGGCACAACGCAAGCTGGATCTAATGTGCTCAATACAACTTTGTTTATTGGCTGGGACGAGCCAGGTGGGACTTATGATCACGTGGCTCCCCCACTGGTCCCAGCTCCAGACCCATCGGTACCTAAAGGTCAGCAAGGATTTGATTTCCGCAGATCTGGCTATCGTGTTCCTGCTGTGATGATTTCACCGTGGATTCCTGAGAAGACAGTATTCACTAAAGAGTTCCGTCATACCTCTATGATTGCGAGTTTGCGTAAAGCATGGAATCTTGGAAAACCATTTACTGCTCGTGATGCGAGTGCGAGAACGCTGGAGTCTTGCTTCACACTGACAACACCTCGCGATCCAAGTACATGGCCCACTCCAGTCGCACGTCCAGTGCCAGAATACAAAGCACCAGACTTAAATAATCTACCGCCAGCATATTCAGGATTGGCTAAGGCAATGATTCCAGGCGTTGTTAAGTTTTCTCATGCCGCAGGTTACCCAACACCTTCGATGCCAAAAGATCCAAATAGTCCAATTACTCCAAAACAAGGCATCAAGATTGCTCTAGAGTTAGCAGCCGAGATGTTCCCGCAATTGGCGCAAAAGGGGGATATCAAGAGTCAGTATTAGTCTACTTAAAAGGATCAGGCATCCCCAGTCCTGGTCAATTCCGCCCCGGGCCACCAAGAAATACCAAAACCACCTTCGGGTGGTTTTTTTCGCCGTCTGTTTTGGGTCGATATTTGCCTGCGGTGATTTAACCAGTCGACTGTCTGCTTATGAGTGAGGGGCAGACTGCAAGGATGGCATCAATGCATCTGCCCAAAATTCAAACCTCAGTTTGCTCTGCCATCTCTAAAGCATCATCTACCTCAATACCAAGATACCGTACTGTGCTTTCCAGCTTTGTATGACCCAGTAGCAGCTGTATGGCTCGAAGGTTTTTGGTTCTGCGATAAATCAATGAAACCTTCGTGCGGCGCATCGTATGAGTTCCATAGTTTGCTGATTCCAAACCAATCGAACTTACCCACCTGTGCACAATCCTAGCGTACTGCCTAGTAGATAAGTGGGGAGAATCTTTAATTCGGCTTGGGAATAAGTAATCCTCCAGGTGCAAACCATCTGCTTGAATCCACTGCTCTACCGCAGCTCTTGTCAGCTCAGTAATTTCAAACTGGACTGGCCGATGAGTCTTTTGTTGCAAGATGGTTGCCCTTGACGAAACATGATCTCCTGTTGATATGTCTCTCACTTTTAACTTGACCAGGTCACAAGCCCTTAGCTTGCTATCAATAGCCAAATTAAACAAAGCTAGATCTCGCTTGTTTCCACTGAGTTGAAGTCGGACCCGAATGGCCCAAATATCCTTTAGCTTTAGCGGTGTTTTTTGCCCTGTCAGTTTGCCTTTGTTCCAGGGTTCTTTATGCGCAGTTGCAATAAGCTGTTCCATGACATTCTCCTTGTGTGAAAGGGAATACCACTTTGCGCTGAATTAAAGGTGTCGGCAAGGGCTATAGAAATTCCGAAAGCAGTCACTCAAACTAATTAGTCACTGCAGGCAAATATCGACCCATAGCGTTCTTTTGGCGGGAGATTACCCTGCACTATGTAAGCTCCTTAGTAAAACCTTGCTACCAGTAAGAAAATATAACTACACTTTGTTACACACATTTAAATAGCAGGGGCAACCTATTGAATCAATTGCTGAAATTATTAGTACGATCTATTACCACTCCGAGATGTGCATCTCCTATCAATAAACTCATATTACGTAACCCAACAAAGACTTATGCTAAAGTGGTTACGCCATAAGGTTTCTTGCTATAAACAAGAATTAATAGGGAACAACAGAAGAGTTTTTAACTTAATCTGTGGCTGCCCCCGCAACTGTGATCGGCGAGTTTGATGCTCACTATGCCACTGGTCTTTGGACTGGGAAGGCAACATCAAATGATGACTCGAGAGCCAGGAGACCTGCCTTTCGGTAATTGACCTAATTATGGGCGGGGTGTCCTAGTGTTGGTGTCGTTTGCTCGTCAGGATAGGCTCGCCTACTGTGACGTGTGTCGTCCTACGCAAACGATATTCGCTATTGATCCGCCTTTTCATTTTTAAAGGAGAAACGGATTGAGTAGCGTAACTACCCTAGAAATACCCTCGAAATCGATGTGTGTCGTGGATATGGTTTTGCCAGATCAATCCAATCACCACGGCACTTTATTTGGTGGCGCCGCCTTATCAGCACTAGATCGCCTTGCATTCATCATGGGCTCTAAAGTCCTTCACGGAACAATTGTTACAGCGGCTGTTAGTAAATTGGACTTCGCAGCTCCAGTCCCCACTGGAAGTTTGATTGAATGCACCGCCGATGTCATCGAGCAAGGCAATCGATCTATCACCATCAGAACTCATTTATTTGGGGAAGAATTAGTTTCTGGCAAGCGAGTTCTCTGCCTTTCGGGTGACTTTGTCATGGTCAAAAAAAATGATTTGGAGTCTGCTGAGCAAACAACTCCAACAACTGTGGATATTCCAACGGAAACACTCTTGTTATCTCCCGATCCCATCATTAGGGTTGCTGAGATCGTATTTCCTGGCCATGCCAATCATCGTGGAATCTTGCATGGAGGACCAGCAATGGGTTGGCTTGCAAAGGCTGGTTTTGTTGCCGCCACAAGAAGATTACGACAAACCATGGTGATGGCTAGTAGCGAGAAGATGGACTTCATTGCACCGGCCTATGTAGGAGATATTGTTGAAGTTCTAGCGCAAGTATCTAAAGTTGGTAATCGCTCAGTTACTGTCAGCGCAGAAGTTTGGGCTGAATCTACATCAACAGGCCTTCGCCATTTATGCACCTCTTCGAGCTTGGTATATGTTGCCATTAATCACTAAATTTAGCCCCATACTTCCCCAGCATTATGAAATATTGCGCTCCCATATGATGTGCTTGAATGGTGATGATCGCTATCAACGATTTGGATCAGCAATTAGTAATGATGCTATAGACAAGTGGATTAAAACGTTAAGTTGGGATAAGTTTCAATTATTTGGAGCTTGGCGACTTGATTATTTTGCAAGGCCAGTTGAACTGATCGGCGTTTTGCAACTCGTCCCAATGAATACTTTTGGGTCTTATGAGTTGGCCATGACAGTACTTCAAGCCTATAGAAGGCGTGGTATCGCAACTGCTATGGTTTCCACCGCCATCAAAATAGAGTCGCTTCAACCCATTAAGAAAATCATTTGTCAAAACGGGCATCCAGTTATGCGCTCTATTGTCAGAACATTAGAACTAGATGCCCATTACCAAAATGTACCGCCAAAAATGCATATTCTCTGCGAAAGGCCCAAACAGAACAAACTACATGGTGGCCTATGATTAGGCTAGTGCTCGTAACTTTTCTGCCGCTAAAACCATATTTTTGAGTGCAGGCTTAACCTCTGACCATTGCCTTGTCTTAAGCCCACAATCAGGATTGACCCACAGGCGCTCGACAGGAATCCTTTTGGCCGCTTTAGTCATAAGCTCAATCATCTGCTGCTCGGTTGGAATATTGGGTGAATGAATGTCGTATACACCAGGGCCAATCTCATTTGGGTATTTAAAGGTATCAAAGACGTCCAATAATTCCATGTCCGAACGTGATGTTTCAATCGTAATAACATCCGCATCCATTTGGGCTATCGCCTCAATGATGTCATTGAACTCTGAATAGCACATATGCGTGTGAATTTGAGTCTCGTCCTGAACTCCATTAGCAGTAATGCGAAATGATTCCACCGCCCAATCTAAATACGATTTCCATTGTGATTTACGAAGCGGCAAGCCTTCACGCAGGGCAGCTTCATCAATTTGAATTACCTTAACTCCGGCTTTTTCTAAATCCAATACTTCCTTTCGAATAGCCAGGGCTAGCTGTAGGCACGATATAGAGCGAGGCTGATCATCGCGCACAAACGACCAATTTAATATGGTTACTGGCCCGGTCAACATTCCCTTCATTGGCTTCTTCGTCAAGGTTTGTGCAAACGAAATCCACTCCACCGTCATCGCTTTAGGGCGACTAATATCTCCAAACAGAATGGGTGGCTTGACGCAACGAGAGCCATAGGATTGCACCCAGCCAAATTGACTGAATGCATAACCTTTGAGTTGTTCACCAAAATACTCCACCATATCGTTGCGTTCAGCCTCGCCATGCACCAATACATCCAAACCAAGACTTTCTTGTTCGCGCACACATCTTGTAATCTCGGTCTCCATGGCATCAACGTAATTTAATCTTGATAACACGCCAGACTTATATTGACTGCGAGCCAATCTGATTTCAGGAGTTTGTGGAAATGATCCAATTGTTGTAGTTGGAAACTTAGGCAAATTTAATATTGCCCCTTGCTTTTGGATTCGCAGCTCATACGCACTCTGTCGTTGCCCTAGTTCCGGGGTGATTTTGGAGATAGCGTCCTTTACCGCTGGATCATGGACTATTGGTGAATTTCTGCGCGACTCCAGTGCAGCATGATTACTAGCCAACTGTTCAACAACCTCTGCCCGCCCATTATTTAAAGCGGTAGCTAAAACAGATAACTCTTCGAGCTTTTGAATTGCAAAAGATAGCCAATTTCTGATTTGGGAATCTAACTTTTCCTCACTATTAAGATCTACTGGAACATGAAGCAAGGAACAAGATGGTGCTATCCATAAGCGATCACCTAGCTTTTTCGCCAAAGGCTCCAACCAATCTAAAGTTGCATTGAGATCGGTTTTCCAAATATTTCGTCCATTGACAACCCCCAGGGAGAGTATTTTTTGGACAGGAAGAATATTGAGGATCAGAGGCACCTCTTCTTTTGCATTTATGGCATCAATATGAAGACCGGCAACAGGAAGGTTGCATGCCAAATATCGATTGCCATCAAGGGATCCAAAGTAGGTGGCGACTAAGATTTTCACTTTGCTCGTTTTAAGATGGTGGTAAGCCAAATTAAGAGCATGTTGCCAATCTTCATCTAATTCAGTAACTAGGCATGGCTCATCAATTTGCACCCAGTCAACGCCCCGAGCCGCTAGTTCATCCAATAACTCGCCATACAAAGGCAAGATCTTATTAAGCAGGTCCAGCTTATTGGCTGCGTCTTTCGCTTTACCAAGCCACAAGTAAGTTACAGGTCCGATCAAGACTGGCTTAGCTTTAACATCTTGGGCTTTCGCCTCCTCTAATTGCCGCAATAATCGCGAGGCATCTAATTTAAATTCTGTATGAGATGTAAACTCAGGAACGATGTAGTGATAATTGGTATCAAACCACTTAGTCATCTCCCCTGCAGCGATACCGCTACAACAATCAACATGCTCTTCCGAACTAGCTGCTGACCGGCCGCGAGCAACCCTAAAGTAGTTATCCAACGAATTGCCATGAAAATTTTGGGCACGCTCAGGTAAGTTGCCTAATAGGAAACTCATATCAAGCACTTGGTCATAAAAAGAAAAATCGCCGACTGGACTTAAATCCAACCTCGATTGCACTCTCCAGTTGCGCTGGCGCAACCCCTCACCCTTAGCTAATAACTCATCACGGGTAATTTCACCCTTCCAGTATGACTCCAATGCAAACTTGAGTTCGCGCTTAGGACCAATACGGGGAAATCCAAGATTATGTGTGGTGACCATCTTTTCTACCTTCAATATCAATTAAGTTGGAAGGATCGTAAATAGGATGATCTATGAAGTAAAATGGTATTAATTCAATAATTCATTACTTTTATTCATAATATGATTGAGCGCAGCCATTTAAGCATCATTCGGGAAGTTGACCGACAGGGCTCATTAACAGCTGCAGCAGAAATACTCTGCCTAACGCAATCAGCACTTAGCCACACCATCAAAAAACTAGAGCAAGCTACCGGTACTGCCATTTGGTTGCGCGAAGGACGGCACCTTAGGCTCACACAAGCTGGAATCCATTTATTACAACTTGCCAATCGACTTTTACCTCAATTGGAAAGATCGGAAGAGCAGCTGAAAGAGTATGCAAAAGGTGAACGTGGCTCTCTACGCATTGGAATGGAGTGCCACCCTTGCTATCAATGGCTACTAAAAGTAGTTTCACCTTATCTAGAAAAATGGCCTAACGTAGACGTTGATGTAAAACAAAAGTTTCAATTTGGTGGCATTGGCGCATTATTTGCTCATGAAATTGACATGCTAGTAACACCCGACCCACTATATAAATTAGGGCTGCACTTTGAGCCCGTTTTTGATTACGAGCAAGTTCTTGTTGTGGGAAAAAGTCATGCTCTTGCGGCCAAAAAAAACGTCGCACCAGAAGATCTAATTAACGAGACGCTCATTACTTACCCGGTAGAAATTGACCGATTGGATATTTATAACCAGTTTCTACAGCCGGCTGGTATCGCACCAAAAAAACATAAGACTATCGAAACTACAGACATCATGTTGCAGATGGTTGAAAGCGGTAGAGGGGTTGGAGCTCTTCCCCGTTGGCTGGTAGAAGAGTATGCGAATAAGCTCGATATTCTCCCAATTCGTCTAGGTAAAAATGGGGTTTCAAAGCAGATATTTTTGGGGATGCGCGAAGCTGAAGATAGTGTTGATTACATCAAGTCATTCATCGAAATTGCTCGATTTGCCGGCATACCTCAAAAATTGAAGAAACCAAATCAGCTAAAAAGTAATTAGACTAAATGTCGTTTAAAACGACATTTATTACACACTCGCTGCTTACAGCTCTAACCCTCTAATTTGCCTAATAAATTTATTAGTGCGGTCTTCTACCGCTCCGATAGCACACCACTAGAAATTGAAAAATTTTGAAGGATTAGCTAAAGGTCTCCTTTTGGCCGTTTTGGGACATTTGGAAATCTAATCTATTGAACTCCGAACGTCCGCACTAGCTTCAAGACTGATCGCTGATCTTATTGGGCCACTCTTAAGGCTTTAGTCTTTTATGATATTTAAGAATCAGTGAGCGAATTTTAAAAATAAGTGATCTCCTACATCAAATCTGACGATATGCATCTATCTCAGAAATCGATGACTATATAAATCAATAAGTTACAAATTTATAGTCAGCTATCTTGAAAGCGATTCGTCAAATATCTCGAAAATTATCCCTATCTTCGTCAAATATCTCGAAAATTTGCTTCATGTGGACCGAGAGCTTGTGATGCAAAGGAATAACTGTGGTGATTATTGACTGTCAGCTATCGGCCAATAGAAGCCTTTCAAATATCGGTAATTTGGAGGGTTAACCGTCCCAATTCGGGCAAAAGGAGTCGAAAGCAGAAATCCTAAGTTTGCGGGCTCAGCACAGCCACTAAATAGAGAGATTTTTGGTATTTAGGTATAGAATCTCGCCATGCGATCCCGTAATAGATCCCTAGTGATTCTGATTTGCCTCTTTTTGATTTCATTCAAGGTGGCGGCGGGTAGCGTATTTATTGATGCTGCTATAGAGCGAGCGCAGATGCTTCAAGCTTCATTTGCTGGTTTTGACTCTGATCAAAGCCATGCCAATAAAGAAACTACTGACGGCCAACAACAATCTCATTCGTTATTTCTCATGAGTCATGTCACTGCCAATGTGAGTGATACCAGCATCATTGTTCCATTTCGCGCTACGGAAACCATTATTTTTAATTTCTTTAGCGACATCCTTTTTACGCAGAATTTTCCTGATTCTGCTTTTAAACCCCCAAAAGTAACCACCTAATTTCTTAGGTTTGATGTCAGCCTTGAATGGCTGGCTACTTTGTTATTTTGGCTAAATATTGATAGCCTTTACGGGGAATTACCTTTATGTACGCGCTTAAAAAACTATTGCCATTGGCATGCATAGTGTTACTCATTTCTGCATGTAGCAGTGGGGTTAAATTGGATGATGCAAATAACGTAGCATCAATTAATGCGGGCGGATCGATGTCTTACGATCCTATTAGCGATCCCAAGACAAGCGTGTATGGCAAGCGCTCTATTTTCTTTGAGTTTGATAGCTATACGCTTGATCCAAAGTACGCCTCTACCATTTCGGCCCATGCGACTTACTTGAAGACCTTTCATGCACAAAAGGCCGACATCATCATTCAGGGCAATACAGATGATCGCGGTACGGCTGAATACAACCTAGCCCTAGGTCAAAAGAGATCGGAGTCAGTTAAAAGAGCTCTGCTTGCCCAAGGGGTCAATGAGTCTCAAGTAGAGGCGGTCAGTTTTGGCAAGGAAAAACCTATGAATCCAGCGCAAACGGAGGCTGCTTTTAAGGAGAACCGTCGTGCTGACATTGTTTACCGCTAGTCCCTTTTACCTCTCCACTTTGATTTAGTGTGGGGAGGCTTTTTTATTCCTAGTGAACTTATTTAATTAGTGAGGTTCGTATGAAAAATATCTATCGCGGTATTGCACTGCTTGTAGTTTTGTTATCGGGATGTGCCACAAATGTGGCGCCGATTAATAAGTCTAGTAATGACGTCTCGATTGCAAAAGTGAATGAAGTGCAGAAAAAGATAGCCACGTGTGTAGCTGAGGTAAATCAGTCGGATGATGCAAAGTATGTTGATGAGCACATCCTGGTGCTTACGGATAAGAGTCCGAACGCAAAGGAGTTGTTTAATTCAAGTGACAAAATTGCCTCTGATCAAGCAGCTGTCTTAAAAAGATTTAAAGAGTCCACCTTAAAGTGCCGCGCCATTGCCAATGAGTTGCCTTCCCCAGCTCTTGTGGCCGTATATACCAATTTCTATACAAATATTGATGCTGTTTACAAAGACTTGATTGATAAGCGAATCACTATCGGGGTTGCTAATCAAGAGAGGTCAATGCGCATCCAGTACGCAAAAGAAAGATGGGCGCAGATTCTGAAGGCAGAAAAAGGAAGCTCATAAGATGATGGAGGCGGAATACCAATTTGTCTGTGGATCCTGTAAATATGAGTGCG
Source organism: Polynucleobacter yangtzensis (assembly GCF_001595965.1). Taxonomy (GTDB): domain Bacteria; phylum Pseudomonadota; class Gammaproteobacteria; order Burkholderiales; family Burkholderiaceae; genus Polynucleobacter; species Polynucleobacter yangtzensis. Next base: position 9,479 of record NZ_LOJI01000008.1, read on the forward strand.
TTAGCGGTATAGGGGTCGAGAGAGGCCCTCATTTTTACAAAGCCGCCATGGTGTGCAAGCACTGTAAAGAGGTTGATACGTTTGCGATGCCAAATCCAGGCTCTATGGTTGATCCACCTTCAGGCGCTGCAGTTTGCAAAACCTGTGGCTCTGCTGAGCATCTGGCTGTATGGGATGGCCTCACATGCCCGCACTGCAAGCAGAAGATGAAGGCAATTGGGACGAACACAAAAACTGAGCGTCCATTTAAGTATTGGTGAAATGGGTAGAGACATGAATAAATTTTTTATAAGCTGCGTACTGGGGATGGCTTTGACTCATGCTCCTGTATTTGCAAGAACCAGTCAAACGGCGGATTTTCACTCTAATATTGCCTATGTCGTTGATGTAGATAGTGGAGAGGTATTGGTTGATAGAAATTCCTCAGCCATTTCTCCAATTGCTTCAATATCTAAGTTAATGGCTTCTATAGTTGTTTTGGAGTCTGGCCAGGGTCTAGCGGAGCTGCTCAGGATTGAGCGTGAAGATATTGCCTGGCAGTCAAGCGCAAAATGGAAACTCAAGGTGGGAACAGAAATAAGCCGAAAGAGGGTCTTGAGAGTTGGTTTAATGTCTTCAGAAAATAGAGCGATCAATGCCTTGGCAAGATCATATGTGGGGGGAACGGATGCCTTTGTTGCCGCAATGAACCTAAAGGCAAAAGAGCTTGGAATGGCGCATACTCACTTCATTGAGCCTACGGGCCTCTCCCCGCAGAATGTTTCTACAGCTCAAGATTTAGTTCTCCTGTTGCAAGAATCTATGCGCCACCCCTTGATCCAAGAGTTCTCAACAACAGAAAAATTTAATGTTGTTGATGGCATCCATGCGCCGCAGCCATTTGTAAATACCAATCCGATTGTCCGCAATGAAATCATGAATGTCCTGGTGCAAAAGACTGGTTATATTGCAGCGGCTGGACGCTGTCTGGTTATGGAGGCAAAAATCAAAGGTAGAAATATTGCTATGGTGTTTCTTCAGTCGAAAGGGAAAAATACCCGATTTAAAGATGCTCTTTTTGCAAAGGCTGCATTGGAAAAAATTCAATAGCATTGCTGTCTCCTTTGGGTCGATAAGAGCCATTGATTGGCGTCCATTATTGAGTATGCGATGGATACTTTTTTAGATAGCGCTTAATTTTTAATCTCCAGGTGCGCGCAGTCCATTTGAATTTCTTTTTAGGATCTATTGCCTGCATAGTAAAAGATTCCTGCATTGCTCTAGTGTCTTTATTAAACCGATGAGTGCCTTTGTAAAGAATGGGTATTAGAGTTCCCCCATCTTTTATAAATTTTTTACTCTTTAAATCCATCGCTTCATACAGGGCACCCTTAAAAGATGCAGGGTTAACTTTTGTCAACTGCGCTCCACAAGATTGACAATTAGCTAGCGATTCGACTGGCTTAGTATCTGAGACCTTCGAAAATAAGTTCACGGGCAGTGTGATGGGGTTTCTACAGCGGTGACAATGATCCTCTAATAGGCACTCATGAATTGGACAGCTAACGCAAAGCTTGAGGCGCCACTCCATTCGAAAGTAGGGGATTTCATCTTCTTGTAGGCATAAGGAGCAAAATCGAAACCTTCTTCTTCGTTTGTAATGCATTACATAATGGCTTGCATAGTAATCATATAAGCGCAGGGATTTTGAAAAGATTTTTTGATTCTTGAAATCAGAAATCGAAAGACCTGTTTTCTTCGAAATTGATTCAAGATCCAATCTCCAAAACCGAAAATCAAAATCAATATGTAGTTTTAATTCCAGATAACCCATCATGACCCAAAGTGAGACGCCTTGACTTAGGCTTAACCGAGTTAACCATGAGCAAATGGATTCATTTGCAAATGGTCGGGGTACATTACACAGGGCAGAATAGTTTTCCATGAGCGTTAATCAAATAGTCGTTGTTGTGATAAATGGCCTTTGGCACTATCAAAGTGCGTTAGGGGTTCGTAGTTATAAAGTTGCTTTAGTAAATAAAGCGCACTTTCCTTATCGGGAGTAGTGAGTGGGTAAAAAGCCAACCTCTCTAAAAAAGGTTGATATACCAAAGTGCTCAGCTCCGAAAGGGCGGAGGGATCTAGGAAGTCATCAATTCGAAAAGCGGCACGTTTAAATAGATCGCGCCAAAATTGGCTTGTACATTTCCCCCAGGGATAGCTAGAAGAGATGGCTTCATGCGAAGTCTGGCAAATACCAAATGCTTTGATGATCCGAAGTGCCCCATCCATTGAAAGATGCTCGATCCAAGGTGGAGCTTGGCTGGGCTCTGGCGATCTATTGATCATCAAGGGTTTTAATGCCCAACTTGCAAGATTTAGCTCTGCCTGGCTGGGCCTATCTGATGGATTTACAAGACTTGAAAAGATCCTGCCGCATTGGCAAATATCAATCGTGGGCCGATCCCATCGAATGGGTTTTTTGCAATGTTCACAATGATCAATCAAATATGCCCCATGCTCAATGCAAATAGGTATCGGACCAAATTCCCAGTTTCTAGAGATATGGCCTTTTTGATGAATGCAACTTGGGCAAATTTGAGGACTTCGAAATCGATAAAGATCTCGAAAGAGGAGCTGCTGGCCATACACCAGCATTCCTCCTTCCTTGGCATTGCCAAATGTTTGCATGAGCATGCTCTTGAGCTGATCGTGCTCTACCCCCGTAAGGAAGGAGAGCACGATGGCATCTCGCGTATCAGGTAAGCGTGGCCCCCGAATTCCAAGCACCTTTTTTAGCCATCGAAATGGCAAATGATTAGTACCCAACCATCTCAAGAGATAGCCAAGGCCTGATTCATCTTCAAGGCAATCAATTTGTATTGGGGGCGGCGTGAGTTCACTGTGTAAATGGATTGGCATACTCATTACCCTCCCCATAAATACGCTCATGCGCCAGATGAAAGGTCGATTTCATGATCACCTGATCTTGACTATCAACACTAATGAGGACTGCTTCAGTAATCAGTCGTTTTAGATTGCGAAGATTGCCCCCGGTAGCCGCATGAATGAGCGCGCCATAATTTTCAGTAAGAATAACGCTCAGATCGCATTGCTTAGATTGAGTAACAAAGGCCTTGAGTAAGCCATACCACTCTGGAGTGAGCGTTTCATGGTTTGTGAGTTCAATGCGAGTGCTCACCCGAGAAGCCAAATGTGGATCTAGCCTTTCCAAATCATCTAGTTCTTCAGTGCCCATCAAAAAGAGACCAATCCCAGTGACATCCATGATGTGATGCAATAAATCGGTAACATCATTCTGACTATTTTTAGCGTAGCGTTTGGATTTGGAGAAAGCCATGTGGTGACTTTCATCAATCGCTAGGATGCGCGTACCTTTCTGACGAATAATGTCGCATAAGACTTGCGTCTTTATATCAATCGCTTTAATTGAGGTCGTAGCAAAGGGGTAGTTATAGGCAACCAATAAATTGCGTACAAGCTGGTGCCTAGTGGGTGAAGCATCTAAGCGCGTCATGACAATGCCAAGACCTTCTTTGAAGAGGGTGGTCTTAGGTAGGGTCCTGGCAAAGTAATTGACTAGCGATGTCTTACCTGAGCCAGTGGGCCCAATAATGCGAATGCCTTGCGGCAAATTGAGCTCATGGGCCAACTGATAGATTCGATCTAAGGCTTGAATGCCTTGAGCAAACCGAGTGTGGTTCACCATAATGTGATCAATGGTTATGCCAATTTTTAGTGCTGATTTTGAATACATGAAGATGCGTCTTTGCAGTTCACGTCTTTCGCCCTGTTCAATTTCGTTTTCTGTAGTTGTTAATAAATGTTTTTTCATGATTATTTTTTCTATTAGTAGAGTGTGAATCCGTCAAAATCGGGAATTTCTTCGAGAGTGACTTTGGCTTCAGGAATGATCAGAGTTGGCTGGACCGACTTGTACTGCACATCAGTGATGATTTCCTGATCGGGCATCCAAATCTTGCTAGACGACAGTCCTTGGTTTTGCACAGCCTTTTTATAGTCAAGCTTCTTATGCTCTTTAATCATCCGGCTTTGCCACATCTCTTGCATTTCTGCTCGAGCCATATCAAGCTGTTCCTGACCACGAATTTCTTTGAAATGTTCCCTAGCAAATGCGCGAATGTTTCTATGCTGCACATACGACAATTGATTGGCGTAATGAGGAGTACGTGAAGGAACTGGTACCCAGTTAGCGTGATCAAGGGGATGCTGCACATAAAGCATATGCAGGTCATCCGGATCCCATTTAACTAGCGTCTTAAATTTAGGACCTACCTCTTTTTTCATTTGAAAGAGTTCGGGGCAGGAGTACGAAAGCCCCATCAATTCAATTCCGCCGCTATTGACCGTCAAGTGTCTAGACATGGCGGCAATGCGATTGAGTGCCTCTAGACTTCCTAAAAACCTAGGTGGTGGAATTTGCTCTAAGCTTTCCCCAAATAAATCAAAAGATCGACTGAGCTTATGCTTATTGATATGAAAGGGGTGGATGTCCACTGCCCATTTGAGGATCGTTTCGCAAAAAATACTAAACGGAATGCCAGCATCCTTTTTGGGGTCTGGAAAGCGAACGTTGGGAATGGGCTTGTTTACACGTCCTGATGGAAGGTGCAAAAAATCTAAATCCCGAAAGACTCTTTCGACCCCAGCTTTTGACCATGGGGTTCTGACGCGGCAATACTCAAGAATGAGTTGTAACTCCCAAGCAACCTGCCGAAATTGTGGGGAATGAAACTCGAGCCCGTTGTCTACGGCAACTTCTTCAGGGATGCCGCAGCCCAACCAAGGATTAGCCAGGTAGCTCGCATGCTGGGTATACATCTCTTTGGGTTGAATTGCGACCTTTAAAGCTTTTAGAGTGGAGCTAAGGCTTGGCCCATCAAAGCTCACGTGCAATCCAACGATATAGCTCGAGTAACGATCAACCACCAAAGTGAGAGTAGGCCTTCCAAGGGGTAATCCCGTGCGATCGCAGATCAGCACCCAATTCAGAGTAGTGTGGTCAATCTCATAACGTTGCATTGCGCGCTCAATGGGATTTACACCAAATGGCGTTCTAAATTTCACGCGCGCATAAAGCTCCCCATACCTAGCCTTAGTCGCAAAATAGGGCTCCACTTCTTTTGAGCGTCGGTTAATAGTTGAAGCGCTAACCTTAGATTCTTCCTCGGTGAGCTTGCCTTGTAATACGAGTTTTTTAAGCTCTAGCCGAATCATGGAGCCGACATTTTCAAGCGAGTTCCTGGCGCGCGTGAAATAGTGCTTATGCAGGCACTTGTAAATGAACTCTTCAACTAGTGGATGCGTAAAGCGAGTCTTAGCGCGATATAGATACCTTGAGACTAAGGCTGCTGGATTTAAATCATTTAACTCAAAGATTCGCATCCAAGTCATTACCGTATTGGGTGCCGGTGGCGATGCATCCTTAATTCGTTCGGCAACCACTGGAATTTGCTCGGCAATTCGCTTTTTCTCCCCGCGATTAATGCCAAGACGTCTCATCCAGCCTAGGTAGTCCATTTTTCTACCCAAGTCATCTTGGTAATGCATAGGCAAATCTGACAAGCTGGTAGGTGCGGCCACTGATGCAGGTAATTTCGGATCAAAGCCTTCCCGTAGGACGAGCGCTTTTCCTTCTTGCACATCATGAACCGCCTGAGCAATCGTCAGAGTCTTGGTGTGCCGGGTAATCTGGTCTTCAAATTGAACCTGTCCACCATCAAGTTGCCGGTGAAACTGGTAGATCCGCTCCCCATAACGCAAAGTTAAACCAAGTTGAAAAGTAATTAAGTCCATGTGTGACTCCTGAAATAGGTTTTGTAATAAAAAGTTCTGATATAGGTGTTACTGCAGTAACAAAGATTTTTCGAGTTGCTATCAGATGCAAAAGATCTTCAGCGGAGCATTGCGCTTGAGTCTGAAGATGGGTAAATGAAACTGCTTTGCCCTCAATTTCTTGTAGCTTGTTCAAAATCGTTTTTTGAACTTGCGCATCAACTTGCCAATTGACGTAGCGAAGAATTTCTTTAACGTGCTTTTCTTTTTCGTCTGAATACAACTGCGTTTCATCAGCAGTCATGAATGAAAAATTACGATTACTTAAGATTTCATTAATTTGGTTAAAGCGCCTCTCCAGTTTTGCGATTCGCTCAAGGATCTTGACTTCAATCACTACGAAACTGCCATCCTCTAGCTCTACGAGGTAATCGGGTGTGTAGTGTCTTTTCTTGGCTGGGTCTAGATTGACCTTAAAAGGCTGAGCAACAATGCGCCTAACTCCTGGACAAAGTAGGCACAGCTGAACAAAGGCTCGCTCTAGCTGGGATTCATAAACAATCGGCTTGGACTGAAAGTAGGGGCTATTAATCATTCCCACTGTTCTGTGGGGTGAGCGCGTAATAACCTGGCGCGTGGAATTCACAATCATTGGATTTCTCCTTAAAAATTAGGCAAAGCACGGCCAGATCGCCTTAGTTGCCTAAAATTTAGGCAAAGCAATCCCTATTCTTGACTTCACTTTTTTTCTTGGAGATAATCTGAACTGCTACGTATCGGACGCATTCCTCGCAAAAGTGAGACAAAACTGCCGCGCTACTCAAATTGGGTTGTGCGGTTTTTTTGTTTCTTCTATAGGCTTCCTTTCTGATTGGGCATTCGCCCTTTTTGGTTTAAAAATCAAATATCTTTAAATGCTATGGCGGGGAAATTGCCCTTCTACGCCATATAAATGAAGGCTGTAGGGCATTTCTTTAAAATAAACAAATTTCTATACTTATTGATATACAATTAGCAACATAGTCAATTATTATTAGATTTAGTCACAATTTTTAATAAAAAAACATTACATTTTACTTTGAAAACTGATACCATAGACCCAAATAAGTCTGAATTTTTAATTCAGGCGGGGTGGGGTTCACGTTTAAAGCAGGAAAGAAGGCGCCTGGCATTTACTCAGGCCGAAGTTGCCAAGCTCTCTGGAGTGAGTGTGGTCACCTATCAGCAGTACGAGCGAGAAGAATTTGAGCCTAGATTGGGTTATTTAAATCAGCTGGCCAATCTTGATGTGGATATTCGCTATGTCATGTTTGGGGATAGTGGCAAGCCCAGGGCGAGTAATTTGCATCCTCGTGAGTTGGAGCTTATAGCTTTTCAGTTGGTTCAGGAGCATCTGAGTAAAGATCACGTTGGCGATGTTGGGGCAGATGGTCGCTTTGCACTATTTGATTTATTTAGAGCCGAGCTTGAGGAAATGGATGAAAGCGAGTTAGATCATCCGATTGACTCGAATGCGCTTATAAAAAATTTGGTTTTATCTAGAGCCTCTAAGGCAACTGTCCGAAGGGTTAAATAGCTCTTTAGGCATCAAAACAATACGTATATTATTTTTATGCATAAAACTACAGAGCGTTTATACGCCACTTTAAAAGAATTAAATCTAATCCCTGGGCGATATCCTCAAGCCGAAGTTGCTAGGGGCTTGAATATTTCATCGCAAATTGTCTACAACTGGGAGACAAGGGGCATTTCCAAGGCGGGGTTATTAGAGTGCCAAAAACAGTTTGGTGTTTCGGCAACTTGGCTTGAGTTCGGAACGATGCCTGATGACGTACAAGATGGTGTGCTTGCCAAATGGGAGCATGGAAGTCCATGCATCATGCTTTCCCCTATCGAGAAAACGTTGTTGGAGGCATTTGCCAAACTAAAAAATAACAAAGTGAAGTCCCAAGCTATAGGTTATGTTGAATGGCTTGCGAAATTTTCTTTGCCGAAATAGGGTTGCGCAATAACCACTCTAAAAGTACTTTCCGCCTAGGCTGAGCGTCCGCCCCACTGCATTTGTTTAGGGCAAAATTTGATGGATCAATATCAAATTGAAAGGCGAACATGACACCAAGAACGCTCACCCGACAAGAAATGTATGACCTAGTTTGGTCAAAGCCAATGACTCAGCTGGCAGCTGAATTCGATTTATCGGATGTCGGCCTTCGAAAAATTTGCAAAGCCGCCAAAGTGCCAACTCCTGGAATTGGCTATTGGGCAAAGTTAGCCAATGGTCATCAGGTTGCAAAAACAGAACTTCCTACCCTCTATCCATTTCAATCTCAGGTTGTTCATATTGGCGGAGGCGCGCCAAATCGATATGGGTATCTTGACGAGCCAGAGCAAACGGAGGAAGAGGTGGCGCAAATGCAATTGCCTCCCCCTCCAGTGTTTGATGAAACCATTGAGCAGGTAAGGGCCAAGATTGAGGCGCTAGTTCCCTTAATCCGCATTCCAAAGGCGATTACAAAGATTCATCCAATTACGGAAAAGCTTCTTACTTATGATGCTCAAATTGCCAAGGAAAAATATTCTTTCTATAAGCCCAAGTATCAGCACCCAGCCGGAAAAGCTGCTTTCTGCCTTAAATAGCTTTTTTAACTACTTTGAGGGGTTGGGATTTCGAGTCAAGGTTCATGGGCCCCGAACCCAATCTCTTAGTGTTGATATGGATGGCGGCTATCACTACTTTCGATTTGTTTGTTTTGATGATGGCAATCATTTCTACAGAAGAAAAAGTAATCCAGGCAAAGCTTATGGCTTTAGCTGGACCAGCAGCCAAGATCGAATGTCAGAAAACAAAGACTATCGAGAGTACGTCGATATCACTCCAGAGATTCTGAGAGATTTGGCAATTGAGCTTCTGATGAATATTGAGCAGCGCAAACGCGATCACATTGAATGGATATATCAAAGGCAAGTTGATAAGAAAAATGATGCAATAGCCAGCATTGCTGAGAGAAAGGCAAAGGCCACTTTGCGTCGTAAAAAAGAGACTGAGCGCTTAATTGAAAAACGCATGCAGTTAATGAATCAGGCGATCAAAGATATTAGGCGTGCTGAAAAGATGCAAGAGCTCATAAATGCTTTGGATCTCAAGTCACAATCTATTGGCAAACAGATTCCTGGGTATGACAAGTGGCGTTCCTGGGCGGTTCATCAGGTGAATTCTATTGATCCGCGCAATATGTCAGTCAAACGCGCTGGACGCTGGATTGAGAAATTTAATTTGAAGTAATGAATTTGCAGGCCACCGAACAACTTCAATTGAATTTCATGAAGGGGAGCGCGTGACACTTCTTACATATGCCAACACTTCGGTGGTGCGGTGTTTAGTATTTTTTTAACGCATTGGTGAGTTCATCTTTTACTCGCCTGCGTAAGCTTGTTGGGGCCAGCACTTCTACACCTGAACCATACTTCAAAATATCCATTACCAGCTCAGGATCTTGGTTGTAATCAAACTCTAAGAAGTAATTACCCTCTTTATCGAAACTACTAACTTGCTGTCCATGCCATACCTCGGCGCTTACCCATCTTGCTTTTTCGGGTGAGAACTTGAGCTTTGCTCGTTGACTAGCCTTACCTGAGAAGATCCCATAGCTTTCTGCAAAGTGCTCATGCAACTGCTTTTCTGAAATCTCATCAGCTTTTGTATTAGTGATGATGGCCTTGCTGATTCCATCTAGCGAGAAGCTTCTTAAGTCTTTGCGTAAATGACAATAGGCATCTAAATACCAGTTATCCCTATAAAAGATAAGTCGCTGCGGGGAGATTTCTCGTACAGTCGTTTTATCGGTACCCCGAGCGTAATAGGTAATTTGTAGTCGCTTACGTTTTAGTAAAGCACTACCAATTTCTTCAAAGTTCTCAATTGAGCTATTGCGGGCCGACATCCCAAATACCTTTAATCTCTTGCGCAGTTCTTTTGCTGGAGTATCGCTTTGCCCCAGAATGCCATCAATGATTGAGGTTAGTGGGGCGATATGTGGCTCAATCAGGCCCCCTTTATCAAGGCCAGAGAGAAGGTGCTGCATTAGTACGAGGGCTGTTGCTTCTTTTTCGGAAAACCACAGGCCGGGCAACTCAACCTTCTCACCAATGCTTTGCCCATCAAAGCAATAGCCACCTTTAAACCGGTCATAAACAATGGAGGCGTTCATCCTGCTGCGCAAATACTCTAAGTCCCGCTTAAAAGTGGCTTTAGAAATTTCCAGCTCACCCAAGAAGTCTTCTAGCGGAACGCATTGGCGCGCCTGAATCATGTACTTGATTCGATGAAGTCGTTCCATATCACCCATGATGGCTCACTTTTGTTCTGGTTGAATCTAAATCTTACTGTAATGGCTCACGCAATGAGCTATTGAGCGAAATGGTCACAGCCCGCAGCCACAAACGATCTTATTGCCATACGTGGGGATGCAACGATAGGGCTCATACAGGCTGCATTTTGGGTAGGCATGCAATAGGTTGCTTGCCAATAAAAAACACAGCCCTAAAAGTAACTTTTTCATCATTACCCAATCAAGAAAAGAGTTTTCTAAAGTACAGCCTTCTCCAGCTGACTGGCTCAGATGCTAAGTGGGCCTCTACCATCAAGAAATCGGGCTTTTGAGATTGCAAGGCATATTTTTTTGCAGCTTTGGATGCTGGGATGCCAGCGATGACCGCTGCATCGATAGTCGCTTGAACAATAAAGAGCTCAAACCGGGGGTGGTTTAATGCGATTTGCATAGGCATAACAATGCTAAGAATGATTGCGCTAAAGAGCATCGTACTATCGCTTGGCTGGCGAGTAGCCAATCCGGTTACCATTGTTATCAAATACATTGGTAACGCCAGAGGGTGCTGTGACTTCATAGCCAATCCGTTTACCGTTGTTGTCATAGACCCCATTATTGGAGTTGTAGTTCATCGGACTGTTTTGATAATTCATGGGGCTGTTGTTGTAATTCATGGGACTATTCTCATAATTCATGGAGCTGTTCTGGTAATTCATAGGACTGTTCTCCCAACTTGTTACCTGAGCAAATGCAGTCAATGAGAAGCAAGTTGCAGAAATTAGAAGACAATTTTTGACGGCGATCTTTTTCATTTGAATTACCAACCTTTCACAGTGGGAACTTGAGGCGCTTGACGTGGTGCATTGATAGTTGAATTAGGTGATGCATAAACTGGCGCCGTTGAAGCGCCTTGATAGGTGCCTTGAGGGCTATAGAAATTGGTTTGCCCACTATCAGTCTGAAACGATTGGACATTTTGTCCGCTAGCGTTATATACATTGGTAACGCCGCTAGGTGAGGTCTGGCTGTAACCACGGTAGTCGCCAGTGGGTCCATAGATGGCTTGGGCAGAAGCGGTACGCGCCAATATGACGCATTGGGCAATGAGTAGCAAAGCGATGAGGTATTTCATCTGGAGCTCCATATTTGTGTATATAAACCCAGATTAATGAGCCACTAGCTCATGGTGTGAGCTAGTGGCTCATTAATCTGAACTTACTCGACATAAAAGGAGGATGTGATGATTAAGATTTGTGGTGCTTTAGTAATGCTGATTTGCTTTTACGCATTTGAAGAAAGTTCGGATTTGGTATTTATCCAAGGATTCTTAATAGGCCTAGTTACGTACTTTAGCGAAGCCCTATTTTCTTTTGCAATGGAAATACCGGGCAAAAAGGACCTTAATGCTACCCAGAGTAACCATGTCAAAGCTTAATTGTTCAGTAGGCGACCTAGCCATTACCGTATTTTGTAAGCTTCCTGAAAATACGGGCAACATTGTGCGCGTTAAATCAGCTGTAGGTTACAGACGATGGGGTGCTAATGAGATGCCCTTGTACACATGGGAAGTGGAGATTGCAACTGAGAGCGGATGGCTTGCTTATGAACACAGCACGGGATATTTAGAAACCCAAAAAGAAGGTCCAGTACCAGACAAATACCTTAGACGTATTACGCCAACAGAAGGCTGTTCAACGGAAGAGCTTGTTGATTCGGAGAGGCTCCGGCAGCGTAGAGAAATTAACCTTGTTGAAGATTTAACGCCTTAGTTCGGTTAACTCAAATAACTAAAATATATTGAAGGAATTATTTAAAGCCGGCATTAAACGATTTGAGTTTTGATTTCGCGAGGAGCTAATATGATTATGGTTTATTGAATACTATCTGAGGTGAAAGGCGTATAGCTAAAAGTATTGAAGAATTAAAAATTATATAACTGTCATCCATGCTTTCAGGGGTAAAAATATTCCTAAATTGGACTAAGTTATACGCCATTAACCTATACTAGTATTTGAAACTAAATAATCTTAGGGTATTGCAGTTCGCTATATTTACGCATTAGAAAAAGGCAATCTTAATTGCCTAAATTGAGAAGAATTTAATTGAAAAATAAGAAGCAATTAAAAATCGGTGAACTTTTTAGTGGGCCTGGTGGTTTAGCACTCGGAGCATATCTTGCCGCTAAAAAGACTCAGCTATTTGATTATGAGCATGCTTGGGCGGTGGATAACCACGAGCATACATGCGAAACATATATAAGAAATATTAAAGGAGCAACGCCAGACTCTGTATTTTGCGAGGATATTCGCACCTTCAATATGAAGAATCTTAGGAACGCTTCAGATAAGATTGATGGGTTTGCGTTTGGATTTCCTTGTAATGATTTTAGTGTTGTAGGCGAGCAAAAAGGAATGCAGGGCGATTTTGGGCCGTTGTATACCTATGGCTTAAAAGTTCTTAGGATGTTTGAGCCAGATTTCTTTGTTGCCGAAAATGTTAGTGGATTAACTAGCGCCAATCAAGGCGAAGCATTAAAGAAGATTCTCAAAGACCTTGAGCAAGCTGGACCAAAATACGTTCTAACCCCGTATTTGTATAAGTTTGAGGAATATGGAGTTCCTCAGGCACGCCATAGACTAATTATTGTTGGTTTTAAAAAATCTTTAGGCATCAAATTTAAACCTCCAAAGCAAACGCATTTGAAGAAGTTTGTTTCTGCAAAAGATGCGATAGAAAAAACTCCAATTAAAAAAGATGCTTATAACAATGAAAAAACTGTTCAGTCAGATCTTGTTGTTAAGCGCCTGAGTTATATATTGCCTGGTCAGAATGCTTGGAATGCAGCCATTCCCAAGGCTTATCAATTAAACGTAAAAGGCGCAAAGCTAAGTCAAATCTACAAGCGACTCGAGGCTGAAAAGCCCTCGTACACCATCACTGGGTCTGGTGGTGGTGGCACCCATGTTTATCACTGGTCTGAAAACAGAGCCTTGACAAATAGAGAGCGTGCGCGCCTTCAAACTTTTCCAGATAACTTTGAATTTATGGGCTCAAAAGAAAGTATTCGGAGACAAATTGGGATGGCGGTTCCGCCTGATGGTGCAAAAGTAATTTTTGAGGCAATCTTTAAATCTTTGCACGGAATCGAGTATGACCATATTAAAGATGATGATATTTATATACCCGGCATGAAGAGGAAATAAATGTCTGAAATTGATCTCTCGCCACCAGCGAGTTCTTTAATTGAGTCGATACGCAGCATTGGGTACTCTTTCCCTTTTGCAGTTGCTGATCTTATTGATAACAGCATCAGTAAAGATGCAAAACGAATTGATATATCAGTTACGAGAGATCAATTAAATAAATTAACAGTGTCGATCTCAGACAATGGCTTGGGTATGGATCATAAGGAGTTGCGGGTGGCCATGTCTCTTGGGGGTAAAGGGCCAAGTGATACCCGTGATTCAAAAGATATGGGAAGGTTTGGCTTAGGGCTTAAAACCGCTTCATTTTCTCAGGCAAGAGTTTTAACGGTAATTTCAAGAGCATCCTCAAGCAATGATTGGTACGGTATTTCATGGGACCTTGATCAGGTAATCAAGACTAATAAATGGTTTGCCTCTGAGTTGGACGCAGATAAGTGTATCGAAAAGCTGGCAACTATCGGCGTCTTAATCCCGGAAGTGGGTACAGTTGTAATTTGGAATAGCTGCGATAGATTGGAGGAAGGTCTTCAGACTGAAGATGAACTATCTCTGCATGTGAATAGGGAAATAGAGAGCCTTCAGAAGATCTTGAGTCTTGTTTATCACAAGTTACTTGAAAAAAAGATAACTCAAATCTACGTTAATGGCTTGAAGCTTGAGCCAATGGACCCCTTCTGCACTCATGGTAAGGATGATGAATCTCGTTCGCAATTAATTTTTGAAGAACCTGTTGATGTTAATGGCGCGAAGATAAATGTTAGAGGATATTTATTGCCTCATCAATCAAGAATGGGTGGTACAACTCGTGAATCGAAAATATCAATAGATGGCGATCATGTCGCCAATCAAGGACTGTATTTATATAGGGTTGACCGTTTAATCGCTTGGGGTTCTTGGCAGAGCATCGTTCGAAAGTCAGAGGCAAATAAATTGGCCCGCGTTGATATTTCGTTTGGCAATGATGCAGATGAGCTTTGGAAGCTTGATATTAAGAAATCAACAGCAATTTTGCCGGCAATTATTAAGGCTCGAATTAGAGATTTGATACGAAAAATGTCCACTCATTCCTCAGGTGTATTTGAGAAGAGACTAAAGATGAGGAAAACAAGCGAAAACTCTGTTTGGTGTAGGTACTACGATAGAGACTCCCAACTAATTACGTATGAGGTTGATAGGTCTCAGCCAGCAATACAGGCCCTGCTAGATCAGTTTGGAGAAAATGCGGATCTTGCAGAATCCTTGCTTGAGTTTATTGAGAGCACCTTCCCAGCTGATTTAGTTAAGAATGACTTAGCCATTTCTACTGCCAAATTTAGTAGAGAGGATGACGAAGAGGCTTATACAAATTTACTAGACCTCGCAAGCCAAATGAAAGCAGCTGGAATTAATTTTGAAGTCTTTAAAAATTCAGTGATAGATAGTCACATTTACGGGTTAGATCAAGAAATCCTGGAAAAATACTTAGAGAAGATTAGGAAGGTGCTGAATGAGTCAATCTAAACCTCTCTCAACAATGATTTTGAATATTATTCAAAATGATATTGTTACTAGAGCAAATCAATCAACCAGCTCTGAGCTTATTGATCACGCTTGGATTAGAGCCCAAATTAATAATATTGTTAATGAGATGCCGGGGTTACATGCCACTGATGAGCAAATTGAAATCATCATTAGAGGCGTAAGTGATAAGGTTGATGTAGTAGTTCATGAGGCAGAAGTCATTATTGACAATACCAAGAACAGAGTTCCTTGGTATACCTCTGATAGGTTACTGAAAACTGAGAGAACTTTTTGGGACAGCTTTGAGGCTTATATTAAGAGCAAGCATGACATACCTGAATCGGTTATACGCCAGACTAATCTCGATACGGATAAGACTTTAGAGCAACTTTGCGACCCTCTTTCGACAGATCCATTTTTATGTCGTGGCATGGTTGTGGGAGATGTACAGGCCGGTAAAACTCTAAATTACTCAGCTCTGATTAATAAGGCCTGCGATATGGGCT
>NZ_LOJI01000009.1 GCF_001595965.1 Polynucleobacter yangtzensis
TGAACTGCTGTCAATTTAGGTCCACTACTTGAGAGAGTTTTTCTATAGTAAATCATTGCAGCAAAATTGGTTGATTCTGGATGATTTTGGGTATTTGTACTTGCGGTGCTGGTGGTCTGTAACCTAATGCACTATGGGGCCTGACATGGTTATAGTGCTTGACCCATTCCCCGACGATGATCTGGGCTTCTTTCAGGCTATAGAAGATCTCACCATCCAAAAGGTTATCTCTGAAGGTGCCATTAAAGCTTTCACAAAAGCCGTTCTCCCAAGGAGATCCTGGGGTGATGTAAGCGGTTTTGACTCCCATGCCAGATAACCAACTACGCAGTTCCTTGGCAATAAATTCTGGGCCATTATCACTACGGATGTACTCTGGGATACCGTGGGCGATCATGGCGTTGGCTAGCTGTTCAATCACTTGGATTGATCCAATCCTTCTGGCGCAGTGGATCGTTAAGCATTTCCTGGTGAACTCATCAATCATGGTGAGCATGCGGATCTTGCCACCATAAGCATCTCTGATAAAGACAAAATCGTAGCTCCACACATGGTTGGGATAACTTGCTCTAAGCCTCATGCAACTACCATCGTTTAGCCACAATCTGCCTCTAGGAGGCTGCTTTTGCGGGATCTTGAGTCCTTCTTGCCGCCAAATGCGAGCCACCTTGGCGGTGGTTGCCTGACGCCAGCCAGCGTTGCGCATCATGCTGGCAATAAACCGATAACCGTATCTACCGTAGGTGCCGGCCATCCGGATGACTTCAGCTCGTAGCGGCTCTTCATCATCTCTGGGAAGTGGCATATAGCGATACGCTGCTCTGGAGAGCCCTACTAATTCACAAGCTAAGCGCTCTGATGTTGAGTATTTTTGCATCAATACCTGAGCGGCTGTCTTGCGTTTAGCAGGGCTTAGAAGTTTCCCTTGATAACTTCCTTGAGCATCACCTCTCGTAGCGATAAGTCCGCTACGAGCTTTTTAAGTCGGGTGTTTTCTTGCTCAAGTTCTTTAAACTTCTTGGCTTGATCGAGCTTCATACCACCATAGATCTTGCGCCAACGATAGTAGCTTTGCTCAACCGTACCCACTTCTTTACAAGCTTGGGCGAGGGTTTTGCCATTCGTGGTTAATACATCAATTTGACGCAATAAGGTGACGATTTGCTCGGGTTTAAGACGCTGACCTTTAGCCATATTTAGTACTCCTTTAAGGTGAAGATTATCAAAAATCCTCTCTTTGGGAGTGG
Source organism: Polynucleobacter yangtzensis (assembly GCF_001595965.1). Lineage (GTDB taxonomy): Bacteria > Pseudomonadota > Gammaproteobacteria > Burkholderiales > Burkholderiaceae > Polynucleobacter > Polynucleobacter yangtzensis. Next base: position 1,248 of record NZ_LOJI01000009.1, read on the forward strand.
CACTAAAAATTAGGTCAGTTCA
>NZ_LOJI01000010.1 GCF_001595965.1 Polynucleobacter yangtzensis
CTTGAGCTAACTCTGGGCAAGCTTGTAAGAGGGCTGCTTCAATTTCACCTAGTTCAATCCTAAAGCCCCGGATCTTCACTTGTTGGTCAGCACGACCTAAGAACTCTAAAGCGCCATCGGCACGTCTTCTGGCTAAGTCACCACTGCGGTACATCCTCGTGCCAGGTTCACCAAAAGGACAGGCAATAAAGCGCTCGGCAGTTAAGCCAGGACGACCTAGGTAGCCTCTGGCTAAACCAGCACCAGCAATATAGAGCTCACCCACCACTCCAGGAGGTACAGGCTCTAAGGTGGAGTCTAGGAGGTAG
>NZ_LOJI01000011.1 GCF_001595965.1 Polynucleobacter yangtzensis
GGATTTTGGGATTGAGTTTCTTAGGCATTGGTTTGTGGTTGTTGGTGCCGGATCATATTGATGACGCTGCTGGATCTAAGGTAGCTGATAAAGCCCTACAAGTATTTTTGCTAACGACCGGACTGTTCTTTTTGGCTGAGATGGGTGATAAGACGCAAATTGCTACTATTGCCCTGGGTGCTCGTTATGAGGATGTAGTCTCGGTAACCATTGGCACCACATTGGGGATGATGTTGGCCAATGCTCCTGCAGTCTGGATTGGTCAAAAGTTCACCAAGCGGATGCCTATCAAGTGGGTGCATGCCATAGCAGCCATTACCTTTATTGCCATTGGCATTGCTACCTTGATCTGGGCTTGATTTAGAGGGTTCACCAGTTCGCCGGCCTAGACTTAAAATAGGCTCATGAAAACTGATCTCCCAAAGAGCTTTCGTCGGCTCGAATACCGTCCTCCTGTTTACACCTTCGATCAGGTCGAGCTTGATATTGCTCTAGAACCAGCCAGAACGATTGTTAAAAGTCGAATTGAAGTTCTGCCAGGCAAAAGCTTCGAACCAGGGGCTCCCTTGGTATTGGTCGGACATGAGCTCGAGTTCGTCAGCTTGCGGATTAATGGCGAAGCCCATCGCCATTTTGAATTAACCCCTGAAACACTCACGATTCATTCTTTACCAAATGAAGGTAAAGACAAATTCATCGTTGAAATTATTTGTGTTTGTGTGCCAGAGAAAAACACAACCCTGATGGGTTTGTACGTTTCTAATGGCAACTTTTTTACCCAGTGCGAGGCCGAGGGCTTTAGAAAGATTACCTATTTCCTAGATCGTCCAGACGTCATGGCGCGATTTAAAGTAACGCTACGTGCTCGTGAAGCAGAGTGCCCAGTCTTGTTATCTAACGGTAACTTGATTAATACAGAAAAACTTCCAAACGGTTGGCACAGTGCGACCTGGGAAGACCCATTTCCTAAGCCTTCGTACTTGTTTGCCTTGGTAGCGGGCAAGTTGGAGTGCATTGAGGAGACTATTACTACCGGTAGTGGTGCTAAGAAGCTATTGCAGATCTGGGTTGAGCCGCATGATCTGAAGAAGACCCGTCATGCCATGGACTCTTTGATTGCATCAATTCATTGGGACGAAAAACGCTTTGGTCTGGAGCTGGATTTAGAGCGTTTCATGATTGTGGCTGTGAGCGATTTCAATATGGGCGCGATGGAGAACAAGGGATTGAATATTTTCAATACTAAGTTTGTTCTCGCTCAACCAGAAACAGCGACTGATGCTGACTTTGCTAATATTGAAAGCGTTGTTGCGCATGAGTACTTTCATAACTGGACCGGCAATCGCGTCACCTGTCAGGATTGGTTTCAGTTATCGCTGAAAGAGGGCTTAACCGTTTTCAGAGATCAAGAGTTTTCTGCCGACCAAATGGGCAGTGAATCGGGCAGAGCAGTAAAGAGAATTGAAGACGTGCGATTGTTGCGTCAGCTCCAATTCCCAGAAGATGCGGGTCCGATGGCGCATCCGATTCGCCCTGATGAGTACCAAGAGATTAATAACTTCTATACCGTGACCGTTTATGAGAAGGGCTCTGAGGTGGTCCGGATGTACCAAACCCTGCTTGGTAGGGATGGTTTCCGTAAGGGCATGGATTTGTATTTCAAGCGCCATGACGGGCAAGCAGTGACCTGCGATGATTTCTTGATGGCGATGGCTGATGCTAATGGCAAAGACCTGACTCAGTTCAAGAATTGGTACAGCCAAGCAGGGACTCCACGAGTGAAGGTGCAAGAGCATTACGACGCTGCCAAAAAACAGTACCAACTCACATTGACGCAAAGTTGTGCGCCTAGCCCCGGTCAGCCGGAGAAGAAGCCTTTTCATATTCCATTGAAGATGCGTTTAATTACCAAGGCGAACGATCAAAAAGAGCAATTGCTGGAGCTGACACAAGCTAGTCAGACGTGGACCTTTGACAATGTTGAAGAGCGTCCAGTGCTATCGATTAATCGTAATTTCTCGGCACCGGTTAACTTAGATTTTGAGCAGTCTGAAGCTGATCTCTTGACGCAATTCTCTAGCGATGACGATGCGTTCAATCGCTGGGAGGCTGGTCAAAAACTAGCAATGCAAATGATTTTGAATAATCGCTTGCCTGATGCCCAAATCATTGAGGCCTATCGCAATATCCTGCTTGATCCTAACTTGGATCCAGCCTTTAAAGATCTGACCCTGACGCTACCTGCGGAGTCTTATTTGTATGAGCAATGTACGAACGTGGATCCGCAGAAGATATTTACTGCACGTCGTGCCTTCCGCAGAGAAATTGCTAAGCAACTCCAATTGGAGTGGGCTGCTTTGTATCAGCAGATGCAAACACCAGGACCATTTAAGTCGGACGGAGTGGACTCCGGAAAGCGCGCACTCAAGAACTTGTCTTTAAGCATGTTGCTTGAAGCGGCGCCGGGAGTATGGGCGCCAATGGCTGCTAATCAGTATCAAATTGCTGACAATATGACTGATCGTTACGCTGCTTTAGCTGCGTTGGTGATGCATGGTGCAAAACAAGCCAAAGAGTGTTTAATTGATTTCTACAACCGATTTGCCAGTGACGCTTTGGTGATTGATAAATGGTTTGGCTTGCAATCGAGCCGTCCGCCAGTGGATGGTCTTGACTCTACATTGGAAGAGGTGAAGAAGCTGCGCGAGCATCCTGCGTTTAAGTTAAATAATCCCAACCGAGTGCGTAGCGTTATTCATGCCTTCTGTGCAAACAACCCGGCAACCTTTCATCAGGCTGATGGCAGCGGTTATGAGTTCTGGGCCGATAGCGTCTTGGCGCTTGATCCCATTAATCCTCAGGTTGCCGCTCGTCTTGCTAGAGCCCTGGATCGCTGGTGCTTATTTGCCCAACCCTATCAAGATCGCATGAAAGCCGCCCTGGAGCGTGTTTCAGCGTGCCAGACACTCTCTCCAGATGTAAGAGAGGTGATAGGAAAGGCGCTAGGTAACTAGCCCCTCCTAATAACAAGGCAAAATAGAGCCCAATAACCCACTTTGGCAAAAAACTGGAGAAATACCTTTGTCCTCAAGTTCCCATATTAATTTCAAGCAATATTTAACATCTGCAAAACCTGCGGGCGCGGCTATTCCTGCTGGATTGCAAGATTTGCTTACGGCGGTAGTCAATACCTGTTCAACACTGAGTCATGAGGTGGCTCAGGGGGCGTTGATTGGATTGCTCGGCTCAGCAGGCACTGGCAACGTACAAGGTGAGGTTCAGCAAAAGCTCGACATCATTGCAAACGATTTACTGATTGATGGTGTCAAGGGTTGCAAGTCTCTTGCTGGTTTGGCTTCCGAGGAGATGGAGTTGCCTGTTCCTGTTCAAGGAACGGGAGACTACTTGCTCTTGTTTGATCCACTCGATGGCTCATCCAATATTGATGTGAATGTTTCTATCGGAACAATTTTTTCTGTTCTAAAGAAGCAAGACCCGAACGCCCCTTTACAGACTTCTGATTTCTTATTGTCAGGTCGCCATCAAGTTGCTGCTGGTTATGTCGTGTACGGTCCTCAAACCACGATGGCATTGACCTTAGGTGATGGAGTAGTGATGTTTACTCTCAATAAATTAACGGGCGAGTTTTTATTGATCAAGGATTCGGTAACAATTTCCCATTCCACTAAAGAGTTTGCAATCAATATGTCCAATATGCGTCACTGGGCTGACCCAGTACGCCGTTATGTTGAGGAGTGTCTTGCTGGCGTGAGTGGTGCGCGCGATAAGGATTTCAATATGCGTTGGATCGCCTCTATGGTGGCAGACGTACATCGTGTTCTCTCCCGTGGTGGAGTGTTTATGTATCCATGGGATCAGCGTGAGCCGCATAAGCCTGGCAAGTTACGCTTGATGTACGAGGCCAATCCTATGAGTTTCTTAGTGGAGCAGGCGGGCGGTGCATCTACCAATGGCACAGATCTCATTATGGATTTGCAGCCAACCGATTTGCATGAGCGTGTTTCTGTGATGCTAGGTTCGAAAGAAGAGATCGATCGTATTCAGCACTACCACTCATAAGTTGATCAACTTATCCAAATAAAAAACCCAATCAGCTGATTGGGTTTTTTATTGTTCTGAAGTAATTTCAGGGGACCATCTATTTTGCTCTTAAGGCCTTACCTTTTCTTTGAGGTAGGCAAGTGATTCTTCCACTTGATCTATGAGGATGAGGCAGATATCGCCAGCAGAGAGATCATCTAGAGCAGTATCAATGGCTTTAAATTCACCATGAATCTCTTTAATTTGCTTTGCCTTGGTAGCCCCAACAAGACCTTCTTGAAGTAGCCTTAATACTTCGCCATCTTCGCGTCCACGCTGGCACGCATCTTGATAGAGGATGACGTTGTCAAAAGCATTTCCTAAGATACGAGTGAGATCGCGAATATCTTCATCACGACGATCGCCTGCGCCACTAATCACAACATGGCTCTTATTTGGTTTCATTGCTTCGATGGCGCTAGTTAAGGCGCGCATCGCATCTGGATTGTGGCCATAGTCAGCAATGACGGTTGCGCCATTGTGCTGGAATTGATTGAAGCGACCCGGTACTGAGTTGGCATTGCTTTCAAAGCTGTGTAAGCCGCGCGCAATCTTTTCTGCATCCAGACCCAAGGCCCAAGCTGCGCCTATTGCAGCCATCGCATTTTCCACCTGAAATCCGAGTACGCCATTTTGAGTCAACGGAATTTCACTGACGGGGAAGCGGAACATTACGCGTGCACCTTTGGAGGCAACGATGTAGGTGCCATCAAAGTAAATAACTTTTTTGTTTTTGGCGCGATGCGCTGCTATCACTGGATGGTGCTGGTTTTGGGCAAAGAAAATAACCCGACCAGAACATTTATCACCCATCTTCGCAACCATCGGATCGGCCGCATTCAGAACTGCTGCTCCAGTAGGGGCAACGTTTTGCACGATCACGCGCTTCAGAATGGCCAAGTCCTCAACGCTGGTAATGTAATTGAGGCCTAGGTGATCGCCTTCGCCAATATTGGTAACTACCGCCACTTCACAGCGATCAAAGCCAAGCCCCTCACGGAGCATGCCGCCTCGAGCGGTCTCTAAAACTGCTGCATCTACGTCAGGGTGCATTAATACATTGCGCGCGCTCTTAGGGCCACTGCAATCGCCTGTATCGATCAAGCGGTGGTTGATATAAACACCATCTGTGCCCGTCATGCCAACACGCAAACCTGTTTCCGCAATCAAGTGAGAAATCAGACGAACAGTTGTCGTTTTGCCATTGGTACCGGTAACCGCTACGACAGGGATGCGTCCATCATCGCCTGGGGGGAACATCATATTGATAATGTCTTCGCCAACAGGACGACCCTTGCCATAGGAAGGTTTC
>NZ_LOJI01000012.1 GCF_001595965.1 Polynucleobacter yangtzensis
GCCCCACTATCACTCAGCATGAACGATAGACGTTGGGCTGGATAGTCAGGATCTAATGGTAGGTAAGCAGCGCCCGCCTTGAGGATCGCTAACAGCGCAACAATCATCTGTGGTGAGCGATCTAGGAGCAATGCGACGATCTGCTCTGGTCCAATACCTTGACTGATTAAGTAACGCGCTAATTGATTAGCCCGAGCATCTAACTGCGCATAAGTGAGGCTTTGCTCTTCATAAACAAGTGCAATCGCTTCTGGTGTTCTAGCCACTTGGGCAGCAAATA
>NZ_LOJI01000013.1 GCF_001595965.1 Polynucleobacter yangtzensis
AAGAACAACAACATCGCATCTCCAGTTTCTGCAGCACAAGGATATGACTCTGTTTACCTCTTGGCAGCCGCTATCAAGCAAGCTAACAGTACAGAGGGGCCAAAGATTGTTGCAGCATTGCAAGATCTGAAGACTCCAGTTGATGGTGTTGTGATTACTTACAACAAGCCATTCTCTGCGACTGATCACGACGCCATCAAGATGAAAGACGTAGTGATGGGTGTGGTTGAAAACGGTCGTGTTGAGTTCTTGAATGCTGAGGACGCAGCTCCTAAGAAGAAGTAATTTAATTTACTGGGCAGTGCTTAATAATTCAATATTTTGCACTGCAGCAATTGATAAAACAGAGCGCCGCCCAAAAAGCGGCGTTTTGCTTACAATGTCGGATTCGTTAATAAAACAGTTTTAAGTATCTTTTAGGCCAACAATAATGGACATGCTTGCACAAATCCTCTCAAGCGGTATCGCTGTGGGGATGATCTATGCGGTAATCGCTTTCGGTTTCCAGCTCACTTTTGCCACATCAGGCACTTTGAACTTCGGTCAAGGTGAAGCGCTGATGTTGGGTGCTCTCGTAGGTTTAACCTGCGTTGACACTTTTGGCATGAACTACTGGGTAATGATTCCAGTCGTTTGCTTATTCGGCATGATTCAGGGTAGCTTCGTTGAGTTAATCGGCGTACGTCCTGCGATCAAAATTAAATCTGAGTTTGGCTGGATTATGTCCACCATCGCTCTTGGTATTATTTTCAAGAACGTTGCTGAAAACATTTGGGGTCGCGATGCATTGCCATTCCCATCGCCTTTGCCAATGGAGCCAATGAATTTCTTGGGCGCAAGTATTCTGCCGATGGAAATTTTGGTGGTGGTTGGTGCGTTGGTCATGATGTTGTTAGTAGAATTTTTTAACCGTAAAACAATTTACGGTAAGGCGGTTGTGGCAACAGCAAACGACCGCGATGCTGCTGGCTTGATGGGCATTAATACCAGCGTAGTGATTACCTTCTCTTATGCACTTTCTTCTTTGACTGCAGCGTTTGCTGGTGTGTTGATCGCTCCATTGACGCTGACTGGCGCAACTATGGGTGGCGCGCTGGGATTGAAGGCATTCGCAGTAGCGATTATTGGCGGCTTATCTAGCGGCATGGGCATCAT
>NZ_LOJI01000014.1 GCF_001595965.1 Polynucleobacter yangtzensis
TAGCTCAGGGAGGGTGAGTTGTTCAGGCGCTAAGGTTAGCGCCTTGCCAGCACTGGCTTCTAGGATGCGAGTGCGCTCTGCAGTAGAGAGGAGGGGTAGGTTCACCACTGGCGTACTGAGATCTTGCGCAAGGGCAGTGGTGAGTTGCACAAACGCTTGCATCCAAGTTTGGATGCTCTCTTTTTCGAAGAGGTCAGCATCGTATTCAAAGCCGCCACCTAGGCTACCATCAGGCTGTGGTGAAAAATACAATGTGAGATCAAACTTGGCTGTAGGTAATGTGACAGGCTCTTGTTGGATTTGTAGGCCCATTAAATCAAACGGTGTTCCCCCTTGACTTTGGAAGGCGAGCATAGCCTGAAAGAGTGGTGTCTGTGCTAAGGAGCGCGGCACCCCTAATTCCTCTACTAAACGCTCAAATGGAAGGTCCTGATCAATCAGTGTTTCTTCGACAGAGCGGCGTGTTTGGCTAATAAGCTCATGCCCACTGCGCACATTACTTAACGAGACTGGTAGTGCCAAGGTATTGACTAGGAAGCCAATGATGCCTTCGGTCTCCATGCGACTGCGATTGGCAACCGGTGAACCAATGATTACCAGTTCTTGATTGGCTAGTCTTGCTAGCGTTGCGCCATAGGCGGCTAGGATGACGGTAAATAAAGTGGTGCGCTCTGTACGCGCTACATTTTCTAATTGCTCGACTAAGTTGGCTGGTAAGCTAAAGGATAGATAGCCGGCACGTCTAGCGCGATTAGCATCACGTGGATGATCTAAGGGTAGCGCCAAAGTATCAGGAGCGCCTGCTAATCTAATCTTGGCACGTTCTATCTTGGCATCAATATGACTGGCTAAATAGTTTTGTTGCCATACCGCCCAATCACTGTATTGGATTGGTAAGGGATTCCATTGAGGTTGCAGGCCTTGGCAATAACTAGCGTAAGCCATGCTCAACTCTTGATAGAAGATATTGGCTGACACACCATCATTGGCATGATGATGGAAAGTAAGCACTAAGGCATATTCATCATCAGTTAGTTGCAAGAGATGAGTGCGGAGGGG
>NZ_LOJI01000015.1 GCF_001595965.1 Polynucleobacter yangtzensis
AAGATATTGGCTGACACACCATCATTGGCATGATGATGGAAAGTAAGCACTAAGGCATATTCATCATCAGTTAGTTGCAAGAGATGAGTGCGGAGGGGTCTGTCTACGTCTAACTTAAATGCTTTTGTAGTAATCTTAAAAATAAAATCTTCAATTTCTTGGCGTGATTTTGACTTAAGAGTTACCAACTCTACTGCCTCACTTAATTTTGGTACACCGAGCAAGCATCCCATTGGAATGCCATCTTCATCCTCGAGCATCACCGTCCGCAATGCCTCGTGTCTTTCAATAATGGCTAACAACGCTAGCTGTAGAGCCTCAATATTGATAGCGCCAGT
>NZ_LOJI01000016.1 GCF_001595965.1 Polynucleobacter yangtzensis
TTATTACCAATATTGAAGACTTGCGGGTCCTCCACAAAAAACGCACCCCCAAGATGTTCTATGACTATGCGGACTCTGGATCATGGACCGAGTCCACATATCGCGCCAATGAGTCTGATTTCCAAAAAATTAAGTTGCGCCAACGTGTAGCGGTCAATATGACCAACCGCACGACCAAGACAACCATGGTTGGTCAAGAAGTTGCTATGCCGGTTGCGCTGGCACCTACTGGCCTCACTGGAATGCAGCATGCCGATGGTGAAATTTTGGCAGCCAAGGCTGCCGAGAAATTTGGCGTGCCATTTTGCCTTTCAACAATGAGTATCTGTTCAATTGAGGATGTGGCTGAGCGCACTACTAAGCCATTCTGGTTTCAGCTCTATGTTATGAAGGACCGCGGCTTTATTGAGCGCCTCATTGAGCGCGCTAAAGCGGCAAAATGTTCAGCACTTGTCCTCACTCTAGATTTACAAATCTTAGGTCAACGCCATAAAGACTTAAAGAATGGTCTCTCAGCTCCACCTAAACTCACCATTGCCAATATGATCAATATGGCGACTAAGCCACGCTGGTGCATGGGAATGGCAATGACGCCGCGTAGAACATTCCGAAACATTGTTGGTCATGCCACCGGCGTTGGCAACATGTCTTCACTCTCCTCCTGGACTGCAGAGCAGTTTGATCCAGGCCTTAATTGGGGCGATGTTGAGTGGATTAAAAAACTCTGGGGCGGAAAGCTCATCATCAAAGGCATCCTTGATGAAGATGATGCACGCTTAGCTGCAAACTCCGGGGCGGATGCATTAATTGTTTCTAACCATGGCGGCCGTCAACTCGATGGCGCAATTTCTAGCATTAAGGCATTGCCTGGAATTGTGGATGCAGTTGGCAAAGATATTGAAGTATGGATGGACGGCGGCATACGCTCTGGTCAAGATGTTCTGAAAGCTTGGGCCTTGGGTGCACGCGGGACAATGATCGGTCGCCCATTCTTGTATGGCTTGGGCGCGATGGGCGAGGCTGGCGTTACCAAGTGCCTAGAGATCATTCACAATGAACTGGACATCACCATGGCATTTACAGGTCATCGCGATATTCAGAATGT
>NZ_LOJI01000017.1 GCF_001595965.1 Polynucleobacter yangtzensis
CTGCAATGCTTGCAACCGGTGCTTACGCTGCCGATATCAAACTGGGTGTTTCAGGACCTTTCACCGGCGGCTCCGCTTCTATGGGTGTGAGTATGCGTGATGGTGTGCGTCTTGCTGCAAAAGAGATTAATGCTGCTGGTGGTATCAACGGCAACAAAATCGTTTTGGTTGAGCGCGATGACGAAGCAAAAAATGAGCGTGGCGTACAAATTGCACAAGAGTTGATCAATAACGAAAAAGTAGTTGCTACTTTGGGTTACATCAACACTGGCGTTGCATTGGCTTCCCAGCGTTTCTATCAAGATGCGAAGATTCCAGTAATGAACAACGTTGCTACTGGTTCTATCTTGACTAAGCAATTCCCTAACGCACCAGAAAACTATGTTTTCCGTAATGCTGCCCCTGACAATATTCAAGCACCATTGATCGCTAAGGAAGCGGTTGAAAAGCGTGGCTTGAAGAAAATCGCGATTTTGGCTGACTCTACAAACTACGGTCAGTTGGGTCGTGAAGACTTAGAGAAAGCATTGAAGGGTTATGGCGTAACACCAGTAGCAGTTGAGAAATTCAACATTGGTGACGTTGATATGACTTCACAATTGCTCAAAGCAAAAAATGCTGGCGCTGAAGTGATTTTGACTTACGCAATCGGACCTGAGTTGGCGCAAATCGCTAACGGTATGGCGAAGTTGGGTTGGAAAAAGCCAATGATCGGTAGCTGGACATTGTCTATGGCTAGCTTTATTGATACAGCCGGTAAGAATGGTAACGGCGCAACAATGCCACAAACTTATATTCAATCTCCATCTACAACTCCTAAGCGTAAAGCCTTCCAAGAGGCTTACTTAAAAGAGTTCAAGCCAAAGAACAACAACATCGCATCTCCAGTTTCTGCAGCACAAGGATATGACTCTGTTTACCTCTTGGCAGCCGCTATCAAGCAAGCTAACAGTACAGAGGG
>NZ_LOJI01000018.1 GCF_001595965.1 Polynucleobacter yangtzensis
AGCGCATTAGGCCATTACTGCCTGAGCATCTTGCATATGTGATCTACACCTCCGGCAGTACAGGAACACCGAAGGGGGTGGGTATTGCACATGCGGGAACAATTAACTTAGCAAATGCACAAATACACACTTTTGCAATAGATCAATCTAGCAAAGTGCTTCAATTTGCCTCTCAAGCTTTTGATGCAAGCGTCTCCGAAATCATTACAACATTTGGTGCGGGTGCAATATTAGTTTTGCCAAATATCTCCGGTGGAGCTGCAAAAGCAGTAGAACTAACAAATACCATTAATAAGTACTCTGTAACACATGCAACTATTCCCCCAGCTCTACTAGCAGTCATTGAAGGTAACGAGATATCGCCATTGAAAACAATAGTAGTTGCCGGCGAAGCCTGCTCACCATCTTTAGTTGAGCGCTTTGCTGATGGGCGTCGTATGATTAACGCATACGGCCCCACTGAAACTACGGTATGCGCTACGATGAGCACGCCATTA
>NZ_LOJI01000019.1 GCF_001595965.1 Polynucleobacter yangtzensis
CCGCTACACCAGTTTCCTTATCTTTAGAGAGTATTTTATGTCCAACCAACAGCAACAAAATAGCAGTATGGCTGATGCCTATGTTTTGCCTTTTGAGCAACTTCGCATGACGGATGTTGAATCCGTCGGCGGTAAGAATGCCTCACTAGGGGAGATGATTTCTCAGTTAGCTTCCACTGGGGTTCGTGTTCCAACAGGTTTTGCTACCACTGCATTGGCATTCCGTGATTTTCTAAAACATAACAATCTGACTGAGCGCATTCAGCAGCGCTTAGAAGGTTTGAATATTGATGATGTGCGCGCATTGGCACAAGCTGGTGCAGAGATTCGTAACTGGATCGAAACAGCGCCATTTCAACCAAAATTAGACGAAGAGATTCGCAAGGCATTTGCAGTGTTGGATGACTCTGGTAAAGGCTCATTCGCAGTGCGTTCGTCAGCTACTGCTGAAGACTTGCCTGATGCTTCTTTTGCAGGTCAGCAAGAAACTTTCTTGAACGTCGAGGGTATTGATGATGTTCTCAAGAAGATTCGTGAAGTATTTGCCTCACTTTATAACGATCGTGCGATCTCCTACCGCGTTCATAAGGGCTTTGCCCACGCTGAAGTAGCCTTATCTGCCGGTATTCAGCGAATGGTGCGCTCTGACCTAGGTGCTGCAGGGGTGATGTTCACATTAGATACTGAATCTGGATTTGAAGATGTGGTTTTCATTACCTCAAGCTATGGCTTAGGGGAAACAGTGGTTCAGGGCGCAGTTAATCCTGATGAGTTTTATGTATTCAAAACCACTTTAGCCAAAGACAAGAAAGCAATTATTCGTCGTTCTTTAGGCTCTAAGTTGATTCAAATGCAATTTGCGCCAAAGGGCTCTGCAGAAAAAGTGCAGACAGTGGATGTCGCTCCTGAGAAGCGGAATCGTTTCTCACTGGAAGATGCGGACATCACTGAGTTGGCCAAGTATGCGGTGATCATTGAGAAGCACTACGGTCGTCCGATGGACATCGAGTGGGGTAAAGATGGTCAAGATGGCCGCATTTACATTTTGCAAGCTCGTCCTGAGACAGTGAAGAGTCAGGCAGCAGGCCAAGTAGAGATGCGCTACAAGTTAAAAGGTAGCTCAAAGGTATTAGCAAAAGGCCGTGCGATCGGTCAAAAGATTGGTGCTGGTCCAGTCCGCATTATTCGTGACCCAAGCGAGATGGATCGTGTCCAGCCTGGTGACGTATTGGTTGCAGACATGACTGATCCAAACTGGGAGCCAGTCATGAAGCGCGCTTCTGCGATTGTGACTAACCGTGGTGGTCGTACCTGCCACGCTGCGATTATTGCTCGTGAATTAGGTGTGCCTGCGGTTGTTGGTTGCGGTGATGCGACTGAGCATTTGCAAGACGGCATGATGGTGACAGTTTCTTGTGCTGAAGGTGATGAAGGCCATATTTATGATGGCTTGATCGAAACCGAAGTTACTGAAGTTTCTCGCGGTGTATTGCCTGAGATTCCAGTGAAGATCACAATGAATATTGGTAACCCTCAATTGGCATTTGATTTCTGTCAAATTCCGAATGCTGGTGTTGGCTTAGCTCGTCTCGAGTTTATTATCAATAATTACATTGGCGTGCATCCACGTGCAGTGTTGGAATATCCAAATATTGACCCTGACCTTAAGCGTGCCGTTGAGAGTGTGGCTCGCGGTTACGCTAGTCCACGTCAATTCTACGAAGATAAGTTGGTTGAAGGTGTGGCGACCATTGCCGCTGCTTTCTATCCAAAGCCAGTAATCGTTCGTTTGTCAGACTTCAAATCTAACGAGTATAAGAAGTTGATTGGTGGATCACGTTACGAGCCGGATGAAGAAAATCCAATGTTAGGCTTCCGCGGCGCATCACGTTATGTATCAGAAGAATTCGGCGAAGCTTTTGCTCTCGAGTGCGCGGCTATGAAGCGTGTTCGTGAGGATATGGGCCTAGATAACGTTGAGATCATGGTTCCATTTGTGCGCACCATTAATCAGGCTAAGCGCGTGATCGATATGATGGAGAAGTTTGGTCTTAAGCGTGGCGTCAATGGTTTACGCCTCATCATGATGTGCGAGATTCCATCTAATGCTATTTTGGCTGATCAGTTCCTCGAGTACTTTGACGGTTTCTCTATTGGCTCAAACGATATGACTCAATTAACTTTGGGTCTGGATCGTGACTCAGGCATGGAGTTACTGGCAATCGACTTTGATGAACGTGATCCAGCAGTGGAGTTCATGATTGCCCGCTCTATTGATGCTTGCCGTAAGCAAAATAAGTACGTTGGCATTTGCGGTCAGGGTCCTTCAGATCACCCAGACTTTGCGCGCTGGTTGGTTGAGAAGGGCATTACTTCCATCTCATTAAATCCAGATAG
>NZ_LOJI01000020.1 GCF_001595965.1 Polynucleobacter yangtzensis
ACCTAGGTAGCCTCTGGCTAAACCAGCACCAGCAATATAGAGCTCACCCACCACTCCAGGAGGTACAGGCTCTAAGGTGGAGTCTAGGAGGTAGGATGCGAGATCGGGGATGGACTCACCAATCGGGCTGCTTTCTAGGTTTGCGTCACTTGCTTGGAGTGCTTTATAGGTGACATGTACCGTGGTCTCGGTAATGCCATACATATTGACTAGCTGTGGCGCTTGATCATCATAGCGTTCCCACCAAGCTTTGAGTTTGGCTGGATTTAAGGCTTCACCACCAAAAATGACATATCGCAGGGCTAAGGGGGTGGAGCGCTCTTGTGCAACTTCTTCAGCTACTAGCACTTCAAAAGCTGATGGTGTTTGATTTAAGACGGTAACTTGTTCGCGTCTTAGTAGGGCTAAAAAGTCAGAGGTAGAGCGCCGCACTTCATTGGGAACAATGACCAGTTTGCCGCCATAGGCTAATGGCCCCCAAATCTCCCATACGGAGAAGTCAAAGGCAATTGAATGGAACAGGCTCCAAACATCATTCTCATCAAACCCAAACCAAGCTTGGGTTTGATCTAAGAGGCGGATTACGTTTTGATGAGCTAATAAAGCCCCCTTCGGTGTCCCTGTACTGCCGGAGGTGTAGATCACATATGCAAGATGCTCAGGCAGTAATGGCCTAATGCGCTCGCTATTAGCAATGGTGCTGGTCTCATAACCCTC
>NZ_LOJI01000021.1 GCF_001595965.1 Polynucleobacter yangtzensis
ATGATGCCCATGCCGCTAGATAAGCCGCCAATAATCGCTACTGCGAATGCCTTCAATCCCAGCGCGCCACCCATAGTTGCGCCAGTCAGCGTCAATGGTGCAATCAACACACCAGCAAACGCTGCAGTTAAAGAAGAGAGCGCGTAAGAGAAGGTAATCACTACGCTGGTATTAATGCCCATCAAGCCAGCAGCATCGCGGTCGTTTGCTGTTGCCACAACAGCCTTACCGTAAATTGTTTTACGGTTAAAAAACTCTACTAACAACATCATGACCAACGCACCAACCACCACTAAAATTTCCATTGGCAGAATACTTGCGCCCAAGAAGCTCATTGGCTCCATTGGCAAAGGCGATGGGAATGGCAATGCATCGCGACCCCAAATGTTTTCAGCAACGTTCTTGAAAATAATACCGAGAGCGATGGTGGACATAATCCAACCAAACTCGGATTTAATTTTGATCGCAGGGCGAACACCGATTAACTCAACGAAGCTACCCTGAATCATGCCGAACAGGCAAACGATTGGAATCATTACCCAGTAGTTCATGCCGAAAGTGTCAACGCAGGTTAAACCTACTAGAGCGCCTAACATCAGCGCTTCACCTTGACCGAAGTTTAATGTGCCAGAAGTGGCAAAAGTGAGCTGAAATCCAAATGCGATAACAGCATAGATCATCCCCACAGCGATACCGCTTGAGAGGATTTGTGCGAGCATTTCCATGTTATTGGCCTAAATATTCTTAATACTGTTTTATTGACGGTTTAAATATCTTAATAAACGCCGCATTTTGGGCGGCGCTCTGTTTTATCAATTGCTGCAGTGCAAAATAAAGAATGGATTTGCACTGCGACCTTGAGTCGATTACTTCTTCTTAGGCTTCGCATCCTCAGCGTTCAAGAACTCAACGCGACCGTTCTCAACCACACCCATCACTACGTCTTTAGCTTTAATTGCTTCGTGATCAGTTGCTGTGAATGGCTTGTTGTAAGTCATGATCACACCATCAACTGGAGCCTTCAGATCTTGCAATGCTGCAACAATCTTTGGTCCCTCTGTACTGTTAGCTTGCTTGATAGCGGCTGCCAAGAGGTAAACAGAGTCATATCCTTGTGCTGCAGAAACTGGAGATGCGATGTTGTTGTTCTT
>NZ_LOJI01000022.1:0-141697 GCF_001595965.1 Polynucleobacter yangtzensis
GACTACGGTTATGTTCTTGAGAACGGTAAGATTGCTACTCATGGACCTGCTGCTAAGCTCAAGGATGATCCTGCTGTGAAAGCAGCTTACTTGGGTGGTGGCCACTAAGTAGTTATTCAAACTACCGGTAATAAAAAAGCCCTTAGCAATAAGGGCTTTTTCTTTTTAGCTAGCTAAGAGCTTTACCGCTTCTCGTATCAGCAGGGCGCGATACCCCATGTAAATAGCTACTACAGTAAATCCAAACAAAAAGAGCTTGGGTATCAATGCGCCTTCAGCAACCAATTCGCTATTGAGTAAGCCAATCGCTACGGCAAAAAAGAAGAGTGCCCCGAGTCCAAGGATGATCCAATTTTCATTACTACTGACTTGTTGGGTTTGGTTTTTATAGGCAAGAACCTGAAGGGACTCGCCTTTTTGGTATCCGGCTACTGTAATTTGATCGCCATCAGTAATCTGCATCGGCGCTGAAAACGTAGCTTGGATGGCCTTATCGCCTAAATTAAATTTAGAGATAAAAAAGCGCTTGTAGTAGACCGAGGAATGGTCGTGAGTGGGTTTTTCAGGGTTAACGTATTCGAGCAATTCATTATTGAGATTACTCACTGTGCCAGAAATCGAACTAATAGAGCTTGATAGCAAAGAGCTTGGTTTATTTATGGACATCAGCAGAACTCCCAAAAGACCGATTACTAGTATATATAGAAGGGATTGGAGGGGCTTTCTCATAAGGCGTTAATACCCTTGATAGTAAGACTGACTGCAACGCCAAAGGTGAGTATGGCAAAGATTTGTTGCAGCCTTGGCCCGCTTAATTTTTTACCTAGCGCTCTTCCAATCAGAAGGCCGCATAAAGCCCCTAAAGAAAAGGGCGCTGCAACTGATAGATCTAAATTACCTGAGACAGCAGAAAAGACTACGCCACCGCCAGAGATGATGGCAAGGACACCTAGCGAGGTAGCAACAATCGATTGCACTGGTAGGTCTGTATAGCGCTTCAACGCCGGGACAATGACAAAGCCACCACCAACACCCAATAGTCCCGATAAGAAGCCAGCCCAACCTCCGGCGAACATAAGAGATCTTGCGCAGGGAATATTCCAACTCAATTTACCGACTTCTGGATTCAGCAAGCATGGAGGTGGTTTGCTATTTTTCTTGGGGAGCTGAAGAATTTCTCTTCTGGCTTGAAGTAGTAAGCGGGTTGAGACTAAAAATAGCGTAGCACTAAAAAGAATTAGTAGCGGAGCGTTAGGAACTCTTTGCGCTAACCAAAGACCTAGTGGCGAGAGGAGAAGTCCAAATAACGCCATGAAGCCAGCTGCTTTATACCGCAAAATTTTATTTTTCAATCCTAGTAGTGCGCCCACACCTGCAGAGAGTGCAATGGCGGAAAGAGAAACTGGTGCCGCCTCGGCTACCGGAAGATGCAAGACAAAAACGAGTAAAGGCACAGACAGAATGCCGCCTCCTGCGCCAGTAAGGCCCATCAATAAACCTACGATAAGGCCTAGGGCGGGGCTGATGAAAATTGAGTAGTCCATTGCAATTAATTTTATATTAAGATAATATATAAATATATATATCAATTGTTCTTTTTGAGCGGTAATAACGATATCTTTAGGAAAGTGTGCCGTGAACCCAAAATCGAGTGCTGACGTTAAGGCGTTTTTTGATCCAGAAACCTGGACTTTTACGTATGTGGTGTATGCGGGCAAGAAAAGCCCCTGCGTAGTCATAGACTCCGTATTGAACTTCGATCCGAAGTCAGGCAGAACATCTACTCAGTCTGCTGACGAAGTCATTAGCTTTATTCAAGGCGAACAATTGCAGTTAACTTGGATACTTGAAACCCATGCTCATGCTGATCACTTAACCGCAGCACCTTATATTCAGGATAAATTGGGCGGTAAGATTGCCATTGGCGACCATATTACTAATGTGCAAAACGTATTTAAAGGTGTCTTTAACCTAGGCGAGCAATTTGCTATTGATGGATCCCAGTTTGATTACTTGTTAAAAGATGGTGAGTCTTTGCAATTTGGCGCTCTCTCCTTAAAGGCTCTTTATGTGCCTGGCCATACACCTGCTTGCATGGCTTATGAAATTGGGGATGCGCTATTTGTTGGGGACACACTCTTCATGCCAGATGTTGGTACGGCGCGTTGCGACTTTCCGGGTGGTAGCGCTCAGACTTTATATCGGTCTATTCAGAAAGTATTGGCTTACCCCGATGAGACAAAGTTATATATGTGTCATGACTATCCACCTACAGATCGTCCTGAAGCCTATTGCACAACGGTGGGTGAGGAGAAGAAATCCAACATCCACGTGCACGATGGAATAAGCGAGGCGGAATTTGTGCAAATGCGCAGTCAGCGCGATGCAACTCTAGATATGCCTACTCTGATATTGCCATCCATTCAGGTCAATATACGTGCAGGCCATTTTCCAGAGCCAGAATCTAATGGCAAATCCTATTTAAAAATTCCTTTAAACGCTCTTTAATATGACCATTACTAAATCCGAGCTTAAGAAAATGCAGGCATCAGCTGCTGACGCCTGTAAGCTAATGAAAGTCTTATCTAACAGCGACCGTATGATGCTCTTATGTGAGATTGGCCAAGGCGAAAAGTGTGTCAGCGAGTTAGAGGCCGCTTTGGATCTACATCAGCCTACGCTATCACAGCAATTAACAGTCCTTCGCAAAGAAAAGTTAGTAAAGACGCGCAGAGAGGGTAAGCAAATTTACTATTCTCTAGCTAGTGAAGTAGCTGTAGCAGTCATGAGTCTGCTCTATAAGCATTATTGCAAGAAGTAAGTTCTTTAGCTGTGCGGGTTGGTGCTACGCAGTTTTTGAAATGCATGTAACAAAAAAATAACAAAGAAGAGTAAGCCGGTCATCCAGTGGGTATCGACAGTTACGTCACGAATCTCCTCGGGGCCGTAATACAAGAGCGCACTAGTAACGAGAAGTACTGCCATAAAGCTTAATTGGCTAAAGCCACTCCAGCGCTTCCTGTTGGACTTATAGCCCGCCTTGATATGAAATGGCAGTGCCGAGCCAAGGGCTAGGGTTGCCAGCATAGCCGCAATACCATGGGCAGCCAGGATGCTGTGGGTGCCAAGAATGGTTCGTTGTATCTGAAATTGATGGCCGAGTAGATACATAAGGCCCGTGATGGAGCAAGCCATCATCCCAACAATCACAAACTTTCTTTGCCAGTTCGGCATTTTCCCAAGGCGGCTCATGCGGCAATTCTCAGGGCTTGCGCTGAAAAGCGCGTGAAACAGGGGTGATACTCATTATTGGATAAGGCTAGAACTTTGGTGAGAGCGTCTGCATAGACACACTCTTTAGCAAGAACTGAGAATGAGCCCAAAACCTCAGCGTGTACTTCAGAAAGATGCTGGGCTAGGGGATTAATGATGTGGCTTAACTGTTGATCTCTTTTTGCAAAGTAAAGACTGCTTGTTGCAATGGCGCCATCTTTTAAGGAGCCAATCTCAATCAACTTTTCGGGAAGCTTTGGATCACGAATCTGAATAGGTAGGGCGGTTTTGCCAAATACCCGTAAGTCACCACCTGCATTGACGGATCCCGATGTTATTCCCTCGGAGATTAAAACCCTTACTGCCATATCCACTGCAAACCCTTTGGCGATTCCACCAAGGTCTAGGCAGACTGGTCGATCTGATTTGATGAGATCAGGTGCCAAAAACTGAATATCTTCAATGCCGCCAAGCTCATGGTTTGTGAAGGTGATGTGTCGCGGCAATAAGCCTGCAGCAACGAGGCGATGGCCAATGCCACAATTGAATAAGCCATCTGAAGCCAAATACACTTCTTTGGCAATCTTAATCACTCGGGCTGTCCACGGATGAACTTCAACAGCTTCCTTATGGGCAAGTTGATTGATTAGACTGAGTTCACTCTCAGGGTTATGAAACCCCATGAGGTCATGGACTTTCTGAATTGCATTGAAGGCGTTTTCAATCGCTTCCAATCCATCTTCATTCTCTCGAATGGAGATTTCTACAAAAGTGCCCAGTTGGGGTTTGCAACGAATCATTTTGCTTTAATAGTTTGGGTTTGGAGGCTTGGCGAAGAAGTGTTCTTTAGAGCTAACTCATATAAAACAGCTACTCGCTTCACACCATCAGTGAGGTGCTTGCAAGAGAGGGTGGCACCTCCAATATTTTGAATGTCTTGATTGAGCTTAATAGGGTCATTCGCAGTCTTGCCAATAAATTGCTTACGCCATTGCGCCTCAGCCACTTCATAGCCATAAGACTCTACATACTCCAGTATTTCGATACCGGAGATGCTGCCATTAGGATTGATGGCAACTGCATAGGTAATCATCTCGTGCTTGCCAACCACTTCATCAATGACTAGCCAACTCCCGTCAGATGCTCTCCAGATGCGATCTCCTTGAAAAGGATGGCGAATGCTAGATGCCGCACGCATCTTGTCTTGCAGATCATCGGTAATGATGATGGGTGTCTTTGAGAGCGCTTTATTGGGAAGGAGAATCTTCTGCGCCTGCTCTACAGAAACGTAAATTTTTGCATGCGCAATGATGGGTGCGCTCATCATTGCCAGGCCAATAAGGGCCAATGGGTTCGGTTTCCAAATCATGAGTTCGTTTATACGGTGAGTAATTCATTTGCATCATTGCAAAGCGCTTGGATTTCTGGGTTGACGCCTTGAAGAGTGGATAGCTTTTCAAACATCATCAGCGCTCGTTGCTTGGCAGTTTGGCATTGTGTCGCTTGAAACCTGACTAAGTGGGTGAGCGCTGCTACTAGTAGATTCTGAATTTCCATAAACTCTTTCTTTTAATTGAGGGGGAAGCCAACTTTGACGATGAATTCATTTACTGAGTGGCTATCCCAAACGCGTGCGTTTGAACATTCCGCTTCACCGCCACCCATACAAGTGCCGCCTGCAATTTGATAGCGCCATGCACCCGTTATCCACCAATCTTTTGCTGCATAGTGCAGATTAGGGCCGACGAACGTTGCTCTTTGCACTTGATTGCGTAAATTCAACTCGGAATAGTCATTATGAAAACGTGCTTCTACTCCGGCGGACCATTTTGGGGCGAAGCGATAGCTGGCACCAACTAAGAAGTCCAGCATCGATTCAGGAACATTACCGTTTTCAATAAACTTCAGACGTTCATTGGCGACCACGACGTTGCCTGCCAAAATTAGGCGATCATCAATAAAATTTGATTGCAGTAAAAGTCTTGCTTCTAATTCGTCCTTATTTCTTCCCCAAGTAGGTTCAAGGTAGAGACCTACGCCGACAGGTGAAGTTACTGGATTGGTGATGCGATAGATTGCCTCAAGAGATCCACCCTCGATGCCACTTTTTTTATAGGCTGTAGCAGGGTCATGTGAAGAGGGTACGCCATAACCGCCAGTGCAGGTTGGGGAGTCGCCACAGGCCTCTGGATTGGTGTAATTTTGATTGGCGCTGGTGTAGTAAGAGTTGATATAGCCTGCTACTTGCAGATCATTAGTTAAGCCATACTCCAATTCTGTTCTTGCGGTCCATGCATCGTAGGTTCCCGATGCCTGTTGCTTATTCAGTTGCAGTCTCTGCTCAAACTCTAGCTTTCCTTTGGGCTGCAAATCTAAGGTGTAAATCCAGCCGAATGCGCCCTCACCAGCATGGGCAAAAGAAAAATGAAGAGTGGCAAGCAGAAAGATGCTGAAAGCGAGGAGTCTATTAATGGTCAATTTCATGGTGATTTGAGGTTGATGGTTAAAATTCTAAATGAGAATGGTTATCAATATAACACTAAATGAGAATGATTCTCAACTAAATAAATGACCATAGCCTCAAAAATGGTGGAATCTATAAGCTCATTCTTGTTTGCTTGTAAGATTTCTCTAGATGAACGCTGAGTCCCTAGAAAAACTGGTTTTGATGAAGATGCCTTTTGGTAGGTACGCAGGGCGTGCTTTGGCAGACTTGCCGGGGAATTATTTGGCTTGGTTTGCGCGCGAAGGTTTCCCTAAGAGCGAGTTGGGTCAATTGCTAGAGTTGATGTACACCTTGGATCACAATGGTTTGCGAGGATTGTTGGCACCAATCCAACGGGCGCATGGCCTGACGGCTAAATCTAAATTACTTTGAGCGAATAATGAGGGTGACGCGATTGCGTTCGTAGGTCACTGTTGCAGACTCTGGTGGACTGCTTTGCATCAAGGTTGCCTTGAGATGGGTTTGAGATTCAATTTGTAAGACGATCTGTTTCGCGAGACTCTCATTGCGATCGTATTGAACTTGGATGCTCTCCACCTTGCCGGCCTTGATGCTGTCAATGACTCCATTGAGCTTGCTTGAGGAATATGCATCAAAAAATACTGGATACCAGCCACCTATGAGTGGCCTCTGACCCTGTGTTTTCAATGGTTCTGACGTTATGGCATCTGGCTTAACAGTGTCATCAATTCCAGATAATTGAAAATCAATCCCCGTTTTTTGTACTAACTCTTTATAACTAATTGGGGGAGTCATATTGGCTTCGTTGGTATTTTCAATCCAATAAGCCCAAGCACTATTTTTGCTGGGGTCATAAACCAGTTTGAAGAGATGACTCGGAATTGTCACGCGACCCCTGCCAATGCTGCCGCTATTACCGGTGGAACCAGTAAATACATAAACATCACCGGTAGCTCTTTTAACGTAGGCTCGTGTAGGCTCTTCTACATTTTTTGCCCAGATGCCCTGATTGTTTTGTCTTGCCTGGGGCATCATGTTCGCCAGTGAGAATGATTGAGCCATTGAGCGTTCGTTGCTCATATCACCGGCAGGTGCGTTGTGACCGCGGTCATAGCCGCTACCACGGTAATCTGAGAGTAAGGCTCGTTCAGAGAAGAGTAATCTGGCCTCTTCGTAAAACTGATTACTTCTGCGCGGGTGCGGGGCAGAAAATTGTTCTTTGTTGAGTTTCTCAACCGTGTAGATAGGTTTCTTATCCTGCGGGGAGTAATAAATAGCAAAGCTGTCGAAGCAGAGGTCACGTCCAACTTGGGCGCTGACTGGTATTTGTTGGCGAGGAAATAGATCCTTGCAATCATCAAAGGCTGCAAAAGTATTTAGTGAGATAGAGAGAGCTGCAAGGGCTAGCAGGCTGCGCAGAAACTTCATGGGTTCTAAGTGTAGGACCTCTCCCAAAGGCGATGCCAACTTTTTATCTAGAGCTAGCTCCGTAGCTAATAAGAAAACTGGACATGGCTACCGATATTCTTTGTCTTAAGAGGCGCTTATCACTGTATCTGCCTTGGTTGATAGCTCATTGCAATAGGCCCTTGTCGCCTACTACCAGTAGAAATAGCGGGGCGTGAAAACACTAGATATATGGTTTTTGAGCTTCCATTTTTTAGGAAAATCGCAAAAAAGTCCGGTTTTATCTATTTTTTTATAGAGTGAAATTAGCGCTTCCTAACTTTTGTAAGTGATTGATTTTATTAACTTATATATGATTTTTGGGGTGTATGTTCGGGAACTCCCTGATTTCTAGATCAATAAGTTATGGTTTATTGCTTCTTTATTCTTGACTTGATATAAGAATCTTCTTAGGATGACCCATGTTTTTTAGATATTGCAATGCAGCATAAAACGGTAGTCCAGTTTTTTGAGGTCTTGCAAACAATGAATGAGTAAATGTTTATCTAACAATTTGAGCGATATGCAGAATCCGCAACCAAGCATGTTGGTTGCCAAAGAGCTGCTAGCGCATGCCATGGCTCCGGTCTATCGAGTCATTAATGGCTTACTCGTTGTTACTGTATTTATGGTGGTTGGTCTTTGGCTTTCGGGCAATGGCACTAACGCTGGTGCTTTCGACCTAGCCCGTATTCTGGTCCCAGACGAAGCCCGTCACATGGTTTGGAGCAATGGCTTTGAGATGCTCAACCAGAACAAGGACTCCAGCGAGATTGCTGCTGCTCCAGCTTCAGATACTGAAATCGCAGCAGTGATCTATAACAAATCCAAGTTGTCAGCCACTACCGGCCTAGCAAGTGCTAAGCAGCAGACAGTTGCTTTATTGATGCCTTCTGTAGCCCAAATGCAGGTGAAGTCGATCTCTCATTTGTCTGATCGCATTCCAACTTCCAAGATTGACCCCCAGGCCTTAGATAGCAACCTCATGGGTTCCCTGCAGAACCAACGGGCGGTGGCAGATTTCTTTGAAAAGAAATACAGCCTCGATCGCTCCAAGATTGAAGAGTATGTTTCTAACACCATCTTGATTGCCAAAGAAGTCAACATTGATCCAGTTCTTTTGTTGGCGGTAATTTCTGTGGAATCCAACTTCAATCCCAACACTAAGAGTCACGCTGGTGCCGAAGGCTTGATGCAGGTGATGACTTCAGTGCATAAAGATAAGTATGCAATTTTTGGGGGAACCTCTGAGGCAGTTAAGCCAGAGGTCAACATTCGTGTTGGCGCTTATATCCTGAAGTATCTGATTGCTACAGCGGGTTCATTACGCAATGGCTTGAAGTACTACGTAGGCGCTGCCAACGCTGAGGATGACGGTGGTTACGCTGACAAGGTTATGGCAGAAAGAAATCGCCTCATTAGCTTGTGCCAAAACCGCTCAACAAATCGCTTAACCTTGAATGGCAAAGACATCCGCTCTTAAGATTTCAGAATTACAAAATATAAAAAGCCACCCGAGGGTGGCTTTTGCTTTACTGCTCAGTAAGATCTCTTAGTTAACACCGTGTAATTCCACATCAAATACGAGAGTTGCATTTGGAGGGATAACGCCGCCAGCACCGCGTGGTCCGTAGCCCATCTCAGAAGGAATAATCAAAGTGCGTTTGCCACCAATTTTCATACCAGCAACGCCCTCATCCCAGCCCTTAATCACATGGCCAGCACCCAATGGAAAGCTAAACAGTTGACCGCGATCTAATGAGCTATCAAACTTTTGACCCTTGTGTTCAGCAGCTTTCTCGTCATATAGCCAGCCGGTGTAATGTACGTCCACATGATTACCTGCTGTAGCTTCTTTTCCTTCGCCAACAACAGTATCGATTTTTTTGAGTTCACTCATGATGTTTTCCTATTTCACGCAAATTGACTGGCTAGTATATTCTGAGCTTTATAAATTCTGATAGCACGCTAACTTTAGTTAAAACGTATGACAAATTATTGGGCAAATTCCGCATATAAAACTCTGGCAATCAGTCCCGATCGCCAGTTGCTGGTCACAGACGACTTTTTGCGCACATATATGGCAAGGCCTGAGCTAGCGCTAGTGCCAGAATCTTGCCATGCTGAGCGGGCCTTACATCAGCGTCTGACAGATAACCCTCGCGCTGAAGTGGTTGAAGCAGACATTGCTGCAATGGCCGATGAGGACATTCAGGAGAACTATCGCGTTTGGTTGCGTTATAGAGCGCGCCTATTGTCAGCTAGCTCTCTAGAGGCCTTTTATATGAGCCTCTTCAAAGGTGAGGGGGTGGATGTACCGCCTTTGTTCATATCTCTACTAGCCCAAATTTTTATCAGACATATTTTGGGTGATGAAGCGCATCCATTAGAGGTGCGCATGGGAGAGATCTTTTTCAGAAATCAGAAAATTACTGTCATTGAAGATGGCATCGTGATGGGCGCTGATGAAGAGGTGGTCGCTCGTAATGCTCAAGCTGGCGATACGGGCAACATTATGGATTTGCTAAAGGGCAAGTCGATGACCATGAGGTCGGCTGATCTAGATGTGCTCCATGAAGACAATGC
Source organism: Polynucleobacter yangtzensis (assembly GCF_001595965.1). GTDB lineage: Bacteria > Pseudomonadota > Gammaproteobacteria > Burkholderiales > Burkholderiaceae > Polynucleobacter > Polynucleobacter yangtzensis. The sequence goes on from NZ_LOJI01000022.1 coordinate 9,773, forward strand.
GGATGAGTATTGGTCGCGTAATGAAGATTTCGATTTGGCAGTGCAACTCAATTTTGGGCATGAACCTATTAATCGTTTTTGCCGTGTTTTAGAAAAATGGGCCAAGCATTTTTTAGGTGCCAGTGTTCGCATAACGCCTATGCAGCAAATTAGCGATCCTAAATGGTCATGGCATGTGGGCTTGGATGCGGCTGCAACTGAAATTCTGAATAAGCTCTACAACAAAGAGTTGGTTGAGGCGGATGAGCTGCAAAAAGTCATTTGCTTATTCCGGCTGGACTTTATTGACGAGGCTGCTGTAGCCAAGGTTCAAGCAGGCAAACCGGTCTATATGGCTATTGCCATGAATGATCAGCAGCAGCTCAAGTTAAAACCTCAAAACTTGCTATTTAACTTGCCGTTGGCAAAAGCTTCTTAAGCTGGAGCCTGTGAATTTTTACGCTGTTGAGCAAGCCAGTAAAGCGCAAGACCAGTGATCGCTACGGGAATCAGTGATCCCCAATTCAGAATGCTCCACCCATGAGAGGTGACGAGGGCGCCTGAACCAAAAGAGGTGAAAGCCATGGTGCCAAAGACAAAGAAGTTAATGGCTGCTTGAGCTTTGTCTCGTTCGTTAGGTTGATAGGCGGTCATTGCCAAAGAAGTGGCGCCAGTAAATAAAAAGTTCCAGCCGACGCCCAGTAAAAACAATGCAATAAAGAATTGATGCAGGTCAGTGCCGGTAAGCGCAATGGCGATACAGATGAAGTTCAGTAGCACTCCGACACCCATAATTTTTAATGTCCCAAATCTCTGAATAAGGGAGCCCGTAAAAAATCCAGGCGCAAACATACCAATCGCATGCCACTCTAGAACTAAGGCGGTCTCCGAGAATGGCAGCCCGCAGATCTGCATCGCTAAAGGCGTGGCCGCCATTAATAGATTCATCACCCCGTAACCTAAAGCTGCACCAATGATGGCAACCACAAATACAGGCTGACGAAGAATCACACTTAATGGGCGCCCATCAGATAGTGAGTGTTGAGTCTTTGACTCTTGGGGGAAGTGAATGAACTGCATCACAAAGATGCCAATGAAGCCTGCGATGGAGAGGGTCAGGTAGGCGCCCAGAAAAGCAGTATCGAAGAGGTCTCGTGTCCATGAGGCAAGGTTAGGTCCGATAACAGCGCCAAGGATGCCACCGGCAAGCACCCAAGAAACGGCTTTGTTACGCTGCTTTAGGTCTGTCAGTTCTGCTGCAGCAAAGCGATAAAGCTGACCATTGGCGCTGTAGTAGCCGGCAATAAAGGTACCCATGACCAAAAGCCAAAAGTTTTTACTCACAGCAGCATAGGCGCATAAAAGTGCGGACAGCATTGCCACCAGCAGGCCCAGCTGAAAGGAAATCTTACGCCCAAAGTAGTTCTGAGATTTGGCTACGATGGAGGTGGAAAAGGCGCCCCCAACTACATAACCCATAACCGGCAGAGTAGCCATCCAGCTTACTGGGGCGAGACTAAGACCTACTAGCCCATTAATGGCAATAAAAGTGACGTTATTGGTTAGAAATAGCCCCTGACAAATGATCAGCAGTACCAGGTTTCTGTTGAGTAAGGGATGTTTGCTGGTCATGGCTTGCAGTTTACGGTGAATTTGCCTTAACAGTTGGCTTGGTGGATTCCCTTAAATTGGCCTTTATCAAGCATTTTCAGGGTCAAAACCACCATTTTTGCCAAGTCCAATGATTTAAAATGGAAGACTCGCTTCATTGGCAATAAGTGCGCTAAAAGCGACTTGCAAAATGGGGATTTGAGGGCGACAGGGTAAAAACCTGACTCTGTAATTTTTTCAAAATTGAGGAAACATTCATGGCTTCAGAGAAATCAAAGATTATTTATACGCTGACAGACGAGGCGCCACTTTTGGCGACTTGCGCATTTCTGCCAATTATTCGTACTTTTACGGCACCTGCTGGCGTAGAGATTGTGACGAGTGACATTTCTGTTGCTGCTCGTATCTTGGCTGAGTTTTCTGATTGCCTGACTCCTGAGCAACAAGTTCCTGATAACTTGGCCGCGCTCGGCAAAATGACTTTATTGCCTGACACGAACATCATTAAGTTGCCAAACATTAGTGCTTCAGTTCCTCAGTTGCTCGCAGCTATTAAAGAGTTGCAAGCAAAAGGCTACAAGATCCCTAATTTTCCTGAAGATCCAAAAACGGATGAAGAAAAATCTATCCGTACTCGCTATTCCAAATGTTTAGGTAGCTCAGTTAACCCAGTATTGCGCGAAGGTAACTCAGACCGCCGTGCGCCACCCGCAGTAAAACGCTACGCACGTAAAAACCCACATTCTATGGGTGAGTGGAGCCAAGCTTCCCGTACGCACGTCTCTCATATGCATGGCGGCGACTTCTACTCTAGCGAGAAGTCAATGACCATGACTAAAGCTTGCGATGTGAAGATGGACTTGGTGACCAAGAGCGGTAAGACAATCGTCCTCAAGCCAAAGGTCTCATTATTAGCTGGCGAAATCATCGACAGCATGTATATGAGCAAAAAAGCACTCTGCGAGTTCTACGAGAAAGAAATCGAAGACGCTTACAAGACCGGCATGATGTTGTCCTTGCACGTTAAGGCCACGATGATGAAGGTTTCACACCCGATCGTATTCGGTCACGCTGTGAAGATTTTCTACAAAGACGCCTTTACTAAACACGCGAAGTTGTTTGAAGAGTTGGGCGTAAATGCCAATAACGGTATGAGCAGCTTGTACGAAAAGATTAAAACTTTGCCAGAATCTAAGCGCGAAGAAATTATTCAAGACTTACACGCTTGCCACGAACATCGCCCAGCATTGGCGATGGTTGATTCTGCTAAAGGCATTACCAACTTGCATTCCCCAAGCGATGTGATCGTGGATGCTTCTATGCCTGCCATGATTCGTGTTGGCGGCAAGATGTGGGGCGCGGATGGTCGTTTGCATGACACCAAAGCAGTTATCCCAGAAAGTACCTTTGCCCGCATCTATCAAGAAATGATTAATTTCTGTAAGACACACGGTAACTTTGATCCAACTACCATGGGTACTGTTCCAAACGTGGGCTTGATGGCTCAACAAGCCGAAGAGTACGGTTCACATGACAAGACCTTTGAAATTCCAGAGGCTGGTGTAGCTCGTATCGTTGCTGATGATGGCACTGTATTACTCGAGCAAAATGTAGAAGAGGGTGATATCTGGCGTATGTGTCAGGTTAAAGATGCCCCAATTCGTGACTGGGTCAAGTTGGCTGTTAATCGTGCACGTCTTTCTAATACTCCAGCAGTATTCTGGCTTGATGAGTACCGCCCACATGAAGCTGAGTTGATCAAGAAGGTAAATACTTACCTTAAAGATTACGATCTCACAGGCGTTGATATTCAGATCATGTCCCAGACTCGTGCAATGCGTTACACCTTAGAGCGTGTGATTCGTGGCAAGGACACTATTTCTGTGACAGGTAATATTTTGCGTGACTACCTCACGGACTTGTTCCCGATTATGGAATTGGGTACCAGCGCAAAGATGTTGTCTATCGTCCCTTTGATGGCCGGTGGCGGCTTGTTTGAAACTGGTGCGGGTGGTTCTGCTCCAAAGCACGTTCAACAGTTGGTAGAAGAAAATCATTTGCGTTGGGATTCACTTGGTGAGTTCTTGGCTCTAGCGGTATCTCTTGAAGATATCGGCGATAAGACAGGTAACAAGAAAGTGAAAATCTTAGCGCGTACATTAGATGAAGCCACTGGCAAATTGTTGGACAACAACAAGTCACCTTCACCACGTACTGGTGAGTTGGATAACCGTGGCAGTCAGTTCTACTTGGCAATGTACTGGGCTGAGGCTTTGGCCGCTCAAACTGAAGACAAAGAATTGCAAGCTTTCTTTGCGCCTCTGGCTAAATCATTGATTGAGAACGAGCAAAAGATTGCAGATGAGCTCAAGGCTGTTCAAGGCAAGCCAGTAGATATCGGTGGTTACTTTGTGGCGGATTCCGAGAAGTGCAAGGCTGTAATGCGCCCAAGCCCAACTTTCAATGCAGCCCTCAAGGCAGCAAGAGGTTAATAGGTAGAAGCGCTCAGTATCTATTTTTTCTCATTAGTTTTAATATTTAAAGGCAAACCTTCGGGTTTGCCTTTTTTATTTATAAATCCCCCATTTACTATTGTTGAGCGATGCCAAGACCAAAAGACCTGGTTGAATTGGGTTATCTGAGCGAAGCAGTCTCGGATATGTCTTTTCTTGGCTTAATGCGTTTGCTAGAGTCAGCTCGCGCTTTTAATCAGACAAATGGTATTTCTGGGATTCTCTTATATGACAACCAGCAGTTTGGTCAAATTATTGAAGGTGAGCGCGCAAGCGTGATGAAGGCCTGGAATCGCATTCAGGAAGACAAGCGTCATCATCGGATTGAGCTTTTAGAAATTCGTGAAATTTCAGAGCGCAGTTACCCGGATTGGTTACTCCGCTTCTATGGTGGTGAAACGCTCACTCGAGACTATCCAGCTCTTGCTGAGATGGTCGGCGGCATGGATAAACACAGCCTTGCCTTAATGAATAAAATGCGCACCAGCCAGACTTAAGCAAGAAAAACCTATCGGTAGCAAAATAGGAGCATTACATTCCCAAGGGGTGCGTTATGCGTTTTATCGATAAGACTATTCTTGCGAGTGACATTACTCCACAGGCTGTTTTTGAAAACCGCAGAAATCTCATTAAGACAGCAGCCGCAGGCGGATTTGGCATGGCCTTGGCTCCTTGGTTTTCAAGGCAGGCACTTGCAGCAACCCCAGATAAGTTAGCGGCAACACTGAACCCAGCGTTTGCTGAGAAAGAAGGTCTCACGCCATATAAGTTTGTCACTGGCTATAACAACTTTTATGAATTTGGTACGGACAAAGAAGATCCTGCAGCCCATGCTGGAAGTTTGCAAACTCGTCCTTGGACAGTATCAATTGAAGGCTTGGTAAAAAAGCCAATGACGCTCGATATTGATGCGCTGCTCAAGTTGGCGCCAATCGAAGAGCGTATTTATCGGATGCGCTGTGTCGAGGGTTGGTCTATGGTCATTCCTTGGGATGGTTATTCACTCTCTAAGTTGATCAATAAAGTGGAGCCCCTAGGATCTGCAAAGTATGTGGAGTTTGTTTCTTTGGCTGATCGCAAGCAAATGCCGGGAGTTAAAAGCAACATTATTGAATGGCCTTACCGTGAAGGCTTGCGTATGGATGAGGCTATGAATCCCCTCACGCTTCTCACCTTGGGTTTATATGGTGAGGTTCTGCCAAAGCAAAACGGTGCTCCAGTCCGCATTGTGGTGCCCTGGAAGTACGGCTTTAAAAGCGCCAAGTCAATTGTCAAGATTCGTTTTACTGAAGAAATGCCCAAGACCAGCTGGAGTCAGTTTGACGCTAGAGAATACGGCTTCTATTCCAACGTCAATCCTCAAGTAGATCACCCACGCTGGAGCCAGGCAATGGAGCGTCGTATTGGCGATCCTAAGGGAATGTTTGCACCCAAGATTAAAACCCAAATGTTTAATGGCTATGGCGATCAGGTAGCCAGCATGTATACCGGTATGGATCTGAAGAAGTACTATTAGTAATGAACAAAATATATTCAGCATTATTTGGCGCTTGTATTTTCTTAACTAGCTTCTCTGCTTATAGTCAGACGTCTGATGTAGCGGTAAAGACAATTCCCTCTCTGGATGTCCCGCGTTATTTGGGTACTTGGTATGAGATTGCTAAATACCCTAATTGGTTTCAGAAGAAATGCGCCAGCAATACCAAAGCGGTTTATTCCGCTAGGGGCGACGGCACTATTAAAGTCTTGAATAGCTGCAAAACTGCTGAAGGTGATATGTCTGAGGCAGAAGGTACCGCTCGCCAAATAGGGTCAAAAGACTCACCTAAGTTGGAGGTGCGCTTTGCACCTGCTTGGTTGGCTTTTATACCTTTGGTGTGGGGTGATTATTGGGTAATTGATCTAGATCCTCAATATCAAGTGGCAGTAGTGAGTGATCCACGCCGTGAATACCTCTGGATTCTGTCGAGAACACCGCAATTGGATAAAAAAATCTATGACGAAACGCTGCAGCGCATACGGGATCAGCAGTTTGATGTGCGTAAGCTGGAGCTAACAGTCCAAGCAGCTCCTTTAAAAAATTAAAGTATGACAGCGCATTTATTGCCACCTGGTATTGAAGTTTTTGAAAGAGGGTGGCTCTCCGCGAATAATATTTTCCACTATGGCAAGGATGATGTCTCCTTGGTAGACTCAGGTTATTGCGCTCACCAAAAAATGACCTTGGATTTAGTGAGTGGTGCCATTAAAAAACATGGCTTAAGTACATTAAATAAGTTGGTGAATACGCATCTTCACTCTGATCATTGCGGTGGAAATGCTGCTTTAGCAGAGGCATTTCATTGTGAGGTCTATATTCCAGTGGCTGAAGACATGGCAGTCAAAAATTGGGATAGCGCTTTATTAAGTTATGACAACTTAGGGCAAGAATGCCCACAGTTTTCTCATCATCATGTTTTGGTTCCTGACGAGGAAATTGTGTTGGGAAGATATCTTTGGAAGATATTGGCTGCGCCAGGTCATGACCCCCATTCCATCATGCTCTATCAAGCTGATCATCGGATATTGATTTCAGCTGACGCTCTATGGGAAGAGGGCTTCGGGGTGATTTTCCCTGAGCTCTGGGGGGAGTCTGGATTTGAGGAAGTGGCGCAAACTTTAGACCTCATTGAGGCCCTACCGATTGATTTGGTAATTCCAGGTCATGGCGCGCCATTTTCCGATGTTGCTAAGTCTCTTGCTACAGCACGATCAAGATTAGATTATTTAGCATCTGACCCAGATCGTAATGCCCGTCACGGCGCTAAAGTCTTACTGAAATATCGTCTATTAGAGTGGCGTAGTCGTGAGATGCAGCAAGTGAATGATTGGATTGCTAATACGCCAGCGCTGATCAGCGCTGCAAAACTACTCAATATGAGTATGGATGAATTTACCCAATGGCTACCCAGGTCTTTGGTTAAATCGGGCGCGGCAAAATTAGAAGGTGAAACTTTGGTTGATCTTGCTTGATTGGTTTATTTAAAAAGTAAAAGAGACTTTTCCGTACACTGTCCAGTTGTAGAGCTGGTAGGTTTGAACCACTTGCTTTGCGCCGCCAATAGCAAGTAAAAGATTTTTATTGATTCGTTGAGTGACCATGGCATCAATTGGCACAAACCAACCGCCACCCGCTGCGTTATAGACGGCGCCGTTTTCATCCCAAAAGCGAATTTGAGTGCTAGGCCCTAAGTTCACGCCAACCGTTGGATATAGTTCAAGACGGCTTGCTAAAGGCGGCGGGGAAAAGCCTGACGGCGCCTTTGCATTAAATCCGATCATGTAGCGCGCTAATGGCGAGATATCTGCCAGAAGACTTTTGCTGCTGCCAGCAGGTGTGAACGAAGTGCTTACTTGAGGGCCAGCTAGCCATTGACCTACATCACTGAGCGGCGCCACTACTCGTGCCCCTACATTGCCAAACCAGCCTGCCTTGCCGCCCCATATCGTGACCATTGCATTGTTTGCAGAATACGTGCCAGTGGATTGCGCCGGCAATAGAGGGCCATAAGCAGCTGTATAAGCAGTGTCAAGTCTGAGCGTGCCATGCCAATCGCCGATATTTAAAGGGTTGTAGTAACGTAACTTCAGTGTGTCGGCATAGTTTTGCGAGCCGTCGTATTCATGGTAGCCCCAGAATTCTAGGATACGGTTTTCAGATCTATCCTGAGACGCATTAACAAGACCCAGAATGGGCGTAGAAGGTTGCTCAGCTGCACACGCTAAAGCAGTAGAAATACATAGCAACAAAAAAGTCAGTGTGCGCAGAAATATCATATGGGTTTGCTTAAGGTCTAAGGCTTCCAGCGATAAAATTTGGGGAAGACGCGCATCACCACTGGGCCATTAAAGTCCCAGGATTTACAGGTACCCAAGTAGAGTGGCGGCTTTTCTCCAGAGGGATCGAAAAATGCTCCCGGAATAGATTGATAGGCTGCGGTGGCAAGACTAGTGAGCAGTTCGCGTAAATGAGTGCAGCCCTTAATGCCACCAAGATGTGTATCTATTGTCTTGCGCCAACCTTTACCTATCTGAGCTCCAATGAGTGAGTCCATTGGTGGAATGACAGCAGTGCACTCTGCGTGTGGATGACCATCCATGACTGCTTCAATATCTTGAATCACAAATTCTTTATTAAGTGTGACGCGTACCCACATGTCATGAAACGCCTCGCCAGGCTGCCAGACTTTTGCACTGGTTTGAAAGGGATTGGTTTTGAAATCCTTAAGATGCCCTTCAATATCCCACAGCCCATCCTCTCGTGCATACCCCTGAAATGTGATTTCTCGGGTGTGTAATAAGGAGCGAGGTTTTGGGGTGGATAACATGGGCAATTGTCTTATGTAGTGGCGTGAATTCCTAATGATAATGAATTGACGGGCTCAAAGTAATCTTGCGCTGTAGTATTCTTTGCAGCATATGGCAAAACCTATTTCTCTCGAAAAGATTCTCTTTAGCCAAGGCTTTGGTACTCGTCGCTACTGCAGTGATTTGGTGTATGCCGAGCTGGTGAAGGTAAATGGCGTATTGGCTGAAGACCCAGAAGAAAGAATTGCTACCGAGAACCTGATTCTCAATGTAGAAGGTAAGGATTGGGAGTATCACGAGAAGGCATATTTAGCATTTAATAAGCCAGCTAATTATGAGTGCTCACATAAAACGACTCATCATCCTAGTGTCTATAGTTTATTACCTAGCCCCTTTGTTGAAAGAGGTTTGCAATGCGTAGGGCGCCTTGACTATGACACTACTGGCCTCCTCTTAATCTCCGATGATGGTCAATTTATCCACAAGATGACTACTCCGAAGAAAAATATTGGTAAGGTATATCAAATCACTACGCCAGAGCCCATTACCCAGAAACAAATCGATCACTTGTTAAATGGTGTTGTATTAGATGATGATCCAAAGCCCTGCTTTGCGACTGCGTGCAAGCAAATCTCAGAACATATTTTGGCAATGACGATTGTTGAAGGGCGCTATCACCAGGTGAAGCGTATGATGGCTGCGGTCGGCAATCACGTTGCCCAATTGCATCGCACTGAAATTGGTACCTATCAAATGCCTGCCGATCTGGCAGAGGGTGAATGGCGTTGGCTATACCCACAAGATTTAAAGCAGCTTTCACAAAGTGTTGCTAGTTAAAGGAGTCTGCTTTGATCGTTGACGGCTTAAATATAGAAAACGAAATTCCTCTTTGGACTCTAGAGGGTAAGGGCAAGACAATTCAGCGTGAGTTTGTCTTTAAAAACTTTAAGCAAGCGTTTGAATTCATGACTCTGTGCGCCGAGTACGCAGAAGAAATTGATCATCATCCCGATTGGTCAAATTCTTGGAATAAGGTATCGGTATCTCTATCAACTCATTCGGCTGGCGCACTGACCAAGTTAGATATTCAGTTGGCAAAAGCAATGGATGCTTTTGCCTCCCAAGTGAGTCCTAATTAATTAGTGCTCGTCGCCTTCATGCTCTTCCTCATTCATGCTCATGAGGATGGTTGCGAGTAAGCCATAGACCACTTCGGTGGAGATCATGCCATCTTCATCAAGCTCATCAATTAAGTCGTTTAGGCGATCCTCAGTGGGCTCGTTGAGCAAGGTCATTGCGCACTCGCACCCATAGTCAAAGTCTTCATCGTTCTGGGTTTGGTTTTCTTCGGTCATATTTATCCTTAATTGAACGCTCAGGATAGCAAATTACAGCCTAAATCGATAGGTCTAAATAGTTTGTCATTATTCCGTCCGTTATTGTTTCGTCTTAATGGCAAAAAGCATCTATCAGTTCTTCGCTTAGCTTGGTTTAAAGTGCTATTTATGAAGTTATTAAAACCAGCCATTTTCATTTTCTGCTTGGTGCCGCTGGCCCGCCTGGTTTGGCTTGGTATTTATGGCGATCTAGGCGCCAATCCTATTGAATTCATTACCCGCTCAACGGGAACTTGGGCGCTTGTCTTTCTGTGTATTACTCTAGCCATGACGCCTTTGCGCCTCATAACGGGCTGGGCTGTTTGGATTAAGCTGCGTCGGATGTTGGGATTATTTTGTTTCTTTTATGCCTGTATCCATTTTTCTATCTGGTTTTGGTTAGATCAAAATCTAGACATTCAATCAATGTGGAGTGATGTTGTTAAGCGCCCATTTATTACGATGGGCTTTCTGACGTTGGTGCTCCTTACTCCCTTAGCTATTACATCTAACCAGTGGTCGGTACGTCAGCTAGGAGGGCGCTGGTCTGTATTACACAAGCTGGTCTACATCATTGCATGTACTGCAATAGCCCACTATTGGTGGCATAAGGCTGGTAAAAATGATTTGGATACTGTCTCAATCTACGGAGCAGTCATTTTGGCATTGCTTGCTTGTCGCTTGCCAATCGTAAAGAGCTTTCTGCAAAGGCTCAGAAATTAAGCGATCTGAGAACTTAAAACTCAGTCGTATAACGAATAGCAAGGCGCCGCGTTTCTACAAAACCATTTTTGATTTCTGTATCACGTCCATATTGCAGGCTAATTCTGCCAAAGGGGTAGTAAGCTAATGCGCTGAGCAAAAACCTCTGAGTGTTAACAACATTATTTTGATAGGTATTGCCAATAGTCGTTGCGCCACCAGCTACATAGAAATAGGAGGCACCCAGTGTATAAGTTTGATTGAACTTGTAAATTGGGCCCAACTGAGTGGTGGTTAAAGGTTTCTGATTTAAGGAGGTGTTGCTTGCAGATAAACAGGCTGCAGCACATTGGCTATTGCCTCCAAACCACATGGTATCGACGGCAACCATCCCGTCTAAATTCCCAATAATAGGCTGCTGATAGCCCATCTGAATATCTGACCTATAGCGGTTTTCACCAAGATTAAAAGCTTGTTGACTGTTGTAGCTGCCGGTCGGCGCTGTTAGATATCCAGCAACGCCAAAGTATCTTCTTTTCTCTCTATCGGCATACGGCCAAATAGCTGTTGCAAATGTAAGGTCGCCAATGCCAGTGCTAGCGGGAGATGATGCCATTGATCCAGCTGGCTTAATGGTGCCGTAAGGTAGTTGTAGATAAGAGATGGCGGGTAAATTGGTAATGGAGTAGCTAGTACTTAGCCGAGCAATCGCTGATTGAATGCCAATATCAGGACTACCAAATGGTCTACTTGAAACGGCTGAGCCATTTCGGTAGTAAGTGCCACTCTCTGAATTAACGTAGCTGATCATTGCATGATTTTTGCCTGGTAGTGGGGCAACAATGTCATTTGGCTGCAAATCAATAGCCAAGCAGATTGATGGAAGCATCAATAGGATGGTTGCGATGATGCGGTATAAATTCATCGGAGTATTGTAATTAATATAAAAACAAGATGCATGTAGTTACCATACAATGGGCTGTATGAATATATACGCCCTTCGGCTAGTGCCTTGCATGATATTGATGAGTATTGTGGCCTGTACTCAAGCGCCTCCTTTGCCACCTGGCTCCACAACGAACTCACCATATACCCCGCAGCAGATTAAAGAGTTTAATAGTCAGACACTTTCTCCGGTGGAGGGGCCTTTTGGCCCAGTGGATCCAAGAGCAGAAGATCTTCGCCTATCTAAAGAGCGTGCATTAGATTCAAAATTCTATAACCAGCCTAAGGGTGAACAGGAAGCTGAGGCATTAGAAATGCAATCGGCTGACCCCTATCAAACGACCAAGCCCGTTTTAACTTTCTAGGCAAGTACAAGCTCTGGGATTGACTCCAACTGAAGTAATGCTTGCGCTTCTTCTGGTGTAGCATTAAGCCATGCATTAAAAAGCTCGGGACGTAACGGAACCACACTACGTTTTTCATCCTCAGGCTTGTGCATGCGCTTCATTACTGGATGATTGCTAGCTTCAATCGTGAGCATGAAAAATGAGACGATGAGCTCTCCGGTTTCTGGCTCGGTCCAGGTATCCCAGATTGAGGCAATCGCCATTGGCTCGTTATTTGCTTGTTTAACGGCTGTGCGTACTGCTGCACCAGATTCATAGCAAGGCTCATAAAAAGCATCTGCTAAAGCTAATGCGTAATGCCGTTTTATCCATGCATTTTTATAAGATGGTTTCTCAGAAACAGTTTCAGCCCTGGCGTTGTATGTCTTTCTTCCAAAGGTTTCCTCTTTGGCCCAGGATGGCAATAAGCCAAAGCGAGCTAAGCCAGTTGCAGTGCGTCCAGTGTTGTGACTTTTGAGGACGATGGCTCCTGGATAAGTTGGAAATACATCATGCGCTGGAGACGCCGGTAAATCCAGATCAAAGTGGGTTTTAACCCAATCTGTATTGACCGTAGTGAGGTATTGAACACACATGCAACTATTTTACTGTGGCTTATTGAGATTGAGCTCATGCCAGCTGGTAGTATTGAGGCTAAATTTTAGAAAGATCTCCCCCTTATGAACCCTTTTTCCTCTGCATTTAATCCAATAGTAGTGCGCTTAATTGCTGCCGGTATCTTAGCCAGTGCTTTTGTTAGCAGCTCATTTGCGCAGCAAAGCGGTTTGCCAATTAATGTTGCAGCCTCTGTTAATGGCGCCCTAATTACTAATGATATGGTTGAGCAAGGAATCAGGGCCGCTATATCTCAGGGTCAAAAAGAATCACCTCAGTTACGTGGCGCTGTAATTGAGAAGTTTGTTGAGGTGTTGTTACTTTCTCAACAAGCTGAAAAAGATGGTTTAGCCAATTCAGAAAAGGCCAATACCCAGCTAGCGATGATTCGCCAAAATTATTTAGCTGATCTTGAGCTATCTACTTATATGGCTCAAAACCCAATCACCGATGCGGATGTTCAGGCTGAATACAACCGTGAAATTGCATCTTTAGGCCCCCAAGGGATGATTGTGGAATATAAAGTCAGTGACATCGCTGTGGCGACTGAAGCTGATGCACAAGCTGCTTTGGCGCGTATCAAAAAGGGCGAGTCATTTGATAAGGTTGCCAAGAGCGTTTCCTTGGCCCCAAATAAAGTTCAAGGTGGAGCAATAGGTTGGATCCAGCCTGGTCAGGTTGCCCCTCAGCTGGCATCTGTGCTTATCACGCTCTCTAAAGGGCAAGTATCCCCTGTACCAATCCAGATGCAGCAAGGTTGGTACTTGATCAAATTGGAAGATAAAAAGTCGAGCAAGCCGCCTTCATTTGAACAAGCAAAGCCAGCTATTCGTGCTGGTATGACGCAAAGAAAGCAGTTTGAGTTTTTAAGTCAACTCGCAAAAGATGCAAAGATTATTGTTCAGTAATAAGAATTTACGCTGAAGAAAAAAGGACCCTGCTGAACCGACCCCCAAAAGCTGGACGGTTCAGCAGGGCCCTTTTTATTTGCGCTCCAAGGTAATGAAGCTAAAGGTGATATCACCTTCGGATCCAGGAGTTCGATCTACCTCTTTCCAGTCGGATACATTAGGCACCTCAAAGAAGGTGTCTCCACCTTCAATATCTAAATCAATTTCAGTGATGTAAAGACGATCGGCCTTATCAAATGCTTGGGTAAAGAGTTGTTCGCCGCCAATAACAAAGACCCGGGGAAATTCGCTCAGACTCTTCAAGGCTTCATCCAGAGATCCAACTAATTCACCACCGGTTATTGGGTAGTTTGCATTGCGGCTCACCACGATATTGCGACGGCCGGGAAGCGGGCGACCAATGGATTCCCAGGTCTTACGACCCATGATGACAGGGTGGCCCATCGTGACACGTTTGAAGAATTGCAAATCAGCAGAGATCTTCCAGGGCATTTGATTGTCGCGTCCAATCACGTGATTACGTGAGCGCGCAACAATCATGGAGATGGCAGGTTGAGTCATATGCTTAATTCTTAAATAGCTACAGGAGCTTTAATGTGAGGGTGAGATTCATATCCTACGATCTCGAAGTCTTCGAACTCGTAATCAAAAATTGAATCAGGCTTGCGCAAAATATTGAGCTTAGGTAATGGGAAGAAATCTCTAGATAACTGAAGCTCTACCTGCTCTAAGTGGTTGCTGTATAGATGACAATCACCACCAGTCCAAATAAAGTCACCCACCTCTAGATTGCATTGTTGCGCCATCATATGAGTGAGCAAGGCGTAGCTGGCGATATTAAATGGCACACCCAAGAAAATATCCGCGCTGCGTTGGTAGAGTTGGCATGACAGCTTGCCATCTGCTACATAAAACTGAAAGAAGGCATGGCAAGGTGCTAAAGCCATGCGGGGAATATCAGCAACGTTCCATGCGGAAACAATAATGCGACGTGAGTCTGGATTCTTTTTGATGGTCTCCACTACTTCAGAGATTTGATCGATGTGCTGACCATTTGGTGCGGGCCATGAACGCCACTGATAACCATAGATTGGACCGAGATCACCATCGGGTGCTGCCCATTCATTCCAAATGGAAACACCACGCTCCTTCAGCCAATTATTGTTTGTGCTTCCTTTGAGGAACCAGAGTAATTCATAAATAATGGATTTGAGATGCAGCTTCTTGGTGGTTACCATCGGAAAGCCATCTGCCAAATTAAAGCGCATTTGGTGTCCAAATACGGAGACTGTGCCAGTTCCGGTTCTATCGGATTTTTGGACCCCCTTGGCGAGGACTTCTTTCATGAGATCGTGATATTGGCGCATATGTATCAGCTAAATGTAGTTATATGTAGACGGATTAGGGATAGCTTACTCGAATGTGGGCGACTTCACTCCCAGGGCCTTATGGAGCTTAGGCGAAGTGGTCGTGTATTGGAGTGGAATCTGTTTTTCTGGGTTGAGGTACTCTGCGGCTGCAAAGGCAGCCAGAGCTGCCTCATGAAATCCAGACAAAATGAGTTTTTTCTTGCCCGGATAGACATTGATGTCGCCGACCGCATAAATGCCAGGGATACTGGTTTGGAATTTCTGGGTATCCACGCAAATTTGTTTGCGATCGATATTGAGGCCCCAATCAGCGATGGGTCCTAATTTAGGGGAGAGGCCAAAAAATACCAAAAGATCGTCGAGTGGGATCTGCTTGTTCTCGCCGTCAATATTGGTGAAGGTAACTTCCGCAAGTCGATCATCTTGTGCTTCGTAAGCAGTCACTTGTCCGATAAGCAATTGCATTTGGTTGCTCGCACAAAGTTCACGCATCTTTGCAATTGATTTGGGGGACGCCTTAAAATCATCACGGCGATGAATTAATGTCACGCTGGCAGCAATTTCAGAAAAATGAATTGCCCAATCTAGTGCGGCATCACCACCTCCGCAAATCACAATTCTTTTGTTTGCAAACTGCTCAGGACTTTTAACGTGATAAAAAAGTTGCTTGCCTATAAAGCGGTCTATGCCCTCTAGGTTCAAGGTGCGAGGCTGGAAAGCCCCAACGCCGGCAGCAATGAATACGGTCTTGCTGAGGAAGTGTTTGTCTTGCGAGGTGCTAATTAGAAAGCGACCATCAGCCTGCTGCTCTAGCTTGCTTACTTCTTGACCAAGATGAAACTGTGCATCAAATGGCTGAATTTGTTTAAGCAAATTATTCGTGAGCTCGCGTCCAGTACAAACTGGAATAGCGGGAATATCGTAGATTGGTTTGTCAGGATAAAGCTCGATGCATTGGCCGCCAACTTCTGGCAGTGAATCAATTACATGGGCTTTTATTTCTAGTAGGCCTAACTCAAATACCTGAAAGAGACCCACAGGACCGGCGCCAATGATGACAGCATCGGTTTGTGTGGGTGAGTTTGACACGAATACTTTTGCTAGAAAATTACTTTACTAGCTGGTCTAGTTTGTTCTTAACGTCTTTCCACTCTTCAGCATCTGGAAGAGCAGCTTTGGACTTAGTGATGGATGTCCAAGAAGGGGAGAGTTCAGCATTGAGTTTGATGAATGCTTGTTGATCGCCAGGCACATCATCTTCAGCATAAATAGCGTTTACTGGGCACTCTGGAACACAAACCGCGCAATCGATGCACTCATCTGGATCGATCACTAAAAAATTGGGACCCTCGCGAAAGCAGTCAACTGGGCAAACATCAACACAGTCGGTATATTTGCAGCGGATACAAGATTCGGTAACAACGTAAGTCATGGCGATTTTGTTTCAAGAGCCCCAAAAAGCTGGGTGCTAGGTTATAAAACCTCAATTTTAGCCGAAATAGCCTATTTTTCAGGCTAAAGGGTTAATTTACTTGAGGTAAAGTTCCCCTATGAATACACAGCCCAATACCCAAGTAAACATGCAAAAACCCAAAATTTTGGTGGCAAGAGCCATTTTTCCTGAGGCTTTGGCCAAACTGGAGGAGTCATTTGATGTGCGGTCCAACCAAGAGGATCGCATTTTTAGTCCAGAAGAGTTGCAAAAAGAACTCTCGGGAGTTGTAGGGGCTTTAGTAGCGGGCAGCGAAAGAATTGATGCAAATGCACTAGCGCATGCCAAAGATTTAAAGATCGTAGCTAACATTTCAGTGGGATATAACAATTTTGATGTTCCAGCAATTACTGCTGCAGGAGTGATGGCCACCAATACTCCCGATGTATTGACGGATACAACTGCTGACTTTGGGTTTGCGCTACTGATGGCAACTGCAAGACGCATTACTGAATCAGAGCACTGGGTGCGTGCGGGGCATTGGGATAAGTGGTCGATTGTGAATAACCCCCTTGGCATGGATTTGCATCACAGCACCGTTGGCATTATTGGCATGGGTCGTATCGGTCAAGGCATTGCCAAGCGTGCGTTAGGTTTTGGAATGAATGTGATCTATCACAACCGCAGCCATCTATCCGATGCTGATGAAAAAGCCTGCGGCGCAAAGTATGTTTCTAAGGAAGAATTGCTGCGCACTGCAGATCATGTTGTCTTGGTATTGCCCTATAGCGCCGAAAGTCACCACACAATTGGTGCCAAAGAAATCGCTCTCATGAAGCCGACTGCAACCTTGATAAACATTGCCCGCGGCGGTATTGTGGATGACGCAGCTCTTGCTCAAGCCCTCAAAGAAAACCGCATTTTTGCAGCTGGTCTGGATGTGTTTGAGGGCGAGCCTAAAGTGCATCCGGAGTTACTCAAGTTGAGCAATGTTGTGTTGGCTCCGCACATTGCAAGTGCAACAGAAAAAACACGCAGAGCGATGGTTGATCTAGCGGTAGATAACTTGCGTGCCGCGCTTGATGGTAAAAAACCACCCAGCTTGATTAATGCGGAAGTTTATAAAATTTAGTTAAATTAGATTAACTAAGTAGTAAAACTAAGTAGTAAAAAATAAAGCCGAGTGAGAACTCGGCTTTATTGCTTGGAGTGTAACTCCGGATATTGACCCTTTTATTCTGCTTCGATTTCTTCTGGTAGCTCGCGCATTGCTAATTCAATACCACCGAACTTGCCTGCAACCCAGTTGTAGACTTTGCATGCGATCCACAGTAATCCAAAGCCCAGTAAGGCATTGAGAATCAGCGCTGACAGCACGGTAAATCCAGGGATGGCGCCATCACGAATGAAGGCAACAAACAATGCCAATAAAACGATTGGAACGGAGAAGCAGAGGTAAACCAAAACTAAGGTTTTGGCGGTATGCATTGGGTCGAGGAAGACTAGTTCTTTTTTGGTAAGTTTCATGATGACGCAATCTTAAAGCAGTCCATCAAAAAGTGCTATATCTACCCAGTCTCCAGCAGCAATATTTCCCTGTTCGTGACCCAGAATGACAAAGCAATTTGCTTCACTCATGGAGCGTAAGATTCCCGCACCTTGGCTGCCAGTTAATCTGACTGTTGGCTTGCCATCAGCACTACGTCCCAAGATGGCGCGCTGAAACTCAGTGCGACCGGGCTTTTTCCGAATAGGGGCCTCGGCCATAGCCTGAGTCAATGGCGGCTGTATTTGATTGGCGCCGTTAAGTTGCAAAAGGGCAGCACGAACAAATTGATAAAAGGTCACCATGACTGCCACTGGGTTTCCGGGCAAACCAAAGAAGAGGGTTTTGCGAGCGAGTGATTTTCCAGCGACTGGCTTGAGTACGCCAAATGCCATTGGTCGCCCTGGTCGCATGGCAATTTTCCAGAAGCCAACATCACCTAACTCTTGCATGATTTGTTTTGTGAAATCTGCTTCGCCAACTGAAACACCGCCAGAAGAAATTAAGACATCCGCTTTGTTAGCAGCCTCAATAAAGGCTTGTTTCAAAGAGGCGGGATCATCACGCACAATACCGTAATCAATGATTTCTAGATTCAATCGATTCAGTAAGCCTGTGAGGCTATAGCGATTGCTATCGTAAATGCTGCCAGCATCCAATGCTTGACCTAAAGAGCGCAGCTCATCACCGGAAGACAGAATAGCTACCTTCAGTTTTCGTTTTACTTGGAGCGTTGGAATACCCAAAGAAGCTGCGAGACCTAAGTCGGATGGGCGGAGCAGGCGGCCAGCAGCAATAGCGGGTTTGCCTTGTTGCAGATCTTCGCCACGTAAGCGTCTGTTCTCACCAAGCTTTAGTTGATCTTGTTTAAATTCAATGGTGAGCTCGTCTTTTGTAGTGGTGAACTCTTGTGGAATTACTGTATCGCAGCCGGCAGGCATCACCGCGCCAGTCATGATCTTGAGGCATTCGCCAGATCCAATCGTGCCGTCATAAGGTTTGCCTGCAAAGGCAGTGCCCACAATCCGCAATGAAATTGTTGGACTAGTCGTATCAAGGCACTTTCCATCAAATGCAAAGCCATCCATCGCTGAGTTATCTGCAGCAGGGACATCAATTGGTGAGAGTAGGTCCACAGCTAGGATGCGGTCAATGGCTTTGTCTAGAGCTACTGTTTCAATATCAGCAGGATCATTAATTGCTCTGGACTCTTGAATGAGGTCATCTACTAACGCTGCAATTGCTTTGCGAGCATCATCAACATGCAGTGATGAAGTTAAAAGAATGGGTTGATTTGGGGAGTGACTCATGCAGACACTTCTTCAAGTTTTTTGAGTTCGTCAGGAGTATTGACGTTAGCAAATACTAGAGGGTCATCAAAAACCACCGTACTACTGCGCAACTCTTTGAACCAACGATCAATTTTGAGATCGCCTTTTTGTAGAAATTGGTCCAAGGAATCTTGTAAATTGCTGCGCATCAAACAGAAAACGGGTTGTGCCCAGACCTTACCATCTGCCTCTTTACTGGAGGCGTAAACCAATTGAAAGTCACCACGCCCCATCTCGACAGCTAATAGCTCAGCGAGATTATTGGGGAGTAACGGTGAGTCGCATGGTGATGTCAGTAGGTAAGGCGTCCTGCAGACCTTCAAGCCTACTGAGAATCCAGCTAGAGGTCCTGAAAAATCAGGAGTCTCATCCATGACGACTGGGTAGCCATAAGTCGCGTACTTTGTGATGCTGCGGTTGGCATTAATCACAATGGTTTGTACCTGCGGCTTGAGCTTTGCGATAGCTGACTCGATCAGTGGTTTGCCATGAAATGGAATTAGACCTTTATCGATGCCACCCATGCGTTGTGCGCGACCGCCAGCAAGTATGAGTCCAGTAATATCTTTAGTTGAAATCATTAACCACCAATATAAGACATTTCAACCTTGCGATTACCGGAGGCTAGCTTTGCAGTATTGGAGCCTCTAATCTCAGAATAGTGGTCTTCACGGGCCGCCCAGGTATTCATGACAGCGTTGGCAATTTCTAAATCAGATTTACCAGAGCGCAATAATGTTTTGAAATCAAAACCTTCATTAGCGAAGAGGCACAGATACATTTGTCCATCAGTGGAGATGCGCGCTCTAGAGCATTCATGACAGAAGGTCTGCGTGACGCTAGAGATCACTCCGATCTCGCCTGAGCCATCGACATAGCGCCAGCGCTGAGCAACTTCGCCAGCGTAGTTTGCCTCAATAGGCTCAAGTGGAAAGACTTCATTGATTCTGGCAATGACTTCTTTAGAGGGGAGTACTTGCTCCATGTTCCAGCCGTTAGAACTGCCAACATCCATGAATTCAATAAAGCGCAGAATGACGCCGCTGCCCTT
Source organism: Polynucleobacter yangtzensis (assembly GCF_001595965.1). Classification (GTDB taxonomy): domain Bacteria; phylum Pseudomonadota; class Gammaproteobacteria; order Burkholderiales; family Burkholderiaceae; genus Polynucleobacter; species Polynucleobacter yangtzensis. The sequence continues at coordinate 29,888 of NZ_LOJI01000022.1, forward strand.
GAAGTGTTTGGCCATCGCAACGATCTCATGATCATTGGTTCCTTTTTTCACTACCATATTAACTTTGATGTTCTGAAAGCCAACCTCTTGGGCTGCGGCAATTCCATCGAGCACATCAGCCACCGGAAAATCGACATCATTCATTTTCTTGAAGATGGCGTCATCCAAGCCATCAAGGCTGACAGTTAATCTGTGCAGGCCAGCTGCTTTTAAAGCTGCAGCTTTTTTCCGCAAGATACTGCCGTTAGTGGTGAGGGTGAGGTCTAGCGGCTTGCCATCGGATGTCGGAATTTTTGCCAGCATCTCGATGAGCACTTCTAAGTTTTTACGAAGCAAGGGTTCGCCACCAGTAAGTCGAATTTTTTCAACACCTAAGGTGGAAAAGATAGAAGTGAGTCTAGCGATTTCTTCGAAGCTTAGTAATTCTTTGTGAGCAAGATATGGATAGTTTTGATCAAAGACTTCTTTAGGCATGCAATAGGTACAGCGGAAGTTACAACGATCAGTGACAGATATGCGTAGATCTCTTAAGGTGCGCCCACGAGTATCTTTGGTATGGCCATGAGGCGTGACAAGCTGCGCGCCAATAGATGGCGTCAGGCCTTTGCCTTCATCAAGTCGTATAGGAATTACCTTTGGGATTACTTTTTCAACCATGTTCGCAATTATGGCTGTGAAACGGGGTTTCTGCCAAACCGCCAAATATCCTTTTGGGATAAATGGCAGTCTGGAGAAAAAGCTTTAGATGGCTTAGACCGTTTTTTCTTGGCCGCCGGTTTCAACTAAAACCATTGGGCCGTCAGGAAGCTGGGCAGCAGGCTTAGGCGCTCTGCCTAAGTTATGTACCACAGGCTCAGCCTGAATCTGATTTTGAGCTTCAGCGTGCTTTGATGAGTCTGTAGCAACCCAGATCATGCCGGCGGATTGCACAACGCTATGCAAAGGAGTTTCCTCAAGCGCCTGGAAGGCAACCTTAGGAAGTGCTGGAGCAGGCTTGCTAATGACTTCTACTGAGGCGGCAGCTACTACTGCAACAGGCGCTGCGGCTTGGGTAGCTGGAGCTGACGCAGGTGCAGTGTTTTGTGCAGGGCGATTGGATTGACGTGGAGTACGTGGTGTGCGCTCTTGTCTTTCTTGTTTCTCCGCAGCAGGTTTTGCATTTCCAAAGCTATTAGCAAGGTTCTGAATCGGCATGCTTGCAGATGCGCCAGCCATTCCTGCTGGAGGGCCCGCAAAAGGACTTGCTGAAGCGGCTATTGCTGGTGCAGTTGCATCGTTACCGCCTTCAGTGCGTTCGCCACGCTCACGCTGACCACGACCACGACCACGACGATTACGACCACGACCACGACGCTCTTCACCATCTGCGCCTGTGGTGGCTTCACTGCCTGGAGCAGCTTCTGTTGCAGGTGTTACTGCTGCAGCATTGGCTTGATTGCGATTACCTTCTTGCCGTTCTGGCTTAGGACCGTTTTGATTACGATTGCCGTTACGGTTGTTGCGTCCGCGATTGTTGTTGCCACCTTCTGCTGGAGCACCCTCGGCTGCAGTTGCTGCTGGACGCTCAGTGCGTTCACCGCGACGATTGCGACCGCGATTACGATCACTGCCATTGCCATTACGGCCTTGGTTACGGCCACGGTTATTGCTTGGTGCAGGTTTTTCTTCAACCGCTGGTGATGAGCCAAAGAGGCTCTTAATAAATCCAAAGAAACCACCGGAGCTTTCTGCTTTTACTGTTTCAGTACGAGCAGGGCGTGGTTGGCTAATTGGTGCTGGTTGTGTTGGTGTAATGCCTTTAACTGCAGCCTCAGGACGCACTTTGACATCAGCATCTTTCTTGCTAACGGTTGTGTCTGTCTCGAGTTCACGCGCAGCTTCTTCAGCCATGACATAACTTGCTTTTTGATCATCAAGACGTGGATCGTCATGACGTAAACGCTCTAGTTTGTAATGCGGTGTTTCTAAATGCTTATTAGGAACCATCAAGACGTTCACTTTGAAGCGAGTCTCAATCTTGATCACTTCAGCACGTTTTTCATTCAAGAGGAATGCAGCCACTTCGACAGGCACCTGAGTATGAATCGCTGCTGTGTTTTCCTTCATTGCTTCTTCTTGGATGATGCGCAGAACTTGCAGTGCAGAAGATTCAGTGTCACGAATGTGGCCAGTGCCATTACAACGTGGGCAAGTTACATGGCTACCTTCAGATAGGGCTGGACGTAAGCGCTGACGTGACATTTCCATCAAGCCAAACTTGGAGATCTTGCCCATTTGAACGCGGGCACGGTCATGACGTAGAGCGTCGCGTAGGCGATTCTCTACATCCTTCTGAGCCTTGCTTGATTCCATATCAATGAAGTCAATGACGATTAAGCCACCCAAGTCACGTAAACGTGCTTGACGGGCGATTTCATCAGCAGCTTCTAAGTTGGTGCGGGTTGCAGTCTCTTCGATATCAGAGCCGCGAGTTGCACGTGCTGAGTTCACGTCCACTGAAACCAAAGCTTCAGTGTGGTCGATCACGATTGCGCCGCCTGATGGCAATGGCACAGTGCGTGAGTACGCAGTTTCAATTTGATGCTCAATTTGGAAACGTGAGAACAAAGGCACATCATCTTGATAGCGCTTCACGCGTGGCAAGTTGTCTGGCATTACAACAGACATAAATGCAGCAGCTTGTTCGTAGATATCATCGGTATCGATGAGGATCTCGCCGATATCTGGTTGGAAGTAATCGCGAATTGCGCGAATCACCAAGCTAGATTCGAGGTAGATCAATAATGGTGCTGAGTTGCCTTTAGCGGCTTCATCAATCGCTTTCCACAATTGCATAAGGTAACTTAGGTCCCACTGCAATTCAGTAGCATCGCGACCAATACCTGCGGTACGAGCAATGATGCTCATGCCATCAGCTACTTCTAATTGAGACATGGCTTCACGGAGTTCTTGACGGTCTTCACCCTCAATACGGCGGGATACACCACCTCCACGTGGGTTATTTGGCATCAAAACCAAATAACGGCCTGCCAAGGAGATAAAGGAGGTGAGGGCAGCGCCTTTTTGGCCGCGCTCTTCTTTTTCTACTTGAACAATGATTTCCTGACCTTCGCGCAGGGCATCCTTAATGGAAGCATTGCGGACGTCGATACCCTCTTTAAAGTAACTACGGGCAACTTCCTTGAATGGCAAGAAGCCATGACGTTCTTCGCCGTAATTGACAAAGCAGGCCTCAAGGGAAGGTTCAATACGGGTAATGACACCTTTGTAGATATTGCCTTTGCGTTGTTCACGACCGGCAGCTTCGATATCGATATCAATGAGTTTTTGACCATCAACGATGGCAACTCGCAACTCTTCTTGTTGAGTTGCATTAAACAACATGCGTTTCATAACACTCTCCTATGGGGGAGGGTGACCTTGCGCGCTGCGTTAGGGGACAAGTTAAATACCACTTAGGACTGAGCCTAAGGCGGTTTATGAGTGTGGATCATGCAAATCTAAGCACTTTTTGCTTAGTTCACCCAGTTAACGGTTGGTTAAATCGGTGCCACACTTGACGATCGCCGCAGAGACCTCCTTTAGGTCATCAATGCAGGCGCGCGCCTGAAAACTGTCTTCTAATCGCGGGTCGCGGCATACGGCACACCAACCCTGCGCCTCATTACAACGGGGGAGGGGCAACCCCGGGAGTCTTTTAAAGGGCGACTCCAAGCTCCACGATTCAAACCTGACTTCAGGTTGGTCTCGGGCCAATAAATTGGCTAGAGCGTTGATTATACGGCACAAGTTGCGTGACAATGGGGTATTGTTGAGTCCCTTGTCGTCCCCCGCCGGGGTCACAAGAGAGATAAATCATGAAATCTGAACCCATTTCTAAGCCTTCCAAGGTAAAAACCTCCGCTCCCGCAGCAGTCCACCTCCAGACAATTGGTCCGGAAGAGGCTGGCCAGCGCTTGGATAACTATTTGCTGCGTTGGGCTAAAGGGGTGCCAAAAAGCCACGTTTACCGGATTATTCGATCTGGCGAGGTCCGGGTTAATAAAAAGCGGGCTGAACCAACAACCCGACTGGTTGAGGGTGATGTGGTGCGCCTCCCCCCGGTTCGCATTGCCGAACCAGCCCAAATGGCCGCTGTTAACTCTGCCCAAACCAAGTCTCGGGCGCATGGCTATTCAGACAAAATGCCGATTCTGTTTGAGGATGAAGCACTCTTAATAGTGAACAAGCCAGCCGGTTTGGCTGTGCATGGAGGTTCAGGCATTGCTCTGGGTGTCATCGAAACCCTTCGTATTACTCGCCCCGAACTCAAATTTTTGGAATTAGTACATCGCTTAGACCGAGATACCTCAGGCGTTTTGCTTTTGGCTAAAAAGCGTAGTGCATTGGTTGAGCTGCATCGCCAAATTCGCGAAGGTCAAACGGATAAGCGCTATTACTTGCTTGCACATGGTGGAATTGTTCAGGGCGCGCAAACCATGCAGCTCAAGTATCCATTGCACAAATATCTACTCCCGAATGGCGAACGCCGTGTGAAAGTTGATCCAGATGGGTTGCCAAGTCATACCGCATTAAGAGTGACTAAAACGCTTAAGCGTGAGGATGCCACTATTACCTTGGCTGAGGCGCAACTGAAGACGGGGCGCACTCACCAGATTCGAGTGCATTTACTAAAGTTGGGTCACGCGATTTTGGGTGACGATAAGTATGGCTTTGAAGATTTAGATAAGCTGATTAAATCCAAGCGCCTTTATCTACATGCCCATCTAGCTGGATTTACACATCCACGCACTGGTGAAAAGATGCGCATTGAATCACCATTGCCCCCAGAATTTACCGCCATGATGAAAACCTTTGAGCAGTAAAAATAAAAATGCCTCAAACAAATAAATTAAATAGACCGTATGACCTAATTGTTTGGGATTGGGATGGAACTATTATGGACTCCACTCCAACGATCGTGCATTGCATTCAGCAGGCTTGTCGTGATTTGGGCTTTAAGGCGCCAGATGACACCTTAGCTAGTTCAGTGATTGGCTTGGGAATTCAGGACTCATTGAGAAGAGCGGTTCCTTGGATTGAGCCGGCTCATTTTCCAAAGTTGACTGAACGTTTTCGATATCACTACCTAGCAAAAGATCACGAGCTCGATTTGTTTGTTGGCATTCGTGAGCTTTTAGAAGAATTGCATGCCCAGCAATATTTGTTAGGTGTAGCTACAGGTAAATCTCGCGTAGGTTTAGATCGCTCTCTCAAGCATCATCAGATTGGCCATCTCTTTCATGAGACCCGTACAGCTGATGAGTCATTCTCTAAGCCCCATCCGGGAATGTTGCTGGAGTTATCGGATGTAACCCAGGTGCCCACGCGCCGCATGCTGATGATTGGTGACACCACGCATGACTTGGACATGGCTGCTAATGCTGGTGTAGATGCTGTAGCTGTTACTTATGGCGCCCATCCACCAAGCACTCTGAAAGAATCGCCATCATTAGTGCATGTTGATGATGTTGCGCAGCTTTCGCAATGGCTTAAAAATAACCTGCAACACTAAGGAAGTAAAAAGATGGAAAACAATCCAAACCCAAATTGGGAGCGTCAGGCTCTAGAGCATCTCTTGTTAGAGAATTTAAAAGAGACTCGTAAAGCGCGTCGTTGGAAGGCTGTATTGCGAGTCCTGACTTTGTTAGTGATCGTGGGTGTCTTGCTATCGATATTTGATTTTCATCTTCCGGGTAAAGGGATGGGGGTTGAAAAACATACCGCACTAGTAACTCTTGAAGGAGAAATCTCCTCTAGTTCAATGGCCAATGCAATGGATGTCAATTCATCTTTATTGGCGGCGTTTGAGAATGAAGGCAGTGCCGGTGTTGTATTGCGTATTAATAGTCCTGGCGGATCGCCGGTGCAGGCTGGCATGATTAATGACGAGATTCATCGTCTGCGTAAGCTTTATCCCAAAAAACCTTTTTATGTAGTTGTAGAAGACATTTGCGCATCTGGCGGTTACTACGTTGCTGTAGCAGCAGATCAAATCTTGGTAGATAAAGCGAGCTTGGTAGGTTCCATTGGCGTGATCATGGAAGGCTTTGGTTTTACAGGCTTAATGGATAAGTTAGGCGTGACTCGCCGCATGATTACTTCTGGCTCCAATAAAGGCATGCTGGATCCATTTAGCAAGGAGGATCCAAAGCAAGTAGAAATGGTCAGAACCATGATTGATGAAATTCATCAACAATTTATTGCGGTAGTTAAAGAGGGCCGAGGCGATCGCTTAAAAGATGTTCCGGATTTATTTTCTGGACGTATTTGGAATGGCGAGCAAGCAGTCAAGATTGGTTTAGTTGACGGTTATGGCACGGTTGATACCGTTGCGCGCGATGTCTTTAAGGCGCCCGATATTCTGGACTACACCATGAAAGAGAATTTTGCTGAACGTGTTGCTAAACGCTTTGGTGCGGAAGCTGGAGCCGCTGCTGGTAAAGCGTTGGTTAAGGCACCTGATTTGAAATAAAAAAACAAAAAACAAAAAGTAAAAAGTAAAACTAAAGCATTAAAGACTTAGGCCAATAGTAGAAATACTGTTGGCCGATTTTGTAATGAGGCACATGCAGCTTCATTCGGGTAGCGTTTACGCCAGTCTGCAATCGATAGAGTGGTAATCATTTCAGATGGAAGACTCAGGTCTACACCAAGACACAACAAGCTTTGCGGTGCCAGTGAATTAATACATGCCATCAACATGGCAGTATTGCGATAGGGCGTCTCAATCCAAATTTGCGTTTGTTGTAATTTGCGAGACTCAACTTCTAGCTGCTTCAGTTTTGCTGTGCGCTCATGAGTGTCATGAGGCAAATACCCCTGAAATGCAAAGCGCTGGCCATTGAGCCCGCTAGCCATTAGTCCTAGCAAAATTGAGCTTGGTCCAACCAATGGTTTTACTTGTGCACCCAACTTATGTGCTGCCAGAACCAATTCTGCGCCTGGATCAGCCACGCCAGGTACTCCCGCTTCTGACATGAGGCCCATATCGTTTCCGGCAAGCAGAGGCTTCAGAAGATCAGCAGGTTTTACTGAGTCGCCATACTTTGCATTACGCGCCGCACCTCGCCATTCGCTCATCTGCATTTCTTGAATAGTGCAGACTAAGGGTGAAACAGAATCAATTGCTTTTAATAGGGCGCGTGCTGTTTTAGCGTCTTCCACAATCCAATGTTTGAGCTTGGCTGATTGCGCAATCGTTTCTGCAGGAAGCACCCTAGGTAGTTGTTCAACGCGGCCGTCATCGCCCAAGGTGTTTGGAACCAAATACAGAGTGCCGAGTTTGCTCATAAATAACTTCTTTTATTTTTATTACTTAGTTTTTTAATGGAATTGCAAAGCCTGCATCGCGCAGTAGGCCTGTTAATGCAATGAGAGGTAGGCCAATGAGTGCAGTAGGATCATCGCTCTTAATGGATTCCAGCAGACTAATACCAAGGCCTTCAGACTTGGCGCTACCAGCACAATCATATGGTTCTTCAGCAAGTAAGTAGGCCTCTAAGATGTTGTCTGGAAGTTTGCGAAAGGTAACTTCGGTAGGAATGCATAAGGTAGTTTGGGTATCACCCTTCATCAGGCATAGAGCAGTTTGGAAAATGACTGTTTGACCACGCATGAGTTGTAATTGCGCTAGTGCTCGTTCGAAATTACCCGGCTTACCAATTGCTGCGCCACAAAGATCTGCAACTTGATCAGAACCAATTACCCAAGCATCGGGATGTTCATTGGCAACCGCAGCTGCTTTTGCACGTGCGAGACGCATTGCTAAATCAAGAGTGCTCTCACCAGTGAGAGGTGTTTCATCTACCTTTGGTGAAATGATTTCAAAAGGAATCCGCAGGCGCTCTAAAAGTTCGCGGCGATATTTGGAGGTAGACCCCAGAATCAGGGGTGGGTTTTGGACGCTACTCATCGTATTCTGTGCTTTCTAGTGCTGCTTCATTTAGACTGATGCTATGAATCGTAATCAAGTTTTACCTCAAGTCGAACTATCTTCTGAGCCTAGCGCCTTGAAGAGGATAGATTTTTGTGCCCCTCAATCTTATAAGGGTGCTGGTTTTTTAAGCATCCCGGATCTGCCAAGAGTGGCTGAGGAGGCTTCAACCATCAATCCGGGTGACGGGTTTAACTGGTCGGTTCAAACGCATTTTGAAGAATCGCCTGGTAGTGAGCCGCATCAAATCCTCGAATTAGGGCTAAAAGGCCGTCTGCACCTAGTCTGCCAGCGCTGTTTACAGGATTGCGCAGTGGATATGGAAGAAAAGCGGCGCTTTGTCCTTGTGACCACTGACGAAGAGGCTGACGCCTATCCCTTGGAGGATGAAGAGCAAGAGCCTTTGGTGGTAAATCAGCAATTCAATCTCTTGGAAACCATTGAGGATGAGGTTTTGCTGTCTTTGCCCCTGATTCCTAAGCATCCAGAAGGCTTTTGTGAGCCCCATGCCTCTACTTTTGGGGATGAGGGTGATGAAGAGATGCCAAATGAGCGTGAAAATCCCTTTAACATATTGAAAAATATGAAGAAAAACTGAAATCAGTGACTTTATTTCAGTTGTTGTTTTGAGTATGTTTTGTCAATGAATCAAGCATTTAGGTGCTTTTCCATGCTAGAATGTCGCCTTGCTTAGGAGTTCAATATGGCCGTTCAACAAAACAAAAAATCACCTTCCAAACGTGGCATGCATCGTGCGCACGACTTTTTGACCGCACCTGCTACGGCTGTTGAAGCCACAACTGGTGAGGCTCATTTGCGCCACCACATTTCACCTAACGGCTACTATCGTGGTCGTAAAGTTGTTAAAACTAAAAACGACTAATTTTTAGTCTAAACAGATAGAAGCGGCTCCAGTAAAAGCCGCTTTTTTCTTGGATAAATCACTTGCAGCAATCAATGAGTTTATGAGCGTTACTCTTGCTATTGATGCCATGGGCGGAGATCATGGAGTCGTCGTGACGGTTCCAGCTGCCTGCGATTTTCTAGAAAAACATGCAGATGTGAAGATTGCCTTGGTAGGCGATCCCGATTTAATCAAGCAAGTCTTGAGTAAATCTCCTAAAGCTCCAATGGAGCGAATTCAAATTATTCCCGCTAGTGAAGTTGTCTTGATGGATGACCCCATTGAGGTTGCCTTGCGTCGCAAAAAAGATTCTTCAATGCGTGTTGCTATTGAGCAGGTTAAAGAGGGTGCTGCTGATGCAGTCATCTCTTCCGGTAATACGGGCGCGCTCATGGCGATTTCTCGTTACATCTTAAAAACCCTTGAGGGCGTTGATCGTCCTGCAATTGCTACTGCCATTCCTAATGAATTGGGGCGTGGCACGACCATGCTGGATTTGGGCGCGAATGCTGACTGTGAGCCAATGCACTTGGTTCAGTTCGCCCAAATGGCCAACGTGATGGTGCAAGTGGTCGATGGCAAACAAAACCCTTCGATTGGCCTTCTCAATATTGGTGAAGAAGTAATTAAGGGTAATGAAGTGGTTAAGCAAACCAGCGAGCTACTGCGTCAAACTTCCTTAAACTTTTATGGCAACGTAGAAGGCAATGACATCTTTAAGGGCACCACTGATATTGTGGTGTGCGATGGCTTTGTGGGTAACGTTGTATTAAAGGCTAGCGAAGGCTTGGCTAAGATGATGAGCGGAATGATTCGTGAAGAATTTAATCGTTCATTGTTGACTAAGTTAATGGCAATTTGCGCAATGGTTCCTTTGCTCAGAGTGCGTAAGCGCGTTGATCATCGTCGTTATAACGGTGCGGTATTGTTAGGGTTACGCGGCTGCGTGATTAAGAGTCATGGTTCCGCAGACAGTTATGCATTTGGCTTTGCCTTAGATCGCGCTTATGAAGCAGCAAAGAATCGCATGGTAGAGCGCATTGCCGCAGCCTTTGTGGTGGAGACAAAAGTATGAGTATCTTTGCAAGAGTAGCTGGCACTGGAAGCTATCTTCCTGAACTGCGTCTAACTAATCAGGACTTGGTAGAGCGCCTCGCCAAAACTGGCCTGGAGACAAGTGATGAATGGATTAAGACGCGTAGCGGAATTTCTGCGCGTCACTTTGCTGCTGAGAATGAGCTCACAAGTGATTTAGCGGTAAAGGCTGCAGAGGCCGCTCTCAGTAGCGCTGGGATTACCTCTGAAGATTTAGATCTCATTATTTTGGCTACTTCTACACCTGATCATTTGGGTGGCTTTCCAAGTACTGCTTGTGTAGTTCAAGATAAATTAGGTGCACATACTTCTTGTGCGGCATTCGATGTGCAGGCGGTTTGTGCTGGATTTACTTATGCGCTTGCAATTGCAGATGCTTTTATTCGTTCTGGTTCATACAAAAAAGTTTTGGTGATTGGCGCTGAAACCTTCTCGCGTATTCTGAATTTCCAAGATCGCGGCACTTGTGTCTTGTTTGGCGATGGCGCTGGAGCGGTTGTGCTTGAGGCCTCCAAAGAGGCTGGCATTCTTTCTACGGCATTGCATGCTGATGGTAGTCAGCGCGATATCTTGTGTGTTCCTGGTCGCGCTGGTAATGGCGAAGTGCACGGTTCACCGTTTATGACGATGGATGGCCAAGCAGTATTCAAATTGGCTGTGAAAGTTTTAGAGCAAGTCGCTCATGAGGCGCTTGATAAAGCCAACCTCAAGCCTGAGCAAATTGACTGGCTAGTTCCGCATCAGGCAAATATTCGCATCATGGAAGGCACTGCCAAGAAGATGGGCATGTCTATGGATAAGGTGATTGTGACTGTGCATGAGCATGGCAATACTTCCGCCGCATCGATTCCGTTGGCATTAGATTCTGGTGTGCGTTCCGGACAAATTAAGCGTGGCCAACATCTTTTATTAGAAGGCGTTGGTGGTGGCTTTGCTTGGGGCGCGGTAGCCATTAAATACTAAGAACAATTCACTTTTATTTATCCACCTCTTTAATTTCTTTCATTAGCGAATTAATCACATGACATTTGCATTTGTATTCCCCGGTCAAGGTTCTCAATCTGTTGGCATGCTCAACTCCATTGCGCAGCGTCCAGAAGTACGTGCAACATTGCAAGAGGCATCTGATGCCTTGAGTGAGGATGTCACAAAGCTTATTGCTGAAGGTCCTGCTGAAGCATTGTCTTTGACAACCAATACACAGCCTGTGATGCTGACTGCTGGCGTTGCCTTTTATCGCGCCTGGTTAGCTTCCGGTGGCGCTGCCCCTAAGGTTATGGCGGGTCATAGTCTTGGTGAGTATTCTGCTTTGGTTGCGGCTGGCGTAATCGCATTTAAAGATGCTGTGCCTTTGGTGCGTTTTCGTGCTGAAGCTATGCAAAGCGCCGTTCCAGTCGGTACCGGTGGTATGGCTGCTATTTTGGGTTTAGATGATGCGACCGTGATTAAGGTTTGTGCTGAGGCCAGCGCCGCTTCTGGAGGCGTAGTTGAGGCAGTGAATTTTAATGCGCCTGGACAAGTCGTGATTGCTGGTGCAAGCGACGCTGTTACCAAAGCATGTGAGTTATTAAAAGCGGCCGGTGCTAAGCGCGCCTTACCGTTGCCAGTATCCGCACCATTCCACTCCTCTTTGTTGCAGCCTGCTTCGGAAAAGCTCCAGGGCTACTTAGCAAATATTGAATTTAAAGCGCCAAGCATTCCTGTTATCAATAACGTGGATGTCGAAATCCTGAATGATCCGATCGCCATTAAAGATGCTTTGGTGCGTCAAGCAGCTAAGCCTGTGCGTTGGCAAGAAACGATTCAGGCGATGGCTGGTCAAGGCATCACTCAAGTGGTCGAGTGCGGTCCTGGCAAAGTATTGGCTGGCCTGACAAAGCGTATTAATGATCAAGTTACTGGCGTGCCAGTGTTTGATGAAGCTAGCTTGACTGAAGTTCTCGCAAGCCTTAAATAAAATCCAGATTACAGAAATAAGACAGCGGAAGACAAATATGAATCTCGACTTAAGCGGACAAATTGCCTTAGTAACTGGTGCCTCACGCGGTATTGGCCAAGCAATTGCGGATGAGTTAGTAAAGTGCGGTGCCAAAGTCATTGGCACGGCTACTTCGGAAAGTGGTGCCAAAGCCATTGATGAGCGACTGAAAGCTTCTGGTGGTGCGGGTAAGGTATTGAATGTCACCGCACCAAATGCTTGTGAAGAAATTATTGATTTGATCGTGAAAGAATATGGCGGCATCAATATCTTGGTAAACAACGCTGGCATTACGCGCGATAACTTGGCGATGCGCATGAAGTCCGATGAATGGACCGATGTGATTGATACCAATTTAAGTTCTGTCTTCCGCCTTTCTCAAGCGGTGATGCGTCCGATGATGAAGGCTCGTGGAGGTCGCATTATCAACATCACTTCTATTGTTGGCCATATGGGAAATCCTGGTCAGGCAAATTACGCAGCTGCAAAAGCAGGTGTTTCTGGTATGACTCGTGCCCTAGCTCGCGAAATCGGTAGCCGTAACATCACCGTGAATTGCGTGGCTCCTGGATTTATTGATACCGATATGACCCGCGCTTTGAGCGAAGAGCAGCAAAATGCCCTAAAAGTGAACATTCCTTTGGCTAGATTGGGTAGCCCCGAGGATGTAGCCCAGGCAGTGGCATTTTTGGCCTCTCCGGCGGCTGGTTATATTACGGGTAATACCCTACACGTCAATGGCGGACTATATTTAGCCTAACGGCAAAGCTAGGATTTGATCATTTTTAGGCGAATTTGCTAATTCGGTCCGCCGAACTGATAAAATCCTTTTCATCGTTTTTACAACCCCTGGGGAAATTAATGGACAACATCGAACAACGCGTTAAGAAAATCGTCGCTGAGCAATTAGGCGTCGCAGAAGGAGACATCAAGAATGAATCTTCTTTCGTGAACGACTTGGGCGCTGACTCTCTTGACACTGTTGAGCTGGTTATGGCTTTGGAAGATGAATTCGGCATCGAAATTCCTGATGAGGAAGCTGAGAAGATCACCACAGTTCAGCTCGCGATCGACTTCGCTAAATCAAAAGCTCAGGGTTAATTCCCTAGCCTAGGTATTACTGTGTCAGCATCAAATGGCCGACGCCGGGTAGTAGTCACCGGCCTTGGTCTCATCTCACCTGTTGGTAATTCAGTTGATGTAGCTTGGTCTAATTTGCTCGCGGGCAAATCAGGTATTGCTACCATCACCAAGTTTGACCACACTCCGCTTAGCGTTCATTTCGCTGGAGAGGTGAAAGATTTCAACGTTGAAGAATATGTTTCTGCCAAAGAGGCGCGCCATATGGATACCTTTATCCATTATGGTATCGCTGCTGGTACGCAAGCTCTTCGCGACAGTGGTTTAGAGATCACAGAACAAAACGCCGAGCGCGTAGGTGTGATGGTTGGCTCCGGTATCGGTGGCCTCCCAATGATTGAGGAAACAGGCGCTGAGCTTTTGGCTCGTGGCCCTCGTCGTATTTCACCTTTCTTTGTTCCAGGCTCAATCATCAATATGATTTCTGGTCATCTCAGTATTTTGTTTGGTCTCAAAGGTCCAAACGTTGCTGCAGTGACTGCCTGTACAACGGGTTTGCATAGCATTGGTTTGGCCGCACGTTTAATTCAGTACGGCGATGCTGATGTCATGGTGGCTGGTGGCGCTGAATCTACAATCTCTGCTTTGGGTGTTGGTGGCTTTGCTTCTGCAAGAGCGCTCTCCACACGCAATGATGATCCTGCAACTGCATCACGCCCTTGGGACAAAGACCGCGATGGTTTTGTTCTTGGCGAAGGTGCTGGCGTTGTAGTGCTTGAAGAATACGAACACGCTAAGGCACGTGGCGCAAAAATCTATTGCGAACTATTAGGCTTTGGCATGAGTGGTGATGCGTATCACATGACTGCTCCAAATATGGATGGCCCACGTCGTTGCATGGTCAATGCAATGCGCGATGCCAAGCTCAATCCAGATCAAATTCAATACTTAAATGCTCACGGAACTTCTACACCGCTAGGTGATAAGAATGAAACAGAGGCTATTAAGGCAGCTTTAGGCGATCATGCCAAAAAGGCTTTAATTAATTCCACTAAGTCGATGACCGGTCATCTTTTGGGAGGCGCTGGCGGCTTGGAGTCTGTATTTACGATCCTGGCCCTCCACAACCAGAAGTCGCCACCTACTATCAATATCTTTAATCAAGACCCTGAGTGTGATTTGGACTACTGCGCCAATACTGCTAGGGATGTGAAGATAGACCATGCAGTCAAAAACAATTTTGGCTTTGGGGGTACTAACGGTACCTTGATTTTTGGCAAACTGACCTAATATTCTTAGTATCTCCACTGTTGGTCTTTACCAAGTAGGTCTATAGCATTATGAAAAAGTACTTAATTGCGCTCATGACTATTTTTAGTCTTGGGCAGTTTGCATTTATTCAACCTGTCTCTGCACAAAATCCTCGGGTAACGATTCCTGATTTTGCCGATTTGGTTGAGCGTGCCAGTCCAGCGGTCGTGAATATTCGTACCACTGAAAAAGTGGTGGTTCAGCAAGCTCAAGGTGGCATACCTGGAATGCCTGAAGATCAAGCGGAATTCTTCCGCCGCTTCTTTGGTGTACCTATTCCTGGATTGCCGAATGGTCCAAAACAAGCGCAACCAAATCCCGGTAAGCCGCAAGAAGCAGATCGTGGTGTTGGCTCTGGTTTCATTATTGAATCCAATGGATTAATTTTGACAAACGCGCACGTGGTTGAGGGTGCTACAACTATTTATGTGACCTTGACCGATAAGCGCGAGTTCAAAGCAAAGTTACTCGGTATGGATAAACGCACTGATGTTGCTGTTGTCAAAATTGATGCTCGTGATTTACCTAAGTTACCTTTGGGCGATTCTTCAAGAGTGCGTGTGGGTGAGTGGGTTCTAGCGATTGGCTCCCCATTTGGTCTTGAGAATACGGTCACCGCAGGGATTGTGTCTGCTAAGAGTCGTGATACTGGCGACTACTTACCATTCATCCAGACGGACGTGGCGGTTAACCCAGGTAACTCTGGTGGCCCTTTATTAAATACCGCCGGTCAGGTAATTGGTATCAACTCACAAATCTTTAGTCGCTCTGGTGGCTATATGGGAATTTCATTTGCTATTCCGATTGATGAGGCGATGCGTGTTGCCGATCAATTGCGTACCAATGGCAAGATGACCCGCGGTCGTATTGGTGTTGCTTTGGGCGAGATGACC
This sequence comes from Polynucleobacter yangtzensis, assembly GCF_001595965.1. Lineage (GTDB taxonomy): Bacteria > Pseudomonadota > Gammaproteobacteria > Burkholderiales > Burkholderiaceae > Polynucleobacter > Polynucleobacter yangtzensis. Next base: position 45,124 of record NZ_LOJI01000022.1, read on the forward strand.
AAAGATGTTGCTGAGAGTTTAGGTTTGGGTAAGCCGCGTGGCGCATACGTTCGTAACGTTGAGCCAGGTGGACCAGCTGCTGCAGGTGGAATTGAATCTGGTGATGTGATTCTGAGTTTCAATGGGCGCGATATTGCTAAATCAACTGACTTACCAAGAGTGGTTGGTGAAACTAAGCCAGGTACTTCAGTGCCAGTGCAAGTTTGGCGAAAGGGCGGTACTCGTGATTTAACCGTGACCGTAACTGATGCCGAATCTACTCAGGCGGCAAATAAGAAGTCGGATGCTCCAGCTCCAAATAGCAATAGCGCAAATGCCCTTGGGGTTGCTGTAAGTGAGCTATCCGATAGCAAAAAGAAGGATTTGAATATCAAGAGTGGTGTTGAGGTTACCGGTTTAGGGGAGGGTCCCTTGGCCAGGGCTGGAATTCGACCTGGAGATGTCATTATTCGGGTTGCAGATGCCGATATTACGGGCGTTAAGCAGTTTGAGGCTCTAGTTAAGGGCCTGGATGCTAACAAGGCCGTCCCGGTCTTTATACGCCGTGCTGATAGCACTTTGGTAGTCCCCGTAAGACCTAAATAACCCTATTTTGGGCTTAGAAATGGGGTTTGGCGCCTTTTGGGCGCCACCCATTACAATCAATTTAAGACGACTTTTTGCAGCGCATCATTGTGGTGCGTTCTGACAAGGCGTTTTTTGAATGACCTATTAAGACGCTATGGATTTAATCCGCAATTTTTCTATCATCGCCCATATCGATCACGGCAAATCGACGCTTGCTGATCGCATTATTCAACTCTGTGGCGGTCTTTCTGATCGCGAAATGGAAGCCCAGGTTCTCGACTCAATGGATATTGAGCGTGAGCGTGGCATCACGATTAAGGCGCAAACCGCTGCTTTAAATTACAAAGCCAAAGATGGCAAGACTTACAACATTAACCTGATTGATACCCCAGGTCACGTCGACTTCTCCTATGAGGTTAGCCGCTCTTTATCTGCCTGTGAAGGTGCTTTATTAGTAGTTGATGCTAGCCAGGGTGTTGAAGCGCAAACAGTTGCTAACTGTTACATGGCTCTTGAGTTGGGCGTTGAGGTTGTTCCGGTTCTCAATAAGATTGATTTGCCGCAGGCTGATCCTGAGCGCGCTAAAAAAGAAATTGAAGATGTGATTGGTATAGATGCTTCAGAGGCTGTAACCTGTTCAGCCAAGACAGGTCTGGGTGTTCAGGATGTAATCGAAGAAATGATTGCTAGAGTGCCTCCGCCAAAAGGTAATGCAACAGATCCATTACAAGCCTTGATTATTGACTCTTGGTTTGATAACTATGTTGGTGTTGTCATGCTGGTGCGCGTTGTGAACGGCACTTTAAAACCAAAAGAAAAAATTACTTTAATGGCTAACGGTTCAAGCCATTTAGTTGAGCACGTAGGCGTGTTTAGTCCGAAGTCAGTAGATCGCCCTGAGCTATCTGCCGGTCAAGTGGGCTTTGTGATTGCTGGCATCAAAGAATTAAAGGCTGCTAAGGTTGGTGACACTGTCACACATTCTCCTGGACAACAAGGTCGTGTTCCTGCGTCTGAGCCATTGCCTGGATTTAAAGAAGTTAAACCCCAAGTATTCGCGGGTTTATATCCAGTTGAATCGAGTGAATACGATCAGCTACGCGAGTCTTTAGAAAAGCTACAACTCAACGACGCTTCTCTCTTGTATGAGCCAGAGGTATCACAAGCGCTTGGATTTGGTTTTCGTTGCGGCTTCTTAGGTTTGTTGCACATGGAGATTGTGCAAGAACGTTTAGAACGTCAGTACGGCATGAATCTCATCACTACCGCTCCAACGGTGGTGTACCAGGTAGAGCAATCGGACGGTTCAATTATCTCTGTAGATAACCCGTCGAAGATGCCTGAGGCTAGCAAGATCAATACGATTCTTGAGCCTATCGTGACAGTCAATTTATACATGCCCCAAGAGTATGTGGGTTCCATTATTACTTTGTGCGTTGGTAAGCGCGGTATACAGATGGATATGAATTACCTAGGCCGCCAGGTCAAGCTCACTTATGAACTACCAATGGCAGAGATTGTTTTGGACTTCTTTGACAAAATGAAGTCGATCTCACGTGGCTATGCCTCGATGGATTATGAGTTCAAAGAATATCGTCCAGCTGACGTGGTGAAAGTCGACATCCTGATTAATAGCGAACGCGTTGATGCACTCTCTGTCATTGTTCACCGTAGTAATAGCCAACATCGCGGTCGTGAGGTTGTAGCGAAGATGCGCGGCATCATTCCTCGTCAAATGTTTGATGTGGCTATTCAGGCGGCGATCGGCAGCAATATTGTTGCTCGTGAAAACGTCAAAGCATTACGTAAGAACGTTCTGGCTAAGTGCTATGGCGGTGATATCTCCCGTAAGCGCAAGTTATTAGAGAAGCAAAAAGAAGGTAAGAAGCGTATGAAGCAGGTGGGTAATGTGGAGATTCCACAAGAGGCCTTCTTAGCTATTTTGCAGGTGGAAGATTAATGAACTTTGCTCTAGTCCTTTTTATCCTGGTGATTATTTCTGGTATCGCCTGGGTTGCTGATAAATTGCACTTTGCTCCGCAAAGACGCTTGGCAGGCAACGATCGCATGCCTTTATGGCTTGAATACACCGCAGGCTTCTTCCCGGTTATATGTGCGGTGTTTGTATTGCGTTCTTTCATTGCTGAGCCGTTCAAGATTCCATCTGGATCAATGATTCCGACTTTACAAATTGGCGATTTCATTTTGGTGAATAAATTTACCTATGGAATTCGTCTACCTGTGCTCAATCAAAAGGTAGTCGACCTAGGCACACCTAAGCGTGGTGATGTTGTTGTGTTTCGCTATCCACGTGATGAGTCAGTAGATTACATTAAGCGTGTAGTGGCCCTTCCAGGCGATAAAATCACTTATGAAAATAAACGCCTGACCATCAATGGCCAACCATTGCAATATAGTGGTGGCGAGCCTTATCTTGATCCAGAGAATATGCGCTATGCCAAACGTTTCACGGAAACTTTTCCTGCGGACTTAGGCGGCAATCGTCATGAGATCCTGAATGACCCAGATCGTCCGGCTACTGTATTTCCCACTGAACGTTTTCCCGGTTCTGAATTCTGCCAATATCAACAGTCAGGCATGACTTGTAAAGTACCGGCAGGTCATTACTTTGCGATGGGTGATAACCGCGATAACAGTGCAGACTCTCGTTATTGGGGCTTTGTGCCAGATAAAAACATTGTGGGTAAAGCCTTCTTTGTTTGGCTTAATCTCGGCAATCTTGGTCGCATAGGCGGATTCGAGTAAATATCATGAATGCGCGCGCCGTTATCGAAACTGGACCGCTGCAAGAGCGCCTTGGCTACACCTTCAAGAAGCCTGAGTTACTGAACCAAGCTTTAACTCATCGCAGTCATAGCAAGAAAAACAACGAGCGTTTAGAGTTTCTGGGCGACTCTATTCTCAATTGCGTAGTAGCAGAGATGCTATATGAACGTTATTCCGATTTAGATGAAGGTGATTTGTCTCGTGTGCGTGCGAATTTAGTAAAGCAGCAGGCCTTATATGAAATTGCTCAAACACTATCCCTATCGGATTACTTGCGCTTAGGTGAGGGTGAGTTGAAGAGCGGTGGATTTCGTCGCCCATCAATCTTGGCTGATACCTTAGAGGCAGTTACTGGCGCCATCTTTATGGATGGTGGATTTGAAGCGGCCAAGGCAAGCTTGCGCAAGCTCTACTCCATCATCCTAGAGCACGTTGATCCAAAAACCTTGGGCAAAGACGATAAAACACTTTTGCAAGAATGTTTACAGAGTTATCAGTTGCCTTTACCAGCATATAACGTTACTGGCACTACTGGCGCTGCGCATAATCAGCAATTTGAGGTGGAATGTTTAATTCCTAGTCATAAGGTGGCAGTGAAAGGCGAAGGCGCTTCACGTCGCGCTGCTGAGCAGGCTGCAGCTAAATTAGCCTTAATAGCGATGCTTAAAGCCTTGCCACAAGAATCTCGCAAACCCAAGAAAACTCGGTCAGCGAAAAAGAAAGCAGCAAAAAAAGAAGTGACCGAAGAGCAGTTCAATCTTAAGCTGAAGGGCTAATCGTGTTTAGATGCGGCACTATCGCCATTGTTGGGCGTCCTAATATGGGTAAATCAACCTTGCTCAACGCCTTGGTTGGTCAGAAGATCAGTATTACTTCTCGTAAAGCGCAAACTACGCGCCATCGTATTTTGGGTATCCAGAATCGTGAAGAAGCTCAGTTCATATTTATCGATACGCCAGGTTTTCAGACGCGTTTGATGAATACCTTAAACAAAGCGCTTAATCGCACAGTAACGACTGCATTGCAGGATGTGAATGTGGCTTGCTTTGTGGTTGAGGCTGGCTACTTTGGTGAGGATGACAAAAAAGTTTTGAAGTTGCTCCCGGATGATTTACCGGTAGTGCTGGTACTCAATAAATTGGATTTGTTTAATAGCCGTTTTCAGACGCCATCAGAGCGCGATCAGGCCTTATTGAACTTCATTAAAGATATGGCTCGCCCTTGGTGTGAATTAGGTGGTCACGAAGACCAAAAATGCGAGTTTGCTGAAATTATTCCGATGAGTGCAAAGAGTCCAGGGGATATTGAGAGATTGTTAGACGTGCTTGAGGGCTATCTGCCCGAGGCGCCAGCCGTGTACGATGGCGATACCATCACCGATCGCAGTGAGCGATTCTTGGCTGCTGAGATTTTGCGTGAAAAAGTATTCCGCTTTACTGGCGAGGAGTTGCCATACACCAGCACGGTAGTGATCGATCAGTTCAAGATGGACGGTAAGATGCGCCGTATTGCAGCAACTATCCTGGTAGATCGCGATAGTCATAAGGCTATGATCATTGGTCAAAAAGGCGAGCGTCTGAAAAAGATTTCTACTGATGCCCGTATCGACATGGAAAAGCTCTTTGATGGAAAAGTTTTCCTAGAGACTTGGGTGAAAGTCAAGCGTGGCTGGGCTGATGATCGCGCCGAATTGCGGGCGCAAGGGCTGGAATAAATTCAATGGCCTCGATTCGAGTTGCTGACGAACCTGCTTTTGTATTACACAGCATCCCTTATAAAGAGACGAGCTTAATTCTGGATGTATTTACACGGCAATATGGCCGTATGGCCTTAATTGCCAAAGGTGCTAAACGTCCGCATTCAACACTAAGACCTGTATTGCAGCGTTTTCAGCCATTGCTGGTTTCTTGGAGCGGTAAATCTGAGCTGCGTACCTTAACGAAATCTGAGTGGGTAGGTGGCATGCCCTCTTTAGTTGGAGATGCCTTGCTTTGCGGCTTCTACTTGAACGAGTTGCTTGTGAAGTTTTTAGCGCGTGAAGATGATTACGAAAAGCTTTATGACCGCTATGCAGAAACGATTAATGCCTTATCAAATTTAGAGTTTGAGTCCAAGGGCTTAGAAGAAATCCTACGTCCTTTTGAGTTATCACTCTTGCAGGAGACTGGTTATGCCGCAGCATTAGATCGCTGCGTTGAAACTAATGAGGCACCTTTGGCTCATGAGCAGTATGTTTATCAGCCTGAGCGTGGTGTTCGTCCCGTCCAGGTCGATGATCCGGGGCACTGGCCAGTCCTGACTGGAAAATCCTTATTGGCGATTGCTGTTGGTGATTTTTCCGATTCAGAGACTCTCTCGGAAAGTAAGCAGTTAATGCGTTTTCTGTTGGGCTTACATTTGCAGGATCAAGTGCTCACTACGCGTCAAATTTTGATTGATCTGAAGAAAATCTAGTAATCTACAGAGATGAGCAGCCATCCAAGCCTTGAACTAGGCATCAATATTGACCATGTCGCCACTTTGCGTAATGCGCGTGGGACGATCTATCCCGATCCATTAAGGGCAGCAGCTTTGGCTGAAGAGGCTGGCGCAGATCTCATTACATTGCATTTGCGTGAAGATCGTCGTCATATTAAGGATGCTGATTTACTGGCCTTACGACCACTGATTAAAACCCGCATGAATTTAGAGTGCGCAGTCACTCCTGAGATGATTGACATCGCCTGCCAAGTAAAGCCGCATGATGTCTGCTTAGTTCCAGAAAAGCGTGAAGAAGTGACAACTGAAGGCGGATTGGATGTCTTGGGTCATTTCGATGCAGTAAAAGTAGCCACAAAGAAATTGGTCGATGCCGGCATTCGGGTGTCATTATTTATTGATCCCGAAGAGAAGCAAATTCAGGCAGCTAAAGATGTGGGCGCGACTGTGGTTGAGTTACATACTGGTCGTTACGCCGATTTATCGGGCGCCGATCAGGCGAAAGAATTGGAGCGTATTCGTAAGGCTGCAGTCTTTGGAAAAAGTATTGGCATGAGAGTCAATGCTGGTCATGGTTTGCATGAGGGGAATGTAAAGCCTATCGCAGCAATTGCGGAATTATCCGAGCTCAATATTGGCCACGCTATTGTTGCTGAGGCCCTGTTCAAAGGCTGGCAAAAGGCAATCATCGATATGAAAACCTTGATGGCTCAGGGTAGAGCGCTCGCGAAAGAATAATCAATAGCTACAAAATAAAAAAATGATCATTGGTATTGGCACAGACATTCTGCAGATTGAGCGCTTACAAGCGGCTTACGATCGCACGAATGGCCGCTTAGCTGAAAAAATTCTGGGTCCAGAAGAGATGCTGGTATTTCAGCATCGCCTCGCTAGAAATCATAAGCGTGGAATTGCCTTTTTAGCTACGCGTTTTGCGGCGAAAGAAGCCTTTTCAAAAGCAATCGGGCTTGGCATGAGAATGCCGATGACTTGGCGCTCGCTTCAAACTTTGAATGAGCCAAGTGGCAAGCCGGTAACGAGCTATTTAGGTGCGCTGGCGCAATTCATGCAAGAAAAAAATTGGGAAGCTCACGTAACGGTAAGTGATGAACAAGATATGGCAATTGCGCATGTAATTGTTACTCAAAAATAAGAGGAAAAGATGAGTAAGTCAAAGATGGCCCCAGGCCCAATCACTTTAGATGTAGTTGGTTTGGAATTAAATGCTGAAGATCGTAGACGCATTTTGCATCCACTGACTGGGGGCGTCATATTGTTTGGTCGTAACTTTGCCAATCGTCAGCAGCTCACAAAACTTACCGCCGCTATTAAAAAACTACGTCCTGATGTCTTGATTTCGATTGATCATGAGGGCGGTAGAGTGCAGCGCGCTAGGACTGATGGCTTTACCCATCTTCCAGCAATGCGTAAATTGGGTGAATTATGGAGCGCTAAAAATAAATCGTCTCATGCTGCGGAGTCAGCTGCGATCGCTATGGCAGCAGCTACTGCCTGTGGCTATGTGCTGGCAGCTGAATTACGTGCCTGTGGTGTAGATTTCAGTTTTACACCGGTTCTGGATTTGGATTTTGGTAGAAGCTGTGTGATCGGTGATCGATCTTTTAGTCGTGATCCACAAATTGTTTTTGCTCTAGCGAAAAGTTTGAATGAAGGTTTGCGCCTTGCTGGTATGGCGAACTGTGGCAAACACTTTCCAGGCCATGGTTGGGCTGAAGCTGATTCACATGTGGCAATTCCAGTGGATGAGCGCAGCTTGAAAGAGATCTTGAACGATGATGCCAAGCCTTATGAGTGGCTTGATCTCAGCTTGGCTTCAGTGATGCCGGCGCATGTGATTTATCCAAAGGTAGATAAGAACCCAGCTGGCTTCTCTAAAGTTTGGCTCCACTCTATCTTGCGCCAAGAATTGGGTTTTGAGGGAGTGATCTTTAGCGATGACCTTTCGATGGAAGGCGCGAGTGTTGCCGGGTCAGTAGTTAAGGGTGCGGAACTGGCGCTAGATGCTGGTTGTGATGCAGTGCTGATCTGTAATCGCCCGGATCTTGCTGATCAGTTATTAAGTAAGTTAAAGGTTTCAAAAGCCAAGCTGGAAGAGTCAAGAGGGCGATTGAATAAACTCATGCCAACAGCTCTTGCCCTAAATTGGCAAGAACTCCAAAGTGAGTCCCAGTATGAACATGCCAAGGGGTTGCTGGAACAGCTTAATTTAATTTAAGCGGACTTCTGGGTGCGTTTCCATTCTGAGACAACATAGCTTTTGACACTGTCTCCTTGCGGTCTTGCGCAAACAATTTCATCAACGTTAACCGTTTGATTAATTTTTTGCAGGCGCACTACATCGCTTTTACTTGAGTAGTTTGGCATCCAAGATCCCCAGAAAAAACCGTGCTTTTCTAAGTCCTCGAAAGCCTTAGACGCAGCCTCTTGCTCGATGGGTAAGTCTAGGTAAATAGAGGCAAGATTTAAATCTTGAATACTCTTTAATTGGTTCTCTACCGCTTGAAGGAAATCGTTGCCTATCAGTTCTACAGAAATATTGGCAGTTTGAATACCGGAGTTAACAACTGTATTGATGATGGTTTGGCCTTTGCCGGCCTGATTTGAAACTAAGACCTTGCGATCTAGATTTAAGTCCTGCGCGAGCTCTTGAGTATGTGTCGTATGGTTGCTTGGGAGGTAGATGGTATGTGGCCGATCCTCAATAGATAGGTAAAAAGCGAGCAATGACATTCTGGTATCGGGGTGATTTTCCAATCCCTTCATGGCAATGGTCGATGGCATATCGCCAATAAAGAGACCGGTTTCTTTCGCATTGAATGCAATCATTTCATGCTGGCTGTAGGGGTGATTGGTTACGCACTCAGTCCAAAACCCCGGAAGCGCTAGAGTACGTGCAATTTCAATTCGTTTCTGAGCCATTTTTTCGGCAACTTGATGACCTCGGTAATTCGGGTCAACCATCATCTTCCCAGCTTCTGGCGAAGTATTTTGGGGGCCATCAAAGGTAAGGGCGCAGTGGCCAATGATTTCGCCGTTGGGGAGTTTTGCGATAACCGAATGCATCAATTTTGTATCAATTGCTTCCTTAAGCTTCGATGGGTCATACATCACTGGGTTAGGATAACTTTCCCCGTAGCACCGTCTTACGCAGTCAATTAGCGGCGTTATATCTGTCGGCCCTAAGGAAGCGATATCAAAGTTGATCTCATTGGTCATAGTCTGAGCATTATGACTTGTACTCGGAAAATAAAAAAGCCCGGCAAGCCGGGCTTTTAACATCGTAGCTAACTAGTTAAAAATTAGTTAGCGCGGCTACGGTATTCGCCTGTACGAGTATCGATTTCAATCTTGTCGCCAGTGTTGCAGAACAATGGAACTTGCAATTCATAGCCAGTTGCTAATTTTGCAGTCTTCAATACTTTGCCAGAGCTGGTATCGCCTTTAACTGCTGGCTCAGTGTAAATGATTTCACGAACCAATGAGTTTGGCATTGCTACTGAAAGAGCTTTACCTTCGTAGAACACCACTTCACATGGCATGCTTTCTTCGAGGTAATTCAATGCGTCACCCATGAACTCAGCTTCAACTTCGTATTGGTTGTAGTCGCCATCCATAAATACATACATTGGATCTGCGAAGTAAGAATATGTGCACTCTTTCTTGTCGAGAATCACAACATCAAATTTGTCATCGGCTTTGTAAACGCCTTCGTTCGGCGCGCCAGTTAACAAGTTTTTAAATTTCATTTTCACAACAGAGGAGTTGCGGCCAGAGCGGCTATATTCGGCTTTTAAAACGACCTGGGCATCAGTGCCGATCATTACTACGTTACCAACGCGGAGTTCTTGTGCTGTTTTCATCTTGCTATTCCTGGGGGCAGAGCTATTTTTCTGCGGTTTTTATCAAAAACAAGATTGTAACCGCCCGCAAGCCTTTATTGCTTGGGATTAGGCGACAAAGCGGATTAAACGTGCTGGCAAGCCGCCATCCGCTTGTTTTTCGAGTAAATGGGCACGCCAGTGCTTAGCATGCGCATCCCAGACTCCTAGCTTGCCAAACCATTCACTTGGCATTGCCCAGGTCATTGCGGCAATAGTGGCCAGCCTTAATTCTTGGCTAGCCTCCTCAAGATAGAGATCCAAAAAAGCAGCTAATTTCACTTCATGAGCGCGATCTTCCTGGGGATAGATGTGCCAAATAAATGGTTTGCCTGCCAGTTGTGCACGTACAAAAGAATCTTCTCCACGCACAATGTTGAAATCACACTGTGAAAGCACCCAGTCGTATTCATCCTGAGAAACGAATGGCATGGAGATTAGTTGTAGGTTTCTTGGTAGCGAGATAGGTTGTTCGCCATATAAGTTGAGCTGCTCCGCATGACCATGAGCTAGCAAGATATCAACCTCTTCACCAAGGCTACCTAAGTTCTCTAGCCATTTTTTTAGCGGCGCCCCTGGGTAGCAAAAAACACTGATTCGCTTTGCTCCAGGCCGTAAGTTAGACCAGACAGTTTTGAGATCATTCGGAATATTGTTGTCGGTGAGATGACCTTCTGCTGGAATAGGATCTAGTAATAGCCCGCCAACTTCCTTTTGGAATCCAGGAAAGAAAAAATACTTGGGAATGCCGTGAGACTGGGGTGATGCTTTGCCGTGGAATTCTGTTATCCAGGGTTCAGCGCTGAGGTATTCCAGGTTAATGATGATGGGCTTGATGGAGGCTATAAACAGGCCGGCAAGATAGCGCTCAGGTAATTCGCAGCCAAATGCTTCAATCACCACATCGGGCGTTTGTACTGGGTGCCTGGCATTGTTATGACTAGCATCCCATGGCTGCATATCAATTTTTTTCTTTATGGCGGGGTTCACACCCGAAGCGAGTAAATTAAGGGTTGGCAGATCATCGCAAAAAATACGCACCTCTTGCCCATGAATGCTTGCTAAGCTTCGGGCTAGACGCCAGCAAATACCAGCATCACCATAGTTATCGACGATTTGACAGAAAATATCCCAACGCATGAGCAATTCGCTTTTTGAAACCCTTCAGCAGGATGTTAAACGGCTACCCGGATTGCCGGGGGTATATCGCTTCTTTGATGAAGCGGGGCATATTCTGTATGTAGGCAAAGCTCGCAACCTTAAAAAGCGTGTCTCAAGTTATTTTCAGCGTACACAGTTATCACCACGTATTGAGCTGATGGTGGGCAAAATTGCCCGTTACGAGACAACGGTAACACGGACCGAAACTGAAGCCCTCATTCTAGAGAACAATCTCATTAAAGAGTTGGCACCACCATTCAACATCTTGTTTCGTGATGATAAGTCCTACCCATATGTGATGCTAACGGGCCACAAGTTCCCTAGATTGGCCTCTTATCGCGGAAAAGTGGACAAGCGCAATCATTATTTTGGGCCGTTCCCCAATAGCTGGGCAGTGCGTAATAGTGTGCAGATTCTGCAGAAGGTATTCCGTTTGAGGACTTGTGAGGATTCGGTATTTAAGAATCGCAGTCGTCCTTGTCTCTTGCATCAGATTCATCGCTGTAGTGCTCCGTGTGTGGGTCGGCTTAGCGTTGAGCAATACGGCCAAGACGTTGCGCAAGCTACACGTTTTTTAGAGGGTGATCACAGTCGTGTTTTATCTGAGCTTGAAAAAGAAATGCACAAACATAGCGAAGCGATGGAGTTTGAGATGGCCGCCGTCTTGCGTGATCGCATTTCAGATTTATCCAGTGTTTTGCAGCAACAATCTATGGATGTGGTGGCGGAGGGCGAAGGTGATGTAGACATCATCGCTGTTGCGCAAATGGAAGGTATGGTTTGTGTGAACCTTGCCATGGTTCGTGGTGGTCGTCATCTTGGTGACAGAGCATATTTCCCGAAGGGCCTGCGCACTACTTCTGGTGAGTTGCCGTCTCCCGCAGAGATATTGGAAGCCTTTATTACACAGCATTATTTAGAAGAGAATTCGAGCGAGACAACTAGCAATTTAATACCGCCGGTATTGGTTTTAAATCATGCTTTGCAATCAAAGGGGGATGACCTTGGTGAGTTAAATGAATCTCCACCCGAAGATTTACATGAGTTGCTCAATGCACAGGCAGGAAGAAAAATTACCTTCCTGCATCAACCTCAAGGTCAAAGACGTCATTGGCTTGCCATGGCTGAAGGCAATGCCAAGATCGCACTAACAAAACGTTTGGTTGAGACGGGTGGGCAGCTGGCAAGGGCACGTGCCTTGGCAGATATTCTCAGTCTTGAATTAGAAAGTCTTGAGCAATTACGTATCGAGTGTTTTGATATTAGCCACACCTCTGGTGAAGCAACGCAAGCATCGTGCGTTGTCTATGCCAAGAATGCAATGCAGTCTAGTGAATACCGACGCTTCAATATCAATGACATTACGCCGGGCGATGATTACGCAGCAATGCGTCAAGTTCTGCAAAGACGCTATGCTAATTTTCAGGAGTTACCAGTTGAAAAAATTCCGCAGGTGATTTTGATTGATGGCGGCAAGGGGCAGGTAGAGATGGCGCGCCAAGTCTTGTCTGAGTTTGGTATGGACGTAGGTTTGATTGTCGGTGTCGCTAAGGGTGAGGGACGCAAGGTAGGACTTGAGACGCTTATTTTTGCTGATGGACGCGAGCCTCTTGAGTTGGGTATTGATAGTGCAGCATTGTTATTGGTGGCGCAGATACGGGATGAGGCTCACCGCTTTGCTATTACTGGTATGCGTGCTAAGCGCGCAAAGGCTAGAACGATTTCTCGTCTTGAGGAGATCGAGGGTATTGGTGCCAAGCGCCGTCAAAAGCTGCTGGCACGTTTTGGTGGCCTTAAAGGGGTTGCTAATGCCAGTATTGAGGAGATAGCCAGCGTAGAGGGTGTTTCTATGACATTGGCCGAACAAATATATCGCCAGCTTCACTAGGGGCAACATCACTTGGTTTATGCTTAACAAATGCCCTTCAATTTACCAATAGCCCTAACCTGGTTGCGTGTTGCAGCAATCCCGCTGTTGGTGGCAATCTTTTACCTCCCCAATTCTTGGCTCACCCCATTTGAAAAGAATTTAATAGCGGCAATTATCTTTATCTCTGCTGCTATTACCGATTGGTTGGATGGTTTTTTAGCGCGTCGCTTAAAACAAGAATCTGCATTTGGCCAGTTTCTCGATCCAGTGGCAGATAAGTTAATTGTTGCTGCTGCACTATTGGTTCTGCTCAATATGGATCGCGTGCAAGTTTGGGTGGCCCTCATCATTATTGGCAGAGAAATCACAATTTCTGCACTGAGAGAGTGGATGGCTTTGTTAGGCGCTGGAAAAAGTGTGGCAGTTCACATGGTTGGAAAGCTGAAAACAACTGCTCAACTCGTAGCCATTCCATTTTTATTGCTGAATGACACCTTATTTGGTTGGTTAAATTGCGCGCAAGTGGGTACCTGGTTAATTTGGATTGCATCCTTTTTAACGCTTTGGTCGATGTTCTATTACATGAAAAAGGCTTTGCCGCAGTTGGTTGGAAAAATCGACTAATTCTTCAAAAGCCCAGCCAGTTAGGGCTTTGAAGGTAGTTTCAATCCTCTATTTTTTAGGCTTTACAAGGAATAATGCTTTCTTCGCGATTGTTTGTTAAACTATTGCCCTGTTATGCGGGAATAGCTCAGCTGGTAGAGCGATACCTTGCCAAGGTATAGGTCGGGAGTTCGAACCTCCTTTCCCGCTCCAAGTTCGATGGGAAGCCCTAAAAAGCTTCCCATTTTTGATTCAAGTGTTTGGCGCGTTGGCCGAGTGGTTAGGCAGGAGCCTGCAAAGCTTCGTACGGGGGTTCGATTCCCTCACGCGCCTCCAGAATTTATCTTGACGAATTAGGTGCATCACCTAAAATGCTTTTAACTATTGCAAGTAAAAAGCACCAACCACCTTAATCAAATAAAACACACATGATCACAATCCACACTCTCAAAGTTAGCGCCCTGGCATTATTTATGGCAGCGATCTTAGGTGCATGCGCTAGCTCAGGTGACTCTCCCTCTGGCTCACCGCAAGAGGTTCAAGAGGTTCAGACTCAGTTGCTGGGTGATATGCCTTTGCCGCAGGGCGCGCGCCTCTCAGGTGGTGACTCCATCATTATAGGTCGCGGCAATGAGTGGGTTGGCAGAGCGGTAGTGAATGCGCTACAAGGTGCAACTGATGTTTATGCCTTCTTCCAGTCAGAATATCCAAAAGGTGGTTGGACAACCGTTACCGCTGTAAAAGCTAAAACTAGTATTTTAGTTTTCACCAAAGGCGATAGAACTGCTACTGTTGAAATCGTTGATGGATCTCTTGGTGGTCCTAAGTCGGTCATCATCGTGACCTCATCACCGAAGAATGCTAACGTGGTTGCTCCAACTCGTAAGTAACTTCAGTAAGCAGTTTGATTGCTCAATTGAATTCAATAAAAAAGGCCTCTAACAAGAGGCCTTTTGCTTTAGTGGGTTGAGCTTACAGCCCTTCAGCCCTAATCAAGCCAACGGCTTGACCTTCAACTGCAAAGTTGGGTTGACGATCGTCTACCAAAATGTTTTTGAAGTCTGGATTTTCTGCTTGAAGTTCAATCACCATGCCATTGGCAGTTTTCTTTTGTTGCCAGCGCTTTACTGTCACTTCATCATCAAGTCGAGCAACTACGATATCGCCATTGCGTACTTCAGTTGTTTTTCTAACGGCCAAATAATCGCCATCCAAAATTCCAGCATCGCGCATGCTCATGCCTTTTACTTTTAATAAGTAATCAGCACCTTTACTGAACAAACTTGGATCAATCGGAACATGTTTCTCAATATGTTCAACAGCCATGATGGGTGAGCCTGCGGCAACTCTACCGATTAATGGCAGAGTCAGTTGCTGTAATGCGCCAGATGGTAAAGAAAGCTGACGATATTTGTTGCTGTTGTGTGTTTGATTGAATCGTTGTGGAATACGAATGCCGCGTGAAGTCCCCGGCGTTAATTCGATATAACCTTTTTTAGCTAGAGCACGAAGATGTTCTTCCGCCGCATTTGCAGAAGCAAATCCCAGTTGCGTAGCAATCTCTGCACGAGTTGGCGGAAGACCGCTCTCATCGATGGCTTTAGTAATCAACTCCAAAATCTCATTCTGACGTGGAGTGAGTTTGGGGAGGGCAGTCAGCTCCTCCGGAAAATCGACTGTGTTTATGTCCATACTGGGATTGTATACAGCTGTTTTTGATAGATCAAGCGATTTAGAGGGGATAATAGGGGTATGAGCACAATTGAAAATCCTTCAGAAAATTCACCTCACATCCTAGTCTTGGGTATGGGCGGCACAATTGCTGGTCTGGCGTCCAATCCTGCCGATGAGCCCCTGCAATATGAGGCGGGCCAAGTGGAGGTGGCTTCTTTGCTGGCTCATGTTCGATCTGCTATCCCCGAAGGCATTAGCCTGGTTTCAAAGCAGGTTGCCAACATTAATAGCCGTAACCTCACAGAGTCTTTATTGACGCTTTTGGGTGAGGCTGTGAGAGAGGCCCTTGCTAATTCCTTGGTTCAAGGCGTAGTAGTCACTCACGGAACAGACACAATTGAAGAAACAGGCGTCTTTTTACAGATGACTTGTGGCAAATATGCTCAAAATTTAGGCAAAAGAGTTATCCTGACTGGCGCTATGCTGCCGTCAAATGCGCCCAAGGCTGATGGCCCATCAAACCTTTTGGATGCGATTCGTTGGGCCTCCACCCCAATTGACAACTGTCCAGGCGGAATTTATGCCGTAATGGATGGCAGAGGCTGTTTGGCTATGGATTTAGCTAAGCGGCACGGCAGCGCTCTTAATGCACCCATTCAGACCTCACCTAGTAGCTCGGTTGGACTCATTAACCCCTCTTGGCTTTCAGGCGTAAAGGCGGTTCAGGAGTTATGGACTGAGGATTTGCCGATTCCCAAGGAGAATGAATGGCCTTGGGTGGAGATATTGACTAGTCATGCAGGGGCGCGCTCAGAAACAATTACCCATTGGCTGAACTCCAAGGTAAAGGGTTTAGTCCTTGCCGGTACTGGTATGGGTGGATTTCATGATGCTTGGCGCGATTCCTTGGTGGCCGCGGTAAAACATGGCATTGCATTGGTTAGAACTACCAGAACGGGGGCAGGGGAAACCGTGTCCGACCTTCCTGAGAAGGACATTAGCGGATGCTTGGCCTCAGGGAGTCTTTCTGCGCCTAGAGCCAGAATTGCCCTTCAGCTGTCCTTAAACGCTGAGAAACATGCTCAAGCAGCAGGTAAATCCCTGACTTGGCAGGATTTTTTTGCTAGAATATCAGTCTTGCCTGTAATTCGGTAAGCGCTGCAAAGCGGCTGTAAAAGTGTTGTAAGCAGTACCTACAATTTGTTACTACCTTGTCACACTGGCGCTGAGTTCACAACCATCAGAACTTAGCAAGACGCCCAGGTGACTTAATCCTTAAGGAGTGTTTGATGCGTCATTATGAAATCGTCTTTATCGTCCATCCGGACCAAAGCGAGCAAGTGCCAGCGATGATCGATCGTTACAAAGCTACATTAGCAGCTGCGGGCGGCAAAATTCATCGTATGGAAGACTGGGGTCGTCGTCAGATGGCTTACATGATCGACAAGCTTGCTAAAGCCCATTACGTTTGCATGAACATTGAGTGCGACCAGAAAACTCTGGAGGAGCTCGAGCATGCGTTCAAATTTAACGATGCAGTTTTGCGTCACCTCATCATCAAGACTAAGAAAGCTGAAACAGAGCCTTCAATCATGATGAAAGAAGTGCAGCGTGAAGAAGCGCGTAAATCTGCTCAATCTGACGCTCCTGTAGCGGCAGCCTAAGTTAGAAATTTGAAGAGGAATACACAGACTAGAAAACGTATCAGAGAAGCGGAGCGGCGTTGAATCATTTCACCCTCACTGCGATCTTGGTATCTAAAGACGCGATTCGATTTACACCTGCAGGAATGCCTGTGATGCATTGCCAGCTAGAACATAGTGGCCAAGCTAACGAGGTAGGAGTGGCAAGGAAAGTTCAGATGAACGTTGAAGCCATCTCAATCGGTCCGATACAAAAGGATCTAGAGCGAATGGATTTAGGAACTGAGGCAGTGTTTGAGGGATTCTTAGCACCCAAGACTCTACGTAATCAAAGACTTGTTTTCCATATTACCCATATTCAATTGAAAAATTAAAGAGGAAATCATCATGGCGTTTGGAAAGAAACCCGATTTCAAAAAGAAACCAGCTCAGAACCCTTTGTTCAAGCGTAAGCGTTATTGCCGTTTCACTGTTGCTGGCGTAGAACAGATTGACTACAAAGATGTAGACACATTGAAGGACTTCATTGGCGAAAACGCCAAGATCACTCCTGCTCGTTTGACAGGCACTAAAGCTAAATATCAGCGTCAGTTGGACACTGCTATTAAGCGTGCTCGTTACTTGGCTTTATTGCCATTCTCTGATCAACATAAGAAATAATTGGGAGCCCTCAATGCAAATCATTCTTTTAGAAAAAGTAACAAACCTGGGCAACCTCGGCGACATCGTTCGCGTTAAAGACGGTTTCGCTCGTAACTTCTTAATTCCGCAACGTAAAGCTCGTCGTGCAACTGAATCAGCGATTGCTGACTTTGCAGTTCGTCGTGCTGAGTTGGAAAAATTAGCCGCTGAGAAATTGGCTGCTGCTGAAGCTGTTGGCATCAAGCTCAAAGACATGGTTCTCGAAATCGGTCAAAAAGCGGGTGTTGACGGTCGTTTGTTTGGTTCTGTAACCAATCACGACATCGCTGATGCTTTGAAAGCTAAAGGTTTCACTATTGAGAAGTCTTCGGTTCGCATGCCTACTGGCCCATTGAAAATGGTTGGTGATCACCCTGTAGCGGTTGCTGTTCATACCGACGTAGTTGCAGAAATCACTATTCGTGTAGTTGGCGAGCAAGCTTAAGTTTTAACTCTGTAAACTAGCCTCATGGCTGAATCCCGTTCACGTTCCGTTACGCTGAATCCCGGCATGATGGGTTCTGGGGATGCAGTCGTGCAGGCTTTAAAAGTCCCGCCGCATTCAGTAGAAGCCGAGCAATCACTGCTCGGCGGTCTACTTATCGATAACTCCTCTTGGGATAACCTTGGTGGAGTATTAAACGATAAAGATTTCTATCGCCCTGAACACGCTTTGATCTACAAGGTCATTGCACGTTTGGTTGGTGACAATCATCCTGCTGACGTGATCACTGTCTATGATGCAGTGAAGTCCGAACAGGGTGGTGACCTAGTCAGCATTGACTATCTCAATTCATTAGCGCAAAACACGCCAAGTGCAGCCAACATTAAAGGCTACGCCGATATTGTTCGTGACCGCAGTATTCTACGTCGCTTGATTGAAGTTTCAGACAGCATTGTGAATTCTGCATTCGTTCCAGAGGGGCGTACTGTTAGAACGCTTTTGGATGAAGCAGAATCACGCATTTTGCAAATAGGTGAAGAGGGTAGTCGCAAAGCGGATTACCTCGAGATTGAGCCTTTACTCAAAGCTGTTGTAGCCCGCATTGATGAGCTCTATAACCGCCAAGGCGGTAGCGACATTACTGGAATTGCAACTGGATTCTTAGATTTAGATAAGCAAACTAGCGGCCTACAAAAAGGCGACCTCGTGATTGTTGCTGGTCGTCCTTCTATGGGCAAGGCGCAGCCATTAGATGCAAAAGTGAAGACTATAGATGGTTGGAAGTTGATGGGCGACCTTAAGTTTGGTGATCGCCTCGCCTCTGTCGATGGACAGCATTCAATGGTCACCGGTATTTATCCACAAGGTATTAAACAGATTTATAAAGTCACCTTCTCCGATGGGCGAGTGGCTGAGTGTTGCGATGAGCACTTATGGCGTGTGATGTATCGAGATTGGTCTGAGCCACGCGTTATCAATACAGCTCGCTTAATGGAAATGCTGCAATGTGTTCGATACAAGAACAGATTATGGATTGATCCTGTCACAGGTGATTTTGGTCACTCGAATGCATTGCCAATTCATCCATGGGTTTTAGGTGCATTGCTAGGTGATGGAACCTTGGCCCTATCTCATGCCTCAGTGATGTTTTCAACTAAGTCGTCTGAGCTTGTAGAGCGCATGAATTTACTTGCAAACTATGAGATGGAATTAGTTCACGCTAATGCTTATGACTGGAGATTAGTCTCGAAAGAAAGAATTGCAGCTAATGGCCAAAGAGCTGCTGTAAAGACAAATTATTTTAGAGCTGCATTAGATGAGTTAGGTGTTTTAGGCTGCAGAAGTTTTGATAAATACATTCCGGCTACTTATCTCGAGGCCAATAAGACTTCTCGACTTGCATTGTTTCAGGGATTGATGGATACCGATGGATGGATTGAGAAGTGGGGCTCCATTCGCTTTTGTACAGCAAGCAAGCAATTGTCTGAAGATGTTGCGTCTTTAGCGAGATCTTTGGGCGGATTTTGCTCAATCTCCCAGAAGCAATCTTTTTATACCTATAAGGGTGAGCGCAAACAAGGGCGTTTGTCATATGTTTTAAATATGAGCTTTAGCTCAGGGTTTGAGGCTTTTAGCTTGCCCGAGAAGAAAGAGAGACTTAGAGCGTGCTGGAGTCGTCAGCGCAGATTGACGTTTAAGAGTATTGAACCTTCCAGGGCGACTGAAGCGCAGTGTATTTCCGTTAGTCATCCTCAAAGAACGTACATAACGAATGACTATGTTGTTACACACAACACTGCATTTGCTTTGAATATTGCTGAGAATGTTGCTCTTGCTGAAGGATTGCCAGTTGTCGTGTTCTCAATGGAGATGTCAGGTGAGCAATTGGCTGCTCGTTTACTCGGTTCAGTTGGGCGCGTAGACCAAGGCCGTATGCGTACTGGCAAGTTGCAAGACGATGAGTGGCCACGCGTTACTGATGCAATTGCGCGTTTAAGTAACACCCAAATTTTGATTGATGAGACTGGCTCTTTATCAAGTCTAGAGTTGCGCGCACGTGCACGTCGTATCGCCAGAAACTTTGGCGGCACCCTTGGATTGGTGGTGATCGATTACTTGCAGTTGATGAGCGGCTCTGGTTCTGAAAACCGTGCAACAGAAATCTCAGAAATCTCTCGATCGCTCAAATCACTCGCGAAAGAATTGCAGTGTCCTGTTGTTGCGCTCTCCCAGTTAAATCGCGGCCTTGAGCAGCGTCCTAATAAGCGTCCGATCATGTCTGACTTGCGTGAGTCAGGCGCTATTGAGCAGGATGCCGACTTAATTATGTTCATCTATCGTGATGAGGTTTATCACCCAGATACTACGACAGATAAAGGTATTGCAGAGATCATTATTGGTAAGCAACGTAACGGCCCAATCGGTACAGTGCGCTTAAGCTGGCAAGGTCCGTATACCAAGTTTGATAACTTGGCGATGGGCTCTATCGGTTACTCTTCTGGTGGTTACGAGCCGTTCTAGGTAAAGAAACAATAAAAAAATAAACTGAAACATAAACAGATAAAGAAAAGCCTCACAGTGTGAGGCTTTTTAATGGATCAAAAATTAGATCGTAATAAGTAATCTTATTTACCACCCATGCATTTTTTGATGGAGGCATCCTTAGCTGCGCCATACAGTGGCTTGCCATCTTTGCTTACGGCTTTGGCTTCGCAATCATTCGGCTTAGCATCACCCATGCATTTCTTGATGGAAGCATCTTTAGCTGCGCCATACAGTGGTTTGCCATCTTTGCTTACTGCCTTAGCTTCACAGGCTGCTTGATCAGCAAATGCATAAGTAGGGATTGCAAAACTTAATGCAATGCTTAAAGCGACGATGATTTTTTTCATGAAAATTCTCCTTAGTGGATAGGGGTGCTTCTTAAACTAATACGTACATCAGTAAAGCAATTTCTAATTACTAACTCTGTTTCATAATCATATTCTGTGATGCTACTGGGGCGGGGAAACCAGCTGCAGCCAAAGAGTCACTCATCACACGATTACTTTCAAAATAGACTTGCCAGTAATGATCATTACTGCAGTAAGGGCGAACAGCTAATACTGGGCCTACTAAGTTGAATTCTAAGATATTGACCTCAACTGCAGGATCCTGCAAGACATTTGGAATGGCTGCAATCTTTTCACGTAATAAGGTCATCGCAGCATTTTGATCTGCTGCCCCGGAAAGCTGGCATTTAAGATCTACTCGGCGATATGGGCTGTGACTAAAGTTTTGAATAGTGTCACCCAAAATTTTGGTGTTACCAATCATTGTGGCAATGTTATCTGGCGTATAAATAGTGGATGAAAATAAACCAATCTCTCGTACTGTTCCAGTAACACCGCCAGCGGTGATGAAGTCACCCACTTTGAATGGGCGCAGCACAATAACAAATACGCCTGCTGCAAAGTTAGAGAGTAGACCAGCCCAGGCTGCGCCGATGGCAACGCCAGCAGTGGCGATTAAGGCGGCAAAGCTAGTAGTCTGAATACCGAAATAACCCAGAATGCCAACTACTAAGAGAATGTTGAGGGTTACTGATACTACTGAGCCAACATAACGAAGAATTGTCGGGTCTAATTTTTGTTGCTCTAGACCTTTGCGAATAATGCTGAGAGCAAGACCAATCAACCAGCGACCAATAACCCAAAAGGCGATAGCAGCCAAAATTTTCAGACCAATATCAGTTGCTGCTGTTACCAAAATCTCTTGAATATGGTTTAGATCAATATCTTTCATTACAACCTTCTTAATTAAATTTAATAAAAATGTTTAAGGAGCCTAAAAACATTATTTCTGATTATTTGGTCTAGGGGTATTAGCTTAAGAGTTAATAGATATTAACTGTGCAGATAATTATCATTATTGCTATTGATATCAGTAGTTTAGTCGCTACATCCGCCCTTAAATTTGTTAAAGCCAACCCAATGAAAAGCAAGTTTTTATTCCATAACCTCCTTAGTTTTGGTATTGCATATATCCTCCTCAGCTTTTCTTCACCTTTGATGGCGGCAGGAAGTTGCGATAACTACACTCCAGATGTGAATGGAACTACAGTAACTTGTATCGGCGTTGGAAGCACGTCTGCTGGCGTTATTTCTGCGCAATCAAATACAACGGCAGGCAATAGTGTTACGGTTAACATCAATTCAGGAGCGTCACTCATTATTAATGGTTCTACTGTAGGAATTGGTAGTGCAGCAACTGTGTTGAATGATGGCAATTTAAATACCAGTGCTTTTTATTATGGCTACGGCATTTCATCCGGTGCAAATGGAAGATCGCAAGCCGGCGGCAGCACAATTACCAATAATGGAACTATTTATACAGGTGGCACTAATGCTTCTGGTATTTATATTAGCGCTACGAACGCGGGGTCTGTAGCAAATACAATTATCAATACTGGATCAATAACGACTGCGGGCTCTGGAGCGAATGGTATTCAAGTTGTTAATGGTGGCGCGGTTACTGTTATTAATAATTCAGGAGTGATCTCTGCTCAGGGCGCTAATTCAAACGGAATTCAAGTAACGGGCGCAGCAAATATCATCAACTCAGGAACAATTTGTCCATCACTAATGATTGGAAGTAATTGTGTAGCCGGTGCGTCAGGTAGTGGAAATGGTATTCAAATTGATAACAATGCCAATGCCAATCGCACCACTATTACAAATACTTCATCTGGTGTGATTGGCGCTCCAAATGGTGCTAATTATGCTATCTATAGTGCTCAGCAGCCTGGGGTAGATATATACAACTACGGCACTATTTCTGCTGCCAATGCCTCCTCTACTGCCATTAATTTTGCGGGCTCAACAACCGGCGGTTCCAATAACTCAGTAACTCTCTATGGCGGCTCTAGCTTGGTGGGTGGAATTAGTTTTAATAAAGGTAATACTCAAGAAACCTTGAATTTTAATAGCCTATCTAATACAAACTTAAATAATTCGATAACCGGTCTGAATATTATTAATGCGGCAAATAACTCTAATGTTGTGATGAATAATTCTTCCGGTTATGAATTAGTCTCAGGAAAAATTAATGTTGATGGAGCTTCTACTCTGGCCATTACATCAGCCATTAAGGACCAAACTAGTCCAACTGCAGCCGCCTCTAGTATTACTAAAACTGGTGATGGTGTCCTTACCTTGTCTGGCGCAAATACATACACTGGTGCTACTAATATTCAGGCTGGATCAATCATTGCTGGAGCTATAAACACATTGCCTGCAACAACTCCATTGACAATTAGTTCTGGTGCAACATTGCAGATGAATGGAAATTCTCAGACGGTTGCATCATTGTCTGGAGCTGGTTCTGTAGCATTGGGCTCTGGAATATTGACTACTGGTGGCTCGGGTGTGAGTACTGAGTTTTCAGGAATAATTAGCGGCTCAGGCGGTTTGGTAAAAAATGGGGTTGGAGCCTTCATCGTTTCGGGGGCAAATACCTATAGCGGTGAGACTGCCATTAATTCAGGCAGCCTCATTCTGACTGGCTCTACAACATCTAATACCTCTATTGCTGCTAGCGCGAACTTACAAGGTAGCGGCGTTATTAACGGCAATGTGATTAACTCAGGATCTATCACACCTTCATTTAATGGCGCTCCAACTAACTTAACGATCAATGGTAACTACATCGGCAACGGCGGTAACTTTGTTGGTGGCGTGTACGCGCCTGCTTCTGCGCCGGTGTCTGATACTTTAACGGTGACCGGCAATGCCTCTGGTACCACTGGTCTCACCATTACCGACAAGGGCGGCTTGGGCAATCGAACCAATGGAAATGGAATTCCTGTGGTGATTGTGAATGGCACTTCCACTACTGGTGCATTTGCCTTAAACCAGCGTGTTGCTGCTGGCGCCTATGAATACAAGCTGTATCAAGGGGGCGCTAGCGGTACTGGCAATTCTTGGTACTTATCGACTCAGGCGCCAGCTCCAGCGACAACTTCAGGATCATCTGGCAGCTCATCCACACCAACGACTGTTGCTCCTCCTGCTCCTGTTTTAACTCCTTCTGCTGGCGAACGTATTGAGGTTGCTGTTTATCCAGCAGTGCCTTCTTTAGTACAGCTATACGCACAAACCGCTGTAGATACATTAGATCAACGTCGTGGCGATCTGAATTTAGTTGATCCGCAAGGTGGTCCCAAGAAAAAGGCTAATGATTGGGCGCGCATTATAGGTAAGACAGGCACATCTACTCCATCTAGTGCAAATGAGGGTCCGAAGATGAATTTCAATGCCTATGCATTACAGCTTGGCGTAGATGTTTATCAGAATGAAGAGCAGGGTGGCTCAAGCTCCTATGTGGGTCCTTATGTCACTATTGGTAGTGCTAATGCAAATACCTCCAGCCAGAGTGGCGGCATCTCTACCGGTAGCATCAACGGTATGCAGGCTTATTCCTTAGGTTTATATGGCACTCATTTTGCAAGCAACGGCTTGTATGTGGATGCTCTTGCTCAAGGTACTCGCTACCTAAATGCTGGAGCTGGCTCTGTACAAGGTGCTCAGTTACGCACCCAGGGCTCAGGCTTTACAGGCTCCATTGAAGGGGGCGGTCGCTGGAATGTGGATAAGTTCTTAATTTCTCCGCAAGCTCAAATTGTTTATGACGCCATTGGTATGAATAACGCAACTGATGCGTATGGTCAGGTGAACTTTAATAAGAGTGAGATGACTCGTGGTCGTTTAGGTTTATTGGCAGGTCATAAAGATGTGATTGGCAGCACTCCAGTTTTCGCATATTTACGCGCAAGTTATTGGAGCATTTTTAATGCCGGTACAAGTACCACAATGGCTTCGCTATATGGTGTCAACCCAATTACATTCCAATCACAAGTAAACTCACGCTGGATGACGGTAGATGCTGAAGTAAACGCGCGTATTACAAAAGATACCAATCTGTTCCTGAACTTGGCTGTTGATAACTCTTTGGTGGGAACTTATCAAGCCTATTCAGGCAGAATTGGTCTGCAGACCCGTTTCTAAATAGATGGCGCTCTACTTGGTTTACTGAGGCGCCATACGGCGTGCTTCAGTAAACTTCGCCGCCCAATATGGCGAGGTAATGTAATCGAGGCGTACGGTTCCGCCGGCACTCGGGGCATGCACAAATCTGCCTTGTCCAACATAGATACCAGCGTGGGAATATTTTTCACCGGTAGTATTAAAGAAAACTAGATCACCTGGAGCAGGTGGTTGACCTTCAATACTCCTTCCTTTGGTACTCATGAGCTGAATAGTGCGAGGCAATTTGATTCCCGCTGCTTTGTTGTAGACATAAACAATCAGACCGCTGCAATCAAAACCACCTTTTGGTGTATTGCCTCCATAGCGGTAAGGTACATCTACTAAGCCTACCGCTGCTATTGAGATATCTTCAGTACCAACACTAGTGTCTTGCTTGAATTGAGCAACCTTGGAGGATGAGCTAGATTTACCGCTGAACGTGCTGCATCCGCTTAGGATGAGTAAGCTGCAAATAAAAATGCCGCACCCCAGAAGAGTGCGGCATGAGGGGGCTTGCTTAGAGTGCGTCAGCAGCATGATCCGCGAGACGAGAGCGCTCACCTCGAGCCAGAGTCACATGGCCGCCATGACGCCAACCCTTGAAGCGATCAACTACATAAGTTAAGCCAGAGGAGCCCTCAGTTAAGTATGGAGTGTCGATCTGGGCAATGTTTCCTAAGCAAACAATTTTGGTTCCTGGTCCCGCGCGGGTAACCAGGGTTTTCATTTGCTTTGGTGTGAGGTTTTGAGCTTCATCAATGATGACGAACTTGCTGACAAATGTCCTGCCGCGCATAAAGTTCATGCTCTTTACTTTGATGCGTGAACGAATCAATTCCTGAGTAGCAGCACGACCCCACTCACCAGCACCATCATCATTACGTTGCAAGACTTCGAGGTTGTCATCAAATGCGCCCATCCAGGGTTGCATCTTTTCTTCTTCGGTACCTGGGAGGAAGCCAATATCTTCGCCAACTGGTACTGTGGCGCGTGTGATGATGATCTCGTTGTAACGCTTACTATCAAGAACCTGTTCAAGACCAGCTGCCAATGCTAGCAAGGTCTTGCCGGTTCCTGCTTGGCCTAGCAAAGTCACAAAGTCCACATCTGGGTTCATGAGCAAGTTCATGGCAAAGTTTTGCTCACGATTACGTGCTGTCACACTCCACACATTATTTTTCTGGTGAGAGAAGTCTCTCAATGTCTGAAGGAGGGCAGTCTTGCCATTAATTTCTTTAACTTGAGCATAGAACGGTGTTGAGCCATCTGGATTTTCTTGATAAACAAATTGGTTTACCAACATGCTATTAACGGAGGGGCCCGTCACTCGGTAGAACATCGTGCCAGATTTGGAGTCTGCCCAGCTCTCCATATCCTTGCCATGCTTAGGCCAAAAATCTGCTGGCAATGTCATCACACCGGCATACATCAAGTCGCGATCTTCTAAAACCTGGTCATTGAAATAATCTTCAGCAGGCAATCCCAATGCGCGGGCTTTGATGCGCATATTGATATCTTTGGATACCAACACTACTTCTTGACCCTTGCGTGTCTTTTGCAGTTCGCTAACTACCGCCAAAATTAAGTTATCACCCTTGCCTTCAGGAAGCCCCTCTGGCAATGCTTGTGTTGTTAATTTGGTTTGAAAGAATAGACGGCCTGTGACATCTTGATTCCCAAGTTTATTGAGAGGGATGCCATCATCCAAGGTACCACTGGTACCGGCAATAAGCTGATCCAGGGATCTGCTGACGGTACGCGCATTGCGTGCTACCTCGGTCATTCCCTTCTTGTGGTTATCCAGCTCTTCTAGAGTGGTCATTGGCAGATACAGATCATGCTCTGAGAAGCGGAATAGGGAGCTTGGATCGTGCATTAAGACGTTGGTATCCAAAACAAACAAACTTGGAGGTCCAGTACGTATTACGCGTTTTGGTTTTGCAGGCGTAGGCGCTTTAGTTTCGCTGCGAACTGGGCTGCGATCTAATTTAATTTTCTCGAGGGCTACTTCAGCCTCAGTTAAATCTTCTTCTACATCATTGGTCCAATCAACCGCTTCTACTACCACTGGTTTTGCTGGAGCAGGGCGCCTCTTTAAGTCGGGAGTATCTTTGCGACTGAGCTTCACTTGATCAGCAATTTGAGTGGGGATTGGGGGCAGTGGCATGGACTCTCCTAAAAGAAAAAACCGCCAAGCGGAGTGCATTGACGGCTTATTACGAAACTGATTGCATTGAGACTTAAAAAACGGCGGGGGTTGCTCTCCAAACCTGATCTGAAATATTCAGGTTTCTGATTCAAACGGATTGTCAGACTTTCCCGTCGTTTACGGTGCATATGAATCACTTTACCCCAAATTTTGGGGTTTGCAAGCACCCTAGAACAAATTGTTGTAAAAATTATTTGGTGGCTTGGGCTGCATGTAACACCTCTGTCACATGGCCTGGAACCTTAGGGCCGCGCCACTCTTTAACCAGGTTTCCGGAGGAGTCAAATAAGAAGGTGCTGCGCTCTACGCCACGGACTTGTTTGCCGTACATATTCTTCATTTTCATGACACCAAAGATCTGGCAAAGCTTTTCTTCGGTATCGGCAACCAGCTCAAAAGGAAGCTCTAGTTTGCTGCGGAAGTTATCGTGAGATTTGAGGCTATCTCGGGAAACCCCTACCACCAGAGTATTGGCCTTAGTGAATGCTTCAATGTTGTCTCTAAATTCACCGGACTCAGCTGTGCAGCCAGGAGTCATGTCTTTAGGGTAAAAATAAAGAACCAGTTTTTTGCCTTTTGCGGATGCAGGTGAGAATGTCAATCCAGAGGTTGCTGGAATTGCGCACTGCGGCATAGGTTTACCGATAGCTACTGTCATGATGATCCTTCGTTAGTTGTCTCTACTGCTTATTGAATTATTAGTTATTTTGAATGATTAATTCACCACTGCGATTAGGTATTTCACCCCAGGTCAGTGGCAATACAGCTATTTTATCGAGTTGTTTAGTGGCTTTCCAGGATTTATGAAGCTCGCCCATTGTCACAAGATCGTGACCTTGATTTAGCCATCCAGCCAATAGCTGCTCAAATGCAGGTAACAGTTTTTGCCCCTCTAGCTCAGCGTGTAGCGTGAAGACTTGGTCATTAGGGTTGCTTTGAGTGATCTCTAAAAGCTTTTTGACTGCACCAAACTCATCGGCACCATCGATGCCAATCAGTTCGTCAAATGTAGGGAGTGTTGTTGGGTATTGAACATGCTTAGCTTTACCAGAAGGTAGTTCAAGGCGATAGGGTATGAGGTTAGGTTCGGCCCTACCATCAGATGAGTAAGTAATCCCCCATTGATCGAGCTGTTCAAAAGCTGCTGAATTCATTTGCCATCCAGCAGCGCCATAAGTAACTGGCGCATGACCAAAAATCTCTACAAATCTATCCCAGCTCTTTTGCATCATGGACTTTGTCCATTGCGCATCTTGAGTACGTACTGCATCTTGCCAGGCAACGTGATCCCAGGTGTGAATGCCAGTCTCATGACCTGCTTGATCGATAGCGCGCATTTCTGCTGCAGCCTTCTTACCAATGTCTGGTCCTGGGAGCAGAACACCGTAGAGCAATGTCTTAATGCCGTAGTGCTCTAAAACGGAAGTGCGACTCACTTTTTTCAGAAAGCCTGGTCGGAAAACGCGCTTTAAAGCCCAGCCGGTGTGATCCGGTCCAAGGCTAAAGAGAAAGGTCGCCTTAAGTCCAAAGCGCTCAAGCGTGCGAGCTAAATTAGGTACGCCTTCTTTGGTGCCGCGTAAGGTATCAACATCAACCTTGAGAGCAATCTTAGCCATGAACCTTTGGGTTTGCTTTCTTTTATTCTTTGTCGACCAAGGTGCGTGCTTTTTCTACATCTTCGCGATAGGCTTCAAAAATATTCTTGAGCGCATCGGACATCGTAGTGGTTGGCTTCCAACCTAGTTCGCTCATTGTGTTATCAATTGCTGGCACACGATTTTGAACGTCTTGATAACCTTCACCGTAGTAAGCACCAGAAGTAGTTTCTACAATCTTCACTTCATTAGCAGTCTTCGCATATTCAGGAATGCTGCGAGCAATTTCTAGCATCTGATTCGCGAGTTCACGAATAGAGTGATTATTTTTTGGATTGCCGATGTTGTAGATCTTGCCGTTAGCAACACCATCTTTGTTGTCGATGATGCGCATTAAGGCATCGATACCATCGTCAACATAAGTAAAGGCGCGCTTCTGGGCGCCACCATCAACAACGTTAATAGATTCGCCACGAACAATATGACCCAAGAACTGAGTCACAACGCGGGAAGAGCCTTCTTTTGGTGTGTAGATGCTATCGAGACCAGGGCCAATCCAGTTAAATGGGCGGAAGAGGGTAAAGCGTAAGCCTTCCATGCCGTAGCCCCAAATTACGCGATCCATCAACTGTTTAGAGCAAGCATAGATCCAACGTGGCTTATTGATTGGACCGTAAACCATATTGGATTTAGCGGGATCGAATTCACTATCCTCACACATTCCATACACTTCAGATGTGGATGGGAATACCAAATGCTTTTTGTATTTCACTGCAGAGCGCACGATTGGAAGATTGGCTTCGAAATCGAGCTCAAACACTTTGAGTGGCTGCTGAACATAAGTTGCTGGTGTAGCAATAGCAACTAAAGGCAAGATGACATCGCACTTACGAATGTGATACTCAACCCATTCTTTATTGATGGTGATGTCACCTTCAAAGAAGTGCATGCGCGGATGATTTACTAAGTCACCAAGACGATCGTTTTGCATATCCATGCCATAGACATGCCAATCGGTTGTCTCAAGAATGCGCTTGGAAAGGTGGTGACCAATAAAACCGTTAACACCAAGAATGAGTACTTTTTTCATCTTTACTGCCTCGTTTTAATCTAATTTATTTGCTTGCTGGAAACCATTCCAAGATTTCTACTGCTTGGCGGTCACCGCAAATGCCGAATACCCGATTATCAACCACTTGGATGCCGCAAACTCCAAGATCGAGATTGGCTGGAAATGGCCCATTTAGGCTAGTTCGGCCAACAATCATGGTCTTACCGTCATAGTCTGCAAAGGCGCCAGGATAGGGTGGCGCAACGGCTCTAACGAGGTCATGAACCTGTTTGGCAGCCTGATTCCAGTGAATTTTGCCATCCGCAGGCTTCCGACCTCCAAAATAGCTCCCTTTTTGGAGCTCATTAGGCTTTCGGGGGATATTTCCTTGAATCAAGCTAGGCAATACCTGCTCAATGACAGTCACAGCAGCCTGACTTACTTTGCCAAATACATCAGTAGCGGTTTCATCTGGGCCAATACTGACGGCTGCTTGCCCAACAATATCTCCTGCATCCGGCTTTGCTTCCATGACATGCAAGGTAGCACCGGTTTCTGTTTCGCCATGCAAGATGGCCCAATTCACTGGCGCACGTCCGCGATATTTTGGTAGAAGTGAGCCATGCATATTGAGAGCAGCAATTTTTGCGCACTTCAGTATCTGCTCCGGAATCATGAAGCGATAGTAGAAGGAAAAGATGTAATCCGGCGCAAGCGCTTGAAGCTTCGGAATGAGGTCTACCAATTCATTTGCATTAGGTGTGATGTACGGAATATTTTTCTCAGTACACAGTTTGGCCACACTCCCAAACCAAACATTTTCATTGGGATCATCTTGATGGGTGACCACGAGATCAATTTGTATGCCAGCGCTGAGAAGTGCCTTCAGGCAATTAACACCTACATCGTGATAAGCAAAGACGACTGCGTGCAATTATTTTTTCTCTAAAATAGTTTGCACAACATAACGAGGACGTTTGCGAATTTGCTGATAGATACGACCAATATATTCACCTAAAAGACCAAGCCCAAAGAGCATGACACCAATTAGGAAGAAAGTCAGCGCGAAGAGGGTAAATACTCCCTCAACCTCAGCGCCTAGAACGAAGCGGCGCACTAAAAGGTAGGCGAAAAGGCTGCCAGCAGCAAGGGATAAGAGCATGCCGAGAATCGAAAAGATCTGCAGTGGCATGATTGAAAACCCGGTAACCAAGTCAAAGTTCAAGCGAATGAGTTGATATAGGGTGTATTTAGATTCACCAGCAAATCTCTCCTCATGCTTAACAGAGATCTCAACTGGGTTAGCGGAGAAGGTGTAAGCCAAAGCTGGAATAAAAGTGTTGCTCTCATCGCATTGGCGAACCAGGTCAATAATGCGACGGCTATAACCACGCAACATGCAACCTTGATCAGTCATTGTGATGCGGGTAATGTTTTCACGCAATCGATTCATGGCGCGTGAAGCAAATTTTCTAAAGAAGCTATCTTGACGATCTGCGCGAATGGTACCGACATAGTCGTGACCTTTTAGAAGTTGCTCAGTTAAGGCATCAATCTCTTCTGGTGGATTTTGTAAGTCCGCATCCAGGGTAATAATGTATTCGCCCTTGGCGTATTCAAAGCCAGCCATGATCGCCATATGTTGACCAAAGTTGCTATGAAATAAAACAGCGCGAGTGACGTCAGGGCGTAATTCCACCTGCTTAGAAAGAATGCCGGCGGAGCGATCTTTGCTACCGTCGTTTACGAAAACGATTTCATAAGTAATTTTGCGTTTAGCGGCAAGCGTATCAAGCGCCGGGTAGAGGCGATCAAAGAGAGCTTGGAGACCATCTTCCTCGTTATAGACGGGAATAACAATACTGAGTGTTGGGTTGGCAACTAAATTGGCAGTCATGCAGCAATTTTGCCTGATTCTCAGGGCTCAACCCCAATAACGCTAGTTTTTGCGATATTTCTGCAAAATTCCGATCAATCCCTTGGCTATACGGCCAATATCCTCATCTGCCATTGCGGGGAATAGAGGAAGTGTGAGGATGGATTTGCCGATTCGTTCTGCAATCGGTGTATCAGAGGTTTTATAGCCTTGGTTTTTATACAGCGTAAAGCCTGTAATAGCGGGGTAATGAACGCCAGTGCCAATACCCAAATCTTTTAACTCAGTCATGACTTGGGCGCGATCTGTATTTAACTGATCAAGCGGTAAAACTACTTGGAACATGTGCCAGTTACTTTCAGTAAAGTTTTCAACTGGAAGTTCCAACTTCAAATTCTCTAATCCAGCGGCTTTTAATTCAGCGCGAATGACATCAAAGTATTGGCGCGCTAAAGCAGCACGACGTGCTTGATATGCAGGAAGCTGTTTCAGTTGTTCAAGACCAATTGCCGCATTCACATCGGTCAAATTATCTTTGCCACCCAATACATCGACGTCCATACCGTCCATGCCTTGACGGGTTAATCCCTGCAGGCGGAATTTCTCAGCAAGCTTTGCTTCATCTGCGTTGTTGAGCACAAGGCAACCACCTTCAATGGTGGTGAGATTCTTGTTTGCTTGAAAACTAAAGCTGACTAAGTCACCAAAGCTACCAATCTTCTTGCCTTTCCATTGGGATCCAAAAGCTTGTGCTGCATCCTCAATGACACGAAGATTGTGTTGCTTTGCCAATGCATAGAGTTGATCCATATCAACAGGTAGGCCGGCCAAATAGACCGGCATGATTGCTCGCGTCTTTGGCGTGATTGCAGCAGATATTTTATTGAGGTCAATATTGCGCGTGACCGAATCGATATCTACAAACACCGGTTTAGCACCTACACTCAAAATGACATTCGATGTTGCCACCCAAGAGATTGGAGTAGTAATCACTTCGTCGCCAGCACCAATGCCTGCAACTTGTAGGGCAATCTTCATCGTTGCAGTGCCGTTAGCAAAACAGCGGACGGGGCGACCGCCAAAGTAAGTGCTTAAGCTCGCTTCAAACTCTGCCAGCTTTGGACCTGATGTTACCCAACCAGAACGCAATACTTCCGAAACAGCATCAATCGTTTCTTGATTGAAGCTAGGGCGCGTAAAGGGGATAAATGGTTGATTAGAGTCTGACATGATGTCTTATATTACTTTAATGACCTACTGCGAAGCTTCTGGGTGTTTCACAATGACTCTACGTGAATCGCGATCAACTTCTTGCATTGGAAAATTCTGAGCCTTCAGTGCCTCAAATTGTTCTGGAACCATGAGGGCATAGGCAGTTTGATCTTCTTTCCAGCGAGTAATAAATGCATCCAATGTTGGCATCCAGAGATCGGGCTCTTGGTTGACGCCAAACTCTAGCTCATCGGGGGATTCAACCATGATCATCGTTCTGCCTAAATAGAAGGGCACGGTGTGATCTAAAAGACGAACAGAATAGAAATTTACTTTTTCAGGAATGGATGCTTTCACTCGTTCTACGAGATCAATGCCTGAGACGGCACGACCTAATGTCTCATGACCTGTTCCCGCAATGATGGCGCACAGAAAAAATCCGCAAGCAAAACTCACGATACTTTGAATGCCATTGCGTTTACTTTGCCATGCGGCATAAGCGCTAAAAATAATTAGCGCTATCAATGCAGCAATCACCCAGTAAGTGTATTGCGCATACGCATTAATCTCATCAGGTCTTGCTTGTTTGCCGATGGCATCCAAAAAGAAAAATCCAATGCATCCCAAAATGGAGAAACCTATTGTTTGTAATTTCCAAGGCAATGCCATCGTATTCGTATGACCAAGCAAGCGATCTAATCGATTGCCAATGAGTAGGGCAAGCGCAGGAAATACTGGGATGATGTAGCCGGGTAATTTGGAGCGCGAGATACTGAAGAACGCAAAAATAACTACAAACCAGCAGACCAATAACCAGCCAGCAGAAAACTCACGGCGGCGCTCACTCCAGGCTTGTGCAATTGATCCTGGGATCTGTAGAAACCAGGGAAGTAGCCCAATCAGTAGCAGTGGCACAAAGTAATAAATAGGACCTGTTCTACTGTGAGCATCCTGTGTGAAACGTTGTAGATGCTCATGAATGAAGAAGAATTCTAAAAACTCAGGATTGCGCTGTGCCACCAAAATAAACCAAGGCGCAGTGATTGCTAAGAACAAAATAGTTCCACTAAATAAACGAAGCCGAGTCCAAATTTTCCAATCCCAAGTGCTAATGGAATAAGCAATAAAAACCATTGCAGGAATTGCGGCGCCAATAACACCTTTAGATAAAGTTGCTAGTGCCATGAAAGCCCAACATGCCCACATCCAATTTCTACAACTGTTTTTATTTTGAGAAGTTTGTGCCAGCAATAGACTGCAAAGTGCAGCGACTAAAAAAGCAGACAAGCCCATGTCGAGCGAATTGAAGTGACCGCTGATAACCCACATCGGACTTGAGGCCAATACAACGGCGGCTAACCATCCTGCTCGAGCGTTATAAATTCGAGTGCCAGTAAATCCAACTAAGAGAATGGTGAGAAATCCAGTAAGTGCAGTCCAAAGGCGTGCTTGCCAATCGCCAATACCAAACGCTTGAAATGCTGCTGCAGTAGCCCACGCTTGCAATGGTGGTTTTTCAAAATACTTGTAGCCGTTGTATCTAGGCGTAACCCAATCACCGGTTACGAGCATTTCTCGGGCGATCTCGGCGTAGCGTCCTTCATCGGATGGGATGAGATGGCGGTAGTTCAATGTGCCAAACCACAGCAAGCCATAAATAATGACCAGCAACAAAATTTTTCCCGGATGCAGGGCTGATGACTGCCGAATTTGGCCAAATTGCATTAAACGGGCTCCACAATCAGAGCTAGCAGGACCTGACGTCCTTCGCCCACCAGGATGTTGTATGTCCGGCAGGCGGCCTGAGAATCCATGATTTCAAAGCCAATTTTGGCGGAAATCAGGGCTTTAAGGAGTTCTGGCTTAGGAAAGCGCTGGCGTTTGCCAGTCCCAATAAGGATTAATTCTGGTTTTAAATCAACGAGTTGCGAGAAGTGATGGGCTTCCAAGTTGTCAAATGAATGGGCTGACCACTCTGAGATGGCGCCATCCGAGCTCAGGACAACAGCATGGGCGTAAGGAGTCTTATTGATCTCTACGTAACCATCGCCGTAGCCAGTGATCGTATTCGCTCCGGAATGGGGGTCAGATTGAAGCTTCAAGTGGACTCTCTGTCATAATTATGTGGATTATAGCTAGCTGTTTTTTCTCATATTTCAAGAACTTACCCATTAATTTATTGTGAAACCAATCCGAAAGTCCCAAAAGCTCGATAACGTCTGTTATGACATACGTGGGCCGGTGCTCGAGCTTGCTCAGCGCATGGAGGAAGAGGGTCACAAAATCATCAAATTAAACATCGGAAACGTAGGGGTTTTCGGTTTTGATCCTCCTGAAGAGATTCAGTTGGACATGATTCGCAACTTAAGCAACGCCTCAGCATATTCGGATTCCAAAGGAATCTTTTCGGCTCGTAAGGCGATCATGCAGTACTGCCAAGAAAAAGGTATTCAAGGTGTGGCCTTGGATGACGTTTACACAGGTAATGGAGTTTCTGAGCTCATCGTGCTGTCGATGAATGCCCTCTTAAATGATGGTGATGAAGTCTTGGTGCCAACACCTGACTATCCACTGTGGACGGCTGCAGTGAGTTTGTCGAGTGGTACACCTGTGCACTATCTTTGTGATGAATCCAAAGATTGGGCTCCGGACTTAAACGATCTGCGTAAAAAGATTACGCCACGCACTAAAGCGATTGTGGTGATCAATCCAAACAATCCTACTGGCGCAATTTATTCCAAAGAAGTTTTGCTCGAGTTAACAAATATTGCTCGCGAACACGGTTTGATTTTGTTTGCCGATGAGATTTACGACAAGATGTTGTATGACGGCGAGAAGCATATTTCTCTTGCGTCTTTGTCAACTGATGTAGTCACTATCACCTTTAACGGTCTATCAAAGAATTACCGCTCGTGCGGCTACCGTGCAGGCTGGATGATTGTCTCGGGTGATAAAGAGATGGTGCGCGATTACATTGAAGGCTTAAACATGCTGGCCTCAATGCGCCTTTGCGCAAACGTGCCAGGCCAGTATGCGATACAAACCGCATTAGGTGGCTACCAAAGCATTAATGACTTAGTTGGCGACGGTGGCCGCCTTGCGAAGCAACGTGATCTCGCCTGGAAACTGATTACCGATATTCCAGGTGTCACTTGCGTGAAGCCTAAGTCAGCTTTGTATTTATTTCCAAGGTTAGACCCAGAGGTTTACCCAATTGAAGATGATCAACAATTTGTTGCCGATCTTTTAAAAGAAGAAAAAGTATTGTTAGTGCAGGGCTCCGGTTTCAACTGGGGTAAACCTGATCACTTCCGCGTAGTGTTCTTGCCTCACGAAGATGTGCTGAAGGAGGCTATTGGCCGCCTTGCACGCTTCCTGGAGCGTTATCGTAATAAGCACAGCCGTAAGGCTTCTTCAACTGCAGCAAAGGCATCATGAAACCGATTCAAGTAGGTCTTTTAGGTATTGGCACTGTTGGTGGTGGCGTATTCACTGTTCTCGAACGTAACCAAGATGAGATTACCCGTCGCGCTGGGCGTGGCATTCGTATTAATACGGTTGCTGATTTAAATGTAGAGCGTGCCAAAGAATTGGTTAAGGATCGTGCTCAAGTGGTGAGTGATGCACGCGCTGTGATTAATAACCCAGAGATTGATATTGTTGTTGAGCTGATTGGTGGTTATGGAATTGCTAAGGACTTGGTTCTGGAGGCGATTGCTGCTGGTAAGCACGTAGTGACAGCCAATAAGGCTTTGATTGCTGTTCACGGTAATGAGATTTTTAAAGCTGCGCATGACAAAGGCGTGATGGTTGCTTTTGAGGCGGCAGTGGCAGGCGGCATTCCAATTATTAAAGCTTTGCGTGAAGGTTTAACTGCCAATCGTATTGAGTGGATCGCCGGCATCATTAATGGCACAACCAATTTCATCTTGTCAGAGATGCGTGATAAAGGTTTGGATTTCCAGACAGTACTCAAAGAAGCGCAACGCTTGGGTTACGCGGAGGCGGATCCAACATTCGATATTGAAGGTGTAGACGCAGCGCATAAAGCGACCATCATGAGTGCGATTGCATTTGGTATTCCAATGCAGTTTGAAAAAGCACACATTGAAGGCATCACTAAGTTAGACGCAATTGATATTAAATACGCCGAGCAATTAGGCTATCGGATTAAGTTGTTAGGTATTGCCAAGAAAACACCAACTGGTGTTGAGTTGCGCGTACACCCAACACTCATTCCATCGAAGCGTTTGATTGCAAACGTTGAAGGCGCTATGAATGCCGTGCAAGTATTTGGCGATGCTGTTGGCACTACCTTGTATTACGGCAAGGGCGCAGGCTCTGAGCCAACTGCTTCCGCTGTGATCGCAGACTTGGTAGACATTACCCGCTTATTAAATGCCGATCCTGAGCATCGCGTTCCATATTTGGCCTTCCAGGCGGATGCCGTTCATGACACACCAGTGCTGCCAATTGGTGAGATCACCACTAGCTACTACTTGCGCTTGCGTGTAGCTGATCAAGCTGGCGTATTGGCAGATATCACCAAAATTTTGGCTTCACATGGCGTTTCAATCGATGCGCTCTTGCAGAAAGAGGCTGATGAAGGTGAGAGTCAAACTGATTTGGTTGCCTTGACTCACGAAACCAAAGAAAAGAACATGCTTGCCGCGATTAAAGAGATTCAAGCTCTTAAAACTGTTGCCGGTGAAGTCGTGAAGATCCGTTTAGAAAATCTCTCTTAAGTAAAACTCAGCAAAATACATGCGTTACCAGTCCACTCGCGGCAATAGTCCGCAACAATCCTTCTTAGAAATTTTGTTAGGCGGATTGGCGCCTGATGGCGGCCTGTATTTGCCCGTTCAATATCCAAAGGTCACTGCAGCACAGTTGGATTCTTGGCGCGGTTTGTCTTATGCTGATTTGGCTTACGAAGTTTTAAGTCTGTATGCCGACGATATTCCTGAGGCTGATTTGCGCGCACTCTTGCGTAAAACATATACCGAGCAGGTTTACTGTAATGGACGTCCACAGGACAACGCAAAAGACATTACCCCGATACATTGGTTGGGTGAAGAGCACGGAACTCGTATTGGTCTATTAAGCCTCTCAAATGGACCTACTTTGGCCTTCAAAGACATGGCTATGCAGTTGCTCGGTAATCTTTTTGAATACGCTCTTAAGAAAAAAGGTCAGCATCTCAATATTTTGGGCGCAACTTCTGGCGACACTGGTAGTGCTGCTGAGTATGCAATGCGTGGCAAAGAGGGCGTCAAGGTATTTATGCTTTCACCTCGCGGCAAGATGAGCGCCTTTCAATCTGCGCAAATGTATTCCCTGCAAGACCCAAATATTTTTAACTTAGCAGTAGCTGGCGTCTTTGATGACTGCCAAGATATTGTGAAGGCAGTGAGTAACGATCACGCTTTCAAAGCAAAGAATCATATTGGTACAGTGAACTCCATTAACTGGGGGCGTGTAGTGGCTCAGGTGGTCTACTACTTTCAAGGGTATCTGCTGGCAACAAAGTCTAGCGTTGAAAAAGTGTCGTTCACCGTGCCATCTGGCAACTTTGGTAATGTTTGTGCCGGTCATATTGCGCGTATGATGGGATTGCCGATTGAGCATCTGATTGTGGCGACCAATGAGAATGATGTCCTTGACGAGTTCTTTCGTACCGGTATCTACCGTGCACGAAAGTCCGCTGAGACACTGCATACATCCAGCCCATCCATGGATATCTCTAAAGCCAGTAACTTTGAGCGTTTTGTATTTGATTTCATGGGTCAAGACGGCAAAGCTACAGCAGGCATGTTTAAGCAAGTGGATGAAACTGGTGGCTTTGATATCTCTAAAGATGATGTTTTCAAAGATCTGGGCAAGTATGGTTTTCAATCGGGTCGTAGCACTCATGAGAATCGCTTAGAGACTATTCGCGACATTGATCAGCGCTATGGCGTCATGATCGATACGCATACTGCTGATGGTGTGAAAGTGGCTCGCGAACACCTGCAGGCTGGTATTCCAATGATCGTGCTGGAGACAGCGCTACCGATTAAGTTTGAGGAAACCATTGAGATTGCTTTGGGTCGACCTGCTGAATGCCCACCTGCATTTAAGGATATTAAATCTAAGCCACAGCGCGTAGAAAATATCGATGCCGATGTAAATCAAGTTAAAGCTTTCATTACAACGCATCTTGGTTAATCGACTTAACCCAAAACTTTAAGCAACAAGCAATCATCCTATGACAAAGCCACCAATGTTGACTGCGCAGCAGGCCTTAGACCATTTGCTGTCAAATGCAGTGACGGTCAATGAGAGCGAAAAAGTAAATACACAAGCAGCATTGGGAAGAGTGCTGGCTGAAGATGTAAAGAGTTTGGTGGATGTACCGCCATTGGATAACACCTCAATGGATGGTTATGCGGTTCGCTGTGCTGATACAGTAACACCCGGACAAGCATTGAGAATTGCTCAACGTATTCCAGCTGGCTCTATCGGAACGCAATTAGAGCCTGGCACTGCTGCCCGAATTTTCACGGGCGCTCCTGTTCCCCCTGGTGCCGATGCCGTTGTAATGCAAGAAGATTGCACGGTTGGGGCTCAGCCCGATCAAGTCACTATTAATGTTGCTCCTACTTCGGGTCAATGGATTCGTCGTAGTGGCGAAGATTTAACAACCGGAAAGACTTGCTTGACTGCTGGCACATTTTTGCGCCCTCAAGAGTTAGGTGTTGCCGCTTCTGCCGGCTTAACGCATCTCAAAGTAAAACGTCGCGTGAAAGTTGCGGCATTCTTTACGGGTGATGAGTTAGCGCTTCCGGGTGAACCATTAAAACCTGGCGGTATCTATAACTCCAATCGCGATACCTTATTGGCTTGCCTGAAGTCTTTGGGTTGTGATGCTACGGATTTAGGTATTGTTCCTGATCGCTTGGGTGCAACACGCGAAGCATTACGAAAAGCCAGCAAAGATCATGACTTAATAATTACCTCTGGCGGTGTATCAGTTGGCGAAGAAGATCATATTAAGCCTGCAGTCACTGCTGAGGGAAGATTAGATCTTTGGCAAATTGCCATCAAACCGGGTAAGCCACTAGCGTTTGGTGCGGTACGAAAATCAAGCGAGCCTAAAGACGGTGAAGCTTGGTTTATTGGATTACCTGGGAACCCAGTTTCTAGCTTTGTTACCTTCTTGTTATTTGTTCGCCCATTTATTTTGAAACTCCAGGGACGCGAAGCCAAGCATCTTCAATCATATTTAATGCGTGCTGACTTTGATTGGCTAAAAGCCGATCGTCGCAATGAGTTCTTGCGCGTTAAGATTAATGATCAAGGAGGCCTTGATCTGTACCCAAATCAAAGTTCAGGCGTACTCACTAGCGCCTCTTGGGGTGATGGCCTAGTTGATTGCCCGCCAAATCAGCCAATCAAGTCTGGTGAGTTGGTGAAATACATCCCATTTGATGCACTCCTCAAATAATCGGTTTACGATTAGCTCATGAAACTCGAATTACGATTCTTCGCCTCATTGCGTGAGGCTCTTGGTGTCTCGCAAGAGAGTGTTTCTGTTCCGGCAACAGTTAAAACGATTGCTGAACTCAGGACACATCTTATCGAGCGCGGCAACCCCTGGTCTGAAGTGTTAGCAGAAGGCAAAGTATTGCGCTGCGCCCTTAATCAACACATGGTTGATGCCAATACCGCTCTTCAAGACGGGGCTGAAGTAGCTTTCTTTCCTCCGGTAACCGGTGGCTAGTATGTCCAATTCATCTATTCGTGTTCAAGAAAGTGATTTTGATCTTAGCGCTGAAATAGCGGCACTACGCAAGGGTGATCCACGGGTTGGCGCGGTAGTTTCTTTCTTGGGCACTGTCCGGGATATGAATGACGGTAGCCAAGTAAAGGGTATGACGCTTGAGCATTACCCCGGCATGACCGAAAAGGCATTACAAGAAATTCTGGATCAAGCCAAGGCACGTTGGGACATCTATCAAACTCTAGTGATTCATCGAGTGGGACCACTCTTACCTGAGGATCAAATTGTTCTTGTTGCAGTTACCAGCGCTCACAGGGGAGAGGCTTTTGCTGCCTGCGAGTTCATCATGGACTACCTTAAAACGGCAGCTCCATTTTGGAAGAAAGAAGATACGCCTGAAGGTGCTCGTTGGGTGGACTCCCGCGTGACTGACGAGGCTGCAATGGCCCGCTGGAATAAAATCTAAGCAGTATTTCGCAAGAGAGATTCAAATGAAAAAATTAGTTGCCTTGCTATTGACTGCTATTGCTATTGGTGTATGTGCTGCAGAGAGGCCTGTTGTTAAGATTGAAACAGGCAGCTTGCAAGGTGTGATTGAGTACAACATGCAGGCGTTTAAAAATATTCCCTACGCCGCCCCTCCTGTGGGTGACTTGCGCTGGCGCCCTCCGCAACCAGCGCTTGCTTGGAATGGAACACGTGATGCTAGTAAGTTTGGCGGAGCTTGTCCGCAGCAATATATTAAAAATCTTAACGATGGTCTTGGACTGCCGGGTAGCGAGGATTGTTTAAAGCTCAACGTCTTTACACCCTCTAAACCTAATAAGAATTTGCCAGTCATGGTTTGGTTCCATGGTGGCGGTTTAATCGTAGATGGCGCTAAAGATCCACAGTTCACCCCAATCAATTTGGTGAAGAATGGTGTCATCGTTGTTACGGTTGACTATCGTCTTGGATCATTGGGCTTCTTTGCTTCAAAAGAGTTGATTGAGGAAGCAAAAGCCAAGGGAGAGCCAGTAGGTAATTACGGCACCATGGATCAAATTGCCTCTTTAAAGTGGGTTAAAAAGAATATTGAGGCATTTGGGGGAGATCCCAATAACGTAACAATCTTTGGTCAATCAGCTGGTGGCAGAAGTGTGACTTGGTTAATGGTTTCTGATGCAGCCAAGGGGTTGTTTCACAAGGCGATTGCCCAAAGTGCACAACAAAGCCCTTTAAGGGGAATGACTGAAAAGCGTTTTGGCTTAACACCAGAGGTGGATATAGGCGCTAAATTTATGGCTGCTCTTGGCGCAAAATCATTAGCTGAATTAAGAAAATTACCAGTTCAAAAACTAGTACTTGATGGCAATTCTTACTATGCTGGTGAGTTTGGCGGTCCTTTTGTGGATGGTCAGATTTTGAAGGGCGACCCCATTCCTTTATTTGCCGCTGGTAAGCAGGCGAAAGTGCCTTTCATGATCGGCACAAACTCATTTGATAGTGACTTCATGTTGCCTGGCGAGCCTGCCTTGGATGTCTTTTTGAAGAATGTGCACGAAGACCCAAAAATAATTGAGCAGCTTTATGCCAATGTAAAAGATAAATGTATTTTGAATTCTTTTGTAATTCAGGATCTGATGTATCGTGCCAGTACCAAATTATTGGCGAATAGCATGAATGGTATTGCTCCCGGCTACGCCTATTACTTTGATTACTTAACTCAAAATATTCGAGCCGCTTTACCAGGTGCGCCTCATACATACGAGATACCTTATGTCTTTGGTAGTTTGGGATTGGTAACCCAAGCTCCTAAGCAGGCCTTAACTGGCGTGAATCAATGCGATCGAATTGAAAAAGATATTGCTGGGTTCAAGAAAACGCATGTCTGGCCAAAAGACTGGTTTCCGATTGTGGATAAAAATAACCCTCAGGATCAAGCAATGTCAGAGAGGTTATCTGCTAGTTGGGCAGCATTTGCCAAAACCGGTAATCCAAATGTGAGTGGTCAGGCAAACTGGCCCATGTACAACCTGAATGCAGACGTTATGAGAAATTTTTCACCTGGCTCAGAAACGATTACAGGATTATTTAAAGATCGGGTGGCTTATCAAGCTCTGCATTTAAGAGAAATCTATGCGATCGAGCGTGTAAAAGACGCCTTCTAAAATTCAAGTAAATAGCAAATCAACCACCCTTAAGGGTGGTTTTTGTTTTTAAAGAATGCCAGCTTTTCAGAGCGGGGAAGTTGCTTTAATTTGATCTCTGCCTTTGAGGCCTCAGATCGATCGGGGTGCTCTTGTGTAGCTAAAAGAACAACTGGTCTGCGAGCTCTTGTATAGCGAGCGCCTTGCCCTGAGTTGTGAGCTTCTAGGCGATGCTCTAGACGGTTTGTAATGCCGGCATAGTACGTGCCGTCAGAGCATTCTAGAAGGTAAACAAGCCAGGTCAAAATGGGTCAAATTAGGATTAAAAAGGGCTCAAAAACCCTTGAAATTGGCGATATTGCCCTTATATTCTATAGATAGATATATGGAGTGCATAAATGAGAATAGATAAATTAACAACCAAGTTTCAAGAGGCCCTAAGTGAGGCCCAAAGTATCGCTTTAGCCAAAGACAATCAATATATTGAGCCGGCCCATGTGTTGCTGGCAATGTTGCGTGATTCTGATGGTGGCGCAAAGAGCTTGCTAACAAGAGCAGGCGTCAATGTCGCTGGCCTTGAAAAAGGTGTGGAAAAGATTATCAGCAACCTTCCCGAAGTGCAGGGCACTAGCGGGGAAGTTCAGGTTGGCCGTGATCTCAGTAATTGGTTGAACTTATGTGAAAAAGAAGCCAATAAACGCAATGATCAATTCATTGCGGGTGAACTGTTTTTATTAGTTGTAGCAGACGACAAAGGCGAGCTCGGCAAGGTTGCTCGTGAGAATGGCTTAAATCGTAAATCGTTAGAAGCGGCTATTGATTTAGTGCGCGGAGGAGAATCAGTGAATAGTGCAGATGCTGAAGGTCAACGTGAGGCCTTAAAGAAATACACCGTGGATTTAACTGAGCGCGCTCGCATGGGCAAGCTTGATCCAGTAATTGGGCGTGATGATGAGATTCGTCGCACCATTCAGATATTGCAGCGCCGCGGTAAGAATAACCCCGTGCTGATTGGTGAGCCAGGTGTAGGAAAAACAGCGATCGTTGAAGGCTTGGCCCAGCGCATTGTGAATGGCGAAGTTCCTGAAACACTGAAGAACAAACGTGTCTTAGTGTTGGATATGGCTTTGCTATTGGCTGGCGCCAAATACCGCGGCGAATTCGAAGAGCGCCTAAAGGCAGTGCTCAGTGACGTTGCTAAAGACGAGGGTCAAACCATTATCTTTATCGATGAGATTCATACGATGGTTGGCGCTGGTAAGGGCGATGGCGCAATGGATGCTGGCAATATGCTCAAGCCTGCCTTGGCACGTGGTGAGTTGCATTGCATCGGCGCAACAACCTTAGATGAATATCGAAAATACATCGAAAAAGATCCTGCCCTAGAGCGCCGCTTCCAAAAGGTGATGGTTGAAGAGCCTAGTGTTGAGGCAACGATTGCAATCTTGCGTGGTTTGCAAGAACGCTATGAGCTGCATCACGGCATTGAGATTACTGATCCAGCTATTGTGGCTGCTGCCGAGTTGTCACACCGCTACATTACCGATCGTTTTTTACCAGATAAGGCTATCGACTTGATTGACGAGGCCGGTTCACGTATTCGTATGGAGATTGACTCCAAGCCTGAGGTAATGGATAAGCTTGAGCGTCGCCTCATTCAGCTCAAGATTGAGCGCGAAGCAGTTAAAAAAGAAAAAGATGAAGCATCACAAAAGCGTCTTGGTCTCATTGAAGAAGAGATCAAGCGTCTTGGTGCCGAGTATGCTGATTTGGAAGAAATCTGGAAAGCAGAGAAGGGTGCCGTACTAGGTGCTGCCAATCTGAAGGAAGAGATTGAAAAGGTTAAGGCTGATATCGCCAAGTTACAACGTGATGGTAAGCTGGAGCAGGTTGCTGAGTTGCAGTATGGAAAATTGCCAGAACTCGAAGCTAAGCTTAAATCTGCTGCGGCTGCTGAAGCGAAGGGCGACAAAGATGGCGTGGTGAAGAATAAATTACTACGTACTCAAGTGGGCGCAGAAGAAATTGCTGAAGTAGTTTCTCGTGCGACAGGTATTCCAGTTTCCAAGAT
This sequence comes from Polynucleobacter yangtzensis, assembly GCF_001595965.1. Lineage (GTDB taxonomy): Bacteria > Pseudomonadota > Gammaproteobacteria > Burkholderiales > Burkholderiaceae > Polynucleobacter > Polynucleobacter yangtzensis. Next base: position 89,901 of record NZ_LOJI01000022.1, read on the forward strand.
GATGCAGGGCGAACGCGATAAATTGCTCAAGATGGAAGAGCTCTTACATAAGCGTGTCGTTGGTCAAGAGGAAGCTATTCGTGCAGTGTCCGATGCGATCCGTCGTTCACGTGCCGGCTTGGCAGAAGAGAATCGTCCTTATGGTTCGTTCTTATTCCTTGGGCCTACTGGCGTTGGTAAGACGGAGCTTTGCAAGGCATTGGCTGGTTTCTTGTTTGATAGTGAAGACCACCTTATTCGTATTGATATGAGTGAGTTCATGGAAAAGCACAGTGTTGCGCGTTTAATTGGTGCGCCTCCAGGCTACGTTGGCTACGAAGAGGGTGGTTATTTAACCGAGCAAGTTCGTCGCCATCCATACAGCGTGATCTTGTTCGATGAGATTGAGAAAGCACATCCAGATGTCTTTAACGTTCTCTTGCAAGTACTAGATGATGGTCGCTTAACTGATGGTCAAGGCCGTACAGTAGACTTTAAGAATACGGTGATTGTGATGACCAGTAATATTGGATCTCATTTGATTCAATCAATGGCCGATAAGAAGCAATCTGAAATCAAGGAAGCGGTTTTTGAGGAATTAAAAAATCATTTTCGTCCTGAGTTCTTGAACCGTATTGATGAGATCGTGGTGTTCCACGGCTTAGACAAAGGCAATATCGCTAATATCGCGAAGATACTGCTCAAAAACTTGTCGGATCGATTGGCAAAAGTGGATATGCAGCTTGATGTTAGCGATGCAGCCCTCAATAAGATTGCGGAGGTGGGTTTTGATCCTGTTTTTGGAGCAAGACCGCTGAAGCGAGCTATCCAGCAGCATATTGAGAACCCTGTTTCCAAGATGATTCTGGAAGGCAAGTTCGGCCCTAAGGATGTAGTCCCTGTAGATGTTGATAAGGCCGGCGAATTTAGCTTTAGCCGTCAGGTTCACTAAGTAGTAGTTTCATTATTTCAGCAGGAATATCCCTGCGCCAGTAAACTCGGTACATGACTGTTGCGCTTAGTAGGCGTGCCAGTGATGTCCGGGTTATTGGTCTCATTAGCCTAGCTCACGGCAGCTCTCATTTCTTTCATTTAGTGCTTCCTCCCATGTTTCCATGGTTGAAGGATGCTTTTGCATTGAGTTATGCCGAGCTCGGTTTACTCATGTCAGTTTTCTTTGTGGTGTCTTGCATTGCTCAAGCCGCCTCAGGATTTTTAGTGGATCGCATTGGCGCAAGGCCAGTTCTGTTTAGTGGTATTAGCTTACTGATTCTTGCGGCCTTGGTGTATTCACAAAGCAATGGTTATGCCATGCTCTTAATGGGGGCGGTTATCGCAGGTTGCGGTAACGGTATTTTTCATCCTGTTGATTACACACTCATTAATCACAAGGTGTCACCTCCTAATCTACCGTACGCCTATTCAATGCATGGAGTCACGGGCTACCTAGGTTGGGCGGCAGCGCCTGCCTTCATGGTTGCCATTGCCCAATTCAGCGATTGGCGTATTGCATTCTTAAGCGCAGCCCTGCTGGAGGCTTGTATCTTCGCGGTTCTGTGGGTCAATCGAAGCTATCTTCTAGATAACGTCAAAGAGCGCCATAATGATACTCAAGCAGGCAACCAAGCCGCTAATCCTGGGGTTGCGCAAGAGAGTGCATTCGCATTTCTGAAGTTAACTGCCGTATGGTTATGTTGGATTTTCTTTTTCTTCAGCATGGCTTCTACTTCAAGCCTGCAATCCTTTGCACCAAGTGCATTGTTTTCCATCTATCAAGTCCCATTAGATGTGGGAAGTTATTACATTACCTTATTAGCGCTTGGTAGTGCTGGCGGTGTTTTGTTCGGTGGATATTTAGCTGCAAAGTTGAAAGCGCCTGAACGTATCGTGACATCCTGTTTATCTGTAACGATAGTGATGTGTTTGTTACTAGGCACTGGATTTATTCCAGCTGGTCTTATTCCGATCTTATTTTTTGGCTTAGGCTTTGGCTACGGTGTTGTTGCTCCTTCACGAGATCTTTTGGTGAAAACGGTAACTCCGAAAGGTGTTGCTGGACGCGTTTATGGAATCGTTTATTCGGGAATTGATTTGGGTGCTGCGGTAGGCCCCTTTATCTTTGGCTTCTTTATGGATGCCAGCCTTCCAAATGCATTATTCCTGGGTATTGTTGCCTTCCAGCTCATGATCATTCCAACGGTATTTAAGGTGTCTGCCGGTATTGCGCCAAAAACCGCTTAGTTGAGCTCTAATAATTTCATAATATGAAATGTCATTACGCTGCGTAAAATGCGGCGCAATTAGTAGCCTCTCAATTTATTCCAGACCGTGGGCATTCATTCCACATAGTAAAAATATAACTTTAAGTTATTGAATTTAAATAACTAAATATTTTTAAAAATATCCCATATTTCGCTTGCTTGCTTTTTTGAACTGTCTAAACTCTTATATAAGACATAAGACTTGAACTGGTCTTAAGAGTCCTCAAATTTTGAAGTACTTGTTTAACTTAGGGAGAAAAACATGGCAGATCGCAAAGCAGAAATCGCAGCACTACAAAAGGACTGGGATACCAATCCACGCTGGAAAGGTATTACACGTGGCTATACAGCTGAGGACGTTGTACGTCTTCGTGGCTCATTAAAGATTGAACACACTTTAGCTAAGCATGGCGCAGAGCGTCTTTGGGATTTGGTAAACAATGAAGCTTACGTTAACTGTTTAGGCGCTTTGACTGGTGGCCAAGCAATGCAACAGGTTAAGGCTGGCGTTCAGGCAATTTACTTGTCAGGTTGGCAAGTTGCTGCTGACGGCAATTCATATGCAGCTATGTACCCAGATCAATCTTTGTATCCAGTTGATTCAGTACCAAAGATGGTTGAGCGTATCAATAACTCATTCCAACGCGCTGACGAAATTCAAACAGCTAAAGGCATCAATAAAGGTGATCCAGGTTATATCGAGTATTTCGCACCAATCGTTGCCGATGCTGAAGCCGGTTTCGGTGGTGTATTGAATGCATTCGAATTAAGCAAAGCATTGATCAAGCAAGGCGCTGCTGGTGTTCACTTTGAGGACCAATTGTCATCTGTTAAGAAGTGCGGTCACTTGGGTGGCAAGGTATTGTTGCCAACTACAGAATCTGTACAAAAATTGATCTCTGCACGTTTAGCTGCTGACGTAATGGGTGTTCCAACTATCATTTTGGCTCGTACTGATGCTGAAGCTGCTGACTTGTTGACATCTGATTACGATGCAAATGACAAGCCATTCTTGACAGGCGAGCGCACAGCTGAAGGCTTCTATAAGACACGTAAAGGCTTGGATCAAGCGATCTCACGTGGTTTGGCATACGCTGCTTACGCTGATATGGTTTGGTGTGAAACAGGTACTCCTGACCTCGAGTTTGCTCGTCAGTTTGCCGAAGCAATTCGTGCGAAGTTCCCAGGCAAGATGTTGGCTTACAACTGCTCACCATCTTTCAACTGGAAGAAGAACTTGGACGACGCAACCATTGCTAAATTCCAACGTGAATTAGGTGCCATGGGTTATAAGTATCAGTTCATCACATTGGCTGGTATCCACTCTATGTGGTACAACATGTTTGACTTGGCACAAGACTACATGCAGCGCGGTATGACTGCATACATCGAAAAAGTGCAAGAGCCAGAATTTGCTGCTCGTGATCGTGGTTACACATTCGTTTCACATCAGCAAGAAGTTGGTACTGGTTACTTCGATGATGTAACTACTGTTATCCAAGGTGGTAAGTCTTCTGTAACTGCATTGACTGGTTCTACTGAAGAAGAGCAGTTCCACTAAGAAATCCCTAAGTAGTACGTAGTAAGCAGTAACACACCAATACTGCCGCGGCATCTAAATTACCCCACAAGGGTGACTTAGATGCCGTTTTCGTTTACATTCTTTCCATGACTAATTGCGTACTCTGTAAAGACGAACTCAAGCCCGAAGAGGGGCAACTTATTTGGCGCGGTGATGACTGTCGAGTCACCATGGTGAATGATCCCGATCTACCTGGTTTTTGTAGAGTGATCTGGAATCGTCATGTGGCCGAGATGACTGATCTCAGTCATGGTGAGCGCGATCACCTCATGACCTTAGTCTTTGCCGTTGAAGAGGCTGTGCGTCACGTAATGCACCCTGATAAGGTCAATATTGCTGCCTTAGGTAATATGGTTCCCCATATTCATTGGCACGTTATTCCCAGATTTAAAGATGATGCTTTTTTTCCTGGATCCGCTTGGTCTAAGAAGACTCAAGAAACGAAAGCATCTACATTGGAAGCCAGAAGAAAAAAATCTCAAGAATTGCCGGCAGCTATTAAGTCTGTCATTGCCAATCTTTCTTAAGCTAGTTTTTTAAGAGCCTCAAGATAATTTTCTGGGCTCAGCGGCTGTCCTTCACGCTGCGCTTCCCACATAACTTGTCCTAGACATTCCATCATGACGTGTTGTGCTTCATGCATAGAGCCAAGCTTTTGCGATAACTTATCAGCAATCTCTTTGATGCCAGGGGGCTGATTAATTGAGATCTGCTCGCTAATGGACAGATGCATCGATAAATGCAAGAAGGGATTAGTTTCACCGCGTTCAGGCGTGTAATCCTGATCTAAGGCGCCTTCAGGATCAGCAAGGAGGTCGTGATATTCAGGGTGTTCAACCATCCAATCGCTGGCAAGCGTTTCCATCGGATCAAGAATCTGATTCTCAGTCTTCTTCTTCCAGGTGTCACAGAAAAAGCGACGCACTTCTTCACGAGTTGGGTTAAATATCGCCACGAACTTTTCCTTTGCCAGTCTTTTGTTTGAAGCCGCATAGTGGCTCAACTATGCATTGTGCACAATCTGGGTTGCGCGCCTTACAGGTATATCTACCGTGCAGAATAAGCCAATGATGGGCATCTAATAAGTATTCTTTAGGTACACGTTTGAGTAATTGCTCTTCTACTTTCACAACATCTTTGCCAGGTGCTAGACCTGTTCGGTTGGATACTCTAAAAATGTGAGTATCGACAGCGATGGTGGGCTGTCCAAAAGCGGTATTCAGAATAACGTTCGCAGTTTTTCTGCCGACACCAGGTAGCGCCTCTAGTTCTTCGCGAGTCTGAGGTACTTCACCACCGTGTTTTTCTAAGAGTAGTCGGCAAGTTTCTTGAATATGTTTGCCTTTGGAATTAAATAAACCAATATGCTGAATGTAGGGTCTAACACCTTCCTCACCAAGATCTAACAGGGCCTGTGGCGTATTGGCAACCTTATAGAGCTTGCGTGTCCCCTTGTTCACCGATACATCGGTCGCTTGAGCGGATAGCAGTACCGCAATTAAGAGCTCAAATGGCGAGCTATATTCCAGCTCAGTTTCTGGTTTGGGATTATTCGCTTTGAGCTGCTCAAAAAAAGCACGACGCTTTTCTAGATTCATCATTTCTTTTCTTGTGCGCGTGCGATAGCCGCAGCAATGATGGCGCGTTTGCGTTCTTGCTCTTTTAATTCTTCTTCAGATTGGGGTGATTCACTGTTAACGGACTGCAATTTAGTAGCAGCCTTTTTGGCGAGTCGATCATCATTATCTTTTTGCTCTCGATCTAGTCGTATGTCACGTTCGTGATAGCGCTTGCGTGCGATATCAGCAAGATCGGGTGACCAAGCATCCCAACCAGTTTTATCTCCAGTGACATTAATCATGCTGATGCAATCAACAGGACATGGTGGAATGCAGAGGTCGCAGCCCGTACACCACTCAGTCAGCACAACGTGCATTTGTTTAGAGGCACCAACAATCGCATCAACAGGGCATGCCTGAATACATAACGTGCAGCCAATACATTTCTGCGGGTCGATAAACGCTACTGGACGGGGGCGTTCTACGCCGCATTCTGGATCAATGGTGGGGTGAAGTTCAAATGCATCTTGTGGGTATATAGGTATCAGAACCTTGCTTAGGCGTTCAATGCCCTCTATGCCGCCGGGAGGGCAGCGATTTGGTAGGGCTTCGCCACTCGCCATGGCCTCTGCGTAACCACGGCAATCTGGGTAGCCGCACTTAGTGCATTGCGTTTGCGGAAGAATATCCTCAAGTTGATCAACGAGTTTATTGGCTTGGCTCATGGAAATTGCTTGCGGGGTTCTTATTAAAATTAAAGGCTCCGAAGAGCCCTTAATTTATGCAGACTTGGTAGTCCGAGTAGCAGTTTTCTTCGTGTTCTGATGTTCACGAATGAACGTCTTAATCTTTGGATAAACCTTCTCGCGCCAACGACGTCCAGCAAAGATGCCGTAGTGTCCTGCACCAGCAACTTCATAGTGGTCTTTATTCTCTTTTGGGATGCCCGCACATAAAGCATGGGCTGAACGTGTTTGGCCGCTTCCAGAGATGTCATCCAACTCACCTTCAACAGTCAAAAGCGCAGTCTTTTTAATGTCCTGTGGTTTCACGAGTTCGCCAGCAACTTTCCATGTGCCATTTGGCAATGAATAGTCTTGGAAAACAGTCTTGATGGTGTCTAAGTAGAACTTGGAGTCCAAATCTAATACAGCGTTGTACTCATCATAGAAACGAATATGTGCTTCAGCATCCTGTTCGTCGCCGCGTACTAAGTTTTGGAAGTAATCCCAATGGGACTGCAAATGATTTTGCGGGTTCATGGCGATAAAGCCTGTGTGCTGCAAGAAGCCTGGGTATACACGACGGCCAGCGCCTGGATAGTTGGGCGGAACGTTATAAATCACGTGACTTTCAAACCATTCGTAAGATTTTTGGTCTGCCAAGTTATTTACTGCAGTTGGTGATTTGCGTGCATCAATTGGACCACCCATCATGATCATCGAAGCTGGAGTTGCTTCACCAGCTGATGCCATTAATGAGATTGCGCCTAGAGTGGGAACTGTTGGTTGGCAAACGGAAATCACATGTAAATCTTTTGCGCCAATGGTGCGAATGAATTCTTGTACGTAGTGGACGTAGTCATCAAGACCAAATTCACCATCTTCAACTGGAACCAAGCGTGCATCAATCCAATCGGTGATGTAAACCTTGTGATCTTGCAGGAGTGTGCGCACAGTGTCACGCAACAATGTGGAGTGATGTCCAGATAACGGGGCAACAATTAATACAACTGGATCTTCTTTAAGTTTCTTAATAACCTCGACATCATCAGAGAAGCGCTTGAAGCGTACTAAGTTACAAAATGGTTTTGCAACTGCAGTTCTTTCATGGATGGCAACTTCTTTACCATGTGCCATTACAGAGCGAATGCCAAATTCTGGCTTCTTGTAATCTTTGCCCAAGCGGTAGAGGAGTTCATAGCTAGCTGCTAAACGGTCAGATCCTGGAACTTTAGAAGCAGGATTAGAAGCATTAATAAAAGCTTCTGAAGCAGCTCTTGCCCATGAACTAACTGGTTGAAGTAGGGCTTTTTGAAATTCGTGTAACTGATATAGCATGGTGCCTCCGGTAATTCAGGATATCCGCTTGTTACGCTAAGACGCGGGCGATTGCTTTAGCCACTTTATCAATATTTTTAGTATTGAGGGCTGCCACACAAATGCGTCCAGTAGAGAGGGCATAAATGCCATCTTCTTTCTGTAAGCGCTCAACTTGCTCGGCCGTTAAGCCTGAGTAAGAAAACATTCCACGCTGCTTCTCGATAAAAGCAAAATCTTGCTTCACACCGGCAGCAGCGAGTTTTTCAACGAGACCGTGACGCATCGCTTTAATGCGATCACGCATTTCTGCCAACTCATCTTCCCAGAGCTTGCGCAGTTCTGGTGAATTCAAAACAGCAGCAGCAATTGCCGCGCCGTGAGTTGGTGGATTGGAGTAGTTGGTACGAATCACGCGTTTCAATTGTGAAAGTACGCGAGTAGATTCATCTTTGCTTTGTGTCACGATAGACAATGCGCCAACACGTTCACCATAGAGTGAGAATGACTTGGAGAAAGAGCTCGATACAAAGAAAGACATGCCTGATTCAGCAAAGAGACGAACTGCAACACCGTCTTGCTCAATCCCAGCCGCAAAGCCTTGGTAAGCCATATCCAAGAAAGGAATCAAGCTTTTGTTTTTGCATATATCGATTACTTGACGCCATTGCGCTTCAGTAATGTCTGCGCCAGTTGGGTTGTGGCAGCAAGCGTGTAACAACACGGTGGTGTTCTTTGGGAAAGACTCTAAGGACTTCACCATGCCGTCAAAATCAACACCACGAGTTTTGCCATCGAAGTAGGTGTATTCAACTACTTCAAATCCAGCAGATTCAAAAATGCCGCGATGGTTTTCCCAAGTAGGATTGCTAATCGCGCAAGGTGCATTTAAGTTGAGACGTTTAATAAAGTCAGCGCCAACGCGTAAGGCGCCAGTGCCACCCAAACATTCGGCGGTTACAACACGTCCATCTTTGATGAGTGATGAGTCAGCGCCAAACAATAAGTTTTGCACTGCACTGTTGTATGGGTTTGGTCCCTCAATAGGGATGTAACTGCGAGGTGAGTGCTTTGCAACAATTGCCTCTTCAGCTTTAATTACTGCCTTTAAAAGTGGAACCTTGCCTTCGTCTGTGTAATACACGCCAACGCCTAAGTTCACCTTGTCGGCGCGTTGGTCTGCAACGTAGGCTTCTGTGAGGCCAAAAATAGGATCTTTAGGGGCTAATTGAACTGAGGCAAACAGGGTCATTTGGGCTTGAAATTGAGGGTTATAGGGTGGTTTTGTTCGTAATTGACGTTAAATTCAGTTTAATTGTCGGTTTTTGAGGCCAGAATCAACTATTTCCTAAGAAAAACGGCAAAATCAATGTTTGTACAAAATTCGCTGTGAAGAAATCTCACAGGTGAAATGATAGCCGAGATGCCCCCTAAGTTGCCTAAAGTTGCTCCAAATTCCGAAGTAAAAACGGTAAATAAAAACCCTGCGGCAGATCCCTTGGGTGAGGTCGGTCACGACCTGGATCCAGCGAAGTTTGTGACCTTCCCGGACTCCCCTTATCAGCTCTATCAGCCATTTGCACCTGCTGGAGACCAGCCCCAGGCAATTGATGCCCTGGTGGAGGGTATAGAGGATGGATTGACCTTTCAGACGCTTTTAGGGGTTACTGGGTCCGGAAAGACCTTCACGATGGCAAATGTGATCGCCAGAACAGGTCGACCAGCCATCATTTTTGCCCCAAATAAGACCCTAGCCGCCCAGCTCTACAGTGAATTTAGGGAGTTTTTCCCCAAAAACGCGGTTGAGTACTTTGTAAGTTATTACGACTATTACCAGCCTGAGGCCTACGTACCTCAGCGCGATCTCTTCATAGAAAAAGACTCTTCAATTAATGAACACATCGAGCAGATGCGTTTGTCGGCAACCAAGAGTCTTTTAGAGCGTCGTGACGTCATCATCGTTGCCACTGTTTCTGCAATCTACGGTATCGGTAATCCGGGCGACTATCACAGCATGGTGATGACATTGCGCCCTGGTGACAAGATGAGTCAGCGCGATATTTTGATGCGACTCATTGCTATGCAGTACGACCGTAATGAATTAGATTTCAAGCGCGGTGTATTTAGAGTGCGCGGCGACACGATTGATATTTTCCCTGCTGAACATAATGAGTTGGCGGTGCGCGTTGAGTTGTTTGATGACGTTATCGAAAGTTTGCAATTCTTCGATCCTCTCACTGGAAAAATTCGTCAGAAGATCCCACGCTTTACGGTTTACCCAAGTTCCCACTACGTTACTCCGCGCGACACTGTTCTGAAAGCGATCGAAACAATCAAAACAGAATTGCGCACTCGCTTGGATGAATTTGTTAAAGACGGTAAGTTAGTTGAAGCGCAACGTCTTGAGCAACGCACCCGCTTTGATTTAGAAATGCTCAATGAATTGGGTTTTTGCAAAGGGATCGAGAACTACTCGCGCCACCTCTCTGGCGCCGCTCCTGGCGAAGCTCCGCCTACGCTGGTTGACTACCTACCTAATGATGCTTTGATGTTCCTTGATGAAAGCCACGTCTTAATTGGACAGCTTAATGCGATGTATAACGGCGATAAATCGCGTAAACATACTTTGGTAGAGTTTGGTTTCCGTTTACCTTCTGCGATGGATAACCGTCCACTCAAATTTACCGAGTTTGAAACGAAGATGCGTCAAACCATTTTTGTTTCTGCAACGCCAGCAGATTATGAAAATACGCATCAAGGTCAAGTTGTTGAACAAGTAGCTAGACCTACTGGATTAGTCGATCCGGAAATTGAAGTCTTGCCAGCAAGCACGCAGGTAGATGATTTATTGGATCAAATTCATGCGCGCGTCAAAGTAGGTGAGCGCGTATTGGTTACTGTATTGACCAAGCGTATGGCGGAACAATTAACTGACTACCTATCCGATAACGGCGTAAAGGTGCGATACGTACACTCGGATATTGATACGGTCGAGCGCGTAGAAATTTTGCGTGACTTGCGTTTAGGTGTCTTCGATGTGTTGGTTGGTATTAACTTATTGCGCGAAGGTTTGGATATTCCAGAGGTCTCCTTGGTCGCAATTTTGGATGCCGATAAAGAAGGTTTCTTGCGTTCAGAGCGCAGCTTGATCCAGACGATTGGCCGAGCTGCTCGAAACGTCCGAGGCAAAGCGATCTTGTACGCCGATAAGATTACGGACTCCATGCGCAGGGCAATGGGGGAGACCGAAAGGCGCCGTACCAAGCAGATTGCCTTTAATAAGCTTCATGGCATTGAGCCCAAGGGGGTTCAAAAGCGCATTAAAGACATTATTGATGGGGTTTATGACGTCAAAGAGAAGCGTCAGGAGATGCAGGTTGAGCAGGAGCGGGCTCGCTATGAGGATATGGGCGAGAAGGACCTAGCGGCTGAGATTAAGCGCCTAGAGAAGCAAATGAACGCTGAAGCCAAGAATTTAGAGTTTGAGAAGGCTGCCAGCACTCGAGATAGGCTCACTAAGGTCAAAGAAATGGCCTTTGGAGCTAGATCCAGGGACTCAGTCTGAGGGTTGCACCTTAATTCCTGGCTTGTAAGAGGGATTTTTGGGATAATTCCCGAGCAGATTGCTAGGGATTATGTTAAAGTTGAGTGGAATGGTCGGGTATTACCCGCCCGACTGTGAGCTGTCCATAACAATCCATTACCAAGGTGACATATGAGACTTACAACTAAAGGTCGTTTTGCAGTAACCGCAATGATTGATTTAGCCCTGCGTGAAACGCATGGTCCTGTAACTTTGGCCGGAATTAGCCAAAGACAAAAAATATCCCTTTCTTACCTCGAGCAATTGTTCGGCAAATTACGCCGTTTCAATATCGTGGAAAGTACTCGCGGACCTGGCGGTGGTTACACCCTAGCACGACCATCTTCCGAGGTGAGTGTTGCAGATATTATTGTTGCTGTTGATGAACCTCTCGATGCCACTCAATGCGGCGGCAAAGGCAATTGTCATAGCGATGAAGAAAATCATGGTCGTTGCATGACTCATGATCTTTGGAGCAATCTCAATTCCAAGATGGTTGAGTACCTCAGTTCAGTGAGCCTAAAAGATTTAGTCCAGCAACAAGAAGGCCGCGGCGTCGTGATTCAAGATATGCGCCAAAAGAAAATCAAAGTTGAAAGTGCTAAAGCAGATAAGCCGACTCCAGCACTTGCAGTCAAAAAAGATGTTGCTCCTAAATTACCGCTGGTGAATTCCGTATTCAACTTGGCGCGACAAAGTTAATAACAGCATTACCTATAGATAAATAAACCATGAACGCACCAAAAGACCTTCCAAAACAACCGGTTCCTATGTTTAGCCCTAAACACTTCCCTGTGTATATGGACTATTCAGCTACTACGCCGATTGATCCAGTAGTGGTCGATAAAATGTTGCCATATCTGCGCGAGCAGTTTGGTAATGCTGCTTCACGCAGTCATGCTTATGGCTGGGCTGCAGAAGAGGCAGTTGAGTGGGCGCGTTCAGAGGTTGCTCTCTTAGTTCATGCTGATCCAAGAGAAATTGTGTTTACCAGTGGTGCCACCGAGAGTATTAATTTGGCATTAAAAGGTGCAGCGCATTTCTACAAAGATCGCGGTAACCACATCATCACAGTAAAGACTGAGCACAAGGCGACTTTAGATACTTGTCGCGAATTAGAGCGCGAAGGTTTTGAAGTGACTTACTTGGATGTATTGCCGAACGGCTTGATTGATTTTGCGCAGCTCGAAGCAGCGATGAAGCCTGGCACAATTTTGGCTTCAGTAATGTACGTCAACAATGAAATTGGAGTTGTACAAGATATTCCTGCGATTGGTGAATTATGCCGTTCACGTGGCGTTATTTTTCATGTGGATGCAGCGCAAGCAACCGGCAAAGTAGAAATTGATTTAGAAAAGACCAAAGTAGATTTAATGAGCTTTTCAGCTCATAAGACTTATGGCCCTAAAGGGATCGGCGCTTTGTTTGTTCGCCGTAAACCCCGTATTCGTATTGAGGCCCAGATTCATGGTGGTGGTCATGAGCGCGGTATGCGTTCTGGTACTTTGGCGGTTCACCAGATTGTCGGTATGGGCGAGGCATTCCGCATTGCTCGTATCGATATGGCCTCAGAAAATAAGCGTATTCGCGCCTTACGCGATCGCTTGTTAAATGGCTTGAAGGATATTGAAGAGGTTTATGTCAATGGTGACATGGACAATCGAGTGCCTCACAACCTGAACATTAGCTTTAACTATGTTGAGGGTGAGTCTATGTTGATGGCCCTGAAAGATTTGGCTATTTCCTCTGGATCAGCATGTACTTCAGCATCTTTAGAGCCTTCTTATGTATTAAGGGCTCTTGGCCGTAATGATGAATTGGCACACAGCTCAATTCGCTTTACCTTGGGCCGCTTTACTACTGAAGAAGAAGTGGATTTCACTATCAAGTTGGTGAAAGAAAAAATTGCCAAGTTACGTGAGCTATCACCACTGTGGGAAATGTACAAAGATGGAATCGATCTGAGCACGATTCAATGGGCTGCACACTAAAGAAATAGATAAAGAAATTAAAGAGGAAATACCATGGCATATAGCGAAAAGGTCATTGACCATTATGAAAATCCCCGTAACGTTGGCTCCTTTGAAAAAGGGGATGACAGCGTAGGTACCGGAATGGTTGGCGCACCCGCATGTGGTGACGTGATGAAGCTACAGATTCGCGTAAATGATCAGGGTGTGATTGAAGATGCCAAGTTCAAGACTTACGGCTGTGGCTCTGCGATCGCTTCTTCTTCATTGGTAACCGAATGGGTTAAAGGTAAGACTTTGGATCAAGCGCTTGAGATCAAGAACTCCTTGATCGCCGAAGAGTTAGCATTGCCTCCAGTGAAAATTCACTGCTCAATTCTGGCTGAAGATGCGATCAAAGCGGCAGTAGCCGATTACAAAGAAAAGCATCCAGCGAAATAAGCGGGCATAACTATGGCAATCACCTTAACTGACAAAGCAGCTGCACACGTTAACCGCAATTTAGAAAAGCGCGGTAAAGGTTGTGGCTTGCGCTTGGGTGTTCGTACAACAGGCTGCTCTGGCTTAGCATATCAACTCGAGTATGTTGATGAGCCCGCTGCTGAGGACCAGGTATTTGAGTCCAATGGTATTAAGGTATTTGTAGATCCAAAAAGTCTGGCTTACTTAGATGGTACTGAGTTAGATTTTGTGCGTGAGGGTTTGAACGAAGGCTTTAAGTTTCAAAATCCAAACGTAAAAGATGAGTGTGGTTGTGGCGAATCTTTCCGCGTCTGACGATTACTTTCGCTTCTTTGGATTAAATCAGCAATTCAATATCGATTTGCCTGCTCTAGATCAGGCGTATCTAGCGATTCAGAGGGAAGTACATCCTGATCGCCATGCTCGCGGCAGTGATTCAGAGCAACGCATTGCTATGCAAATGGCAACCTTGGCTAATACCGCCTTTCAGACCCTTAAGAATCCCATTCAACGCGGCTTATATATTTGCCAGCTTCATGGGGTTGATGCCAAGCTAGAAACCAATACCGCCATGCCTGCCGCTTTTCTCATGAAGCAAATGGAGTGGCGAGAGAGTTTGGATGAGCAAGAAGAAGATTTACCTGCGCTTGAAGCCTTGATGGAAGAAGTTGAGGAATCTAAAGCTGAGACCATTGTTGAAATTACCCAGGCAATCGACGGCGCCAAGAATTATCAGCGCGCAGCAGAGCTACTTCGAGGCCTGCTCTTCATTGATAAGTTCGCGGTTGAGCTTGATGACACTATTGCGGCCTTAATCTAGGCGCATACCAGCTACACTCTACCTTCTATGGCCTTATTACAAATCTCAGAACCCGGTAAATCGCTAGCGCCACATCAGCGCCGTATTGCTGTTGGTATTGATTTGGGAACCACTAATTCTTTGGTGGCAATTGTGCGTGATGCTTTGCCAAAGGTGTTGCCAGATTCCCAGGGACGCGAGCTGCTTCCATCTGTTATTCGTTACCTGCCCAATGGTAGGACTCAAGCTGGATTTGAGGCGCTTGAAAGTGTTGTGCTTGATCCAAAGAATACGATTGTTTCGGTGAAACGTTTTATGGGCAGAGGCTTGCTCGATGTGGAGCATATTGAAAGTGCTCCATATGATTTCGTTGATCAACCTGGAATGCTCAAGTTAAGAACAGTAGCTGGCGATAAAAGCCCTATTGAAGTCTCTGCAGAAATCTTGGCGCGCTTGCGTCAGTTGGCGGAAGACTCCGTTAATGATGAAATCGTCGGTGCCGTCATTACAGTCCCTGCATACTTTGATGATGCACAGCGTCAGGCAACGAAAGATGCTGCGAAATTAGCTGGCATTGAAGTTCTCCGTTTATTGAACGAGCCAACTGCTGCTGCAATTGCCTATGGCTTAGACAATGCCTCGGAAGGCGTATACGCCGTCTACGATTTAGGTGGTGGCACCTTTGATATTTCCATACTACGTATGAGTAGAGGTGTCTTCGAAGTTCTTTCTACTGGGGGTGACTCTGCTCTAGGCGGTGATGACTTTGATCATCGCTTGTATTGCTGGGTCATTGAGCAAGCTAAGCTTCCGCCACTATCAATACATGATCATCGTACGCTCTTGCAGGCCTGTAAGCATTCTAAAGAACAACTCAGTCATAATCCCTTAGCGCGTGTGCATGAGACACTTGCCGATGGTACGGTGGTAAATGTCGGTATTAGCCAGGCCCAATTCTTTGAGATTACTCAGAATTTAGTTACTAAGACTTTGATGGCTTGTAAAAAAGCACTGCGTGATGCTGGACTCAAAGCTGAGGATGTTAAGGGCGTGGTGATGGTGGGCGGCTCCACTCGTATGCCAAATGTGCAGCGAGCCGTTGGCGAGTTATTTGGTACGAAACCATTAAACAACCTGAATCCCGATCAAGTGGTTGCTTTAGGTGCCGCGATGCAGGCGGATTTACTCGCAGGTAACCAGAGTAAAGATGATGAATGGCTCTTATTGGATGTGATTCCGCTTTCGCTTGGTATTGAGACCATGGGTGGTTTAGTGGAGAAGATCATTCCTCGTAATACGCCGATTCCGGTGGCTAGAGCGCAGGACTTCACAACCTTTAAAGATGGTCAAACTGCTTTGGCTATACAGGTGGTGCAGGGTGAGCGTGAGTTGGCGCAAGATTGTCGTTCACTAGGTAAGTTTGAGTTGCGTGGCATCCCTGCAATGGCTGCGGGTGCTGCGCGTATCCGGGTGACTTTCCAGGTGGATGCAGATGGCCTCTTATCAGTGAGCGCCACCGAGCAAGGTTCTGGCGTAAAAGCCTCTATTGATATCAAGCCTTCATATGGTTTAACAGATGCTGAGATTACGCGCATGCTCCAAGATGGTTTTGCATCCGCCAAAGAAGATTTGCTTTCTAGATCATTGCGTGAAGAGCAAGTGAATGCACGGCGCTTGCTCGATGCAGTGCAAACAGCGCTCGATAGTGATCGCACTTTACTTAACGAAGAAGAGCAAAGGGCAATAGATCTAGAAATGGTGACCCTGCAAAAGATTTTGGATGAAGAGACAGATAGCGATGTTGTACGAAAGGCGGTTGATCATGCCGCCAAAGCAACAGATGATTTTGCGCAAAAACGCATGAATGCCAGCATTCAAAAGGCTCTCTCCGGCAAGAATGTAGCTGAAATCTGATTTAATACAAAATAAAAATCAACCAATAAGCGGAACAAAACCATGACCCAAATCGTTGTATTGCCGCATAGTGAATATTGCCCTGAGGGCGCAGTTGTCGAGGTTTCTCCAGGAACCTCAATTTGTGAAGCTTTGTTGGAGAATGACATACCAATTGAACATGCTTGCGATATGGTTTGCGCGTGCACTACCTGTCATGTGATTGTGAAAGAGGGGTATCAGAGTCTCAATCCTCCCGATGAAAATGAAGAGGATATGTTGGACCGAGCTTGGGGCCTTAATCCACAATCTCGTTTATCTTGCCAGGCTATTGTGGCCAAAGAAGATTTAGTGATTGAAATTCCAAAGTATTCAATTAATCACGCAAAAGAAAATCACTAAAACAATTAACTGATTGGCATGAGATTTTTTACTTATTCATTTATTTTGTTTATTGGGGTGTTTGGCCTCGCTCATGCAGATGAAGGTCATCCGGGCGTAGTAACCGAATTAGTGATTCGCAGTGGTAATGACTGGACTGGTAGTCCGTTACCGCCATATCTGCAATCTGCACCTGAAGTTGCGGTAATGAAATTTATGATCCCTCCGAACACTGCCTTACCGATTCATAAGCACCCCGCAATTAATGCTGCTTATGTCGTTGATGGTGAATTGACCGTTGTTCAAGAGGGTGGCATCCAGCGCACCTTTAAGAAGGGTGATGTGGTGGTTGAGATGGTCAATAAGTGGCACCACGGGTTTAATTCAGGCAATGTTCCAGTGGAGCTGGTAGTTTTTTATGCGACTTCCGCAGGCTTACCTCTAGCTATCAAGAAGTCAAATCCATAAGATAAAGGCATAAATGCACCAATTTGATGCATTTATGCCTTAATTAATGCATACGTTAAATATCTGGGATTTGTAGAGGCGTAATATGAACTTGTAGTTCATTCTTTAGGTAGTACCTCCAAAAATCTTTTGAGCCATCCTTCGGGGTGGCTTTTCTTTAAGGTTTTAGCTTTTTGGTTGCGTTTAACAAAAAGTGCTGTTTGATAATTTGAGTCACGTTTTGTCGCATGTGTTTTTTCCGCTCAAGAAGCCCGACTTTTCTATAGATGGTTTTTCCTGGCAGATCCTCAATTCTGAGTTGTCGATCCTTAGACCATGAAATGTTTGCTAATTGAGGAACGATCGAATAGCCAAGTCCTTGTCTAACTAATTCAATAATTGCCTCTACAGAATTTAGCTCCATTCCTTCTTGGATCGTTAATTTGTTGGCCTTAATTGTTTGATCTACTAGGTGACCTGTCCAGGTATCCCTGACAAAGCGGATAAAAGGTAATACATTATTGCCACTGCCAGGGCTTTTATTTACCTTGTTGGTGCTTGGGTAAATCAAAATCATAGGCTCTTTATATAGCTCAGTCCATTGAACATTTTGAGGCAAGGAAAAAGGAGACTCCGTGACAATAGCGGCATCAAGGCTGCCGTCAATTACTTGGTCCAAGAAATTGCTAGATAGTCCAGCCATTAGTTTGATCTCAAGTTCTGAATAATTTTGCTTTAGCTCATTCAGTGTTTTTCCAAAGGCTCCCATGAGGGTTGATACAAGAGCGCCCAATACAATCGTCCCACTAGGGTTGGCTTTCAGATTTGATCCTAGGGCCTCATAGCGTGCAATGATTTCTTGGATAGGCTCTATGAGAGATCGGCCATAGCTATTAAGCGTAAGAGAGCGTTTGGTTCTATCAAACAATTCAATTCCAATCTCTTGCTCTAGCAGTTGTAATTGCTGCCCAGCGGCTGCGGGAGTGAGGCCTATTTCACGTGATGCTGATACCACACTCTTGTGGCGAGCTATTACTAAGAAATTTTTGAGAATTCGGATGCTAGACATCTGCCAATTATAAATAAAAAATTTATCTCAAAGAAAAATATATTCGATTTATTTTTTACTATCTATAGATATAATGATTTCATGTCAAATGCAGATCTCAAAGTAAAAGTCTGGCGCGGTGCTCAAGAGGGCGAATTTGTCGAGTATCTAGTGCCGCGTAACCCAAATCAAACCGTTTTGGATGTGGTTACCTATATTCAGCGCAAGTTGGACCCAACGCTGAGCTATCGTTTTGCTTGTCGCGTGGGTATGTGTGGTTCATGCGCAATGACGGTCAATGGTGTCGCGCGTTGGACTTGTAGAACTCATGTTTCGCAAATTTTAGAAGGGGATTCCTTGGAAATAGCCCCCTTAAATAACTTGCCTGTCATTAAAGATCTCGCAACTGATATGCGTGAGTTCTTTAATAAGTGGAAAGGCGCCGTTGGATTTTTTAAAGGTAATCAAACACGGCATGATGATTTTGCAAAAGTTGAGCCAGATTCTAAAGAACGTCAATTGGCAAATGCTGGAATAGAGTGTATTGGTTGCGGTGTTTGCTATGCATCCTGCGAGGTGGTTGAAGCTAGACCAGAATATTTAGGGCCTGCGGCACTAAATCGCGCTTGGACTCTGGCTAACGACATTCGAGATACTCAGCAGTTAGAGCGCATGCGTGCGGTTGCTGGCGATGCTGGTTGTCATGCATGCCATACCCAAGGATCTTGTTCAGAGCGCTGCCCTAAAGCCATTGAGCCTACAGCTAGCATTGCTGGATTGAAAAAATTAATCGCAAAAGCTGCTGTACGTGGAAGTAAGTGGGGTAAGTTATGAGTGGCGTACTTCAGGCGAAGCTTTGGTATGCGCAAAGAATCAGCGCCATGGTGCTCGGACTCTGCGTTGCCATTCATTTGCTAATAATTTTTTATGCTATTCGTGGTGGATTAAGTGCGCAAGAGATTTTGGGGCGCACTCAGGGAAACTTATCGTTTGCAATTTTTTATGAGATTTTTGTGCTTGCGTGTTTTGTGCATGCGCCTATTGGGGTTGCCAACATTCTTCAAGAAACCTTTCCAAAAACTAGATTGGCAAGACCAATATCAGGTTTGTTGGCGCTCTTGATATTGGTTTTAGGTACAGTTGCGGTCTTTGGCGTTTATACGGGTGGTGCAAGATGAGATCGAGACCAAAGCTGGATATTCGTGCTAAACGTCATTTGTCTTATTTTGCTTATGCCTGTCATCGTTTTTCTGGTTTATTGCTAGCTTGTTTTATCCCCCTACATTTTCTAATGTTGTCTCAGGCTTTGCGTGGCGCAGAGGGTTTTCAGGCATCTCTGAGTTTGACGGATTTTTGGGTGTTTAAGTTCGGGGAGTGGGCGCTTGTCATTCTGCTTGCGATTCACTTGGCTGGGGGAATTCGTTTGCTCATGATTGAGTTTGGACCTTGGCATGGTTTACGCAAAGGGTGGATTCAGGTTTCTATTTTGTTCGCAATCGGATGCGGACTTCTATTTTTGTCTTTAGCTAACTAATTAGGTTGATATGAAGTTACAAATGAATTTGGTAGAGGATGCATGCAAAGAACTTTACATTAGAGCCTTAAAAGTACTTCCCGATGACATCAAGGCGGGCATTGAAAAGCTCGACAAGTCTGAGACGGATAAACGTGCTCAGGTTGTTTTGAAAACTATGATTACTAATATCTCTGTCGCAGAGCGTGAAGATAATCTTCTCTGTCAAGATACCGGCCTACCAATTTATAACGTCAAGATTGGTAGAAACGTTCAGTTTGATGGCGTGGACTTAAAAACTGCTATCAGAAAAGGTTGCGAGCGAGCCACAACAGAGCATCCCTTAAGATCCTCTGTTGTTCATCCGATTAGCCGCAAGAATAATCACACTTCGTGCGGCATTGATATGCCTGCTATTCACATTGATTTTTGTGATGAGGCTGAGACGGTAGAGATTGAAATGGTTCCGAAAGGAAGTGGCTCCGAGAACAACTCATTTTTAAAAATGGCAATTCCTGCAGACGGAATTTCTGGTGTAAAAGCATTTGTCATTGAAAGCGTGGTCTCTGCTGGAGGCAAGACTTGTCCTCCAACAATAGTTGGAGTTGGGGTTGGCGGCACTTCCGATCAGTGCGTGGCAATGGCAAAGCGGGCGGCTGTTCGTCCATTGGGTAGCGTTTGTTCCGATGATGAGGGCGCCAAACTCGAGAAAGAGTTGAGTGTCGCGGTAAATAAGTTGGGTATCGGACCCCAGGGATTGGGGGGTGATAGTACTGCTTACGCAGTTCATGTTGAACTTGCTCACACTCACATTACATTAAATCCTGTCGCGGTGAATATGCAATGCCACTCTGCTCGTAGAGCGCGTGCAACGATTACACCTGCTGGTGTCAATTTTGGTTTTTAGAGAGATACTATGGCTCATTACAACTTGCGGACGCCTGTTAGCGAAGAGGATATTCGTAAACTTCGTATTAACGATACGGTTACATTGCAAAATACTCTTTTTGGCATTCGCGATGCGACTCAAATTCATATGTTTGATCACGGTCGCAAGACATGTTTTGATTTAAATGGCCATGCCGTCATTCACACTGCGCCGAATGTTCGTAAAGTGCCTGTAAGCAAAGAATTTCCTGCGGGTTATCAGCCTATATGTATTGGTACCACCACCTCAGACCGTATGGAACGTTTTACTCGCCCGTTGATGGCGCAAAATGGCGTACGTATGATTGTTGGTAAGGGTGGTATGCGCGAAGGGTCCTCGCAAGCATTTCAAGAATTGGGCGGTGTTTATCTCGCCATTATTGGGGGCACTGCGGCCTTGGAGACAACCTGGATTGAGCAAATTGAAGATGTGGATATGGATGACCTCAATCCTGAATCCTTGTGGCGATTCAAAATTAAAGATTTTGGGCCCTTGCTGGTGGCTATGGATAGCCATGGTGGAAGCATATACCAAGAGGTTAAGGGAGATGTCGCACGCAACAAAGATGCTGTTTTGAAGAGTTTAGGGATTAATCCATGAGTGCAATTCCAACCATTAACACTGATATTTTGATTTTGGGTTCAGGTGGCGCGGGTTTGTTTGCGGCTCTACATGCACATCAAACAAATCCAAAATTAGATATCACCATTGCCGTAAAAGGATTGCTAGGTAAGTGTGGCTGCACTCGCATGGTTCAAGGAGGGTATAACGTTGCGCTGGCGGAGGGCGACTCTGTTGAACGTCACTTCATGGATACGATTGAAGGTGGGAAGTGGCTCTCTAATCAAGAGTTAGCCTGGACTTTGGTTAGCAAGGCTGTTGAGCGCATTCATGAATTAGAGAACGAGCTAGGATGCTTTTTTGATCGCAATCCAGATGGCACTGTTCACCAAAAGGCATTCGCAGGGCAGACCTTTGATCGCACTGTGCATAAAGGCGATTTAACTGGAATCGAAATTATTAATCGTCTTGCGGAGCAGGTATGGGCAAGAGGTATTCATCGCCTAGAGGAGCATCGTGCTATTGAATTAATACATAGCAAAGATAAAAAAGCGCTCGCGGGCGTTTTGATGCTCAATATGCAAACAGGGCAGTTTGTATTGGTGCGCGCCAAAGCGGTGTTGCTAGCAACTGGCGGTGGGCCAACGATGTACAAGTATCACACGCCATCAGGTGATAAGAGTTGTGATGGTTTGGCCATGGCGTTGCGTGCTGGTTTGACTTTACGTGACATGGAAATGGTTCAGTTTCATCCAACAGGTTTATTGGCCGGTCCTGGAACTCGTATGACGGGTACCGTGCTGGAAGAGGGTCTGCGTGGTGCTGGCGGTTATCTTCTGAATGGAAATAAAGAGCGCTTCATGGGCAACTATGATTCGCGTAATGAGAGAGCTACAAGAGATATTGTTTCTAGATCTATTAACTCAGAGATTCGGGCGGGACGTGCTACGCCAAATGGTGGTGTTTATATTCAAATGAGTCATCTGGGTCCAGATAATGTTCGTAAGCAATTTAAGGGAATGGTAGAGCGTTGCGCTGATAGCGGCTTTGATTTAGCCAATGATCTAGTGGAAGTGGTGCCTACAGCTCACTATATGATGGGCGGCTTAGTTTTCAAAAAGGATTGCAGCACTGATCTTCTTGGGCTCTTTGCGGCTGGTGAAGATACTGGCGGAGTCCATGGAGCCAATCGTCTGGGTGGAAACGGGGTTGCAAACTCAACGGTATTCGGTGGTATAGCGGGTGAGTCCATGGCACGGTGGGTTAGCTCGCAAGAATTACGCGAATGTGATTTAGATGAGGTGGCTGCTAGTATTCGTCTACACGAAAAGCCATTAAAGAAAGAGGCTGGAGATATTGAGCTTATTCGAGATGATTTGGCGGAGTGTATGTGGAATGATGTTGGTATCTCAAGAACAAAAGAAAGCTTATTGCGAGCTCGGCAACGTCTTCAAGAACTTGCATCCCAATTGCAGCAAATAGGTGTAGGCGATATTCAGCGTGAATACAGTAATACCTGGCAGGATTGGATGAATTTGCAGAATTTGATTTTAGTCAGCCAGGCTGTAACTGAAGCTGCTTTATCGAGAGAGAATTCCCGAGGAGCTCATTATCGTGATGATTTTCCTGAGCCAGGCTCTTTGGAGGAGTCGTATTATACGGCCGTAAACTTGAATCAAAATGGCTTAAGCATTCAAAATCAGCCAGTTCAATTTACGATAATTAAGCCCGGTCAAACGATATTAGTAGAGACGTAAGATTTTTGAATTAATTGATCCTGTCTATTTTGGATTAGCAACGCTAATCGTTTTCGGCGCATACTTTATTTTTGGTATTTCAGGGTTTGGCTCATCCATCGTTGCAGTTCCATTATTGGTGCAGATTTACCCATTAAAGTCTGTTGTGCCAATGATGGTGATTATCGACATTTGCGCTTCCTTATATATTGGCAAAAAGTCTTCAAAGGATGCCAATCTCAAGGAGTTGAAGTGGCTATTTCCATTTAGCTTAATTGGTATGGTTTTGGGAATTGTCTTGTTGATTAAGGCTCCAAGTGAACCGCTTTTGATCACTTTAGGATGTTTTGCCGCCTTAAATGGAGCGCGAGTATTGTGGCAGAGAAATAGGGAGATGGTTGATCCGATTGATAAATGGTGGGCCGCTCCATTCGGGTTCTTGGGTGGAATATTTACTGCATTGTTTGCAACGGGTGGGCCAATTTACGTATCTTATTTAGGGTTGCGTATCAATGACCCAAAGGTCTTGCGTGCAACCATGGCGTTTGCCATTTTTATGCTGACATTTTTACGCTTGACTTTAATGTTAGTTACTGGACTCATTCTAAGTTTGCCTGTAATAGGGTTGGCCATTTGTTTGATGCCGGCCACTTTTTTGGGGATCTGGCTTGGAACTCAGGTGCATACAAAGTTGAGCAATGTGTCTATGAGGATTGCTTATGGGTCAATTTTGATGTTTTCTGGACTGATGTTGCTAATTAAGCAAATATAAAAAACAAAAAAAGGCGAAGAAAAATCTTCGCCCTATATTAAGTGGGAAGCACTATTGAGCGCTAATATTGCGACCCTTTATGACTTTTTCCCAAGTAATAGATTCATTTTTGACTTGTGTTTCAAAATCTTTCTGTGTATTTACTATCGCAGTCAGTCCATTTAGATCCAGACTGTTTCTCATTGCTTCAGATCCAACTGCTTTTACAGTCGCTGCATAGATTTTTTCAGTAATCGCTTTAGGTGTGTTAGCGGGGGCTACGAGACCAAACCAGCCAGTGGATTCAAATCCAGGGATTCCAGCCTCAGCAACTGTAGGGACATCTGGGAGTTGCTTAGAGCGCTTTAAGCTGGTTACCGCTAAAGGTTTAATTTGTCCAGACTTAGCAAAGCCCGTTGCTGCAGTTAGATTACCCACCATGAAATCAATCTGCCCTGCTACGAGATCATTAATTGCGGCAGACTCTCCCTTGTAAGGAACGTGAGTTGCTGGGATATTGGCGGAGTAGGTTAGGTTTTCTGCAGCCATATGAACTTGGCTACCAATGCCAGCAGAGCCAAAGTTGAGGTCTTTAGTTTTAGCGTATACGATAAATTCACCAAGATTCTTTACTGGTAATTTGGAGCTTACGGACAAAAGCATTGGACCGCTAGCTACATTGGTGATATAGACAAAATCTTTAGCGTAATTGACTGGTAATTTCTTGTATAAATTTGGATTAACGGTCAGCATGCTGCCTGAGGCAAGCATGATGGTATATCCGTCAGCAGGCGATTGAGCCACGAATTCAGCTGCGATATTGCCGCCTGCGCCCGGTTTATTTTCAACGATGACGTTTTGACCTAGATCTTTAGAAAGTTGTTGTGCCAATAAGCGGCCAAGAATGTCGGTAGTGCCACCCGCGGCAAAAGGAATAATGAGTTTAATCGGCTTAGTCGGCCAGTTTTGCGCAAATGATATTGGTGATGTAACTAAAAATAAAGCCCCCATAATCCAGACAAATTTTTTGCTCAGATTGTGAATAAGTTGTTTAAACATGCCTATGTTCTCCCAGGTGTTAATTTGATTTACATCTTATCTTTGATTTGATTCAAAAACGAGATTGACTGCTATTTAATAGTAATAAGCTTATATGTAACCACTGTCTCCCCCAACCATTACGCAGAACAAATTCATATCAATTTGCGCTGCACAATGAATTAAGTCTTGCATGATATCTAAATCATCTATATGATTTAGATATGTCATCTATTTTGATCTCTGAGTTCATCACAAGTCAAGCCTTAGAAACCCTGCGTTCACAACATTCAGTTGTTTACGAGCCAGAGTTGTATAAGGATCGATCAGCATTAATTGCTGCAGTGCAAAATGTGGAGGCCTTAATTGTTCGAAATCTGACGCAAGTTAATGAGGAGGTTTTAGCTAAGGCATCAAAACTAAGAGTGGTTGGTCGTCTTGGTGTTGGATTGGAAAACATCGAGTTGCCTGCTTGCGCGCAACGCAATATCAAAGTAATACCGGCTACTGGAGCAAATGCTGAATCTGTTGCCGAGTATGTTATCGGAGCAATGATTGCTTTAACTCGAGGATTTATTCCTGCAACCATCTCTACCTTTAAGGGTGAATGGCCGCGCCCTCGTTTTTCGGGCTATCACGAGTTTTCAGGAAAAACTATCGGGATTGTTGGTTTTGGAAGCATTGGTCGCGTCGTCGCCAAGAAGGCAAATGCATTTGGCTTGAAGTGTCTTGCTTACGATCCTGTATTGAGTGGAAGCGCCGTACCATTGGAGGGGTTTGAGGTTCCTCTTATTTCGTTAAACGAATTGCTATCTCAAAGCGATGCAGTCACTTTGCATCTCCCATTGTTGCCCGAGACGAAAGGTTTATTTAATTCTGATCTTTTGGGCCAAATGAAAAGTGGCGCTTGCTTGGTCAACACTGCGCGTGGCGGAATTGTGGATGAGCAAGCTTTAGCTGAATATTTGCGTTCAGGGCATTTGGGTGGGGCCGCATTAGATGTATTTTCCAGTGAGCCCGCTAAGGATTTAAGCCATTTATCAGGAATAGAAAATTTGATTTTGACTCCGCATATTGCTGGCGTCACACACGAGAGCAATGAGCGGGTAAGTCAAATGATCGCTGATGAAGTCAATTATTTTTTAGGAGCATAAGATGAACATGTCTTATGAGCAGATGGTCGATTTAGCATATTCAGGTTTGACGGCCGCTGGTGTTGGGGAAAAGGCTGCATTTGAAACTGCGCAATTTTTAGCACTTGCGGAATTAGATGGCTTGGCTTCTCATGGTCTAGCGCGCGTATCTCAATATGCTGGCCATGCAAAAAATAACCGCATTGAGTTAGCCCCAAAAATTAAAGTTCGTCCGTTCAAGACATCGGCCGCATTAGTCGACGCCTGTGATGGTCTTGCGTTTCCCGCATTGCGTTTTGCGACAGATTTATCTGTAAATCTTGCCTCAAAGGCTGGAGTTAGTTTGGTCGCTGTAACAAATAGCCATCACTTTGGCGTTGCGGGGCATTATGCTGAAGCTGCTGCTCGTGCTGGTTATATCTCTTTACTGTTTGGTAATACCCCAGCTGCTATGCCAATGGTTGGCGGTAGTAAAGCCATCTTTGGGACCAATCCTTTGGCTGCCGCATTTCCTATTCAAGGAAAAGATCCTTTGGTGGTAGATATGTCTCTTTCAGCTGTTGCGAGAGGTAAGTTGCTGGTTGCGGCAAAAAAAGGTGAGTCCATTCCAGAGGGTTGGGCTTTGACTGCTACTGGTAAGCCAACCACTGATCCTCAAGAAGGTCTGAAAGGTTTGATGGTTCCTTTGGGAGGCGATAAGGGCGCCTTGCTAGCATTAATTGTCGAGTTGCTTGTTGTGGGGTTATCTGGCAGCCGTTTTTCCTATGAAGCAGATTCTTTTTTTGATGCAAAAGGAAATCGCCCGCGCATTGGTCAGCTTTTGTTAACGATTGATCCAGGCCTTTCTGGGAAAAATATTTTTGCTAAAAAAATGCGAGATTTTCTGAAGGTCTTATCTACCGATGATGGTACGCGCATTCCTGGTGAGCGACGCTTTAAGCAACGTGCTAGCGGTTTTAAGAGCGGTGTAAATGTTTCAGAAGTAGTTGTAGAGGAAATTCAGGCTGGCATTCGTCGGTCATGGGGTAATTCGTAATTTAATGGAATTAACGAGGAGAAAGTAATGATCCATTTTGTCGTGCATGAGCCGGGTGATGGCGTAGGCGTGGTTGTCGTTGAAGGCGTTAAAGCTGGCGATGATTTAATTGGTTGGGTTATGGATGGTGATCTGACATTGAACTTTAAATCAATGAGCGATATTCCAATTGGCCACAAAATTTCTTTAAAGGATTTTCAGCCAGGCGATACGGTCATGAAATATGGCATTGATATTGGAAAGGTAGTTGCCCCAATTAAAAAAGGCGAGCACCTCCACGTTCAAAACGTTAAAACAAAGCGTTGGTAAGTCAACCCTACATTTATTCATTGAGAAAGAAAAAAGATGATTAATTTAAAAGATGCAAGTTTTATGGGCTACCGCCGCGAAAACGGCCGTATGGGTATCCGTAATCACGTATTAATTTTGCCGTTAGATGATTTGTCTAACGCAGCATGCGAGGCTGTTGCTAATAACATCAAAGGCACAATGGCGATTCCACACTCCTATGGTCGCCTGCAATTTGGCGCGGACTTAGAGTTGCATTTCCGCACCCTGATTGGCACTGGATCAAATCCAAACGTTGCCGCTGTAGTTGTCATTGGTATCGAGCCGCAGTGGACTAAGATTGTGGTTGATGGCATTAAGGCTTCTGGTAAGCCAGTTGAAGGCTTCTGGATTGAAGGTAATGGCGACACAGCCACTATTGCCGCCGCAAGTAAAGCCGCTTATAAAATGATGAAGCATGCTTCTAAGCAGCAACGTGTTAAAGCTCCTTTGTCAGAGTTGTGGGTGTCCACAAAATGCGGCGAGTCCGATACTACGTCTGGATGCGGTGCAAACCCTACTGTAGGTGATGCTTTTGATAAGTTGTATGAAATTGGCTCAACCTTAGTGTTTGGTGAAACAACTGAATTGACGGGTGGTGAGCATTTGGTAGAAGCGCGTTGCCGCAATGATGAGGTAAAGAAAAAGTTCCGCGAAATGTTTGATCGTTATCAAGATGTGATTGAGCGTCATAAAACGAGCGACTTGTCTGACTCTCAGCCTACAAAAGGAAATATTGCTGGTGGCTTGACTACTATCGAAGAAAAAGCCTTGGGGAATATCCAGAAAATTGGTAAGAAATGTATTGTGGATAGCGTCTTGGATAAGGCTGAAGCGCCTACTATTCCAGGATTGCACTTTATGGATTCTTCATCAGCAGCGGCAGAGATGGTGACTTTATGTGCGGCCGCTGGCTTTGCCGCCCACTTCTTCCCAACGGGTCAGGGTAATGTGATTGGTAACGCGATTCTTCCAGTAATTAAGATTTGCGCGAATCCAAAAACAGTGCGCACGATGAGTGAGCATATTGACGTTGACGTTTCAGGTATTTTGCGTCGTGAAGAAAATATGGATCAAGCAGGCGATAAGTTGTTGGAATGCCTCTTGCGTACAGCTGATGGCGAGTTGACCGCCTCAGAAATTCTTGGGCACCGCGAGTTTGTCTTAACTCGTCTATACGAGTCTGCGTAAGTAGAGGACATGCGATCCCTGACTGCTTATCAAGAGGTAAAGCAAAAGATCACTGAAGATCTGGTCAGGGGTCGTTTTCCGATGGGGCAGGCCTTACCTGCCGAAAAAGATTTATCCAAGGAATTGGATGTTTCAATTGGTACTTTGCGCAAAGCGGTTGATGAGTTAGTCGCAGAGGGCATTGTCGTGCGTAAGCAGGGTAAGGGAACCTTCGTTGCTGAGCATGATGTCAAGCGTTTGTTGTACTACTTTTTTCATGTGGTTAAACATGATGCAGAAAAAAAAGTTTATCCCAAAGTTGAGCTTGCTTCTTTAAATAGTGCAGTTGCCAACAAAGAAGAGGCTAGCAAGCTAAAGATCAAAGAGGGGTCTCCTGTTTGGAGGATTACTAATCGTCTTTCTTTAGAAGGGCGCTGTGTCATGATCGACCAGATTACTTTAGATAAAAAACGTTTCAAGAATTTAACCCGAGCAGAGTTTGATAAGCGAGAGGGTAGTATTTATCAGTTGTATCAGATGCATTATGGTCAATCAGTAGTTAAAACCAATGAGAGATTGCGTGCTGGTTTGGCTGGAAAGCAAATGGCAGCCTGGTTGTCCTTGAAACCTGACTCTCCAGTTTTGATTATTCGAAGAGTAGCGCTTGATATTCAAGATGAACCGATCGAGTGGCGTATTTCTACTTTAAACACCAGTTGCCATGAATATTTTAATGAGTTAGTAACCTAGTGTTTCATAGTTTTTAATTCTTTTGCCCAATTCATAAGGCATTTAGCGGTGAAGCCACTTTCTGTATCCCAGCTCAAACGATTTGGAAAGTAGGGTCTTAATTCTTCACCAATTCCACAACCCCATAAATATAAATTCGTATGCTTCTCGCACCATTTAATAGCATGTATTAGATGATTTTTGAGGAAGTGTTCTCCATTTGCCTCAATAGTTGCTCTATCCATTGGGCAGCCATCGGAAAAGAGAATTAGTAAATTTTTGGTTTGATGATAATTGTTGGTCTTTTGCAAGCGTTCCGCCGCCCAAATAAGCGCTTCGCCATCAATGCTCTCAGCATAAATTTCTGGGCGTAATAGAGCGGCGATCCCTGCTCGAGATCTTCTCCAGTTTGTATCAAAGTCTTTAAAAATCCAGTGGGCTCGTTCATTGAGGCGGCCGGGATTTGGGAGTTGACCATTTTTACGCCATTCTTTAAAGGGTCTTCCGCCTTGCCATGAGCTGGTGCTGTAACCAAGAACCTCTGTTTTGATACCTGCTTGCTCCAATATCCTTACTAAAGAGTCTACGCAGGCTGCAATTTTGACGCGCTGCTCTTTCATGGATCCAGAGCAATCGATCAGTAGCGTTGTTTTCGCATTTACCTTGCTGGTGGTTGTAAGCTGCTTATGTAAAGCTGGCTGTAACGGTGAGGTAGCGGCGCGTATTAGATAGCGGCGGTCAAGCAAGCCTTCTGCCTCAGTAGTTTGCCAACGCTTTGGGAGTTGACTAGAGAAGATTTGCTGATAGATTCGAATAAGCTTTGCCCAAGGAATATTTTGTTTGGCAATTTCTTGATTTAGTTGGTCTTGGTAGGTGGCTAATTGAGCAGGCCGAATTTTTTTCTTAGCTTCGGATTCGCTGTCATAGCTTGAGTTATATACATGATATTTTTCGAGTGACTTTTTGAGCAAAAGATGCTGCTCACTCGAGTTGCTGGCAGGACTCTTAAAGTCTACCGCTACTTTTCCAGCATGAGGAGGTACCCATTGGATTTTGAGATGGGTGGCACTTTGATTTTTGCGTTTAGTGCGAATACTGGGGTTATTGCGATACTCTTCTGCAATTAATCCAGATGCCAAGCTAATTACTTCGTGAACTACTTGTGCATACTCTTCCTGATTATTGCGACTTGCTTTCAGTTTTACCAACAGTGGACCCATGTCTTGAGCTATACCTGCCCTAGTGGCTTCAACAATATCCTGCATTAGCTGTGGAATTGGTTGGCTATTAAGCTTCATCCATACGGTTGAAAAGATGGTGACTAGCAGCAGGCCAATACTGCCTTCAACGCCACCACTAGCAATAAATTGCTGCATCCATGCAATAAATTGAGTCTGAGTATTCTTACGGCATCCTTTGAGCTCATCCGGGCAGTTACTTTCTACCCGGATTTGCTCTAAGACCTCAAATATCAAAGATTCGATCATTCCTTCTGGGGCGAGTGAAGTATGCAAGGCTGCATCCGAATGGCGCAGGCGTAATGCGATGCCATCCAGTACACCGCGTGGATAAGCCCATGATGTTTTTAAATTTTCAAGGCTGAGGTGAGGAGCGATTGATTCCAGTGGAGCTGTGTTATGAAAGAGCTGCCAGTCCCTAATTTGCGCACTTTTTTCCCTGGACAATGATCTAATCATTGCCCCATATTGTTGCTGTTGCTCGAAGTCTTGATGGGTTTGGGTTTGCAAGGTAGATGTAAATACGCCTGGTTTATTTGTTATCTAAATCTAGTTCGCTAGCGAAGCATCGTTGGTAATATTCCGCCACTAAGTTTTTTTCTTCTGACTCGCATTTATTTAAAAATGCCAGAGAAAATGCAATCTGTAAGTCTTTAAAGATGCGCCAGTTTTCGCCCCAGGTAATCAGTGTTCTGGTAGACATTAGTGTGGAAATATCACCCGCGGCAAAGCCACTTCTTGTAAGGTTAGCAAGGCTAATCATTGCCTTTGCTTGGGCATCCGATAGCTCTGGTACTTTGGCCATCAAAATCTTCTGCTCTTCCTTCGGCTCTAGATAGTTCAACGCTGCAACAATGTCCCAGCGATCCATCTGACCGTGATTTAGTAATTGAGTGCCTTGATATAAGCCATTCCAATTGCCAAGACCAACAGTATTGCTAGTAGCAAAGATTCGAAATGCAGCATTAGGATTGATCACTCTATTTTGATCAAGCAAGGTGAGGCGACCTTCGCGCTCCAACATTCTTTGAATGACAAACATTACATCTGGTTGGCCTGCATCATACTCATCGAGGATGAGTGCAACAGGACGTTGCAAGCTCCAGGGAATTAGTCCTTCCTGAAAGCGGGTAATTTGTTTTCCATCTTCCAGGCTAATGACGTCTTTGCCGATCAGATCCATACGCGTAATTTGCCCGTCTAAATTAATTCGTAAGCAGGGCCAATTTAATCTAGCGGCTACTTGCTCTATATGGGTGGATTTACCGGTGCCATGCATTCCTTGCAACATGACTCTGCGATTGAAGGCAAAGCCCGCCAGAATAGCTAGCGTTGCCTCAGGGTTGAGTTGATAGCTTGGATCAACCGCTGGCACAAGCTCACTAGCTTGATTAAATGCAGGTATATCAAAGTCCGCAAAGCCACGGCATTCTGGGAAGGCGGTATGCAGGGAAACCCGTTTTTCAGGCTGTAAACCCATTAAATCAATAGAAGAGGTGCTTTCAGCCATTTCCTTGCCTTTAAAAGTCTTAATATGTTGTCAAATATATTCCAGATTGGGGTTTATATGCTTGACTTTAGTAAAAATACGCTATTATTATTCAGATTGTAGAACAAAATGTTCCGTTTAATTGAATACCTAGGAGAGCTTTATGTCTAAGTCTGGCGCTAATTTGCCTACCGGCCCACAAAAAATGACCCCTTCCGAAGCATTTGTGGAGACCATGGTCGCCAATAAGGTGAAGGATATCTTTGGAATCATGGGTTCAGCCTTTATGGATGCAATGGATATTTTTGCTCCAGCAGGTATTCGTTTGATTCCGGTTGTTCATGAGCAGGGTGCCGCACATATGGCTGATGGCTATGCGCGCGTCAGTGGAAGTCATGGTGTTGTGATTGGACAGAATGGTCCTGGCATTAGTAACTGTGTCACAGCAATTGCTGCTGCTTACTGGGCACATAGCCCTGTCGTGATCATTACGCCTGAAACAGGAACAATGGGCATGGGCTTAGGCGGTTTCCAAGAAGCCAATCAATTGCCAATGTTCGAAGAGTTCACAAAGTATCAAGGACACGTGAACAATCCCAAGCGTATGGCTGAATTTACTGGCCGCTGCTTTGATCGCGCTCTATCAGAGATGGGTCCAACTCAGCTTAATATTCCACGTGATTATTTTTATGGCGAGATCGAAGTAGAAATTCCGCAGCCTAATCGTCTCGATCGTGGTCCTGGTGGCGAGAAGAGTTTGGATGAAGCGGCAGAGCTCTTGGCTAACGCTAAATTCCCAGTCATTATTTCTGGTGGTGGCGTAGTGATGGGTGATGCAGTAGAGGAATGCAAAGCATTTGCTGAGCGCCTAGGCGCACCAGTTGTTAACAGCTATTTGCATAACGATTCATTCCCTGCAAGTCACCCATTGTGGTGTGGACCCCTTGGATATCAAGGCTCTAAGGCTGCGATGAAGTTAATATCTCAGGCTGACGTAGTTGTTGCCTTGGGTTCGCGCCTAGGACCATTTGGCACATTGCCGCAGCATGGAATGGACTACTGGCCAAAAAATGCCAAGATTATTCAGATCGATGCAGACAATAAGATGCTCGGCTTAGTGAAGAAAATTTCTGTAGGTATTTGTGGTGATGCTAAAGCTGCTGCTGTTGCACTTACTAAGCGTTTGGAGGGCAAGAAGTTAGCCTGCGATGAGACCAAGGCAGACCGCGCCAAAACAATTGCCTCAGAAAAAGCCGCATGGGAAAAAGAGTTGGATGAGTGGACTCACGAAAAGGACCCATTCAGCTTGGATATGATTGAAGAGCAGAAAAAAGAAGTGACGCCAACAGGTGGTCATTACTTGCATCCACGTCAAGTTCTTCGTGAGCTCGAGAAGGCGATGCCTGCTGATGTAATGGTGTCTACCGACATCGGTAACATCAACTCAGTTGCTAATAGTTATCTCCGCTTTGAAAAGCCACGTAGTTTCTTTGCCCCAATGAGCTTTGGTAACTGCGGTTATGCATTGCCAACCATTATTGGTGCCAAAGCAGCAGCGCCGAATCGTCCTGCTATTGCCTATGCTGGTGATGGTGCATGGGCAATGAGTATGGTGGAGATTTTGACTGCAGTTCGTCACGATATTCCTGTTACAGCAGTTGTCTTCCATAACCGTCAGTGGGGTGCTGAGAAAAAGAACCAAGTGGACTTCTACAACCGTCGCTTTGTGGCAGGCGAGCTCGAGAGTCCAAGCTTTGCGGGTATCGCGCAATCAATGGGCGCAGAAGGCATCGTGGTTGACCAGCTTGATCAAGTTGGGCCAGCCCTGAAGAAGGCTGTTGAAATGCAGATGAAGGAAGGTAAGACCTGTGTGATCGAGATTATGTGTACTCGTGAACTTGGTGATCCGTTCCGTCGCGACGCCTTATCTAAGCCAGTACGCTTCTTGGATAAATATAAAGATTACGTATAAGTTTAGGTGATTGATTAAAAAGCCCGGTTTGTCCGGGCTTTTTTATTCATTATTTCAGTGGCAAGTGTCTCCGAAAGATCTGAGGCGCATTTTTGAAAGGCCATCATTGCATTCGTAACGAACTTATTTTTTCTCCAGCAAATAGCCGCACTTCTTGTTAGTAAATCTCCTTTAATTTCTTTCGATTGCAACTTATCTTTTTTGCTTAAGGAGATGGGGCTGCCAAGAACAAGTATCTTTCCTGATTTGGCTATTTCTAAGAGATCGCCCATGGTTGAGACTTCCATGCGAATATTAAGAGAAACCCCTTGCATGCGTGCTTGGGAATCTATTTTCTGACGCATTAAAAATTGTGTGTTTAGCGCGCCTAATTGATATTTTTCTAAGGATTTTAAGTTTAAATTATGTGGCAATTTTTTAATTAAATCTGGACTTCCGATGACAGAAAATTGTTCTGAAATAAGCTCTTGCCACTGCAAATCAGGTAGCTGGTAATCTTGAGGAAGTATAGCGATATCAATCTCACCCTCCAGTAATTGCTCAACGGCTTTCTGGGCAGATAATTCTTTTAGATCAATATTAAGACTTGGATTGTCGAGTATCAATTTCATACATGTCGGTAATGCAATTGTTTTTGAGTATGTGCTTGTTGCTGCCACCTTCATTTTTCCGACAATATTCCTGTTTTCATCTGGGCTCTGCAACAAAATTTCTTCTAGCTGCTCTAGAAGAGGATTAATTTTATGAAGTAGTTGGTTGCCAAATTTGGTCAAAATGAGTTGACGCCCCTTTTTCTCAAATAAAGGAAGCGCGAGATAGCTGGATAACTCTTTCATCTGTTGGGAGAGAGCTGATTGAGTAATGTGTAGGGTATGTGAAGCTTTTACAAAATTGCCTGCTCGAGCTGTTGCAATGAAGCTGCGCAACAAGCGAAGATCAATTTGCTTTAAATTCATAAGAATCACTTATATATTAATTAAATTAATATAAATATACATTATGTATTAATTGATTTAATGTTTGCTTGTACATACCTTTTCTGGATAGAGGTTCTTAATATGCCACGATCAATAATGCATGTTTGCAAATGCGTATTTATGCTCTTGGGGCTGTCGTTTATCTGCGGAATTGGATTTGCAGACACCTACCCAAGCAAGTCTATTCGCTTAATTGTTCCATTTCCTCCTGGGGGGCCGACTGACATTGTTGCTAGACCATTGGCAGCACTATTGGGTGAGCGCCTCAAAGAGCAAGTTATTATTGAAAACAAAGGTGGCGCCGGGGGTTCAATTGGGGCGGATCTCGCAGCCAAGTCAGCGCCTGATGGTTATACCTTGTTCATGGGAACGGTAGGTACAAATGCCATCAATGGTAGTCTGTACAAACAGTTGCCATATGACATGACTCGAGATTTCACGCCAATTGCTTTGGTGGCTACCGCGCCGGTGGTTATTGTTGTGAATTCAAACGATAAAATTAAAACGCTTGCTGAGTTGGTTTCGGAGGCTCGTTTAAAACCAGACGCTCTTGCTTATGGTACCGCAGGAAATGGAACGCCAGGACATTTAACCGGAGCCTTATTTGAATCAACTGCTCAAATTAAATTCAAGCATATTCCTTATAAGGGCAGTGCCCCAGCTGTAACGGATTTGATTGGGGGTCAAATTCCCTTGATGTTTGATCCGATTCAGTCAGTGCTGCCTCATATTACTTCGGGTAAGTTGCGGGCTTTAGCGGTCACCAGTAAGACGCGTTCGCCTTTATTACCTAATGTACCAACGGTGGCTGAGCTTGGTTACCCGCAATTCGAATCTACTGCTTGGTGGGCATTATTTGCGCCCGCCAGATTGCCTGACCCAATTGCTAAAAAGTTGAGACAAGACACGGAGAAAGTTGCGCAATCTACAGCCTTTAAAGAGCGGTTAGGTAATTTGGGTGTGCAGCCCAATACTGACTTCAAAGAAAGTTTGGCCAACTTTCAAACAAGTGAAATTGCTAAGTGGGCTAGGGTAGTTCGTGACTCTGGCGCTACTGTTGATTAATGGTTAATAAGAGAAAAAATGAAACTTAACGCAGAAGAAAAAGCAATGCTTGCCGGAGAGCTTGGTCCAGTTAGACAAATTACAATTCAACATCAAATTAAGGTCGGTGAATTTTTTGGAGCTGAAGACTTAGTTCCTGTATCTCAGGCTCACATCATGGCAGATACCGAGAGTCTGGGCGAAGCTGGTGTTGAATGGTTGGAGGAACTGGCGAAAAATTCCGTGACAGATCGAATGGTTCGTATTCCAACCATTACCGACCCAAGAGGAACGGATTTCACAAAGGCAAAACAATTGGGTCAAACCGAAAAGATGCTCGAATTAGAGAAACGGGCGATTGATGCATTTGTCAAAATGGGCGTATCAATGACGGATACCTGTATCAACTATCAAACGATTATGGCTCCTGTGTTTGGCGAGCATTTGGCATTTGGTGATACGGGTGTGGTGATTTATTCAAACAGTGTTTGTGGGGCAAGATCTAATTTTGAGGGTGGCCCTTCAGCCTTGGCAGCGGGCCTTACCGGCAGAACACCGCGTTATGGCTATCACTTAGACCTTCATCGTAAGCCAACGCATCGCTTTAAAACTTCATGGACACCTCAAACATTAAATGAGTGGGGCGCATTGGGCGGATTGATTGGAAAGAAATCTGGTAATTATTGGTCGGTACCAGTGCTTGAGGGAATTGAGGGTCATCCGGGTTCTGATGCTATGAAGCATTTTGGAGCAGCAATGGCCAGCTTTGGTTCTACTGCTTTATTTCACGTATTGGGTACTACGCCGGAAGCTCTGCATGCGAGAGATCTGGAGTATTTACATCTCCCTGAGGTTCTTATTACCAAAGAAGAGGTAATGGGTTTACAGAACTCATACCGAATCGCAGAGGAGATTGATGTCGTAGTATTTTCAGCTCCACAATTAAGTCTAATGGAAATGAAGAGCATTGCAGAGCTATGTAATGGTAAGAAATTTATCAAGCCCTTGCTTGCTATGACAAGCCCACAAGTGAAGCCTGACTCTGATCGTATGGGTTATACAGAAATGATTGAGAGTGCTGGTGGAACGGTGTTTTCTGGCATGTGCTTTTATCAATCGTATGCGAGGGAAATTGCCGAGACAAATGGATGGAAGGTATTGGCAACGAATAGCGCAAAGATTGTGAATATTTTAGGTGGCTATGGCTATA
The DNA here is from genome assembly GCF_001595965.1 of Polynucleobacter yangtzensis. Classification (GTDB taxonomy): domain Bacteria; phylum Pseudomonadota; class Gammaproteobacteria; order Burkholderiales; family Burkholderiaceae; genus Polynucleobacter; species Polynucleobacter yangtzensis. The sequence goes on from NZ_LOJI01000022.1 coordinate 126,756, forward strand.
CACCGATGTTGGCATCGATGGAAGATTGTGTGCAAGCCGCTGTAACGGGGAGACTTAAGTGAGTACAAAAATATATAAGGCTAAACATGCTCAGGGCGAGAGTATCGAGGGTGAATGCCTCAGTGCCTCTGATGGTTTCTCTGCTCGCTATGATTTGGATCGTCTTAAAGGCGTATTTTCTCGACCAGCGCATAAGCTGTTTGGCCAATCTTATAAAGATAAAATTTTAGTATTGGATGCCGCTAAAGGTGGTGTTGCGAGCGCTTGGATGTTATATGAGATGAAGTCTAGAAATCTTTGTCCATCAGCCATTATTTTTAACGCTGTCAATCCAATTTTGGCGCAAGGTGCAGCGCACGCTGGAATTCCTATGTTGAGTGGTTTTGATTGCGATATTACTCAGGCTATCACCAGCGGAGCTAGACTGCGGATTGATACCAAGAACCAAACGGTTGAAGTGCTCTAGTTTTTTAAAAAATGGAGTGGTATTCAGATAAGCTTGGTCGAATACGGCCGGGCTTATTTTTTAATACTGTGCCGATCGTAATAAAGCAGATAGGCCCTTCGTCATCGGTGAGTTGAAATAACTTCCTAATGCGATCGCTTTGTAGTGCTCTACCACTCGATAATCCTGAGCCAAAACCAAAGGCATAAGCACTTAAGAGAATATTTTGAATGGCGCAGCCAAGAGATATTAATTTTTCTTGCTTGCTAATATCTTCATTGCTGTCTTTGTAGTTTACTACCGCAAGTAATAGCAGCGGTCCGCGAGAAGCCTTATCAAGAGCTTCCTGCTGCTGCATTGAAGTAGCCTCTTGATCTCGATCTAATAGGCATTGACGAAAGACTTCTCCGAGTGCGGGACGACTACCTTCTCGAATCTCAATGAAACGCCATGGCATCATTCTGCCGTGGTCGGGGGCGGCATTAGCTGCCAAGAGAATGGTTTCTTTTTGAGTTTGACTGGGGCCTGGGTTGCCCAACCTTTTGGGTGATATATGAGTTCTGCCGTGGATAAGCTGTTCGGCGAATTGATCCATCGGCATCAGTGGTGGTTAAGAAACTCGTTGGTAATACAAATTTTGTGGATGGTTGGCTTCCGCAAAAAACATCCATCTTTCAGCAAGCAAACCAACATAGTTGATTAGTAATGCCAATGTGATCACCAAGAAATTAGGTGAAGCAATTGCATAGGCCATCAATATCATGGGGATCACGTATGCACAAAGCAAAATGATCTTGCGTAAATTAGCTATTACTTTATCTGTTTGATGGTGAAAGAATTCACGAGTATTAAAACTTCCACCCATCAGGCCCATCGAGGTTTGGCGAATATTGCTACCCTTGATTCCAGTTGCTGAAGCTAGATTCGACTTTGGTTTTAACTTGCGATTGCGAGTCCAAATCCAGAGCTTCAGGTTGAATGATAGAAATAACAGGAAGAAAGCAATGACGGAGAGCGGGGCATCAATCATCTGTACCGAGGCATCACCCCAAACCGCAATCAATAGTTCTAACAAAATCCAGCCTGAAGTCATTCCCAGTAGAATAAAGTTAGTGAGAGTGGAGGGATGCGACCACTCCTGAATGAAGCGAATGCACTGATAGATCTTTGCGGTGCATACCCAAAGAGCTATCGTAGTGAAAAGCAGGGCAAGCCATAACCACTGTGGCACTTCGCTAAAGCGCGCATAAAGATAAATGATTGCCGTGACAGCCATAACCGCTGGTAGAGCAATAACTTCTCTTGATAGCCAGGAGGTTCTCCACATCATGGCTGCGCGCCAGGCTCGCTCGGGGTGGCCTAGGTGAAAGAATGAAGCGACTAAGCCCAAAGCTAGCAGAATAAAGGCAACAGGTAGCGCAAGGTTTGCAAGGAATGTGCTCGGAATAGCTTGGCTATACAGGTTTGCTAGTGCGATAAAAAATAGCAGACCTTGAGCCATTCCAGCCAAGGTGGTAAAGAAAATAATTGAAAATTGTGGACGCATTATTTGTCATTCCTTGCTGCATCAATTGTTTCCATAATGGAGCGTGGTAAATAGTGATTGGCAGGCTGGGTTTCCCATTCAGGCATGAGTGCATAGCCTGAACGTTCCTCTATTGCCTTGCTTGCCGCCGATTCTGGATCATGGACATCGCCAAAGATACGTGCGCTAGTTGGGCAGGCGAGAACACATGCTGGTTTCTTCTCGGCATTTGGCAAAGTCTCGCTATAGATGCGATCAACACAGAGGGTGCACTTGGTCATCACCTGACGTTCTTGGTCGAGCTCGCGAGCACCATAAGGGCAGGCCCAAGAGCAGTAACTGCACCCAATGCATTTGTCGTAATCTACAAGTACGATCCCATCCTCTTTGCGTTTATAGCTTGCACCTGTAGGGCAAACTGGAACGCAGGGAGGCTCTTCGCAATGTAAGCAAGATTTTGGAAAATGAACCGTTTGCGTATTTGGGAATGTGCCCGCTTCAAAGGTTTGCACTCTATTAAAGAATGTACCGCTTGGGTTAGCCTCATAAGCATTGAGATCGGTCAGTGGGCCTGCCGAGCCAGAGGTGTTCCACTCCTTGCATGACGTAACACACGCATGGCAACCTACACATACATTTAAGTCAATAACGAGAGCTAGTTGCTTATTTTTTTTGCTCATTTTGTCTCCCCCGATTTTTTGAGGGCCATTCCAGGCACTTCAAATGCTTTTACTTGTGGCCAAGTTTCTTTTGGTTCATTCTCATCTGCTGGAGCTAATCGAACTCTGACGTCGTACCAGCCAGCTTGTCCAGTAATTGGATCAGAATTGCTAACGGTAAATCCGCCTAGTGGAAGTTCCTCCGAGATGAGGTGATTTAACAAGAATCCTTTTTTGGATTCATCTGCGTCGCTTGTTAGACTCCAGGCGGACTCTGCTTTGCCAATAGCATTCCAAGTCCAGACTGTGCCCGGGTCGACTGCCTCAGAATGTCTTGCCATACATCTGACTTTGCCCCACTGGGATTCAATCCACATCCAGGCGCCATCAGCGATGCCGCTCTTGAGTGCAGTGGCTGTGTTGACGTATAAATAGTTGTGACTATGAATTTGCCTTAACCAAGCATTTTGTGAATCCCAAGAGTGGTACATCGCCATTGGACGCTGGGTAATCGCATTCAATGTAAATTTAGTGAGATCGGTCGCTTCATCTTCCAGTGGTGGGTACCAGAATGGCAGTGGATCAAAGTATTTATAGATGCGTGCTTTGAGATGCTCTGGAGGTTGGGCGCCCGGACGCTTTCCGGTAGATGCCAATCTAAAGCGTTGCAAGATATCTGAGTAGATCGCAATCATGATTGGATCATTTTTCTGGCGCAGAGCATTTTCTTTTGAGAAGTCTAAATAGCCCTTGTTCCAGTTGCGCATGTATTGATGCTCTGGGGGCATGTGATATTGATGTACGCAATTGTTCTCTGCATATTTTTGCCACTGATTTGGATTGGGTTCGCCGCGCAAGGGCTTATCACCATCTTTACCGCGCCATCCGCTTAAGAATCCAATGCCTGAATCGGGAGTGGTTTGGAAGCGGGTAATAAAGTCAGGGTAATCTTTGAACTTACGTTCACCTTCTGGGGTAGTAAAGGCAGGGAACGTTAAGCGGGAAGCCAATTCAATCAAAACTTCCTGGAATGGTTTGCATTCGCCTAAAGGCTCCAGAACAGGGATGCGCACAGAATCAACTGGGCCATCAAATTCTGAGATTGGTCTATCAAGCATACTCATGACATCGTGGCGTTCGAGGTAGGTGGTATCGGGAAGGACTAGATCTGCAAAATCCACCATCTCTGATTGGAATGCATCACAAACCACTAAGAATGGAATCTTGAATTCACCATCTTCATTTTTTGCATTGAGGTGTTCACGAACTTCCATAGTGTTCATAGTCGAGTTCCATGACATATTAGCCATGAAGATCATGAGCGTATCAATGGAATAGGGATCACCTTTAACAGCATTAGTAATAACGTTATGCATTAACCCGTGCGCAGCAAGCGGATGCTCCCATGAATATGCTTTATCAATACGAAGGGGTTTGCCATCAGAATCTAGCGCCAAATCTTCTGGCTGTGTTGGCCATCCGAGTGGAGGTTTGGCTAGCGGAGTATTGGGCTTAATGTCATTTTCAGAAGAAGGGGGCTTTGCATTAGGCGGCACCTGTCTTGGATAAGGTGCTTTATGCCTAAAACCGCCTGGACGATCAATGGTACCCAATAAGGACATGAGAACAGCCAGGCCACGCGTTGTTTGAAATCCGTTGGAGTGTGCAGATAAGCCGCGCATGGCATGGAAAGCAACAGGCCTACCAGCTACGGAGTCATGTTTTTCACCCCAAGAGTCAGTCCATTGAATCGGCAATTCAAATCCTTGACCGAATGCAGTATCTGCCATTTCAAGAGCAAGCTTACGAATGCGTTCTGCTGGAATGCTGGTGATAGCCGCGGCCCATTCTGGAGTAGTTTCACTAACTTGCCGTTTGAGGAGCTCGAATGAAGGCGCCACTTTCTTACCCTGGTGTGGCCCTGGACCCATTACATATTCACCGAGTAAGGCAGGTGATGTTCCTTGCGCAAAACACGGTTTAGCGCTTTGAGATTTTTCATCCCAGATATATTTGTTGTGTGGTAAATCAGTATTGAGTGGGTCAGAGTCAGGGTCATATAGAAATAAGCCTTCCTCTGGACCTGAATCCATGCAAACTAATTGTGCTGAGTTGCTAAAGCGCTTTAAGAATGGGGCATCATACTTCTCAAGGCGAATCAGTTCATGCATTAAGGCCATGAACAGTGCGCCATCAGTTCCAGGCTTAATCGGAATCCATTCATCAGCAATAGCAGAGTAGCCGGTTCTTACTGGGTTTATGGAGATGAAGCGGCCGCCAGTCCGTTTAAATTTCGACAAAGCAATCTTCATCGGATTGCTGTGGTGATCTTCCGCCGTGCCAATCATGACAAACAATTTCGCTTGATCCAAATCTGGACCACCAAATTCCCAGAAGCTTCCGCCAATAGTGTAGATCATGCCTGCAGCCATATTTACTGAGCAGAAGCCGCCGTGCGCTGCATAGTTAGGCGTGCCAAACTGCCTTGCAAATAAACCAGTCAAGGCTTGCATTTGGTCGCGACCTGTAAAGAGTGCAAATTTCTTTGGGTCAGTAGCGCGAATTTTCGCAAGACGCTCAGTCAGAATATCAAAAGCTTTTGCCCAGCTAATAGGCTCAAATTCACCATTCCCTCTTTCGCTTCCTGCTTTACGCAACAGCGGCTGCGTGATGCGCGCAGGAGAGTTTTGCTTCATGATTCCTGAAGAGCCTTTGGCACAGATGACGCCTTGGTTTAAAGGATGTTCAGGATTGCCATCGATATAGGCTAATTTGCCATCACGTAGATGTGCTCGAATGCCGCAACGACAAGCGCACATATAGCAGGTAGTTTTTTTGATCTCTGTCGCAGGTGCTTGCTTGTTAATTGGGTCATGCACGGGATCGTTGGAAAATATTTTGAACATAGTCTTCTCAATTATTGAGGGTTTTTAGCAAGCAGAATGGCCATCGCTGTGGATGCCACTCTAGAAAAAACAGAATCAGATCTGGAGGTCAGGGTGATTGGAACTTGTGCTCCGAGAATAGTGCCAGCACATTCTGCGCCAGCCATATAGACAAAGGATTTATATAGGATGTTGCCAACCTGCAAGTCGGGCATTAATAGTAGATCTGGGTCTCCTGCCACCTTTGAGTAAATCCCTTTTGTTCTCGCTGACTGTGCTGATATCGCATTATCAAACCCAAAAGGGCCTTCAATAATCGTATCCGGAAAAATTGGATGAGCAATATGCTCATCAACAATCTCTTTAGCATCGGTGGTCGAAGACATCGCAGGGTTGATTACTTCAGTGGCGGCAATAATCGCTACTTTGACATTGCTGATGCTTAATCTCTTTAAGGCATCTAAGCTATTAGCTAGAATTTCTCTTTTGAGCTGAGCATTTGGTGCGATATTCACAACGGCATCGGTGACACCTAGTAGTTTGTGGTAACGAGCAAGCTCGAATAAGAAGAGATGGCTTATACGCTTATTGGTGCGCAATCCATCGCGATGCACAATCGGCCCCATGAGGTCTTCGGTGTGCAAAGATCCCTTCATTAGAACTGCTAGCTTGCCTTCTTTTACCATTTCAACTGCTTTTTTGGTTGCTAAGATGGGATCTTTAGGTGTGTCGACAATCTGTATGCCATCCAGAGAAAGCTCTTCGATTGCTGCAAGCTCTTCAATTTCTTTTTTTGGACCTATCAAAATCGGAGTGCATAGCCGCCTTTTAATGAGATCGAAAACGGTCTCAAGTGCTGGAGCGCTTAGAGGGTAGACCACTCCTAGAGGCAGATCGCTCTTAGCTTCCTCAATCATTTTTTCTAAGAGTGGATATTTCACGTTTAGATTTTTCCTGAGGCGATTTTAATGCTGTGCTAATTAGGAAAGGGTTTGAGAGATACGCTCAGACGCTTCTTTTAACTTAGGAATATGTTCCATCGCTTGATTTAGGGGGAGTCTTGCTGTTGCTGCATGAACGGCAATCGCTGCTACTACCTCGCCTAACGAATCTTTGACGGGAACTGCTACGCAAGAAACCCCCAGCACATACTCTTCGTTATCTACTGCATAGCCCGTACTTACAATTCTTTCCATCTCTGATTCCAATAGGTGGCGATCAGTAATGGTTCTATGGGTAAATCGCTGTAGTGGCAAACTTTCTAAAATCTTAGCGCGTTCATCTAAGGGTTTATATGCGAGAAGTAGCTTTCCACTAGCGCTGCAATGCGGGGGCAGTACTGTACCTGTAGGCAGGTGAAGGCGAAGAGCCCAGTCGGCTTCAACACGATCCAAATAAAACAGTTCACCGCGTTTTAGCACGGCAAGATTGCAGGTTTCACCAAGATCAGCCACCAAGCCGCGCAGGATAGTGTGACGAATGGCTGAGACGCTATCGTGTGTCAAAGTTGACATCGCTAGATGAGACAGGCGCTCGCCTGGAGTGTAAGTTCGTCCTCCAGGCTCCCTTGCTACCAAGCCTGCCTCTTCGAAAATGGCTAACGTTCTATGTAGGGATGCTTTTGGCATTCCGGTAATTTGCATGAGTTGAGCAAGGGTGGCGGGCTGCTGCAATGCGGCCAAAGCCTCTAAGATCACTATCCCTTTGAGCATGGATGAGTTTTCGCTAGAGCTCTCTCTTTTGGCGATATCTGGCTGTTCTATGGTGTCTAATTCAAGCATGGGCATTAAATCTCATGAAATGTGTCATTTTGTTCATTCTAATAGAACAAGGTTGTAAATTCTAGGGAAAATGTTAGTATTTTTACTTATACGAAACAACTTGTTCCGTTTAATAAGATCATTTATGCTTACTAAAAGAGAAAATAAAGGCTAAGATAGGCTTAAAAGTAGTTCTAAATAGGAGATTGATCATGCGTAGAAGCAATTTATTAGTCGCTGTTTTGTCAACAATCCTCGCTTTTATGGGCTCGCTAGGTCTAACGCAACTTGCTCAAGCACAGGCTTGGCCAACCAAGCCAATTAAATTCATAGTTCCTTATCCACCCGGCGGAGGCACGGATGTGATCGCGCGAATTGTGCAAGAGCCATTAAGTCAGGCGCTTGGTCAGCAAGTTATTATCGATAACCGCGGAGGTGCGGGAGGATCCATCGGAACGGATATTGCCGCTAAGTCACCATCAGATGGTTATACCGTTTTATTTACGCTTTCATCACACACAATCAATCCTGCAATTTATCCAAAGCTTGCATTTGATACCGAAAGGGATTTCTTGCCGGTTTCATTGGTGGCGTCATTACCGCAGATTTTGGTGGCTAATCCAGACTTCCCCGCCAAGTCAGTAAAGGAAGTAATTGAAATGGCAAAAGCAAAGCCAGACTCTATTGCATATGCTTCCGTAGGAAATGGATCACCTGGTCATTTGGCTGGTGCCATGATGGCTGGATCTGCTGGTGTTTCAATGACTCATATTCCTTATCGCGGGGGCGGACCTGCAGTGACTGATGTAATGGCTGGTCAAGTACCGCTACTGTGGGTTTCGATTCCTGCTGCAGCCAACTACGTCAAGGCTGGAAAGCTTCGTGCTTTAGCAGTTTCTACCGTAAAGCGCTCGCCGGTGTTTCCAGATGTACCAACTATGGCTGAATTGGGTTTCAAGGATTACGAAGTAGATTCTTGGTATGCCATGTTTGTTCCAGCAAAAACACCTCAACAAATTATCGATACCTTGTACAAGGCGACGGTTAAGGTGCTTGCCGAGCCAGCCGTAAAAGAAAAATTATTGGGTCAAGGCGCAGAAGCGGTTGGAAGTACTCCTGCGCAGCTGGGAGCAATTGTTAAAAACGAATTGGCAAAATGGAAAAAAGTAGCCAAAGATGCCGGTATTAAGGTTGAATAATCGAATTTCCTTAAGATATACGGTAAATAAAAAAGATAAGAATATTGATGATGACGCCAGTAGAAGTAATCGTTGAACGTGGACGTGTAGCCCAGAAGATCTATGAGGGCTACACTCAAGCTGAAGTGAATTTGGTAGTTCAGTCGGTGGCTTGGTCGATTCTTGAGCCAAAACGGAATCAAGAGTTGGCGGAACTCGCTGTTCAAGATACTGGCTTAGGAGATGTCGCTGATAAGTTCAAAAAGAACTTCAGAAAAACTTTGGGATTGGTGCGCGACTTAAGTGGTGCAAAAACAGTCGGTGTAATTTCTGAAGACTTGAAGATGGGGCTGACAGAATATGCTCGACCCGTGGGTGTAGTTGCGGCTATTACACCGTCTACCAATCCTGGCGCTACCCCCATTAATAAAATCTTAAATGCTTTGAAGTGTCGCAACGCAGTTGTAGTGGCGCCATCACCAAAAGGGTATTCAACCTGCGCTCGCTTGCTCGAATTTGTTCATGACCAATTAGATCTAGTTAAAGCGCCTAGAGATTTAGTGCAGATGTTGCCGTTCCCTATTACTAAAGATTCCACCAATGAATTAATGCGCTTGGCAGACTTAGTTGTAGCAACTGGATCACAAGCAAATATTCGCGCGGCATATACCTGTGGCACTCCTGCATTTGGTGTCGGGGCTGGTAATGTCTTGGTCATTATTGACGAGCATGCTGATCTTGCTGGTGCGGCTAATAAAATATTGCAATCCAAAACATTTGATAACGCTACCAGTTGCTCTAGTGAAAATGGTGTAGTGATTTGCTCTCAGGTTTATGACAAGGCAATTGGTGCGCTTGAAGCTGCGGGTGGATTGATGTTAGATACCGCTGATAAGAGGCGGCTGGAAGCTGTCATGTTTCAAAATGGCAAACTTACTTCAACATTGACTGCTCAGAATCCAGCGGTGATTGCTGTGCGTGCACAACTGCAAAATCCAAAAGCAAAGTCAGCCAAATTCTTTATGGTTGAAGAGCAGGGCTTTGGACCTTCAGTTCCTTTTTCCGGTGAAAAATTAAGCCCCGTCTTGACTGTGTGGAAGGCCACAGATTTTGAAGCTGCCAAAGAGTTAATCTCCAATGTATATGCTTATCAAGGAGCGGGGCATTCTGTTGGCTTGCATACTGCACAAAGTGGTGAGACTTTAGAGTCTCGGGCTGCCGCTCTTGCACAACAATTACCTGTTGCCAGAATCATTGTTAATCAGGCGCATGCGATTGCTACTGGTGGTAGTTTTGAGAATGGTTTACCGTTTTCTTTATCTATGGGTTGCGGAACATGGGGTAAGAATAATTTCTCAGAGAACATGAACTATCGCCACTACCTCAATATTACGAGGGTAGTGAGACCTATCCCTGAGCATGTTCCCAAGGTTGAAGATTTACTGAAAGAGTATTTCAGTCGCTATCCTCAGGCGTAATTCGATGATGACTGCTTCATGCAAGAGTTTGGGTGAGGTGCTTTCGTATTGGGAGAAGGTTCAGCCTGAAAAATCATTTCTGTTTGCTCCTGAAATTAGCGCCGCCCTGACTTATGGGCAGCTCGCCAAGGAAGCGCGTCACTTTGCAACTTGGTTGGAGCAGGAGAATATAAGTGAAAAGGGCCATGTAGGCCTCTTTATGCAAAATGGGCGCCAAACCAGTACAGTTTTTTTGGCAACCATGGCCTGTGGGAGAGTGATTACCCCTTTAAATCTATTGGCACCCACCGATCAATTAGCTTGGGTGTTAGATCACAGCGATATTGAGGTGCTGTTTTATTCACCCGATAAGAAGCAAGGATTATTTTTAGCTCTTGAGAAGACTAAAAGAAAATTCAAGGTCATTGAGCTTGATCCAGATGCGGCAGAAGGCTCCTTTATGCAATGCGCACCTGGAATATTGCCATCGGTTGAGTCTACACAACCAGCTCTCTTGATGTATACCTCCGGTACAACCGGAACGCCTAAGGGAGTCTTGCTTACTCACGCTAATTTATTGCATGCTGCGCGCTCTATGGCTGCGTGGCACTCATTAACTCAGTCAGATGTTGTGTTGAGCTCACTGCCGATTTACCACATTAACGGACAGGTCATATCAACAATCACACCATTTGTATCAGGTGGATCTGTAGTAGCTCCGCATGCTTTTTCTGTTTCAAATTGGTGGAGTTTAGCGATTCAGTATCGCTGCACTTGGATCAATATGGTGCCAACCATCATTGCGTATTTGATTAATGCCGCTAAGAGTGGTGGTGCATTACCCAGTCGCGAGGACTTGAAGTCGATTCGATTTGGTCGATCTGCTTCTGCTCCTCTGCCGCCCGAGCATCATCGTGAATTTGAAGCCCTCTTTGGAATCACTGTCATCGAGGGAATGGGCATGACAGAGTCGGCCTCAATGGTCTTTTGTAATCCCCATGACGAAAGCAGACGCTACGGAAGTCCTGGCCAGCCTTGTGGCGTTGAGGCTAAGGTTATTGATCCCGATGGCAACCTGCTTGGTAATAATGCCGTGGGTGAAATTTGTCTACGTGGTGGAAATGTGCTCAATGCTTATTATAAAGCAGAGGCAGAGACGGCTAAAGCCTTTGATAGCGAGGGTTGGCTGAAGACCGGCGATCTGGGTATGCGTGATGATGATGGTTTTTATTTCATCACTGGGCGCTTGAAAGAGTTGATCATCAAGGGTGGTGAAAATATTGCCCCTCGTGAAATCGATGAGGCAGTCTTAAAGCATCCCGCAGTATTGGATGCCGCCGCAGTCGGCATTCCTGATAGCAACTACGGGCAAGAAATTATGGTCTGTATTGTTCTCAAGCCAGATACAAAATGTACTGAAGACGAAATGCGCACATTTTGCAAAAAAGAGTTGGGTAAATTTAGAACGCCCAAAATCATTCTTTTCATGGAAGATCTGCCGCGTGGGCCATCTGGCAAAGTGCAGCGCTTAAAGCTGTTAGATCTGCAAAAAGCCCACTAATTATTTAAGTCTTTGTAGTCAAGCGTCTGATCATTATTGAACTGATGATTCCGGCAAGTATTGCCCACTCTAGCGGAATAGTAATGGTGCCAATGCCGGTAATTAACATGGGAATCCATTCTTTTATCCCCATGTGAAATTCATGACGGATCTGCTTTATATCAATTAAGTTCCAGGCCACCACCAGTAATAGCGATGCAATAACTACGTAGGGGATATGTTTTGCTAGTGGCGAGACAAAGGCAAGCAGGATAAAAAGAAAAACTGCAGCGCAAATCGCTGAGAGAGGTGTTTTTGCTCCGGAGGCAAGGTTTACGCCAGTGCGATTGAATGAGCCGCTAGCAGGATAGGCGGAGAAAAATGATCCGCACACATTGGCCAATCCTTGCCCAATGAATTCTTGATTTGCATTGAACTGATCTTTCGTTTTTAATGCAATCGCACGAGCAATAGCCATTGCTTCGGTCGATGCCAGCAGTGTCATGATGAGAGCTGCGCTAAACAACTTTTGCAAAGTTTCACCGCTTAAGTCTGGGTTAGAGATTGGCGGGAATGCACCTGGTATTTCTTGAACTTTTTTGAAGGTAACCACGCCAGGTAGTAGTGATTCAATTAAAGCCGCTGCAATGCTTCCAAGTACAACGGCTACCAGCATGGCAGGTAGAAAGCGATTCAGTGGCTTCCAGAGTCGAATGGCAATTAAGGTGAAGAGTACTACTGCTGGGGCTGCCATTTGCCATTGATTATTCATCAGTGCGGAAGTTACGGCACTGATTGTTTCTGGAACACCTTTTCCCCTTGGGATATTAATACCAAGAAGAGTGCCCAGCTGGCTATTGATAATCAGAATTGCTGCGCCAACAGTGAAGCCGACAATGACGGAGTGTGGAATCTTTTCTACCCATTTACCAGCTTTAGCTAATCCTAAGACGAGTTGTAATGCACCCACTAAAAAGCTCAGTGTTAAAACATAACCAACATATTGATCCGACTCTGGAAGCGCGAGCGGGGAAATCAGTGCCATCGTTGTGAGAGAAATGGCGTTGGCTGGACCTGTAACCATTAAGCGGCTTGAGCCAAATAGCGCTGCAATCAGACAGGGGATCATGGCTGCATATAGGCCATAGTGAGGCGGCATGCCTGCTAATAATGCAAAAGCAATACCCTGAGGCATAACAACAATGGCGCCAGTTAGACCGGCAAAAATATCTGCGCGTATCGTTCCAGGCGTTCGATATTCAGGAAGCCACTTACTAAAAGGTAATTGCCAGCGCATTGAGATTAAATGCGACCCAAGATCAAATCAGCAGCTCTCTCTGCAAGCATTACCGCAGGCCAGTTGGTATTGCCCGAAGGTAAGGTTGGCATCGCCGAACAATCAACAACTCTAAGGCTTTGTATGCCTCTTACTCTTAGCGAAGAATCTAGCACTGCCATCGGATCAGTATCTGGACCCATTTGACAGGTACCGGTTGGATGAAAAATCGTTGCGCCATTATTGCGGCAAAACTCTAAAATTTCTTCATCGGATTGCGGGTTATTCGGTTTTACCTCTCGAGTAATCAGAGAGCGAAGTGGTTCAGTTTGCGCGATTTTCCTGGCGTATTTAACGGCGGCAATGCTGATATCGCGGTCATATGATGTCGACATGTAATTGGCAAACATCTTAGGAGGTACAAGGGGATCTGCTGATTGAATGCGGACATGACCTCTTGATTCTGGTCTGAGTTGGCATACCGACATGGTGAATCCGGAGAAAGGGTGAACCTTGCCACCGGCCATCTCTGCAGAAAGTGTTGCTAAGTGAAACTGGATATCAGGTGTTTTGGAGTCTTTCATCACGCGTGTAAAGAGGCCGCCTTGATTAATGCCGATTGAAAGTGGTCCGCCGCGAAAGAATAACCAATCTAAACCCATCTTGAGTTGTCCAAACCATGAAGAGAGTTGGTCATTAGTCGAGATGGGTTGATTTAATTCATAAATCAGGCGGTGCTGTAGATGGTCTTGTAGATTTTCGCCAACCCCTGGTAAATCCTGTACCACGGGGATATTGAATTCTTGTAACAGTTTGGCTGGGCCAACCCCTGAGAGTTGCAAAATTTGCGGACTCTGAATTGCACCCGCACTCAGAATGACTTCTTTATTAGCGCGCACTATGCTTTTTTTACCGTTACGGAATATTTCAATACCCACAGCTTTTTTATTCTCAAAAATAACTCTGCAAGCCTGACTATCTGTCAGGATTTCTAGATTCTTGCGATGCTTGGCGGGCTTTAAATAAGCAACCGCAGTACTGCAGCGAAAACCTTTATGAGTGGTGAGTTGGTAGTAGCCAACCCCCTCTTGCGTTAAGTTATTGAAATCATCTGTCTCAGGCACCCCTAAAGCATTAGCAGTCTTTTTAAATGCTTCAACCAATGGATGTTTCTTTGGAATAGACGATGCCTTCAAAGGGCCTTTTTGCGAATGGAGTGGCTCGCTTAAGCGATCATTTCCTTCTGCCTTTTTAAAGTAAGGTAGTACGTCATCCCAGCCCCAGCCAGGATTCCCTAGGTCGCGCCAAGTGTCGTAATCTTCTTTCTGTCCGCGAATAAATATGAGGCCATTAATTGAGCTGGAGCCGCCTAGCGTCTTACCTCTTGGCCAATAAATCTGTCGATTATTTACGCCAGGATCAGGCTCGGTCTGAAATTTCCAATTCAGTTTTGGATCCCACATCGTCTTTGCGTATCCAATTGGCAGATGAATCCAGGGAGAGCGATCTTTGGGGCCCGCTTCGATTAAGCAAATTTGATTATGTGGATCTTCAGACAATCGGTTAGCCAGCACGCATCCGGATGATCCTCCTCCTACGATGATGTAATCAAAAATTTTATTTTGCATAAGTCTTTATTGGAAGTTAAATATTTTGGTTGGAATCTAGTAATGTGTTTTGTATATCTTTGGCGGCAAGCTTTAGCGGGGATACATAAAATTCGATTGATTTTTCTAGCATTCGGTTGCTTGGTCCGTGCGCAGTAATGGTGGCAAAAGTTTTATGTTTCGTGTTGACCACTGGTACTGCTATTCCGATGAAGCCATCCAAGAATGCTGATTCTTCGATAGCGTAACCATTGGATCGAATTTTTTTAAGCTCCAGAAAGAGCTTTTCATAATTTGTAATAGTTTTGTCTGTATATCGTTCAAAAGGTTCCGCACCTAAAAATCTAATTATTTGCTGCTCTGACATTTTTGACAGAAATAGAAGTCCACTGGCAGTGCAATGAAGTGGTACACGCATCCCTTGATCGATATGCAGGCGAATGGGTGCGTTGGTTTCAACTCTATCTAAATACATTACCCGATTGCCGTCTAGGATATTGAAGTTGCATGTCTCCCCAATCTCATCCACAAGACGTTTCATTACTGCTACCCGTTGTGAGCGAATCGAGTCTACGGAAAGAACGTTGACACCTATGATTCGAAGTTTTGA
>NZ_LOJI01000022.1:141707-194495 GCF_001595965.1 Polynucleobacter yangtzensis
TGAACTGACCTAATTTTTAGTGCCACTCCCAAAGAGAGGATTTTTGATAATCTTCACCTTAAAGGAGTACTAAATATGGCTAAAGGTCAGCGTCTTAAACCCGAGCAAATCGTCACCTTATTGCGTCAAATTGATGTATTAACCACGAATGGCAAAACCCTCGCCCAAGCTTGTAAAGAAGTGGGTACGGTTGAGCAAAGCTACTATCGTTGGCGCAAGATCTATGGTGGTATGAAGCTCGATCAAGCCAAGAAGTTTAAAGAACTTGAGCAAGAAAACACCCGACTTAAAAAGCTCGTAGCGGACTTATCGCTACGAGAGGTGATGCTCAAGGAAGTTATCAAGGGAAACTTCTAAGCCCTGCTAAACGCAAGACAGCCGCTCAGGTATTGATGCAAAAATACTCAACATCAGAGCGCTTAGCTTGTGAATTAGTAGGGCTCTCCAGAGCAGCGTATCGCTATATGCCACTTCCCAGAGATGATGAAGAGCCGCTACGAGCTGAAGTCATCCGGATGGCCGGCACCTACGGTAGATACGGTTATCGGTTTATTGCCAGCATGATGCGCAACGCTGGCTGGCGTCAGGCAACCACCGCCAAGGTGGCTCGCATTTGGCGGCAAGAAGGACTCAAGATCCCGCAAAAGCAGCCTCCTAGAGGCAGATTGTGGCTAAACGATGGTAGTTGCATGAGGCTTAGAGCAAGTTATCCCAACCATGTGTGGAGCTACGATTTTGTCTTTATCAGAGATGCTTATGGTGGCAAGATCCGCATGCTCACCATGATTGATGAGTTCACCAGGAAATGCTTAACGATCCACTGCGCCAGAAGGATTGGATCAATCCAAGTGATTGAACAGCTAGCCAACGCCATGATCGCCCACGGTATCCCAGAGTACATCCGTAGTGATAATGGCCCAGAATTTATTGCCAAGGAACTGCGTAGTTGGTTATCTGGCATGGGAGTCAAAACCGCTTACATCACCCCAGGATCTCCTTGGGAGAACGGCTTTTGTGAAAGCTTTAATGGCACCTTCAGAGATAACCTTTTGGATGGTGAGATCTTCTATAGCCTGAAAGAAGCCCAGATCATCGTCGGGGAATGGGTCAAGCACTATAACCATGTCAGGCCCCATAGTGCATTAGGTTACAGACCACCAGCACCGCAAGTACAAATACCCAAAATCATCCAGAATCAACCAATTTTGCTGCAATGATTTACTATAGAAAAACTCTCTCAAGTAGTGGACCTAAATTGACAGCAGTTCATCCCCAATCTCATCCACAAGACGTTTCATTACTGCTACCCGTTGTGAGCGAATCGAGTCTACGGAAAGAACGTTGACACCTATGATTCGAAGTTTTGAGCTGGGTTGAAATCGCCTCCCATTAGGATCCCGCTCTATAAAACCTTGGTCAACCAAGGTATTTAATAGCCTAAAAACAGTAGGCTTAGCCAACCTAGTGCTCGACGCTACGGCTTCTAAGGCAAGGGGAAATTCGGACTGGGAAACGGCTTCTAGTATGAGTAATACCTTTTCAGCCATGCTGGATTTGGCCGAATTTTCCAATTCTTTTGTGGTGGAGGTGATGCGGGCTAGTTTATCGAGCATTCAAGGATCATTTTTCGAATTATTTAAGCAAATTAAGTATTTTCCCTAGGATCATTTTATCTAATGATACTTTAAATTTCATTAAATGAAATAATTTATTATTTTATCGTAGGTTCAAGAAGTGGCTGGGTATCAACAATGGATGTATGCCTAACTCAAAAAGGAGACGTAATGTTTATTAAATATATAAAGCGTGTGGCAGTGGTCACAGCCTTATCCACGGCGTTATTTGGTGGTGGGGTGTTTGCCCAATCGGCGCCAGTGAAGATGAAAATTCAAACTGGTGTGCCATCAGCCAGTATTTATTTTGAACTCATGAAGAACTTTGGGGATCGTGTTGACAAGATGTCCAATGGCCGCATGAAAGTTGAGGTTCTACCAGACGGCGCCGTTGTTGGCGCCTTTGGTATCTTAGATGCAGTTGATAAGGGTGTTGTTGATGGTGGTTTTGCGTGGACTCATTATTGGTCTGGCAAAAATTCCGCGGCTGCGCTTTTTTCCAACCCCGCTTCTGGTTCTGGCGTTGGATTGGATCAAGTTTCACATATGGCTTGGCTAAAGAACGGTGGCGGCAATCAACTTTATGATCGTTTATTTACCGAGGTTCTTAAAACTAACATTAAGCCATTTATGATTCAGCCTATGGGTCCAGATCCATTTGGTTGGTTTAAAACCCCAATTAATTCAATTGCTGACATGAAGCCGATGAAATATCGTTCGCCTCCAGGATTGACTGCTGAAATTTTTAAAGAAATGGGGCTCACAACAGTTGCGATGCCTGGATCTGAGATTGTTCCCGCGGCGCAACGAGGCGTAATTGACGCTGCTGAATGGATTGGCCCAGCCGATGACATGATTTTGGGTTTTCAAAACGTGTTCAAGCATTATTATTTGCAAGGCTTGCATCAATCCACCGACGTTGCAGAACTTTTAATTAATAAAACTTTCTGGGATAAATTGCCTGCTGATCTTAAGGTAATTGTTGAAACTGCTGTTTCAGCGACAATTGCAGAAACTTATACATTCAACGTCTATCGCAATGCGATTGCACTGGAGAAGCTCAGGAAAGACCATGGGGTCACAGTGCATGACACCCCTAAAGAGTTTTTCACTGCCTTCCAAAAAGCAACTGCAGTGGTGTATGCACGTGAATCAGAGAAAAATCCTTTCTTCAAAGAGGTGCTTGAGTCTCAGAAGAAATTTGCTGGCATCGTTGTTCCATATTGGACCCAAATTAATGGTCTTTATTACAACATTGGTGCGACCGTAACGAGCACTAAAAAGAAGTAATTGAGGAACTTTATATCCATAGGGGGTGGGTTTCCGCCCCCCATTTTTTTGCTCTTGAATGGAATGGTGAATGTCTAAAGCAAATTTTGATTTGAATCTACTCTCAGGGCGGATCGATCGCGCCACCACAATTGTTGGAAATATTGTTGGGTGGATGATTATCCCGATGATATTGAGTTTGGCGTATGAGGTAGTGGCGCGATATGTTTTTGGGGCGCCTACTATCTGGGCTTATGACATGACGTTTATGCTCTATGGCGCTTTTTTTATGCTAGGCGCAAGCTACACATTGAAAATGGATGGGCATATTCGTACTGATATGTTCTATGACAATTGGTCGCCTCGGACTCAGGCCATAGTTGATTTAGTTTGCTATCTTTTTCTTTTTTATCCCTTTGTTCTTATTTTCACAATCGTAGGATGGGAATATTTTTATAAGGCTTTCATCACTAATGAGCGTTTTGTGTCGAGTCCTTGGATGAGTGTGACTTGGCCGTTTAAATTCACTTTGCCGTTAACTGGTTTTCTGCTTTCCATACAAGGGGTGTCTGAAGTGTGTAAATGTTTAGTGGCTATTCGTTCCAATAGCTGGCCATCCAAGTCGATTGAGGAGAGAGTGTAAATGGATCATCAAATTCTCGGCATTCTTGGTCTTGGTGTACTGCTTGTCGCTATATTTATCGGTTTCCCAATTGCTTTTACTTTAGGCGCGATTGGTATTGTTATGGGTTTTATTGCATTAGGTCCCGTAGTATTTGATCTCGCAATTTTGCAAACTTTATCCGTGATGCAGGATAGTGTTCTGGCCTCAATCCCTTTCTTTCTCTTTATGGGGTTCTTGCTGGAGCAATCTGGCATTATGGAGCGCCTCTTTAATGCTATTCAGCAACTTTTCTCTGGCGTTAGAGGTTCCTTATATTTGGCCGTAATTGTTACCGCTACTATTTTTGCTGCAGCGACAGGCATCGTTGGCTCATCAGTTGTTTTGCTGGGCGTTATGGCGGCTCCTTCAATGATTAAAAGTGGCTATGACACGCGCATGTCGGCTGGAGCAATTACCGCGGGGGGGACGCTTGGCATTTTGATTCCGCCCTCCGTGATGTTAATCGTGATGGGCCCTGTAGTCGGCATCCCAGCAACGGATCTCTTTGCTGCGGCTGTAATCCCTGGCTTGTTATTGGCTTTTTTATTTGGTGCTTGGTGCATGATTCGTTGTTGGATTAATCCAGCCTTGGGCCCTGCGCTTCCAGTTGAGTTGCGAGCAAAATCGCTCAAGCCGGTGGTAGTCGACTTAATCATTGGTATCGCCCCAGTGATGGTTGTTTTATTTGCCACCTTAGGCGTAATTCTTGCTGGGATTGCAACTCCGACAGATGCTGGTGCAGTAGGATGTGTGGCAACCTTTGCGCTTGTTTTGTTGTCTGGAAGAATGACTTTTAGCAAAGTTAAAAACTGTGTCATGCAGTCGCTAGGTGTTTCAAGCATGATTTTGCTTTTAGTAACCACGTCAAATTTATTTGGCGCTGTGTTCTCAAGGTTAGGAAGTGCAGACCTGATTGCAAACTTTTTAGCTTCTTTGCCTTTGCCGCCAATGGCGATGTTAATTCTAATTTTGGTCTTGATTTTTTTACTTGGTTGGCCATTGGAGTGGGTGCCTATTGTTTTAATTGTGGTGCCTATTTTCTTGCCAATTATCAAAGCTGCTGGAATTGACTTAATTTGGTTTAGTACTTTGGTGGCCGTGACTCTTCAGACGGCTTGGCTATCCCCTCCTGTTGCTTTATCTGCCTATTTCTTAAAAGGGGTAGCGCCTTCTTGGAAGATTACGGATATTTATGCGGGCATGTCGCAATTTATGGTGCTTCAAATTATTGGGGTGATTTTGTTGTTATTATTTCCTCAACTAGCGACTTGGCTACCATCTGTAAGCTAGCTTAAAACATGAGACTGGTTGATTGTTGGGTCTGCAAAGACGATCAACCAGTCATTTCGCTTATATATGAATAACTATAAGCATATGAAATATATATTCTTCTCTGATCTAAAGAAACCTACTATTCTGTGACCCTAACCTAGGGTGTTTTGCCCTAAGTGTTGCGATAAGGGGGCATATGGATTATCAAGTTAAGGAGTTGATCTCGGCTATTGACGCTACTTCTGGTATTACTAGTCAGCAATTTGTAGTTCAGCCTGAAGAGTCATCTGAGCAGAATCAACCTTGCCAGATATATGAAGTGTATTTTCAAATAGAGGACTAAAGCCTTTTACAAAGCCCTGCCCACTATTTGATTGGGTCCCTTAAATTTTTGAATGTTGCGCCTAGCTTTATTTTTCTACAAAAGCGCGTTCAAATACGTAGTCGCCAAGCTGGCCAAGGCTTGGGGAGACCTTAAAGCCTTTGACATCCAGCATTTCAGAGGTTTCTTTGAGCATCGATGGGCTACCGCAAATCATGGCCCTGTCAACCGCTGGGTCTAATGGAGGAAGGCCAATATCTTTAAATAGCTGACCAGATTCAATGGCGGTTGTGAGACGTCCAGTATGTTTAAAAGCTTCTCTGGTCACAGTTGGGTAGTAGATCAGTTTTTCACGAATGAGCTCGCCAAGGTACTCATCTTTAGTAAGCTCATTCTTAATATAGTCACCATATGCTAATTCGCTTACCAGGCGAACGCCATGAATTAAGATCACTTTCTCAAACTTCTCGTAGGTATCTGGGTCGCGAATAATGCTCATGAATGGCGCAAGACCGGTGCCCGTGCTGAAGAGATAGAGATGTTTGCCTGGGTTTAAATCATCTATAACTAATGTGCCTACGGATTTCTCGCTAACGAGAATAGAATCTCCCACTTGTATCTTTTGCAAACGTGAGGTGAGCGGCCCATCTTGAACCTTGATGCTTAAAAATTCGAGGTGCTCTTCATAGTTTGGGCTGGCAACACTGTAGGCTCTCACCAAAGGTTTGCCTTCTACCTCGAGGCCGATCATCAGGAAATGACCGCTACGAAAGCGCAGGCCTTTATTGCGGGTAGTGGTAAAGCTAAAGAGTGTGTCGTTCCAGTGGTGAACAGTCAAAACGGTTTCGGTGTTGTAGGTGGCCATAAAAGCTTAATTTGATTATCTAAAACCTTGATTATCCTCAATCTTGAGGTGATTCAGGTGCTATCCTGGGTCTGTAGACTAATTAACTTCTCATAAGTTACCTACTTTTACTTATAAGGACCCTAGTTTGGGTCTTGGGAGGTAACTCGGTATCATCAAGGGGTAAGTGGCGCCAATACCAGTTGACCTTTAATTACACTATATTTTCTTATGGCAATTCTGACTGTTAATGCAGGTTCTTCATCTCTCAAGTTTTCAATCTATCCGACTAAGCAAGGATCTGTGCTGCCATCCGTCCTCTCTGGTAGTTTTGAGGGGTTAGAGCCGGGTGGAAAAACAGAACTTCGCTATGCCTATCAGGGGGTAGAGCATGCAGAGCATTTTGAGGATGTAGGTCAGGATCCGTTTATTGCAGCTTTGATGCACCTCAAAGAGCTATTGCTTGAAATTAAAGGATTGCCGCCAATTAGAGCAGTCTCTCATCGTATTGTTCATGGAGGCTCAGAGTTTTTTCGGCCGACCGTCTCTACTGATGCGGTTCTAGAAAAATTATCTGCCATAAGTGCGCTGGCACCATTGCATCAGCCTCACAGCCTGGATGGTGTGAAAGCCTTTTCTCAAGTCTTCCCTGGCATTCCTCAGGTGCTGTGTTTTGATACGGCCTTTCATAAAACCATGAGTTCCCTTGAAACTTCTTTGGCTTTGCCTAAAGAGATTACCGATCAAGGTGTGCGACGCTATGGTTTTCATGGCATCTCTTATCAGTACATCACTGGTGAGTTAAATGAGAACTCCAAAAGAGCGAAAGATAAAGTGCTGATGGCTCATCTGGGTAATGGGGCTAGTTTGTGTGCCGCAATTGATGGAAAAAGTATTGCCACAACAATGGGTTTCTCCGCCTTAGATGGCTTAATGATGGGCACGCGTAGCGGTTCGTTGGATGCTGGTGTGTTGATGTATTTGGTGGAGCGTGGTTATACCCATGATCAATTGCAAGATCTACTCTATAGAAAGAGTGGTCTCCTTGGGGTGTCAACAATATCAGCAGATATGCGCAAGTTGAGAAGTGATTCCAATCCCTTAGCTAAAGAAGCTATTGAACTCTTTATTTACAAAATTGTGCGTGAAGCCGGAGCTATGATTGCTTGTCTTGGCGGCCTCGATTTAATTTCATTTAGCGGCGGCATTGGCGAGCATGATCCTGCTTTGAGGTCTGCGGTATGTAAAAAATTTGCTTGGCTTGGTGTTGATCTGGACGAAAAGTTGAATCAGGAGGCTACCAAAACCCTAACTTTAAAAATTAGCACACCACAAAGTCGTATCGAGGTTTGGGTTGTTCCAACTGACGAAGGTGTAATGACGGCGCAAGAGGCTCTTAACTTGCTGCGCTCTTAGTGTTTTAGTCAAACTCTTTGATAACCAAGGACTGAACAGGTAAATAAAAAAAGCGGGGTTATTACCCCGCATTTTCTTTGAAGAGAAATTTACTCTTCTTCGCGACGTAAGTGCGGAAAGAGAATCACATCACGAATATTCGGAGCATCAGTCAACAGCATGACTAGGCGATCGATACCTATACCGCAGCCGCCAGTTGGAGGCATGCCATATTCGAGGGCGCGAATGAAGTCATGATCGAAGTACATAGCCTCTTCATCACCAGCTTCTTTTTGCTCAACTTGTTTGCGGAAGCGATTAGCTTGATCTTCTGCATCGTTTAACTCTGAGAAGCCATTAGCGATTTCACGTCCGGTAATAAAGAGTTCAAAGCGCTCGGTAATACCGGGGCGCGTATCGGATTCCCGGGCAAGGGGGCTTACCTCGATTGGGTAGTCGATGATGTAGGTTGGCTCCCAGAGGTGTGACTCAGCAACCAATTCAAACAAGGCTAGCTGAAGGGCGCCAAGACCAGCGTTCTTGAGAGTAGGGGAATCTGGATTCTCACCACCTTTTTTCAGCTCAGCACGAATAAATGCGGCATCTTCTAATTGCGCGGGTTCATAGCTCTTGTTGGATTGGCCGCAATACTTAAGGATGGCTTCGGTAATGGTTAAGCGCTGGAATGGCTTGCTCAAATCGAGTTCGCGACCTTGGTGGGTCAGAACGGCAGTGCCTTGCGCATCCATCGCGGCAGCACGAATTAAACTCTCCGTGAAATCCATCAACCAACGGTAATCCGTGTAGGCTGCATAGAATTCCATCATCGTGAATTCTGGATTGTGACGTGGGCTCACACCTTCATTACGGAAGTTGCGGTTAATTTCAAAGACGCGTTCAAAGCCGCCAACCACTAAACGCTTTAAATACAGCTCAGGTGCAATACGCAAGAACATCTGCATATCCAATGCATTGTGGTGCGTAATAAATGGCTTTGCTGTAGCACCACCAGGAATCGGGTGGAGCATTGGTGTTTCGACTTCCATGAAGTCTGCATCCAACATATGGCGACGTAAGGAGGCGATCGTATTGCTACGCGCTCTGAAAGTATTGCGGCTCTCTGGGTTCACAATTAAGTCAACATAGCGCTGGCGATATTTGGTCTCTAAATCAGAGAGGCCGTGGAATTTATCTGGCAGTGGGCGCAGAGATTTGCTTAGGAGACGTAGATTGCTGCACTCAACTGAGAGTTCGCCTTTATTGGTCTTGAATAAATTGCCTTCAGCAGAGATAAAGTCGCCCATATCCCAGTGTTTAAATGCGCCATGGATATCGGCGCCACTGATTTCATCATTGATGTAGAACTGAATCTGACCGCTGCGATCTTGAATGGTGGCAAAGCTTGCTTTACCCATTACGCGCTTGAGTACCATGCGACCGGCAACTTTGACATGCACCTTTTTGGCAGCCAACTCTTCTTTTGTGAGGCTGTCGTAGTGAGTATGAAGATCTGCAGCTAAGTGCGTCGGCACGAAGTCGTTTGGAAATGCCACTCCGCCTTCGCGTAATTTGGCTAATTTCTCACGGCGCTCAGCAATGATGTGATTTTCATCAACAGCTTCAGTAGCTGAAGCTGGGTTCGTGTTGGAGTTCGCTTGATCGTTCATATGGAATATTGATAACTGGAATAGAGGTAATAAATCAGACGCCTTGCTTCAGGCTGGCTTCAATAAAGGCATCAAGATCACCATCTAATACTTTTTGTGTATTGGAGATCTCAACGTTGGTACGCAAGTCTTTAATGCGACTTTGATCCAGTACATAGGAGCGGATTTGATGACCCCAGCCCACATCGGTTTTGCTGGCCTCAAGCTTGTCCTGCTCAGCGCGACGCTTTTGCATCTCGTGCTCATATAAACGGGACTTCAACATCGTCATCGCTTCAGCTCTATTGCGGTGCTGGCTTCGGTCGTTCTGACATTGCACTACGATGCCGGTCGGAAGGTGGGTTAAACGAACGGCAGAGTCGGTCTTGTTGATGTGCTGGCCACCCGCACCAGAGGCGCGATAGGTATCAGTACGAATATCTGCTGGATTGACATCAATCTCAATCGAGTCATCAATTTCTGGATACACATAGATAGAGGCAAATGATGTGTGACGACCATTGGATGAATCGAATGGTGATTTGCGCACTAGGCGATGTACACCAGTTTCTGAGCGGAGATGACCATAAGCATATTCACCATCGACTTTGATGGTTGCGCTTTTAATGCCTGCAACATCGCCATCAGACTCTTCAAGAATTTCAGTTTTGTAGCCTTTGCGTTCACAATACTTGAGGTATTGGCGATAGAGCATGCTAGCCCAGTCACAAGCTTCGGTACCACCAGCGCCAGCTTGAATATCGATAAAGCAATTGCAAGAATCCATCTCATTGTGGAACATGCGACGGAACTCAAGGTCGCCAATAATCTTGCTATAGCTCTCAACATCTTTCTCAATGGCAGCGATCGTTTCAAAATCGCTTTCCTCTTTAGCCATATCAAATAGCTCAAGAGCGCTAGTGATATTGGTATTGAGATCGGTAAGAGTGGCAACTACGCCATCGAGCAATTTCTTTTCTTTGCCCAGCGCTTGTGCTTTCTTTTGATCATCCCAAATCGTGGGATCTTCCAGTATTGAATTGACTTCGGTAAGGCGACGTGACTTTACGTCGAAGTCAAAGATACCCCCGAAGAGCTTGCTCACGGGTGAGCAGATCGGACAAGGTATTCGAAATAATATTTAGTTGTTCAGCTTCCATCCCCTAATTATAAGGGGGTTATTGCACTGAACCCTTAGGTGTTGGCCGCCTCGTCATGGGCTTCAATCATCAGCTGTACGCGGGCTTGGCCTTGATAGCGGTCGGTGACCAAGCGATAAGCTAACCTGGCTTTGGCAGGCAGGCTTTGCGTGCGGTTAAACCAAACTGCTGTTAATGGTTTGGAGCTTGCTCCAGCCCCCAGAGGCTTCACCATTAAGCGAAGATGTTTTTCTTTCATGAGGCTTTGCTGGGAAATCTCAAATTCCCCGAAGAAAACGGGTTGAGGGAAGCCTTGGCCCCAGATCTCCTCAGCCAAAAGATCCCCAATTTCAGGGGTAAATTCAGAAGGATCTAAACCACCATCATGTGCATGGCGGCGCTCGAGTAATTCATCTGTGAGTAGTTCTGATGCAACCTGCTGAAAGCAGGTATCGAATTTCTCAAAATCATCTTTGCGAATAGTTAATCCGGCAGCCATTGCATGACCACCAAATTTCAAAATCAGCCCAGGCTCGCGTTTCGAAACTAAATCTAGAGCATCTCTTAAATGAAATCCTGTCAGCGAACGACCCGATCCTCGTAATTCTTCTCCGGTATTGCCATCAGCTGGTGCAAACACAATTGCAGGACGATTAAAACGTTCTTTCAGGCGTGAAGCAACAATGCCTACAACGCCTTGATGCCATTCTGGATTCCATAGGCAAATACTATTGCGCTCAGACATGGTCCCAGAAAGCTGATCTTCGGCTAGATGGGAGAGTGCAGTTTCTTGCATGCCTGATTCAATCACGCGGCGTTCGCGATTGATGCGATCAAGCTCGTGCGCTAGCGTCATTGCTTCATCGGCATTATCGGTGAGAAGCAAGCGGATGCCTAAGGTCATATCTGCCAGACGACCAGCCGCATTGAGTCTGGGGCCGATAGCAAAGCCCAAGTCAAAGGTATTGGCCTTGCGTGGATCACGTGTAGCCGCCTGAAATAGCGCTTGAATTCCTGGCTGCGATATTCCTGCGCGAATGCGTTTCAAGCCATTAGAAACCAACACTCGATTGTTGCGATCGAGTTGCGCAACGTCTGCGACTGTTCCTAATGCAACTAGGTCTAAAAGGTTCTCTACCTTAGGTTGGGTTTCATTTGTAAATTTTCCACGCTTACGAAGTTCAGCACGAAGGGCAACTAATAAATAAAACATCACACCAACACCGGCGAGCGCTTTACTTGGAAAAGTGCAGTCCGGTTGGTTAGGATTGACGATTGCCAGTGCTTTGGGTAAATGATCTCCAGGTAGGTGGTGATCAGTCACAATTACTTCCATTCCAAGTTCGCGAGCACGATCTACCCCTGCTTCACTAGCAATGCCGTTATCTACAGTGATGAGATATTTGGGTTTAGGGGTTTGCTGTGCTGCTAATTCCACTACTTCAGGGGTCAAGCCGTATCCCATCGTAAAGCGATTGGGCACCAGAAATTGAATTGGAGTGTCTGGTCCGCCTAGCATGCGTAAGCCCCGTAGACCAACAGCGCAGGCAGTAGCCCCATCGCAGTCGTAATCAGCAACAATGAGCATTGGCTCTTTATTCTCAAGGATGTCTGCAAGCAAAGTGGCGGTGCTAATGCAATTCTTAAGCTCAACCGGCGAAATGAGCTGCTTTAAGTCCAGGGAGAGCTCTTCAGGAGACTGCAGACCGCGTGCAGCATAGAGCCTAGCTAACAATGGGTGCAAGCCACTCTGCGCCAACCAGGTTGCAGTACGTTCTGAAAATGGGCGTTGAGAGAATAGACTCATACAAAACTCATGCGTTAATCATCACTGAATGATTTCTTTCCAGGTCAGAGGTTCTGACTTTTTCCAGAAAGCCCAAGATTTTTTATAAAGATCTTTGATTGTAAGAATGCGCTCACGAACTTTCCCATTTGGAAAGTCAATCAGAGCCACTTCATCGATTTGTTTTTTTATTAGTGCAGCACTGATTTGTGGCCATGCCAATTGAGGTTGCTCAAGCCAAGCAAACGCACCAACTAGATTATGCTCATTGAAAGTAACTTCGTATGGGAGGTCCAAAAGCCTTGCTAAGCCAGCCAGTATGGGGTGTTGGCCAATAAGGCATTGAGATTTTTCTAGTGCTTCTGGCGCTTGAACATCATTAAGTTTGCCAATACCACTAATCCAGAGCGAGTTAATGCTGGGTATGCCGCGTTGTTCGCGCTCTTCATTTACTGGATCTATATGCCAGAGCATCTGAATTTCGTTTTGGAGTTTGCGCCAACGTTTAGCTATACCCTCTTCGTGAGTATCGCGCGGCATCCACCAATCAA
Source organism: Polynucleobacter yangtzensis (assembly GCF_001595965.1). Lineage (GTDB taxonomy): Bacteria > Pseudomonadota > Gammaproteobacteria > Burkholderiales > Burkholderiaceae > Polynucleobacter > Polynucleobacter yangtzensis. The sequence continues at coordinate 154,209 of NZ_LOJI01000022.1, forward strand.
TATTGCGTCCATGGGCTTGATCAACGCTATAACTGGCAAGACTAGAAAACGGTCCTGCAGGAATGAACCAATAGCGCTGGTTTTGGAAAAGAATGGAGTTCTGAAAATCCTCTTCTATCAACGGGAGTGCTGCGTTGAGAAGCTGGACGGATTCTTCTGCCGTCAGATCAATCTGGTTTTGTCCCATCAATATGAGATGGTCTCGTGTGGCGTGTAGATGAACTGGTTGTAAACATGCAATGACTTCAGCTGGATTGACTACTTGCTTTGATTGCCCAAGCAGTAATACAGGGGCAAGTGGCATCGCCTCTCCGAGCAAAAAGCGCTCATGGGGCAGACCCTGTCTTGGACCTTCCTTGCTTTCAGGCTCGTCCAGGACGTCTTCCCCTGAAAGTAGCAGGGTGAAACGGCGAAGTTGGCCTGGGGTGGGGTTGGAAATAGCTGTCATTCCCCTGATTTTAGGTGGCATTTGAGTATTCCATCAGTTTGCCCGCGCGATTCACTAAACTGTGGCTATGTTAAGACTTCCTATAGAGCTAGAAATTGGCCTGCGCTACACCCGATCCAAGCGTCGCAAGACGGTGGGCAAGCGCGATGGTTTCCTATCTTTTATCTCCGGAATCTCTACTGCAGGTATTGCTTTGGGGGTGGCTTCACTGATCGTAGTTCTCTCTGTCATGAATGGCTTTCAGAAAGAAGTACGAGATCGTATGCTTTCAGTTCTATCCCACGTGGAGATTACCGCGCCTGATGGCTTGGCAAATTGGGAGCCGCTGGCGCTTAAAGTGGCGGCTCAACCCCATGTAGTTGGTGTAGCGCCCATGGTGAGCTCTCAGGGGCTTCTTAGTCGTGAGAGCATGATGCGCGGTGTAGCGATTCGCGGCATCTTGCCAAGCGAAGAAGGCAAAGTATCTGACTTGCCAAAACAATTTGTTGCAGGCAGCATTGATGATTTAAAGCCAGGAAGTTTCGGTGTTGCTTTAGGCGCACAGCTGGCAGCAATTGTTGGCGCACACGTTGGCGATCGCATTAATTTAATTGTTCCTGAGAGTGATTTAACTCCAGCCGGTGCCATGCCTCGTATGCGCACACTTCAGGTGGTGGGCATTGTGGATAGTGGTCATTATGAATATGACAGTTCCTTAGCCATCATGCATTGGAAGGATGCTGCTGCCTTATTGCGGCTTCGTGATCCATCCGGCTTGCGTGTCAAAGTCGATGATATGCAGCGTGCGCCAGAGGTTGCTAATGAGTTGGCAGCTATCGTGCCCCAAGCTCTCTGGGTGACTGATTGGTCAAGATCAAATCGCAACTGGTTTGCCGCAGTTCAAACCGAAAAGAAAATGATGTTCATTATCCTAACGTTGATTATTGCTGTTGCGGCGTTTAATTTGGTGTCTACCTTGGTGATGACGGTGAACGAGAAGCAGGCTGACATTGCCATTCTGAGAACAATGGGCGCTAGCCCTGGACTTATTCAGAGAATATTTTTAATTCAGGGATTATCGATTGGTTTGTTGGGATCTTTAGCTGGAGTTGGTTTGGGTTTATTAATTGCACTCAATATTGATGTCATCGTTCCAGTCATTGAGGCAATCTTCCGAGTGCAATTTTTGCCACGTGAGGTGTACTTCATTAGCGAGCTACCTTCTGATGTCAGAGCTAGTGATGTACTAACTGTTGGCTTGATGGCTTTTGGCCTATCTGTATTGGCAACTCTATATCCAAGCCGCAGAGCGGCTAAGGTTCAGCCAGCGGAGGCTTTACGTTATGAGTAATGTAGAGAACTTAGTACTCAAAGCCAGAGGCCTGGCTAAGACTTATGGTCAAGGGCCTACTGCGGTTGAGGTTCTTAAAGCAATCGATTTGGATGTCGCGCCTTCAGAAAAGCTTGCCATTGTTGGATCCTCAGGTTCTGGCAAGAGCACTTTGTTGCATCTTTTGGGCGGTTTGGATAATCCAAGCTCCGGTTCAGTGGTTTTGGCTGGCTCTATTTTGAATAACTTATCAGTGAAGAAATTGGATCAGCTGCGCAATCACAGTTTGGGCTTCATTTACCAGTTCCATCACCTCTTAGATGAATTTAGCGCTGCTGAGAACGTTGCATTACCGCTGCGTATCCGCGGTTTAAGTAATGATGAGTCAATGGATCGCGCCAGCAAAATGCTCAAAGCGGTTGGCTTATCAGCTCGTGAGCTTCATACCCCAGGTGAGCTATCGGGTGGAGAGCGTCAGCGTGTTGCTGTAGCTCGCGCCTTAGTTGGTAATCCAGTTTGTGTTCTGGCAGATGAACCTACCGGTAACCTAGATACTGAGACTGCCGATGGCGTATTTGATTTGATGTTAAATATTGCTCGCGACCAAGGTACTGCCTTTGTAATCGTGACTCATGACCCTATACGCGCTAAACGTTGCGATCGGATTTTGCATTTAGAGCGTGGAGTATTAAAGCCATTCTCGGTTTGAGTAGATATCCCATGTGGATCGATACCCATTGCCATCTAGATGCTCCCGAGTTTGCGGACTCATTATCCGCAGTTATCCATGCTGCCCAAGAAAAAAACGTTAAAGCAATACTACTGCCTGCTGTGAAGGTGGCCGACTGTGCCCACGTAAAAGAATTGGCACATCAATATAGCGAAGAGATTCCTGGGTTGGTTTACACCCTTGGAATTCATCCTTTGTATACGAATCAAGCTCAAGAGAGCGATATCACTACGCTTGAGCAGCGTATTGTTGAATCTCTTTCTGATCCCCGCTTTGTGGGTGTAGGTGAAATTGGTTTGGATTATTTTGTCGAGGATCTGGATCCTCATAAGCAGGAATTCTTTTTCAATGCGCAATTGGATTTAGCGCAGAAGTATCAATTACCCGTAATCCTGCATGTACGTCGCTCACAGGATGCAATCCTAAAAGCTTTGCGCCGCCGCAATATCACCGGTGGTATTGCCCATGCTTTTAATGGCAGCTTCCAGCAGGCCGAACAATTTATTGAGCTTGGGTTTAAGTTAGGCTTTGGTGGCGCTGCTACCTATGAGCGTGCCCTACAAATTCGAAGGCTCTTAAAAGAGTTACCGCTAGATAGCATCGTGACTGAAACAGATTCTCCTGATATTCCGCCTGCATGGCTTAGGGAAGAAGGCATTGCCTTTAATGAACCGGCTTTTGTTGAGAGAATTGCAAAAGAATTGGCATCGATTCGAGATATTAATGATGCTGATTTTGCTTCTACGGTTTGGAGCAATGCGATGCATGTATTGCCACGCTGGTCAGCTCTCTGCGCTGATCTACCCAATCTCAATCTAGCCTCTTAATTCATTGCGTTTAGCTATTACGGCGTTTATCGCCGGGGGATCGCTCCTTCTCTTTTTGTCGCAAGTTCCGGAATATTGGGCGTTCGCCTGCATCGTATTCAGTGCTCTATGTTTGTTGGTAATTTACTTTATTCATCAATCCACGCTGATGAAAAAGATTGCAATCATTGGTTTGCTATTTGTAATGGGGTTTGCATGGAATGCTCGATATGCTGAAAACCGTTTGGAAAATATTCTTGCAATAGAGTTGGAGGGCAAAGAGTTAAATCTTGAGGGAAGGGTAGCGGCATTACCGCAAAGCAATTCGTCGGGGGCAAAGTTTGCTTTTGAGGTTGACAGAGCTACTTTGGGCAAAAAAGTTCTTGATCAATTTCCAAGAAGAATCTATTTAAGTTGGCAGCCCGCCTGGAGAAATCCTCAGGAAATTCCGGACATCATTCCTGGGCAGCGCTGGAAGTTCAAGTCTAAGTTAAAGCGTCCTTATGGTTCTCTTAATCCCTATACCTTTGATTTTGAGCGCTGGTCCTTTCATCAAGACTTTGGCGCAAGTGGCTCAGTGAGGGCGGGAGAGTTATCACTAGATAAAGACATCGCTTGGACTGAGATTGAGTTGCGTATGGAGCTGATGCGTTGGCACTTGCGTAAAAAGATACGTTCTATGCTTCCGGATGATGCAAGGTATGCAGGTGTACTCATTGCTTTAGTGATGGGCGATCAAAATGCAATTAATCAGGATGACTGGCAAGTGTTCAATGCAACTGGTATTGGTCATCTCATTTCCATATCAGGATTACATGTCACGATGTTGGCTGGCGTTGGCGCCTCTTTTGCGGCCTTCGTTTGGCGTCGACGTACTTGGCCCCTGATTGCGCCGGTCAGCAAGGTTGCAGCAATCTCTGGATTTATCACGGCATTTGTTTATGCATGGTTAGCTGGCTTTCAGATACCGGCGCAAAGAACGATGTATATGGTTGGTGTTGTAGCGTTTGCTTTATGGACCGGCAGAAATCCTCGATCGTTTGATATCTGGTGGTGGGCCTTGGCTTTTGTGCTGCTTATTGATCCTATGGCTCCTTATACCCCAGGCTTTTGGCTATCTTTTGGTGCGGTAGCAGCCATCTTGTATGCCATGGGTGATTCGTCTGGTTTGCTAGGTATTCCAACAGGGAAGGAGTTGCAAGTTCATTGGACTCTTAGTGTGGCTCAAGCATTGCGTGAAGCATGTCGTGTACAGGCTGTTGTCACTCTGGCACTGTTGCCATTTACTTTGTATTGGTTTTATCAAGTTTCCGTTGTTTCGCCGCTAGCAAATGCTTTTGCCATACCCTTGGTAAGTTATATCGTGACGCCGTTGGCAATCATCGGAGCAATACTCCCGGAATTCATTGGGCGCTGGTTAATGTGGCCCGCTCATGCAGCTATGGAATGTTTGGCAATTGCCCTGGAATGGATGGCGAATTGGAGTTGGTCTGTAGTTTGGTCAAGGCAGCCGGAGTGGTGGCTGTTGCTGTCCTCCGGAGTGGGCATTGTGTATGCGATCCGTCCAGGCAAGATTATGGATACATGGAAGCGAAGATTATTAGGCATCGTTTTTTCCGTGCCATTATTTATTTCACCCTTCCAATTATTGAGTGCATCTCGTATTTCTCAAGGAGAATTTAGAGTAAGTGTTTTAGATATCGGCCAGGGCACTGCAGTACTCATTGAAACTAAGAATAGAAGGCTGCTATACGACACTGGCCCCATTCAAGGAAAAAAAGATGATGCTGGTCAGAGAATTATCTTGCCATATTTGCGTGGCAGAGGGGTGGATCGCATTGATCGCATGGTGATTAGTCATAGCGATAGCGATCATGTGGGCGGTGCTGCAACACTACTAAAACATATTCAGTTTGATTCCATGATGGGATCTTTGCCTAGCAATAACTCCCTGTTACAAAATTTGCAGCAGAGAAGGATTCCCAATATCCCTTGTCGCTATGGACAGCGCTGGATGTGGGATGGTGTTGAATTCTTCATCTGGCATCCCGATGAAACAACGGTATTTTCCAATCAACATCCTAGAAAGCCCAATGAGATGAGCTGTGTACTAGAGGTGCGCAATACACAAAGCTCGCTTTGGTTAACGGGCGATGTAGAGAAACAGGGTGAAGCAAAAATTACAGAGCGGCTAGATGCAGACATGCTTAAAGAAATTGGCGCAAGGGAGTTGATATTTATGGCGCCCCATCATGGCAGCAAAACATCTTCTTCATTGGCGCTTCTGAAACGATTAGATCCCGATCAAGCATTTGCACAAAATGGTTATCGAAATCGATATGGGCATCCGCATCCGGATGTGACAGCGCGTTACAGAGGTTTAGATATTCCTTTTTATCAAACTCCAGAAACAGGATTTCAGACTTGGTTATTTAAAAATAATGCTAAGTCTTCGACACATTTTTGGAGGCATGATATAAAACGACTATGGCATCGCTAGATGTGGAATTGAATAAAGGATTTGCATATGAACAAGCTACTCGCCTTATCTTCTTTAGCTGTTGCTGTAACAGTTGGCTGTGCCGGCGCAAATGTGCGCCCACTAGTGGATATGAAGGGTGTCAATGAGGCGGCATATGAAAAGGATTTAAGTGAATGTCAGGCTTATGCACAACAACAGTCGGGCATGGGCGAGACAGCCGCTAAGGGTGCTGGTGCTGGCGCTGTTGTGGGCGGCCTATTAGGTCTTGTGACAGGTGGCAACAAGACTGGCATTGTTCAGGCAGCTGGTGCTGGCGCAGTAATTGGGGGAGCGGGTGGCGCCTTCTCTGGTAACCAAGCTCAGGAAGCCGTTGTAAAGAGATGTTTAAGTGGGCGTGGTTACAAGGTTTTGAACTAAACCTAGCCCCAAATAGCCCAAAAGCCCGAGAAATCGGGCTTTTTTATTGCCAAGAAAAGCAAAAAGCCCTTAAAAATTAAGGGCTTAGTACGTAATTCTTGGTTGCGGGGGCAGGATTTGAACCTACGACCTTCGGGTTATGAGCCCGACGAGCTGCCAGACTGCTCCACCCCGCGTCTGAAGCTGAAATTCTACCATTTTTTGGGGGGCACTGTCGAGGTATTCCTGCAAATAAGGCATAAATAAGCGGTTTTTGAGTGCAAATTCTGGATTTAACGCATCTCTAGAAGGAGTAACATATTGCCACGCAACATCACCTTAAGGTTATGAGATGTCAATTAGTAATCCAGAGTTCTCAAGCTCAACACTTCTAAATCCAGTAGAGGTAAGTGGACCTGAGGGCGAGCATAAAAAAAGTCTTGGCGTAATGATGCTTGCGGCTATCGGTGTTGTGTTTGGCGACATTGGAACTAGCCCCCTATACGCACTTAAAGAATGTTTTGATCCACATCACGGCATTGCTTACACACCAGAAGCGCTGTTTGGCGTGATCTCCATGATGATCTGGGCGTTGATCTTGGTTGTGACAGTAAAGTATGTCTTGTTTGTGATGCGTGCGGATAACAAGGGTGAGGGTGGCGTTCTCTCATTGATGGCGCTAGCTTTGCGTTCATTTGATAGCAAGTCCAAAAGTTACTTCTTTTTTATGATCATGGGCATGCTTGGCGCATGCATGCTTCTCGGTGAGTCTGTGATTACCCCTGCAATTTCTGTTTTATCAGCAGTTGAGGGTATTGAGATCGCAACACCAGGCTTGCATAAATTCATCATTCCCATTTCATTGATTATTTTGGTGGCCTTGTTCCTGATTCAGAAATATGGAACCGCTGCAGTAGGTAAATTATTTGGCCCCATCACCTTAGCTTGGTTTCTGACATTGGCTGCTTTAGGCGCCTGGAACATTGGCGATGCGCCGCAAATCATCGCTGCTATTAATCCTTTATACGCTGTTAATTTTGTGATGTTGCACCCTACGACTGCTTACATCGTAATGGGCGCGGTGGTATTGGTTGTGACGGGTGTTGAAGCCCTCTACTTAGATATGGGTCATTTCGGACGCTCTCCTGTTAGATATGCGTGGCTGCTAGTTGTATTGCCTAGTTTGTTGATTAATTATCTTGGGCAAGGTGCATTGGTTCTCTCTGATCCTGAAGCAATTAAAAATCCGTTCTACTTAATGGTTCCAGAGTGGGCTCTTTGGCCTGTGGTTGGCTTGGCAACAGCTGCTACTGTAATTGCATCTCAGGCAGTGATTTCAGGGGCATATTCATTAGTGAGCCAAGCTATTTTGTTGGGCTTTATGCCGCGCATGAATATTCTTCATACCTCTGATTCTGAGCAGGGGCAAATTTATATTCCCCTAGTAAATTGGGCTTTGTTATTTATGGTGGTCGTTACCATCATCGAGTTTAGAGAGTCTGTAAATTTAGCTGCTGCATATGGTATTTCAGTCACCTCTACCATGTTGATCACCACGATATTGTTGGCTGTTGTGATGTTCCGTGAATGGAAAATGAATTTCATATTAGTAGCCCTCATCACCGCTGCATTCTTCGTTGTTGATTTTGCTTTCTGGACTGCTAATCTCATTAAGCTAAAAGATGGCGGTTGGTATCCTTTAGCCTTGGGCTTGCTCTGCTTCACCTGTTTGATTACTTGGTATCGTGGACGTCAAATATTGCGTAAGCGTGCCATGGAAGAGGGTATCCAATTAAGTAGCTTTATCGGAGCCTTGTTGCAACACCCTCCGCACCGTGTTGAAGGTACAGCAGTCTTCCTAACTGCCCACGTAGACTATTTGCCAGTCTCTTTCTTGCATAACCTGAAGCACAACCATGTGCTGCATGAAAGAGTGTTTTTCTTGAAAGTGAGTATTTGGGACGTGCCTTACGTAAACGATAAGGATCGCATTACCTTGAAGGATCTCGGCGGAAATATTTTTGTTGTGCGAGCTATTTACGGCTTTAAAGAAACGCCAGATATGGGAACTATCATTCAGTTGATTGAAACTCATTTCGACATGAAGTTTGACATGATGAACACCTCATTCTTCCTGTCTCGCGATACTATTGTTCCATCGGCAATTCCTGGTATGGCAATGTGGCGCGAGAAGTTGTTCTGCTGGATGTATCAAAATGCAGGACGTCAATCGAACTTCTTTAAGATTCCTGCGAACCGTTTAGTTGAGTTGGGTGCAAAGGTCGAGATTTGAGAAAGAATCTTTTGCTCCAATCAAAGATATTTATTTCAATATTTTTGTTGTCTACTGCATTGAGTGGTGTTGTATTAGCCACCCCTGCAGAAGAGGCTGAGCTCGAGCAGTTGGATAGAATTGAGCAAGAGCTGGAGCTCCAGCGCGAGTGGGCAAAGTATCGCTGGGGCAAAGCTTCATCTGAGTGCTATCAAAACTACTGGGTTAACTCTTGTTTAAAAGATGCTCGAGCTCTATATCGAAAAGAGATTGACCCCATTCGCCAGCAAGAAGTAGCTTTGCATGAAGTCCAGCGCAAGTTGCGCGAAAGCATTAAGAATCAGGAGGACATAAAGCGTGCTGCTGAGAGGGCATCTCCAAAAAAAGCCGCTGAGCGCGCTGCTAACCAAGCCGAATTCGAGCAAAAGCAAAAAGATGCTGCCGCTCGAGCGGCCGATTTAGAGCAACGTCGTAAAGACGCACCTAAGCGTGCGCAAGAAAATAAAGCGGGCACTCAGCTCGATTAATGTTTTACTAAATTCAATTTCATTAGGTAACTCTTGGCTAAAGTCAAAACGGTTTATATCTGTCAGTCTTGTGGTGGCACTTCTGCCAAGTGGCAAGGTCAGTGCCCATCTTGTCAGGCCTGGAATACCTTGGAAGAAGGTCTTCCAGAAACCACCTCTAATGCTCGATTTCAGGGGCTGGCGCAATCCTTGCCAAGACAAAAGCTCTCTGCCATTACTGCGGAAGATTTGCCAAGATTTAGTACGGGTGTAGAAGAGTTTGATCGCGTGCTGGGTGGCGGCTTAGTTCCAGGCGGCGTAGTGCTCTTGGGTGGTGATCCTGGTATCGGTAAATCAACTTTGTTGCTGCAGGCACTTGCAGAGATGAGTGCTGCTGGTATGAATGTGCTCTATAGCAGCGGCGAAGAATCAGCTGCCCAGATTGCTTTACGTGCAAAACGTATTGCGTTAGATGCCCCACAGTTGGAAGTCTTGGCTGAAATTCAGTTGGAGAAACTGATTTCCATTATGGATACCGTGAAGCCACAGGTATTGGTAGTGGACTCTATTCAGACTTTGTACTCAGAAGTACTGAGTTCAGCTCCTGGTTCTGTTGCGCAAGTTCGTGAGTGTGCAGCGCAACTCACTCGAGCTGCAAAATCGAGTGGTATCTGCGTCTTAATGGTCGGTCATGTGACTAAGGATGGTCATCTCGCTGGTCCTAGAGTTCTAGAGCATATCGTTGACACCGTTTTGTATTTCGAGGGTGATACTCACTCATCTTTCCGTTTGGTGCGCTCCATTAAGAATCGTTTTGGCGCTGTCAATGAGTTAGGCGTATTTGCTATGACAGAAAAGGGTTTGCGTGGTGTAACCAATCCTTCGGCGATCTTTTTGTCACAGCATGAGCAAATGGTTCCTGGTGCTTGCGTGCTAGTAACGCAAGAGGGTAGTAGACCCTTATTGGTGGAGATCCAGGCCTTAGTGGATACGGCGCATGTACCTAATCCCCGCCGATTAGCTGTTGGCTTGGAGCAGGCTCGCTTAGCCATGCTCTTGGCTGTGTTGCATCGTCATGCTGGTGTTGCTTGCTTTGACCAAGACGTTTTCTTAAATGCGGTGGGTGGCGTCAAGATCTCTGAGCCTGCCGCAGACTTAGCTGTTCTGCTTGCCATTCAATCATCGATTCGTAACCGCGCATTACCAAAAGAATTGATTGTCTTCGGTGAAGTTGGTTTGGCGGGTGAGATTCGCCCATGTCCTCGTGGTCAAGAGCGTTTGAAAGAAGCTGCTAAGTTAGGCTTCACTGTAGCCATCATTCCAAAAGCCAATATGCCTAAGACAAAGATTCCAGGGCTGAAGGTAATTCCAGTTGAGCGAATTGATCAGGCAATCGCAGCGGCAGCAGAGTTGAGTTAACTCTGCTGTCTTAACGTAAGTCTTCTGCTTGAATCAATAAGACTTGCTCTTCCCCTGCTGATACTTCCATCCAGATTGCCGGAATTTGCGGGAAAGCCTTTTTGAAGTTCTCGTACTCATTGCCAATTTCAAGCAAGATGGCGCCACGCTCTGATAAATAATCTGGTGCTGAAGCAAGAATGCGTCTAATGATGTCCATGCCATCATTGCCACCGGCTAGAGCAATCTCTGGCTCAGCATGATATTCGGCTGGAAGCGCATTCATAGAGGCTGCATTCACATAGGGTGGATTGCAAATAATGAGATCGAAGAGATTGTCTTCATTGGGCTCAGGCAACGCATCCCACAAGTCACCATTTAATAGCTCCACTTGGGAGTTCAGACTATGGCGATCAACGTTACGCGCCGCAACTGAGAGTGCGGGCATGCTGATATCGCAGGCGCTTACATGAATATCTGGACAAGATAAAGCCAAGAGGATTGCGAGTGAGCCATTACCGGTGCAAAGGTCTAGCGCTTTGCCATCAGCTGGCAACCAAGGCTCTAGTGAACCATCGACGATGAGCTCAGCAATCCAGGAGCGCGGCACTATGCTTTGCTCGCTACAAAAGAATGGCACACCCATGAGCCATGCTTCGCCTAGGATGTAGGCCAATGGCTTGCGTGTAGAAATTCTGGTATCAGCAACAGCGGATGCTTTTTGCTGTTGATCTTCAGAGATAGCGTCGTCTAAACGATCAAGCGCCTCTGCTGGACTCAGATCAAGTTGTTTGCTCACAATCCACAAGGCCTCGCTTTGTGCATCGATAGCGCCATGGCCGTAATGCAATTTACCTGATTCGAGTTTTTGTGCAATCTGATTGATGCACTGGTTCACAGTAAGGTGTTGCTGAGACTCAGGGTCCATGATGGAAGGTTCTTTGGGAGAAAAGGGGTGCGCAGTTAAGCGATCAAGCGATAAGCTGTTCGAGTGTCTTGCGATAGATGTTTTTGAGTGGTACTACGTCATCCACAATCACACACTCATCGATCTTGTGGCTTGTAGCATTCAGAGGTCCGAATTCCACAACTTCTTTACAGATCTTGGCGATAAAACGACCATCACTTGTGCCGCCTGTAGTTGAAAGTTCTGTTTCAACATTAGTTTCTTCTTTGATGGCTTTGCGTAATGCACCAGCCAAGTCGCCATCATCAGTAATGAATGGGCTACCACCTAATACCCAATCTATTTCAAACTCAAGGCCTGCGTCTTTTAGGATCTTCTCTAGGCGCTCACGCAATTGCTCTGGCTTACTTTCAGTAGAGAAGCGGAAGTTAAAGTCGATAACAAGTTCACCGGGGATGACATTGTTTGCGCCAGTACCAGCATGCACATTGGAGATCTGAAAGCTCGTAGGCTGGAAGTATTTATTACCTTTGTCCCACTCGGTTTCCACTAATGCAGAAATTGCGGGCGCAGAAAGGTGAATAGGGTTCTTGCCCAAATGAGGATAAGCAATATGCGCTTGAATACCTTTTACCTTGAGCTTGCCTGATAGAGAGCCGCGACGACCGTTCTTAATCATGTCGCCGAGCTGATCGACTGAAGTGGGTTCGCCAATTACGCAGTAGTCCAAACGTTGACCATGTTTTTGTAAACGTTCGCACATGATGACGGTGCCATCATTGGCGGGCCCTTCTTCATCGCTGGTGATTAAGAAGGCGATAGAGCCTTGATGGTCGGGATGCGAAATAACAAATTCCTCAGTTGCCACTACAAAACCAGCGAGAGAGGTTTTCATATCTGCCGCCCCACGCCCGTAGAGCATGCCGTCACGAATCGTTGGCGTAAATGGGTCGCTTGTCCACTTCTCTAGTGGACCTGTAGGTACTACATCAGTGTGACCAGCAAACATCAAGACTTTGCCTTGATCTCCAGCTTTACCTTTTTTGATCGCCCACAAATTCGTTACTTGAAAATTTTCAGGACCACTCACCACGCTCTCAGTGTGAAAGCCGATGGCTTGAAGACGCTTTGCAATTAAATCTTGGCAGCCACCATCAGCCGGTGTTACGGAGTGGCAGGCGATGAGAGCTTCGGTGAGCTCTAGTGTGGCGCTCATATATTAGACTTAATCGCGAAGTAATTCGTTGATGGCAGTCTTAGCTCGCGTCTGAGCATCAACCTTCTTCACAATGATGGCTGCATACAGGCTGTATTTGCCACATGCGGATGGGAGGGAGCCTGGAACTACGACTGAACCTGCTGGTACGCGACCGTAGTGCACTTCACCAGTTTCACGGTCGTAGATCTTTGTGCTTTGACCGATATAGACGCCCATGGATAAAACAGCGTTTTCTTCGATCACGACACCTTCAACAACCTCGGAGCGGGCGCCGATAAAGCAGTTATCTTCAATAATCACTGGGCCTGCTTGAATTGGCTCGAGAACGCCGCCAATACCAACACCGCCAGAAAGGTGAACGTTTTTACCGATTTGGGCGCAAGAACCTACGGTCGCCCAGGTATCAACCATGGTGCCTTCACCTACATAAGCGCCAATATTGACGTAAGAGGGCATTAAAACAGCGTTTTTGCCGATAAATGAGCCGCGGCGGGCTACGGCAGGGGGTACCACTCGGAAGCCACCAGCAGCAAAGTCAGCTGCTGTGTAGTTTTCAAACTTGCTTGGAACCTTGTCATAGAACTGGGTAAAGCCGCCAGCACTCATGGGTTTGTTGTCTTCTAGGCGGAAAGAGAGCAAAACAGCCTTCTTAACCCACTGGTTAACTTCCCATTTGCCTACGTCACGGCGCTCAGCCACACGAATAGTGCCGGCATTTAGGCCTTCTAGGACCGCATTTACGGCATTACGGACATCCCCAGGGGCGCTATCTGGAGATAGGTTTGCGCGGTTTTCCCAGGCTTGTTCAATGATGTTTTGTGGTGATTGGCTCATGCTTTTTAGTTAACTATCAGATTGTTAAGGGATTTTGTCCCTGAGGGTAGATTTATCATTATATAGATGGGGCAAAAACGCGTCTAAGCACCCTCAAGCTTGCTATCATCTTCCCACTTTAGCTTTAATTTTTACCCCTTTATTTGAACCTCTTTTTTCCCTGCAAAGTACGCCGTGCAACTGAAATCCATCAAACTTTCCGGCTTTAAGTCTTTCGTAGACCCAACCCATTTTGAAATGCCTGGCCAATTGATTGGCGTTGTGGGTCCTAATGGTTGCGGAAAGTCGAACATTATTGACGCCGTTCGCTGGGTTTTAGGTGAATCCCGCGCTAGCGAATTGCGTGGTGAGTCCATGCAAGACGTTATTTTTAATGGTTCTGGTTTGCGTAAACCATCTGGTCGTGCCAGCGTCGAACTCATCTTTGATAACACCGAAGGGCGCGCTCAAGGTCAGTGGAGTGCCTTTACAGAATTAGGTATCAAACGTGTTTTAACGCGCGATGGAAATTCAAGTTATTACGTCAATAACCAGGTAGTTCGTCGTAAAGATATTCAGGATATTTTCTTGGGCACCGGTATGGGTCCAAGAGGTTATGCGATCATTGGTCAAGGCACCATCAACAGAATTTTAGAGGCGAAGCCAGAAGAGTTGCGTGTGTTCTTGGAAGAGGCTGCTGGCGTTTCTAAATATAAAGAGCGTCGCAAAGAAACCGCATCCCGTTTAGAAGACACTGTAGAAAATTTAACTCGCGTCGAAGATATCTTGCGCGAGCTCGATCAACAACTCACTCGTTTGGAAAAACAAGCGACTGTTGCTGAGCGTCACGCCGAGCTTTCTACACAGATGAAATCACAGCAGCAGCTGTTGTGGTTTGTACGTCAGACCGAGGCTGGTAAAGAGCAGGAGCGTCATGCCAACGGTATCCGCGATACGCAAGTTGGCCTAGAAGAACAGACCGCCAAGCTACGCCACGTCGAAGCTGAGCTAGAGACAATGCGTACACAACAGTACGCATTACAAGACAAAGTTTCTCAGGCACAAGGCGATTTATATCAAACCAATTCTGACGTGAGTCAGGTTGAGTCACAGATTCTTTATGTACAAGAAGCACGTCAACGCTTGCAACAGCAGACTCAAGATTTGCAGGCGCAATTACAGCGTTGGACCGTGCAAGAGACTGATGCAGCACAAGCGCAGCGCACTACTGAGCATGAGCTTTCTTTAGCCGCCGAAAAAGAGCAAACACTTTTGGCAGATTTAAATGGCTTGCAAGAGCAAATGCCAAGTCGTGAAGAGGCTTATCAAAATGCCTCACGCGAACTTAATAGTGCACGTGATGCATTAGCTGCGATTGAGCAACGTTTGGCAAGTTTGGGTGAACGCCTTCGCTCTATGTCTGCTCAGTCAGATGAATTGAAAGGGCGCGAAACTCGCCTTGTTGGTGAATTCGATGGCCTGCGTCGTCCGGATGCTGAAGCCTTGCAGATGGCGATTGATCGTCAAACAATGGCTGCTCGCAAAGTGGAAGAAGCTAAGCATCGCGCCGTTGAAACTCAGCAACGCGTACCTGCTGCTGATGAAGCGCGTAACGCTGCCCAGCAAAAAATTCAGGAAGCAAATCAGGATTTAGCTCAAACCGAAGCTAAATTGACTGCATTAACTGCCTTGCAGGCTAGCGTTCAGGCGCAAGGCAAGATTGGGCCTTGGCTGGAAAGCAAAGGCCTCAAAGAAAGCAAGCGTCTTTGGCAAGAGCTCAAAGTTGAGAGTGGCTGGGAAGCTGCACTTGAGTCAGTATTGCGTGAGCGTTTGGCTGCGGTTACTGCAAAGAGCGTCCAAGAAACATTGGCTTTGGCCAATGATGCGCCTCCAAGCCGTTTGGCGATTTTGCTCACGGAAGAAATTACCCCGGCGCATACATCCGCCCCTGCTGACTTCACGCCGTTGTTGAGCCGAGTGCAAAGCGCAGGCGCAGCAAGACTCACTTCTGTATTGCAAGAGTGGTTGGACAATATTTACATTGCCAGCAGCCTCGAAGATGCTTTGCATCGTCGCGAAAAATTACCTGCTGGTGGCGCATTTGTTACTCAACAAGGCCATTTGGTAAGCCGTGTTGGTGTGCAACTTTATGCGGCAGACTCTGAACAAGCTGGTATGTTGGCTCGTGCTCAAGAGATGGAAAGTCTTGAGAAACAATTACGTGCGCAACAGTTGATGCAAAGCGAACTCAAAGGCGAATTAGATCAGTGTGTAGCGAACTATCAAGCGGCCCATCAAGCCGCTGAGCAAGCTCGTGAAAATGCAGAGCATGCTGTCCAAGAATCGCATGGCTTTGAAGTAGAAAGAATGCAGTTGACCCAAGCTGAAGAACAGTACAGTCAACGTGCGGCACAGATTCAGGGTGAGTTAAGTGAATTGCGTCAGCAGATGGAGCAAGTGAGCCAGACTCAAGAGCAGTCTGCTGCCGAATTGCTCGAGTCAGAAGAGTCCAAGCAAGGCTTGCAAGAGGCTTTACAAGTAGCTCAAGAAAAATTAGAGCGCTCTACTGAAGAGCGTGATCGTTTGCGTGAATCGCTCCGTGCTGCTGAAATGGCTGCACAAGAGGCGGCATTTGCTACTCGTTCATTGCAGCAGCGTATAGCCGACTTGCAACGTGATCAAAGTACTGCGCGTACACAGATCATGGAGATTCAAGATAAGCATGATGCAGCCGCTCAAGAGTTAGAAACATTGAGTGATGAAGAAGCGCAAGATAAATTACAGGGCTTATTGCTAGCACGCAGCGCACGCGAGGCAGCTTTGGCAAATGCTCGTACTGAGCAAGATGCTTTATTGCATCAACTGCGTGAAGCTGATGAGTCTCGCATGCAATTAGAGCGTAGCCTGCAACCTATGCGTGACAAGGTTGTTGATTTGCAATTGCGTGAACAGGCTGCACGTTTGAACTTTGAGCAATTTGCTACTTTATTGTCGGATGCTGAGGCTGACCTCACTGCGCTTGAAGCAAGTTTCAGCCCTGATCTGAAGGTTGGCGCATTGCAGAGTGAAGTGAATCGCTTGAATACTGAAATTCAATCTCTAGGCCCAGTCAATATGGCTGCGCTAGATGAATTATCCAGTTCCCGTGAGCGTAAGCAGTTCTTGGATGCTCAATCTGCTGACTTGAATGAAGCGATGCAGACCTTGACAGATGCGATTGCCAAGATCGATGCAGAGACCCGTGATTTATTGCAAGGCACCTTCGATCAGGTTAATGGCCACTTTGGAAAGCTATTCCCCGAATTGTTCGGTGGCGGTCATGCAGAGCTGGTGATGACAGGTGAAGAGATCTTGGATTCCGGTGTTCAGGTGATGGCGCAGCCTCCTGGCAAGAAAAACAGCTCCATTTACCTGCTCTCTGGTGGTGAAAAGGCTTTGACTGCAATTGCCTTAGTGTTCTCACTCTTCCTTTTGAATCCAGCTCCATTTTGTTTGCTGGATGAGGTTGATGCACCATTGGATGATGCAAATACCTTGCGTTATGCAAATCTAGTTGCCAAAATGTCAGATAAGACACAGTTTTTATTTATCTCACATAACAAGATCACTATGGAAATCGCTCATCAATTGATTGGTGTCACGATGCAAGAGCAGGGCGTATCCCGCATTGTTGCTGTGGATATCTCCTCTGCAGTATCAATGGTAGAGGCTGCCTAAATGTATGTAGAACAAATCATGACGATGTTGGGTTTGTCTGATTTGCAATTTGCGCTGGCCGTTATTGGTCTTCTAATTCTGATAGCAGTAGCTGTTCTGAACATTAAGTACTCTCGTGCTCGCCGTAAGGCAAAAGAGCAAGGCGAATATGCTTTGGATGATCGTTTTGCACGTGAGCCAAGCTTTACGCAGGGTTTTGCGGATGGCGATACATCTGGTCGAGCAGAGCCTGGTTTTGGCGAGGCCTTAACAACAATCTCCGCCCCAGAAAAGTTCGCGATTGATCCGCGCATCGATTGCGTTATTACCTTGCGCTTTGATGAAGCTATAAGCGGCGCAGAAATTCTGGCAGAAATTAACGCTTGGACCGATCTTGAAGCCCAATCTACAGCGCGTTGGATGTGCGAAGGTCTAAATGCAGATGTCGATGCTGCTGAAGACTGGGATGAATTAAAGTCTGAAGGATCATACTCAGAGTTACAGCTGGCCATTCAGTTGGCTAGTCGCAAAGGTCCGATTGGTGTTTTGGAGCTTTCTGATTTCTGCTCTCGTGCCCAGTCCCTTGCTGAAACTTTGGGCTCGCAGATTGATATGCCTAGCGTCAGTACCATGTTGGAAAGCGCTAAAGAATTAGATGTGATGGCTGCTGAGAGTGATATCCAGCTGAGTATCAATGTGTTATTTGATGAACCATGTCCTTGGGGTAACTTTGATGCGCTCATGCGCCAACGCGGCTTCAAGTTATCTCGTAACGGACGCCAATATGAATACCTCAGCAAAGGCTTAGTGCTTTTCAATAGCGCTGACTTGGACCCGAATAAGTCCGTAACTCAAGTCACTTTGTTGCTAGAAGTTCCTTTAGTTTCGCAAGAAGAGCGCGCATTTGAAAGAATGCTCTCTGAAGGTGTGGAGATTGCACAAGCTGCTCATGGCCGCTTGGTAGATGACAATGGTATTAACTTAAGTGAAGCTGCAGTCATTAGTATTCGTCAGCACCTTGATGTTCTTTATGCCAATCTTGAGAAATCCGGTATTCCTGCTGGATCTTCTACAGCCAGCAGACTCTTTAGCTAGGAAATTACTTTGTCGTCTAATAGTCCGACAAATTTAGCGGAGCGTTACGCATTCTTGCAAGCCGAGCTTGCGCGCCTAGAGCATGCTTACTACGTTCTAGATAATCCACTATTGCCTGATATTGAGTATGACCGCCTCTATCGCGAGTTATTGGATATTGAGGCCGCCCATCCAGAGTGGATCACCCCCGAGTCCTTATCTCAGCGTGTAGGTGGAGCAGCATTAAAAGAGTTTGATTCGGTTACCCATGCGGTGCCAATGCTTTCTTTGAATAATGCCTTTGAAGATGCCGAGCTGATTGCTTTTGATCGTCGTTGCCGTGAGGCGCTCCATACAGATCATGTGACATATGCTGGTGAACTCAAGTTCGATGGTCTTGCAATCTCGCTCCGTTATGAAAACGGTTCATTAGTAACCGCTGCCACTCGTGGTGATGGAGCTAGCGGTGAAGATGTCACGGCTAACATCAAAACAATTCGCGCTATTCCGCTCAAACTCACTGGAAAAAACATTCCACAAGTCTTAGAGGTTCGTGGCGAGGTCTTTATGTATCTCAAAGATTTTGAGAAGATGAATCGACAGGCAGCAGAGTTGGGTGAGAAGGAGTTTGCCAATCCCCGTAATGCAGCAGCAGGTAGTCTGCGTCAATTAGATTCGAAGATCACCGCTAAAAGGCCATTGTCTTTCTTTGCCTATGGCTTAGGCGCCCTAGAACCTCAGTCATGGTTGCCTAAAACTCATGAAGAATTACTTAATGCTTACGCTGAATTAGGCTTGCCTGTTTGCTCAGAGCGTAAGGTATTGCATTCCGTAGAAGAGATCTTGGCCTTCTATAACGAGATTGGTGCCAAAAGAGATTCATTGCCATATGACATTGATGGCGTTGTCTATAAGGTGAACTCATTCGCCGAGCAAGCGAAGTTGGGATTTGTATCAAGAGCCCCTAGATTTGCGCTCGCTCACAAGTACCCAGCACAAGAAGCACTTACAACTGTATTGGGTATCGACGTACAAGTGGGCCGCACAGGCGCAATCACTCCAGTAGCAAGACTTGCTCCTGTGGAGGTAGGTGGAGTCACGGTCACTAATGCAACCTTACATAACGAAGACGAAGTCAAACGTAAAGATGTGCGAATTGGCGATACCGTTTCAGTGCGTAGAGCAGGTGATGTGATTCCTGAGGTGGTTTCGGTAATTAAGGATCGCCGTCCAGCAGATGCAAAAGAATTTGTCATGCCAATTCGTTGTCCTGTCTGCGATTCTCATATCGAGCGTTTAGCAGATGAAGCCGTAGCGCGCTGTAGTGGCGGACTATTCTGTGGCGCTCAGCGCAAGCAAGCATTGATTCACTTTGCTCATAGAAGAGCCCTTGATATCGAAGGCTTAGGCGAGAAGATAGTGGACCAGTTGGTGGATCACAATCTCGTTAGAACCCCTGCAGATCTGTATCGCCTGGGATTTACGGCTCTTGCAAACTTAGAGCGTATGGGCGAGAAGTCAGCGGATAACCTCATTCAAGCAATTAACCAATCCAGAAACACCACCTTAGCTAGATTTATCTTTGCCCTGGGTATTCGTCACGTGGGCGAGACCACTGCCAAGGATTTAGCGAATCACTATCAGTCCATGCATGCATTAATGGATGCAAATCTCGAAGACCTGTTAACAGTAAAAGACGTTGGTCCTGTAGTTGCCGACTCCATCACGAGCTTTATGCAAGAAGCACACAATCGTGAGGTAATTGAGCAGCTACTAGCATCCGGAATACAGCTCGCCGTAGAAGAAAAAGTGATTAGTGCCGCAGTAGCGGGTAAAACATTTGTTCTGACAGGTACATTCCCAACAATGACAAGGGATGAGGCAAAAGATCTCCTTGAAAAAGCAGGTGCCAAAGTTGCTGGATCAGTTTCTAAGAAGACTGACTATGTAGTAGCTGGTACAGATGCTGGCAGCAAACTCACGAAAGCAGAAGAATTGGGTGTACTGGTTATTGATGAAGCTGAAATGCTTGAGCTTCTTAAGTAATTACTTTTTGCGCATGAATATTATTTCTCAAATTGCCGTTCAGGCACGTAACACTATTCATGGGGCACAGTGCAATGCGATTCTGGAATCATCAAACCCATTTTCTCGCGCAACAATCCAGGGTCATATTACAGCTAGCGGTTTAGTGGTTAAGGACGGTAAGGCTTTATTAATTTTTCATCCTTATATCAAGCGCTGGTTCCAGCCTGGTGGCCATATTGATGAAGGTGACTCTCCGATTGCGGCTGCAATTAGAGAGGTTTACGAAGAAACTGGATACGTCTGTGAACTAGACTCTGATAGTCAAGATCCAATTGATATTGATATTCACGAGATCCCTGAAAATCCTAAAAAAGGCGAGGGCGCTCATTTGCATATTGATTTGCTTTATTGCTTGCGAGTCGTGCGACATGAGCAATCAGCGGAAGATATTGAATGTAAGTGGTTTGCTTTTGGTAATATCGAAAGTATTCGAATCCAGCGCGCCTTGGCTAAATTGGATTAAGCCCCTAACGCCTCTAGCAACTCTGTCTCAAGCTGAATCTGTAACTTGGGATTCTTACCCAAGTTAGCAGCATCAAGAAGCAGTACGTCTTCCACTCGCTCGCCAAGAGTATTAATGCGTGCTGTGTGGATTGATACCTGATGCTTCGCTAATACTCGAGATATGGTGTAGAGCAAACCAGTACGGTCGCTTGCTGATAGTGCGAGTGTGTAATATCTGCCTCGCTCATCTGGAACCATATGCACACGGGGCTGTATTGGGAAGGTGCGTGACTGCCTTGATAGACGACCCATACTTGGGGTTGGTAATGGCTCGCTATTGGTAAGTGCAGCGGTAAGTTCAAACTCTACTAGCTGAATAATGTCGCGATAACTGCCACCTTCATCCACCAAGTTACTGCCTGAAATTTGGAAGCTATCTAAGGCGTAGCCATGACGCGTCGTATGAATACGAGCATCCCAAATGGAGAAACCGTGTCTCTCGAAGTACGCACAGATTCTGGCAAATAGATCTTCTTGGTCTTTTACATAGACAGCTACTTGCAGTCCTTCGCCAATGGGGGATAGTCTGGCCCTGACAATCGGCTGCTCACTATTTACCTTATTAAATAGATGGCGTGTAAGCCAGGCAATATCAGAGGAATCTTGCCTTAAAAAGAAGGCAACATCCAATTGCTTCCACAGGTCTTCATAAGCATCATCGTTAATGCCATAGAGGCGCAGCTTTGCTTTAGATTCTTCTTGGTGTTGAGCCAATTCTGAGGAGGCATCCGGCTTAGCGCCACCTAATACTCTTAGCGTTGCGCGATACAGGTCTTCAAGGAGTTTGCCTTTCCAGGCATTCCAGACTTTAGGGCTAGTACCTCGAACATCAGCAACGGTGAGCAAGTAGAGTGCAGTGAGATGACGCTCATCACCCATCTTCTTGGCAAAAGCTTTAACGACATCGGGATCAGTGATGTCTTGCTTCTGAGCTGTTTGGCTCATATTGAGATGTTCAGCTACTAACCATACTAAAAGCTCAGTATCTTTTTTATCCAGACCATGCTCTTTGGCGAACTTGCGCATGTCAGCTTTACCGAGTTGCGAATGGTCGCCTCCACGCCCTTTGGCAATATCATGAAAGAGGGCTGCAATGACGAGCAACCAAGGTTTCTCAAAGTGAGCAATGAGACTGCTGCAGAAAGGGAACTCATGAGTGTGTTCAACCACCATGAAGCGGCGCACATTGCGTAGCACCATCAGGATGTGTTGATCGACTGTGTATATATGGAACAGGTCATGCTGCATCTGCCCAACAATCTTTCTGAAAGCTGGAAGGTAGCGTCCTAGTACGCTGCTGCGATTCATCAGGTGGAAAGCACGGCTTACACCTTCAGGCTGCTTCAAGATCTCCATAAAAAGCGCGCGATTAATCGGGTCTTTGCGCCATTTGCTATCCATCTTAGTTCTGGCGTTGTAGAGCGCCCTGAAGATGGTTGCCGATAAGCTCTTGACATTAGATGTTTGGGCAAACACTAAGAAGGTTCTCAGAATTTGCTCTGGGTGCTTCTGAAAGAGCTGCGGGTCCGTAATATCCAATACCCCTTGGCGCTCAATAAAGTATTCATTACCTTCGCCTGGAATAGGGTGAGTGGTTTTAGATTCTTGCGGGAAGAGTATGGCCTCAATGTTCTGCAATAGAACATCATTTAATTGGGTTACTGCTTTAGCTGCCCAATAGTAGCGACGCATGATTGCTTCACTGGCAACCCTTGAGGATTCTTCTTTTATTCCCATAGACGCTGCTAAGGGCGCCTGTAAATCAAAAGCCAGAACATCTTGCCTACGTTTTGCTAGGAGGTGGAGGTTGGCGCGTAAGGTTTCTAAAAATCGTTGATTGCGGTTGAGTTCAGTCAGTTCGCGTTGCGTGACAAGGCCAGCCTCGTGGAGATCCTTAAAGGTATCACCCAATAGTGCAGCCTTACTGACCCATGAGATCACCTGTAAATCACGTAATCCACCAGGGCTCTCTTTGCAGTTAGGCTCTAATGAGTAAGGGGTGTTCTGATATTTGTAGTGACGCTGAATTTGTTCTGCT
Organism: Polynucleobacter yangtzensis; assembly: GCF_001595965.1. Taxonomy (GTDB): domain Bacteria; phylum Pseudomonadota; class Gammaproteobacteria; order Burkholderiales; family Burkholderiaceae; genus Polynucleobacter; species Polynucleobacter yangtzensis. The sequence continues at coordinate 176,895 of NZ_LOJI01000022.1, forward strand.
TGCTTGGCCTGAAAAAATGCCTTGGGATCCATGGCTGCTTCAAATGCTTTAGCAAAGTCTTTGAATAAAGCCTTCTTGCCGCAAAGGAAGCGCGCTTCCAAAAGTGAGGTACGTACTGTGACATCTTGATCGGATTCTGAGATGCATTCAGCGATGTTGCGGACCGACGAGCCTATCTCTAAACCCACATCCCAGCAACTAGCAATAAATTGCTCGACTTGCTTTGATAGGGCAATGGCCTGCTTTTCATCTTCCGGCAAAAGGATGAGGATATCGATATCAGAGGATGGGAATAAAGCATTTCTTCCATAGCCACCAACAGCTATTAAGGCGGCTTCATTTTTTATGCCGCTATTACTCCAAAGATGGGCAAGTATTTGATCGCTCATCTTGGTAAGTTGTTTGGTTAACTTACCTACCGCTTGTGTTTTTCTAAACTCGTCGTAAGCAACTTCGCGAGCAGCACGCAGGCTAGCTGCATCAGTGATATTGCTGGCTGCCTGGAGCTTGCTCATGGATTTATGCGCTGGCTAGAGCAGGTCTAAAAGACAAGCCTTTAACGCAATCAGGTGGCGGGTTGCTACCTTCTGACCATGTCAATACTTCAACACCAGTCTGAGTAACAAGCAAGGTATGTTCCCATTGCGCTGACAGGCTGCGATCTTTTGTTTTGACAGTCCACTGGTCAGGCATAGTGCGAATATCTCTTTTGCCAGCATTAATCATCGGCTCAATTGTGAAAGTCATGCCAGCCTCTAACTTTTCACCAGTGCCAGGTTTGCCATAGTGAAGAATTTGTGGATCTTGATGAAATACTTTGCCAATGCCGTGGCCGCAGTATTCACGAACGACTGAGTAGCCAGCTTTCTCAGCATGAGTTTGAATGACGTGCCCAATATCACCTAAAGAGGCGCCAGGTTTTACCTGAGCAATACCAAGCCACATGCATTCAAAAGTAATTTGAGTGAGACGCTTTGCCATGACAGAAACTTCACCCACCATGAACATGCGGCTGGTATCGCCGTAATAACCATCAGGGGTAATAACGGTGATATCAAGATTTACTACGTCACCAGCTTTCAAAACTTTATCGCCAGGAATGCCGTGGCAGATCACATCGTTTACTGAGGTGCAGATGGATGCCGGGAAAGGAGGGTATCCAGGCGGCTGATAGTTCAGCGGGGCGGGAATAGTCTTTTGGACGTCGCGCATGTACTCATGGCAAATACGATCCAGCTCTCCAGTGGTCACCCCTGCTTTGACGTGGGGCGCTACATGATCCAGAACTTCGCTAGCTAAGCGGCCAGCTTCGCGCATCCCTTGGATGTCTTTTTCTGCGGTAAATACACTATTCATGCCTTGATTATCAACGACTTGGAGGGTTTTGGTTTGTTCTAATTGCCTAAAAATTAGGCAAATATCCCATTTTTAGGGGATCCGGAGGCTATTTTGAGGGCAAGCCTCATATTCTGCCTAGGGGTGAAGGTGGCTAGAGCATTGATATTTAAGCTATAATTTTGGTCTCAGGTCTATTTTGGACTTGAAATCGCGAGTTGAGCCTTCCAGGGTGGCGTTTTTTAGCGCAGCTAGGACTCAACTTTAGAACCAACCCTTAGGAGAAGTTATGTCAGTAACTATGCGTCAAATGCTGGAAGCCGGTTGCCATTTTGGTCACCAAACTCGCTTCTGGTCCCCAAAGATGGCCCCATTTATTTTCGGTCATCGCAACAAAATCCACATCATCAACTTGGAAAAAACATTGCCAATGTTTCAGGACGCCCTGAAATTTGCAAAACAAGTTGCTGCTAACCGTGGCACGATTTTATTTGTTGGTACTAAGCGTCAATCACGCGAGATTATTGCTGAAGAAGCTGCTCGTGCTGGTATGCCTTACATCGACAGCCGTTGGTTGGGCGGTACGCTCACTAACTTCAAAACTGTTAAAGGTTCCCTCAAGCGTTTGAAAGACATGGAAGTTGCTAAAGAAGCTGGCGACTGGGAAAAGCTTTCTAAGAAAGAGGCTTTGACTAACGACCGTGATCTCGACAAATTACAAAAAGCTCTTGGCGGCATCAAAGACTTGAACGGCGTTCCTGATGCGATTTTCGTAGTGGACGTTGGCTATCACAAGATTGCTATTACCGAAGCTAACAAGCTTGGTATTCCAGTAATCGCCGTTGTGGATACCAACCACTCACCAGAAGGTGTTGATTACATCATCCCTGGTAACGATGACTCAAGCAAAGCAGTAACCCTCTATGCACGTGGCATTGCTGACGCAATCCTCGAAGGTAAAGCTAACTCTGTTCAAGAAATCTTGACAGCAGTTAAAGAAGGTGAAGAAGAGTTTGTTGAAGAAGGGAATGCTGAATAATGGCCGCTATTACCGCTGCAATGGTTGGCGAACTACGCGCCAAAACTGATGCTCCGATGATGGAGTGCAAAAAAGCTTTGACTGAGGCTGATGGTGATATGGCTCGTGCAGAAGAAATTCTGCGTGTAAAGCTTGGTAGCAAAGCTGGCAAAGCAGCTTCTCGTGTAACTGCTGAAGGTATCGTTGCTGCCTCTATCAATGGCACTACAGGTGCATTGTTAGAAGTGAACTGCGAAACAGATTTCGTTTCTAAGAATGATGACTTCCTAGCATTTACAAACGATTGCGTTAAGTTGGTTGCTGAAAAGAACCCAGCTGACGTTGCTGCTTTGTTGGCATTGCCATTGAATGGTCAAACTGTTGATGAAGTTCGTAGCGCATTGATCGGTAAGATCGGCGAGAACATCATGCCACGTCGCTTCAAACGTTTTGCTGGCAGCAGCAAGTTGGTTTCTTACCTCCACGGTACACGTATTGGTGTAGTGGTTGAGTTTGAAGGTGACGACACTGCTGCTAAAGACGTAGCGATGCACATTGCTGCAATGAAGCCAGTGGCTTTGTCTATGGCTGACGTTCCTGCTGAAGCAATTGCTGTTGAGCGTAGCGTTGCTGTTCAAAAAGCTGCCGAATCCGGCAAACCACCAGAAATCGTTGAAAAGATGGTTGAAGGTTCTATTCAGAAGTACCTCAAAGAGGTTTCTTTGTTGAACCAGACTTTCGTTAAAAACGACAAGCAAACTGTTGAGCAAATGCTCAAGGCTGCAAATACAACAATCAAGGGTTTCACCATGTTTGTTGTAGGCGAGGGCATTGAGAAGCGTCAAGACGACTTTGCAGCTGAAGTTGCTGCACAAGTAGCCGCCGCCTCTAAAGCAACTGCTTAATTAGCTGGTTTGGGGCTTGCCCCAGCCGGTCGGTAATACCCAAAAGGGCATAGAAACCTTAGTTTCTATGCCCTTTTCTTTGATCACTCTCAAGCCCTTTATAATTCGGCGAAGATATTAAAAAGTGCTTAGAGATCAATAAGCTAAGTAAGTTAATTACTTGGCAAATTACGGAAAATTAAAAACATGCCAGCCTACAAAAGAGTCCTCCTAAAACTATCTGGTGAAGCCCTTATGGGTGACGATGCTTTCGGCATCAATCCAGTCACCATAGATTCCATGGTCAAGGAAATCGCCGAGGTTGTGAATAGCGGTGTACAGCTAGCGATTGTCATTGGCGGTGGCAACATTTTCCGCGGTGTTGCTGGCGGTGCTGCAGGCATGGATCGCGCAACAGCCGATTACATGGGTATGTTGGCAACCATGATGAATTCATTAGCGCTGCAAGATGCCTTGCGTCAAAAAGGGGTTGAAGCACGTGTGCAATCCGCTCTTCGTATGGATCAGGTAGTAGAGCCATACATTCGTCCTCGCGCAATTCGTGCAATGGGCGAGGGCAAGGTTGTGATCTTCGCGGCAGGTACAGGCAACCCATTCTTTACCACTGACACAGCTGCCGCTCTTCGTGGGGCTGAGATGGGTGTTGAGGTTATGCTCAAGGCCACTAAGGTAGATGGCATCTACAGCGCAGATCCAGTAAAAGATCCAACAGCGACTTTATATAAAACGATTACGTTTGATGAAGCATTAATTAAGAATCTACAAGTGATGGATGCAACTGCATTTGCGTTGTGTCGCGATCGTAAATTACCAATCAAAGTATTTTCAATTCTCAAGCCGGGCGCGTTAATGCGTGTAGTGCAAGGTGAGCCCGAAGGTACTTTGGTGCACGTTTAATAGGAGGCCTGATGTCTGCAGCAGAAATTAAAACCACTACCAATCAAAAGATGGAAAAGTCCCTTGAGGCTTTGAAAACCAATTTAGCCAAGATTCGCTCTGGTCGCGCTAATCCAGGAATTCTGGAGCATATTCATGTAGATTACTACGGCAATCCAACACCATTAAGTCAGGTTGCTAGCTTGGGCCTGGCTGATGCCCGCACAATCAACGTTCAGCCATTTGATAAGACGATGGTTGCAGCAATCGAGAAGGCAATTCGTGATTCTGATTTAGGCCTCAATCCAGCATCTCAGGGCACTGTAATTCGTGTACCAATGCCTGCTTTGACCGAAGAACGACGTCGTGAGTTAACAAAGGTTGTGAAGAGTGAAGGCGAAGATACTAAGATTGCTGTACGCAATTTACGTCGTGATGCGAATGAGCATCTCAAGCGTTTAACTAAAGACAAAGAAATTTCTGAGGATGACGAGCGTCGCGCTACTGATGATATTCAGAAGATGACAGACAAAGCAGTAGTTGATATTGACAAGATCATTGCTGAAAAAGAAAAAGAGATCATGACGGTTTAATAACCTGATTGAACTTCAGCTTCTAATGACTCAACACTCCAGTTCAACCCTATCTATTCCAGAGGTCAGCGCTGTACCTCGCCATGTTGCAATCATCATGGATGGTAATGGACGCTGGGCCAGCAAGCGTATGATGCCGCGTGTTGCAGGACACTCCGAGGGTTTGAGTGCTGTTCGCAGAATTGTTCAAGAGTGTCGCAAGCTTGGAGTTGAGTATCTAACCGTATTTGCGTTCAGCTCTGAGAACTGGCGCCGCCCACCGGAAGAGGTGGGCTTCTTGATGAAGCTATTTTTGAAGTCTCTCAAGGGTGAGGTGTCTCGCCTTGCTGAAAATGATATTGCTCTGCGATTAATTGGTGACTTGAGTCGTTTTGATACCGCCATTCAAGAGATGGTGGATTTTTCTGAGAAAAAGACTGCTGGTTGCAAGGGCCTCACTTTTACGATTGCCGCAAACTACGGTGGTCGTTGGGATATTTTGCAGGCAATGCGTCAATGTCTTGCGGCAAACCCCAATTTGAAACCAGAGCAAGTCACAGAAGAATTGCTTCAACCTCATTTATCGATGGCTTACGCGCCAGAGCCGGATTTATTCATTCGTACTGGTGGCGAACAACGTGTCAGTAATTTCTTGTTATGGCAACTAGCTTATACCGAGTTGTATTTCACGGATATCTTGTGGCCTGATTTTGATGAGAAAGAATTGCATAAAGCGTTTGACTGGTTTAGTCAACGCGAGCGCCGTTTTGGTCGTACTAGTGCTCAGCTTGCATCGCAAGCGATGAGTGATGCAGTTTGATGTAGTTCGTTACTAAGCTCAATCCCATGTTAAAAACCAGAGTTATTACCGCCCTTGTCTTATTGGCGGTACTTCTGCCGATCTTGTTTCTACTGCCTCCAATTTATATTGGCGGTTTCTTTTTAGTGGCTTTGTTGGCTGCTGCCTGGGAGTGGAGTCGCTTGCTTGCTCCTGAGGCGGGGCGTGCAGCTTGGCTGTATGCTTTATTTTGCTTGGTCATTATTCTGTTTTTACTCGGTATGCAAAATGCCTCTTGGCAGTTTGCTTTATTGCTACTAGCGGTTCTATTTTGGTTCTTTGTTGCGCCATTTATATTGGCCAAAGGAATGAATCTTTCTTTGTCAAAGTTACGGCCTTTTTACGTTGTGCTTGGACTCATATTGCTACCGGCCACTTGGTTTGCATTAGTGTTTTTGCGAGAACTTGGCCTCATCTTTTTGCTGAGCACGATGGCTTTGGTTTGGGTTGCGGATATTGGTGCCTACTTTGTGGGCAAAGCCTTTGGTAAGCGTAAGCTTGCGGCACAAATTAGTCCTGGCAAATCAATTGAGGGCGCAATTGGTGGCTTAATACTTTGTTATGTTTACGCGTTTGCATGCGTCTACTATTTATCTTTTGAATCTACTTTATTTGGTGCCTGGGCAATTCGCTTTGGCTGGATTCCAATGTTCTTGATGGTGACGGTATTAACGGCCTTCAGTATTTTTGGCGATTTATTTGAGTCTCAACTCAAACGTTTGGCAGGGGTTAAGGATTCCAGTCATTTATTGCCCGGTCATGGTGGGGTGTTGGATCGCGTAGATGCCTTGATACCAACGATGCCGATCGCAGCGCTCTTAGCAGGGTTTATCTGATGTCAGTAAAGCAGGTTGCCATCCTTGGTTCAACGGGATCTATCGGTGTCAATACGCTCGATGTGATCCGAGCGCATCCAGATCGTTTTAAAGTGGTTGCGCTTACTGCGGCTAAGCAAGTCGATTTGCTTGCTCAGCAATGTGCAGAATTTCAGCCGGCTATTGCAGTTGTATCTGACGCCGATGGTGCCACTCGTTTGAGCAAGCATCTGCTTGAGAAAAAAATCAATACTCAAGTTTTGTATGGCCCAGAAGCTCTGGTGAATGCTGTTACCGATTCTCATTGCGATACCGTGATGGCTGCGATTGTGGGTGCTGCCGGATTGGTTCCTGCGTTAGCCGCAGCAAAGGCTGGCAAAAGAGTGTTGCTGGCAAATAAAGAAGCTCTGGTGATGTCTGGTGATTTGTTTATGCACGCTATGAAAGAGGGTGGCGGTGAGTTGCTGCCAATTGATAGTGAGCACAATGCCATCTTTCAATGCCTGCCCGAGCAATTTTCAAAAGAGCCAAATCCTCGACTTGGAGTTGAGGAGCTTTGGCTTACGGCATCTGGCGGACCATTCCGAAATACGCCATTGGATCAGCTAGCCAGTATTACTCCTGAGCAAGCATGTGCACACCCAAACTGGGTGATGGGTAGAAAAATTTCTGTTGATTCTGCAACGATGATGAATAAAGGTCTTGAAGTCATCGAGGCGTTTTGGTTATTTGGTTTGCCATTAGAAAAGATCAAAGTATTGATTCATCCGCAAAGCGTGGTGCATTCAATGGTTCGTTACCGAGATGGTTCGGTATTAGCACAACTAGGTCAACCGGATATGCGTACGCCGATTGCTTATGGCTTGGCATGGCCAGAGCGTATTGATGCAGGAGTGGCGCCGTTGAGTTTGACCCAGCTAGCATCCTTGAGTTTCACCGAGCCTGAGTTGACACGTTTTCCTTGCCTCTCCTTGGCCTTTGCCGCTGCCAAAGCAGGTGGTACCGCTCCAGCAGTTCTCAATGCTGCGAATGAGATTGCGGTAGCAGCTTTTTTGGATGAAGGCTTGCCATACTTGCAGATTCCAGTTGTGGTGGAGAAGGTATTGAATGCTATCCCTACATCCAGCGCGAATTCACTTGAGTTGATCTTAAGTATTGATGCGCGAGCACGTGAAGCAGCAAAAGCAGTGGTGAAGGAAATTCTTTGCAAGCATTGATTACTCTTGCCGCGTTTTTGTTAACGCTGGGCGTACTGGTTAGCTTTCATGAGTTTGGACATTTTTTAGCGGCTCGCTGTTGTGGTGTTCGAGTGCTTCGCTTTGCGATTGGCTTTGGTAAGCCGATTTACACCTACCATGCAAAAAATAATACCGAGTGGGTGTTGGCCTCGATTCCTTTAGGTGGTTATGTGAAATTGCTGGATGGAAGAGATCGTCAGCAAGTAATTTCGCCGGCGGAAGAGTGCCAGGCTTTTGATAAAAAACCCCTTTGGCAACGTTCTTTGGTTGTAGCAGCTGGCCCCTTTGCCAATTTTTTCTTGGCGATCATTTTGTTTGCCTTTATTTATCTAGCTGGCGCACCGCAATTACCAGCTGTACTGCAGACTCCCCCCGAAAGCTCCGTGGCAGCCAAACTGGGGGTTGCCGAGGGCGATAGGGTGGTTGGGTGGCAGGATTTGGGTTCCCAGGCTGATAGCGTGCCCCTTTTTGGTGAATTTGAGCCTGTTCCCAGCTGGAATGCTTTGCGCTGGAATCTGATGGATGCCATTACTGGGGAGGATGGTTTTGCGCTTGAGCTCCAAACTGCTTCAGGCGCTCGCCATGTCAAAGCGTTTTATGCCGCAGATTTGCCGAAAATCAGCCCTGAAAAGGATCCAATGATGGCTCTGGGCTTGCTGCCAGCACCTAGTCCATTAGAAAAGTGGCAGGAGCTCAGGTTGGGCCCTTTAGATGCCGTCATATTTGCTTCTGAAAGGGTGTGGGTCATCACCAAGGTCTCCGCACGGTTAATGGCTGGTTTGTTTACCGGGAGCACCTCCTTAAAGCAACTGGGCGGACCTCTCAGTATTGCTGATATGGCAGGTAAGACAGCTCAGGTAGGGTGGCAACCATTTTTAGCCTTTTTAGCACTTATGAGTATTAGCATTGGTTTGCTGAATTTACTGCCTTTTCCGATGCTTGATGGGGGTCAGCTACTGTATGATGCATGGGAGTTGGTCGCCGGTAAGCGGATTTCGATATCAATGCAGGAACAGTTTCAAAAACTGGGCTTTATTTTGCTGATTTCTATGTCGTTGCTGGCATTGTTTAACGATTTACAACGCTATATTTCGCCTTGAATTCTCTGACAATATCTTTCCGTATTTTTGCCCGTTTCATTACCCATATCTCGGTTCTTTTTGCGCTCGGATTGAGTTTGAATGTTTCAGCGGCTGATTCTTTTGTGGTGAAAGATATTCGTGTTGAAGGTCTCCAGCGTGTTGAGCCAGGTACGGTATTTAGTTATCTACCTGTTCAAGTCGGCGATACCTTTACAGAAGAAAAGGGCGCTGAATCGATCAAAGCACTTTATGGCACTGGCTTTTTTAGAGACGTGCAGATCCAAGCGCAGGGTAGTGTTTTGATTGTGATTGTTGAAGAGCGCCCAACTATTTCTCGAATTGAATTTACGGGAATGAAAGAATTTGATCCTGAGAATGTTCGTAAATCGCTTAAAACAGTAGGCGTGGCCGAAGCGCGCTTTTATGACAAGGCTCTGATTGATAAAGCAGAGCAAGAACTTAAGCGTCAATATGTTGGCAAAGGTCTGTACGCGGCCGAGATTGTTGCTACAGTCACTCCGGTTGAGCGTAATCAAGTTGCGATTTACTTCAATGTTGACGAAGGTCCCGTTGCCAAAATACAAGAAATTAATATCATCGGCAATGAAGTATTTAGCGAAGGCACTTTAAGAAGTGAGATGCAGCTGAAAACAGGTGGTTGGCTGTCTTGGTACAGCAAGGACAATCTTTACTCAAAGCAAAAATTAACCGCTGACTTAGAGTCAATTCGCTCCTATTATCTGAATCGTGGTTATCTCGAGTTTGTGATTGAATCAACTCAGGTGTCGATTACGCCCGACAAAAAAGGTGTCTATCTCACAATCAGTATTCGTGAAGGAAAAAAATTCACCGTCAAGGATGTGCGCTTAGCAGGTGAAACTCTTGGTAAAGAGGCTGAACTAAAGCAATTAATTGTTTTAAAGCCAGGCGATACTTTCTCATCCGCAAAGCTTACTGAGAGCACCAAAGCAATTGCCGAAATCCTAGGCTCCTATGGTTATGCTTTTGCAACAATTAATCCGCAGCCGGATATCAGGCGAGATGTTGCTGAAGTGGATCTCACCTTGGTGGTGGATCCTGGGCGTCGCATCTATGTTCGTCAAGTGGCAATCACTGGTAATGCTAAAACTCGCGATTTGGTGATTCGTCGCGAGATGCGTCAGTTTGAAAGCTCTTGGTTTGATAGCGAAAAGATTGATTTATCAAAAAAACGCTTGGGTCGTTTAGGTTACTTTACGGAAACTGATATCACAACGGAAGACGTGCCTGGATCCCCTGATCAAGTCGACGTTAATGTGAAGGTTACAGAGAAGCCAACTGGTGCAGTCACAATTGGTGCCGGTTTCTCCTCAACAGAAAAGCTCATTTTGTCTGCTGGTGTAAATCAAGATAACGCATTTGGAACTGGTACGGCAATTGGATTAAATGCCTCCTTGGGTAAGATCACTCAAAACTTAACGCTATCCAACTACGATCCATACTTCACTGAAGATGGTATTAGTCGATACACTGATTTGTACTATCGCTCATCCAAGCCTTTGTACTATGCAGGCGATCCTGATTATCAAATTAAATCCGTTGGTTCAAACATTAAGTTTGGCGTTCCCTATACTGAAGTAGACCGTGTGTTCTTTGGAACGGGTATTGAGGTGTTTAGTATTTATGCCACCACCAACACGCCAATTCCTTACCAAAACTATGTCACTAGTTACGGTGGAACCGTGCCAGGACGTCTACAAACATACAACGTGCCCTTGACTGTAGGTTGGGCGCGTGATGGTCGTGACAGCACATTGATTCCATCAGAAGGTTCTTTGCAGCAGCTCTCCGGTGAGGTGGGCACTCCTGTGGGCGATCTTACTTTTTATCGACTCTTTGGCCAATATCAGAAGTACCACTCTTTCTCTAAAGGCAATATTTTGTCCTTTAACGGCGAGGTTGGATATGGCGAGGCGTATGGCAATAAAGAGTTCCCGATTACCAAAAACTACTTCGTCGGCGGTATTGGCTCGGTTCGTGGTTACGCCCCTGGCTCATTAGGGCCTCAGTATTACAACACCGTCATCGGCGCTTACCAGCCTACAGGCGGCCAGTCTAAGATTGTTACGAACGTGGAATACACCTTCCCGGTTCCGGGTTCTGGTACGGATAAAACCCTGCGCCTCTTCACCTTCGTGGATGGCGGTAATGCTTATGGGGAAAATATCAATTTAGTTCTGAGATACTCCTACGGATTGGGTTTATCATGGATATCACCGCTAGGGCCTTTGAAGTTCAGCTACGGTATTCCGTATAAGTCGCTACCAACGGATAATATCCAGCGTTTACAGTTCCAAGTTGGTACGGCGTTTTAATTGTTTAAGGAAAGTTTTATGAAGTTCTATCAATCTTCAAAATGGATTCAAGTTGGCATTATTGCTGCTCTAACTGCAATGGCTGCCCCTCAAGTGTTTGCTCAAGACGCTGGTACGCGTGTTGCAGTTGTGAACTCTGAGAAAGTATTTAACGAGTCTAATCTCGCTAAAGCAATGCAGACTCGTTTGCAGAATGAGTTTACAAAGCGTCAGAATGATTTGCGTGACAGCGCTCAAAAGATTAAGTCTGCTGCTGAAAAGCTAGACCGTGATGCTGCTGTGATGAATGAAGCAGAGCGTATTCGTCGTCAACGTGAGTTGGCTGAGCAGGATCGCGAATTGCAGCGTAAGCAACGTGAGTTCACCGAAGATCTCAATCAGCGCACTTTCGAAGAGCGCGCCAAGATTGCAGAAAAAGCAAATGCAGTCTTAAAGCAAATTGCTGAACAAAGAAAAATTGATGTCATTGTTCAAGAAGCAGCTTATGTCAGCCCTAAGGCTGATGTGACCGATGATGTTATCAAGGCTTTAAATAGCCAGAAGTAAGCTTTATGCCGACCGCCATTGAGCTGGCCGAACAGTTTCAAGCAAGCTTGGTGGGGGAGGCTTCCCACGGATTTACGGGCCTCGCTCCATTGGAGCGAGCGCAATCCGACCAAATATCCTTTTTATCGAATCCGCTCTACCGCCAGCAAGCTAGTGAAAGTGCTGCCGGAGCGTTGATCGTTAGTCAATCAGACCTCGAATTTTTGCAGGCAAACCCTAGCGCCAACTCAGCGAAGCGTGTGTATTTTGTTGCCAAAAATCCATATGCTACTTTTGCAAGAATGGCGCAATACTTTGCAAAAGCGAGCGGCCCAAAATACGAGCCTGGAGTTCATCCTAGCGCAGTAATTGATCCAAGCGCTACTGTTCCATCTTCATGCCATATTGGACCATTCGTACAAATAGCTGCAGGTGTAAAACTTGGGGAGCGCGTTTCTATACTTGGCAACACTAGCGTTGCTAAAGATAGCGTTATTGCAAGCGACGCATTGATCTACCCATCGGTATCAATTTATTACGGCACTCAAATTGGTGAGCGCTGCATTATTCATAGTGGCGCAGTGATTGGTGCTGATGGTTTTGGTTTTGCTCCTGATTTTTCTGCCAAGGGCGGAGAGTGGGTCAAGATCCCTCAGACAGGACGTGTTGTCATTGGCAATGACGTAGAGATCGGCGCATCAACCACCATTGATCGTGGCGCAATGAGTGATACGGTAATTGGCGCTGGTACCAAGATAGATAACCAGGTGCAAATTGCGCATAACGTCATCGTTGGCGCTTGCTGCGTAATAGCGGGTTGTGCAGCAATCTCTGGCAGCACCAAGATAGGTAATTTCTGCATCATTGGTGGCGCTGCTAACTTTGCAGGTCATTTGACGATTGCAGATAGAACAACAGTTTCTGGCAATACTTCGATTATTCGCTCCATTACAGAGCCTGGCCAGCATTTCACGGGCGTGTATCCATCTATGCCCCACGGTGCGTGGGAGAAAAACGCCGCTATTTTGCGTGGCCTAGATAAAATTCGTCAGCGCTTGCGCTTACTGGATAAGAACAAATCTTCAGAGTCTTGAGATTCTATAAATCTAAAATTAATATTTACTTTTCAGCGGGTCATTTATGAGCACACCAATCGCAATCGACATTAACAAGATTCTTAAATTGCTTCCGCATCGCTATCCATTTTTATTGGTTGATCGTGTGCTAGAAATTTCCCCGCGTGAAAGTATTACGGCATTAAAAAATGTCACCATGAATGAACCTTTTTTCCAGGGCCATTTTCCTGATTTTCCGGTGATGCCTGGAGTGTTGATTATTGAGGCCCTGGCTCAAACCGCAGCCTTACTAACCTTCTCTGAAGAGCGTGCTGAGGATGCTATTTATTACTTTGCAGGTATTGATGGTGCGCGCTTTAAAAAGCCTGTTTTACCTGGCGATCAGCTGATCATGACCGCTACATTAGAACGGGGTCGTGCTGGTATTTACAAGTTTGCAGTTAAGGCAACTGTAGATGGTGAGATTGCTGCAGAAGCAAATATCACTTGTGCGGTACGTACGAAAGGCGCGTAATGACTCGGATTCATGCATCTGCCGTAGTGGACAGCAAGGCTGAGCTAGCTAGCGATGTTGAAGTTGGTCCTTATTCCGTAATCGGACCTAACGTCAAGATTGGTGCTGGAACGAAGATTGGCTCTCATACCGTGATTGAGGGTTTTACAACCATAGGCAAAGAAAATAACTTTGCACACTTTGCTGCTATTGGCGGTCCTCCGCAGGATATGAAATACCGTGGTGAGCCAACCCAACTCATTATTGGCGATCGCAATACTGTTCGTGAGTTCACGACGATTCATACCGGCACATCACAAGATGAGGGTATAACCCGGATTGGCAACGACAACTGGATCATGGCTTATGTGCACATTGCGCATGATTGTCAGGTTGGTAATCACACAATCTTCTCAAGTAATGCCCAAGTCGCTGGCCATGTGCAAGTAAATGACTGGGCAATTATGGGTGGCATGTCTGGTGTGCATCAATTTGTTCGTATTGGCCAACATGCTATGTTGGGTGGTGCATCCGCTTTAGTGCAAGATATTCCTCCGTTTGTGATTGCTGCAGGAGATAAAGCTTCCCCCCATGGGATTAACGTAGAAGGCTTAAAGCGTCGCGGATTCTCGAGCGAAACAATTTCTGCATTGCGCCAAGCTTATAAGGTTCTATATAAGGATGGCCTCAGTTTTGAAGAAGCTAAAGTAGAAATTCAGAAGATGGTAGTTGCCTCTGCGGGTGATCCTGCAACTGCTGAGAAGCTTGCTCAGTTCCACGATTTTATTGCCGCCTCTACTCGCGGCATTATTCGGTAACGGAATTACTTTGCCAAAGTTAGCTTGTGTAGCTGGCGAACCTTCTGGCGATCTATTAGCGGCGCCAGTTCTTAGTGCGCTAAATCAAATACCGGATATGTCCGGTCTTGAGGTTTATGGTATTGGCGGCCCTCGCATGCAAGCTGAAGGCATGCGCTCTGATTGGCCTATGGAAACTTTGAGTGTGCGCGGCTATGTTGAGGCTATCAAACAACTTCCGGCTATTCTGAAGTTGCGCAAAGAACTTATTCAAAACCTTCTGAATGAAGGGCGCCCCGATGTTTATTTGGGAATAGATGCGCCTGACTTTAACTTAGGCGTTGAGTTGGAATTGCGTAAGGCGGGTATCCCGACATTGCATTTTGTATCTCCCTCGATCTGGGCTTGGCGAGCAGGACGTATTAAGAAGATTTCACAAGCTGTTGAGCGCATGCTCTGCATCTTTCCATTTGAGACTGAAATCTATGACAAGGCAGGTGTAGCCTCGACTTATGTAGGGCATCCATTGGCTAGCGAGATTCCGCTTGAGCCCAATATCCAGCAAGCAAGAGAAAAAATCAGTCATTACTTAAAGCTTCAAAAATCTTCTCTTGAGGGCTTAGTCATTGCAGTGCTCCCTGGCAGTCGTAGATCCGAGATCGAGCTTATTGCCCCTGTTTTTTTTGAAACTATCCAATTATTGACCGAGAGATTAAAAGGACAAAAACTTCACTTTTTAATTCCGGTGGCAACGCCACGCTTGCGTGAGCCTCTTGAACAGCTTTTGCTCAAAACTAAAAACACTACTCCTGATGTTCAGATTCATTTACTCGATGGCATGGCTGATGAAGTATTAGAAGCTTCTGACGTAGTATTGATTGCCAGCGGTACGGCCACATTACAAGCTGCTTTATGGAAAAAGCCGATGGTGATTTCATATAAAGTGCCCTGGCTAACAGCACAGATCATGAAGCGTCAGGGTTATTTGCCTTACGTAGGCTTACCAAATATCCTTTGCGGAGAATTTGTTGTCCCCGAGCTCCTGCAAGATGATGCCACTCCAGAGAAATTGGCTAGTGCCCTGCAGGAGTGGTTGGAGCATCCGGTAAAAGTGGCTGAACTAAAAGGGCGCTTTAAACAGATGCATGAAACCCTGCGTCGACCCACAGGCCTATTGGTCGCGCAAGCAGTGGCGCAAACGATTGCCAATAATCGCAATAAGCAAGTAAGCGCATGAGTCTGATTTGGGTCTGCGGTGTTGATGAGGCCGGACGTGGACCATTAGTAGGCGCTGTAGTTGCCGGCGCTGTAGTCCTCGATCCCAATAATCCGATTGATGGATTAAAAGACTCTAAGAAATTAACCGCCGCTCGTCGTGAATATCTCTATGAGCAAATTATGGAAAAGGCAAAAGCCTGGGGTGTTGGTGAAGCTAGCCCGCTAGAGATTGATCAGATCAATATTTTGCAAGCCACTATGTTAGCAATGCGCAGGGCGATTGAAGACCTCACCACCCGCTTAGGCGCCTGGCCTGATAAAGCATTGATCGATGGAAATCGTTGCCCAGAGTTGCCAATTGCTGCAGAGGCAATTGTGAAGGGTGATGCTAAAGAGCCAGCAATATCTGCTGCATCGATTGTGGCAAAAGTAACGCGTGATCGTCAGATGATGTCTCTACATGAACGTCACCCAGAATATGGCTTTGCACAACATATGGGGTATCCAACAGAAGCTCATTTTGCAGCCCTCAAGCAATATGGCGTATGCGATCAACATAGAAGAAGTTTTTCGCCAGTACGTAAAGTGCTTGAATCGATTGAAAACTAAGTTATAAATAAGTTATGAACTTTCATCTCATCACCTCCAAAGAGAATCCTTTGTTTAAGGAGATTCGCAACCTGCAAGTCACGGGCTCCAAAGGTCAAAAGGCTAGGCTAGCAAGTGGCCAAGCTTTATTGGAAGGCATCCATCTTGTGCAAACCTGGGTAGGTGACCCAGCGTTAAAGACTTTGCTTACTTCAGAAATTGGCCTAAAGAATATTGAAATCTCTCAAGCCGTCTACGAACATCTCGAGATTTGTCCTGAGACCAAAGTATTTCAGTTGGATAGTGCACTCTGGGACTTGCTCTCGGATTTAGTGAATGCACCGCATATTGCCGGTCTATTAAACCTTCCTAAATCAACGATTACTTCACCACAGTCAATTGCAACATTAGAAGGTGATGTAGTGATATTGGATCGCGTGCAGGATGCCGGAAACGTAGGATCAATTTTGCGTACTGCCGCTGCAGCTGGATTTACACAAGTGATTGCATTGTCTGGTTGTGCCCATCTATGGTCTACCAAGGTATTACGTGCCGGAATGGGCGCTCACAAATTGCTAGATTTGTATGAAGGCTGGCCTAACCAGCAAGTATTGAGTGCCGTGACCGCGCAATTATTGGCTACTACAGCAGATGCAGAGCAAGATCTCTACTCTCTAAAGAAAGATCTACTGCATCCAGTTGCCTGGGTGATGGGTAGCGAGGGCCAAGGAGTATCTGAGGATATTCTTGCTCAGGCTAAAGGTGTATCTATCCCTATTGACCCCAGAGTAGAGTCACTCAACGTTTCAACGGCAGCGGCCGTGTGTTTGTTTGAGACTCTTCGAGTTAGACGAAGCTAGTTTTACCTAACAATGATCAACCCAAGATCGTTTTATCGGACTTAATTGCTTGTAAAACGGTAGTCGCAATTTCCTCAATGGATTTGCTAGTTGTAAGCACCCATGGAATAGACTGTTTTTTCATCATTGCCGTTGCTTCATTAATTTCATAACGACAGTTTTCAAGCTTGGCGTAATTACTACCAGGTCTACGTTCATTACGAATCTCAGATAAGCGCTCTGCATCAATCATGAGTCCAAAGATCTTCTGGCGGTAAGGTACTAGATCCTTCGGCAGTTGCCCCCGTTCAAAGTCTTCTGGAATAAGAGGGTAGTTTGCTGCTTTCAACCCATATTGCATTGCCAGGTACAAACTTGTAGGAGTCTTACCAACCCTAGAGATTCCAATCAGGATGACATCGGCTTCAGCCAAGTTTTGATTGGATTGGCCATCATCATGGGCTAAGGAGTAGTTAATCGCCTCTATACGGTTCTTGTAAGCCTCGGTGTCCGCATTGTGGTGGAGTCGGTTCATGGCATGGGTCGATTTCATGCCGAGGGCTTCCTCCAGAGGTGCTACGAAAGTCTGGAACATATCTAGGATGAGGCCGTTTGCCTTCCCGACAATGGCATTGAGCTCAGAATTCACCAAAGTGGTGAAAACAATGGGTTGAACGCCATATTTACTGGCTGCCTGATTGATGCTGCTGACGGCATCGTGGGCTTTGTCAACGCTATCCACGAATGGCACTCGAATATGCTTAAAAGTGGCCTCAAATTGAGCCAAAATCGACTGGCTGAAGTTCTCGGCGGTAATGCCGGTACCGTCAGAAACGATAAAAACAATGCGGGTTTCGTTAGACATAGATTTAGCTTAGAAGTCGGGGTCAGCACTACAATAGAATCATATTAAAGCATGCCCCATATAAGGTGGCCGCTACACCAGTTTCCTTATCTTTAGAGAGTATTTTATGTCCAACCAACAGCAACAAAATAGCAGTATGGCTGATGCCTATGTTTTGCCTTTTGAGC
>NZ_LOJI01000023.1 GCF_001595965.1 Polynucleobacter yangtzensis
GCGGCACTCTTTTGTTTGCCGTTGTTTGTTCATAACCCTTATTACATTCACTTAGTTGAAACCATTCTCATCTACACCATCTTGTTATATGGTTTAGACATCGTGGTGGGTTATGTTGGTCAGGTTTCCTTGGGCCACGCAGCTCTGTTTGGTATCGGTTCATACACCGCTGGTGTTTTGTACTTCCACTTTGGTTTACCAATTTGGATCAATATCCCGGCCTCCATAATTGTTACTGCAATCTTCGGCGGAATCCTAGCCTTGCCTGCGCTGAAAGTGATCGGACCATATTTGGCGATGGTTACGCTAGCCTTTGGTACGATTTCGCAAATCCTCATTAATGAGATGACTTGGTTAACCGAGGGTCCTTTAGGTATCAAAATTCCTAAGCCCGAATTGATGGGCGTGCCCATGACCAAGGCAGAATATTTCTGGTTGGTTTCTATAATATTGATCGTTTCAATGATTGTGGTGGATCGTTTTGTCAAATCTCAAATTGGACGCGCTTTTGAAGCTTTGCGTGATAGTCCAATTGCCTGTGACTGTATGGGTGTTTCCGTATATCGTTTTAAGGTGATCGCATTTGTGATCAGCGCTGCTTTTGCAGGTTTGGCTGGTTGCTTATACGCCTACTCTGAGCAATATATTTCACCAAATACTTACAACAACGAACTTGCTGTTTTGTTCTTGCTCGGCATCATTATGGGTGGACGTAAGTCTCGCCTAGGTGCTTTGATTGGTGCAGCCATCATTGTGTTGTTGCCTAAGCTCTTGGACGATATCAACCTATTCCGTATTGTTGCTTCGATCATTGCAGTCGTAGTGCTGGTTGGTGCTGGCATAGCCTTGTCAAAGAAGACAACTACTCCGCGTCGCGTGGCTGTACCTATCGCTGGCGTAGTAGGCTTAGCAGCATTCTCATTCTGGCTCAATACGATTTCCGACTGGCGCTTGAGTATTTTCGGCTTCATGATTTTGTTGGTGGTGTACTACTTGCAAAACGGTATTGTTGGTTTTGCGAAGAGCTTTTATCAGTCAATCGCTGGCAAAGCTAAAACTACTCGTGGTGGTGATGCTGAAGCAGTGGATGACTCTATCAGCTTCATTAGTAATGTATCGAGCGCAAATGCTGGTACTGAGCTCTTGAAAGTTGACTCTGTATTGATGCAGTTCGGTGGCCTGAAAGCATTGAACAACGTTGATCTGAGCATCAAGCGCGGCACCATCCATGGCTTGATTGGTCCTAA
>NZ_LOJI01000024.1 GCF_001595965.1 Polynucleobacter yangtzensis
CGAGTGCGTCAAGAAACAGCGATTACCTTACCTTTAAGAGCCTTATTTGAGTTTGCCACTCCTGCAGGTCTCGCTCTGCAATTAGTTGATGGTGGTATTGATGAAAGTACACCATTGGTTGGTGGGATTGGTCGTCTTGATGGCAATAAAGTGACGCTGTCATATGGTCAAAAACGACTCTGGGCACTCGATCGCTTAGATGGCGCTTCTGCTACCTACAATATTCCAGCGGTCTTTCGCCTCACTGGCGCTATCAATATTGAGGCTCTACAGCTAGCGTTGTTAGCCATTATTGAAAGACACGAGGCATTGCGGACGGTGATGCTCGAGGATGAAGATGG
>NZ_LOJI01000025.1 GCF_001595965.1 Polynucleobacter yangtzensis
GTTGACTCTGTATTGATGCAGTTCGGTGGCCTGAAAGCATTGAACAACGTTGATCTGAGCATCAAGCGCGGCACCATCCATGGCTTGATTGGTCCTAACGGTTCCGGTAAGAGCACGATGATGAACGTGCTGACAGGTATTTATGTGCCTACAGCTGGTAACGTGTTGTACGCTGGCGAAAGCGTTGTTGGTAAGACATCTTCCGATATCGCCTTATCTGGTATTGCGCGTACCTTCCAAAACGTTCAGCTTTTCGGTGAAATGACTGCCATCCAGAATATTTTGGTTGGTTTGCATCACACCTTCAAGTCAAACATGGTGGAAATTGCATTGAATCTGCCACGCTATAAGCGTGAAGAGGCTGAAGCGCATGCTCGTGCAATGGCACTCCTCAAGTTCGTTGGTTTGGATGACTTGGCTAATGAAGAAGCGCGTAACTTGCCATACGGTAAGCAGCGCTTGCTCGAGATTGCCCGTGCCTTGGCATTGGATCCTGAGTTGCTCTTGTTGGATGAGCCAGCAGCAGGCTTGACAGCTCCTGACATTAAAGAACTCTTGCGCATTATTCGTAAGATCCGCGATAGCGGTATTACCTTCATCCTGATTGAGCATCACATGGATGTGGTGATGTCAGTTTGCGATACCGTTTCTGTATTGGACTTCGGTCAGAAGATTGCAGAAGGTAAACCAGCTGAAGTTCAGGCAGACGAGAAGGTGATTCATGCCTACTTGGGTACTTAATCACTAGAACATATTGAATCGGTAAATACCATGTTATCTATTAAGAATCTTGAAGCAGGCTACGGCAAAGTCAAAGTCCTCCACGGCATCAATATTGATGTTCCAAAGGGGCAGGTTATTACTTTGATTGGCTCAAACGGCGCCGGCAAAACAACAACTATGCGTGCCATCACTGGCATGATCAAACCAACAGCTGGTGAGGTCACTCTAGGCGGTGAAAAAATTGATGGTTATGACTCTCATAAAATCGCTCGCTTAGGTTTGGCCCATAGCCCTGAAGGTCGTCGTGTATTTACGACCATGTCAGTTACCGACAATTTATTGTTGGGCGCATTTCCACGCTTTACAGGCAGCCGTCCAAAAGGCGACATCAAGAATGATTTGGAAAAGTCTCTTGAAATGTTCCCTCGCTTGAAAGAGCGTCGCAATCAATTGGCTGGAACACTATCGGGTGGCGAGCAACAAATGTTGGCTATGGCCCGTGCTGTGATGCTCAATCCAGAGATTATTCTCTTAGATGAACCATCGATGGGTCTGGCACCAATTTTGGTTGAGGAAGTATTTAAGATCATTTCTAACTTGAAGTCACAAGGCGTGACCATGTTGTTGGTTGAGCAGTTTGCTGCTGCAGCCTTGAATGTGGCTGACTACGGTTATGTTCTTGAGAACGGTAAGATTGCTACTCATGGACCTGCTGCTAAGCTCAAGGATGATCCTGCTGTGAAAGCAGCTTACTTGGGTGG
>NZ_LOJI01000026.1 GCF_001595965.1 Polynucleobacter yangtzensis
TTAGGACCAATCAAGCCATGGATGGTGCCGCGCTTGATGCTCAGATCAACGTTGTTCAATGCTTTCAGGCCACCGAACTGCATCAATACAGAGTCAACCTTCAAGAGCTCTTCACCAGCATTTGCGTTGGATACATTGCTAATGAAGCTGATAGAGTCATCCACCGCTTCAGCATCACCACCACGGGTAGTTTTAGCTTTGCCAACGATTGACTGATAGAAGCTCTTCACAAAGCCAACGATACCGTTTTGCAAGTAGTACACCACCAACAAAATCATGAAGCCGAAAATACTCAAGCGCCAGTCAGAAATCGTATTGAGCCAGAATGAGAATGCTGCTAAGCCTACTACGCCAGCGATAGGTACAGCCACGCGACGCGGAGTAGTTGTCTTCTTTGACAAGGCTATGCCAGCACCAACCAGCACTACGACTGCAATGATCGAAGCAACAATACGGAATAGGTTGATATCGTCCAAGAGCTTAGGCAACAACACGATGATGGCTGCACCAATCAAGGCGCCGAGGCGAGACTTACGTCCACCCATGATGATACCGAGCAAGAACAAAACAGCGAGTTCGTTGTTGTAAGTATTTGGTGAAATGTATTGCTCTGAGTACGCATACAAACAACCAGCTAAACCAGCAAAGCCAGCACTGATTACGAATGCGATCACCTTAAAACGATATACGGAAACACCCATACAGTCACAAGCAATTGGACTATCACGCAAGGCCTCAAAGGCGCGACCAATTTGTGACTTTACAAAACGGTCTACAACGATCATAGAAAGGATCAAAACGATGCCAACCATCCAGAAGTACTCTGCTTTGGTCATTGGCACGCCCATTAAATCAGGCTTTGGAATCTTGATACCCAATGGACCTTCAGTCAACCAAGTCATCTCATTAATGAGAATCTGCGCAATGGTTCCGAAAGCCAAGGTCACCATCGCCAAATACGGTCCAATTACCTTCAGGGCTGGCAATGCCAAGATACCGCCGAAGATAGAGGTCACGATGATGGATGCAGGTAGAGTTCCCCAAATCGTCCAACCGAAATGGAAGTACAAAACACCAGCGGTGTATGAACCGATACCAAACAGAGCTGCGTGACCTAAGGAAACCTGACCAACATAACCCACAACGATATCTAAACCATATAACAAGATGGTGTAGATGAGAATGGTTTCAACTAAGTGAATGTAATAAGGGTTATGAACAAACAACGGCAAACAAAAGAGTGCCGC
>NZ_LOJI01000027.1 GCF_001595965.1 Polynucleobacter yangtzensis
TCTAAACCATATAACAAGATGGTGTAGATGAGAATGGTTTCAACTAAGTGAATGTAATAAGGGTTATGAACAAACAACGGCAAACAAAAGAGTGCCGCAATCGCAATTAATAGCGGTATTAGAGACTTCTTCATCATTAAACTTTCTTAATTGCAGATTTGCCGAATAGACCAGATGGTTTGTATGCCAATACAAGCAATAACAAAATCAAGCCTGGAACATCTTTGTAACCAGTAGAGACATAAAAGCCGGTAGCTGTTTCGACAATGCCCAAAATCAAGCCAC
Organism: Polynucleobacter yangtzensis; assembly: GCF_001595965.1. Classification (GTDB taxonomy): domain Bacteria; phylum Pseudomonadota; class Gammaproteobacteria; order Burkholderiales; family Burkholderiaceae; genus Polynucleobacter; species Polynucleobacter yangtzensis. The sequence continues at coordinate 286 of NZ_LOJI01000027.1, forward strand.
CAACAATGATGCCCATGCCGCTAGATAAGCCGCCAATAATCGCTACTGCGAATGCCTTCAATCCCAGCGCGCCACCCATAGTTGCGCCAGTCAGCGTCAATGG
>NZ_LOJI01000028.1 GCF_001595965.1 Polynucleobacter yangtzensis
ACCTAGGTAGCCTCTGGCTAAACCAGCACCAGCAATATAGAGCTCACCCACCACTCCAGGAGGTACAGGCTCTAAGGTGGAGTCTAGGAGGTAGGATGTATAGCCATTTAGTGGGTAGCCAATAGGCACCACTTTTTCTTCGCAATGCTTAACGCTTAGATGTTGAGTAAGTGCAAAGGTGGTTGTTTCTGTAGGCCCATATCCATTAATGAGATCAATCGATGAATATGTGCTTAAGAGGCGCTGAATGGATGTGAGAGGTAACGTATCACCTCCGGCTAAGATGTGTTTTAAGTTTGCAAACAGTGAAATTTTTTCTTCAACTGCGGCGGCAAATAGACCAGCGGTAAGCCAAAGTGTATTGACTTGATATTGCGCCAGGGTAGATGTGATGGCATTTAAATCCAACTTCCCAGCAGGTGCAAGTGCAAGCTTCGCGCCATTTAAAAGAGCACCCCAGATTTCAAAGGTTGCTGCATCAAAAGCAATTGTTGCTA
>NZ_LOJI01000029.1 GCF_001595965.1 Polynucleobacter yangtzensis
GCTCAAAAGGCAAAACATAGGCATCAGCCATACTGCTATTTTGTTGCTGTTGGTTGGACATAAAATACTCTCTAAAGATAAGGAAACTGGTGTAGCGGATATAAACAACCAACCATTAATGACCGCCTGCGCCACCCAAGTAAGCTGCTTTCACAGCAGGATCATCCTTGAGCTTAGCAGCAGGTCCATGAGTAGCAATCTTACCGTTCTCAAGAACATAACCGTAGTC
>NZ_LOJI01000030.1 GCF_001595965.1 Polynucleobacter yangtzensis
GCGCTGTTAGCGATCCTCAAGGCGGGCGCTGCTTACCTACCATTAGATCCTGACTATCCAGCCCAACGTCTATCGTTCATGCTGAGTGATAGTGGGGCTGCGCATGTCATTACCAATCGCTCTACCCTAGCGCATTGTGAGCTGACTGATTTTGCTAACCTAGGTCTGATCGATTTAGATCATCCCGAGCAAGTAGCCTTACTAGAGGGTTATGAGACCAGCACCATTGCTAATAGCGAGCGCATTAGGCCATTACTGCCTGAGCATCTTGCATATGTGATCTACACCTCCGGCAGTACAGG
>NZ_LOJI01000031.1 GCF_001595965.1 Polynucleobacter yangtzensis
AAGATATTGGCTGACACACCATCATTGGCATGATGATGGAAAGTAAGCACTAAGGCATATTCATCATCAGTTAGTTGCAAGAGATGAGTGCGGAGGGGAATTTCACATGAAATATCAAACGAAAGCCCAACCTCTTTCCTGATGAGGTTATGCATCTTCTCAGACTGACTTTCAATATTTCTTAAGTCAGAAAGTTGTATGAGGTTATTACCTTCTGCCTGTATGACATAGCCGAATACTTCACCATCTTCATCCTCGAGCATCACCGTCCGCAATGCCTCGTGTCTTTCAATAATGGCTAACAACGCTAGCTGTAGAGCCTCAATATTGATAGCGCCAGT
>NZ_LOJI01000032.1 GCF_001595965.1 Polynucleobacter yangtzensis
CCTGGCAATGCCAATGAGCAACTGCTGTGCACCCTCTTTAGTGAATTACTAGGCATCCCTACCGTAGGGGTTGATGACAGCTTCTTTGCACTTGGAGGTCACTCCCTATTGGCCATGCGCCTCATTGCTCGAGTGCGTCAAGAAACAGCGATTACCTTACCTTTAAGAGCCTTATTTGAGTTTGCCACTCCTGCAGGTCTCGCTCTGCAATTAGTTGATGGTGGTAT
>NZ_LOJI01000033.1 GCF_001595965.1 Polynucleobacter yangtzensis
ACGCATACTCACACCCATAGAAGCGGAGCCGCCGGTGAAAGGTCCTGAAACACCCAGTTTGATATCGGCAGCGTAAGCACCGGTTGCAAGCATTGCAGAAGCTGCTACTGCAAAAATGTGACGACGAATGTTCATAAAGTCTCCATAACAAAATAAAAAAATAAAGTTAGCGCCTTGCAACTTGCTCGACGCAAACAGACAATCCAAGGATGAACAAGGAATAAATTAGTATTCAAGGCTAAAAAGCTCCTGGATACAAAATATCTTTGGTTACATTCTGAATATCGCGATGACCTGTAAATGCCATGGTGATGTCCAGTTCATTGTGAATGATCTCTAGGCACTTGGTAACGCCAGCCTCGCCCATCGC
>NZ_LOJI01000034.1 GCF_001595965.1 Polynucleobacter yangtzensis
AGGTCGTGCTGACCAACAAGTGAAGATCCGGGGCTTTAGGATTGAACTAGGTGAAATTGAAGCAGCCCTCTTACAAGCTTGCCCAGAGTTAGCTCAAGTGGCAGTCATTGCTCGTGCTAGCGCGGGCGAACAAAAACTCGTTGCGTATTTAGTCACCCAAGCCAATACGATAGCGCCAAGTGCTAGTCAATTGCGTAGCGCCTTAGGTGACACCTTACCTGAGTACATGGTACCGAGTGCCTTTGTGTATCTCACCACCCTGCCTCTCACCCCCAATGGCAAGCTCGATCGTCGCGCTCTACCAGAACCTGAGTTTGTGACTGATACGGCTTACCGAGCACCTGGCAATGCCAAT
>NZ_LOJI01000035.1:0-9759 GCF_001595965.1 Polynucleobacter yangtzensis
TCTAACTGCGCATAAGTGAGGCTTTGCTCTTCATAAACAAGTGCAATCGCTTCTGGTGTTCTAGCCACTTGGGCAGCAAATAGCTCAGGGAGGGTGAGATCTAAGTTTTTTGGATTAGTAACTGATCGGCCGCTGATTTCTAGAACCGAGTAAAGCTCGCTGGGCTCAAGTAGCGGGATAGAGGCGATAGGTAGGTCTAGAAAATTCGGTAACTCAGTTATTACATGACGAAGATTGTTTAGATAGGAGTGAGCCTGAACGGATGTATATCTCTCAGGGTTATAGTCGAAAATCAATTCAACATCCAAGCCATTCTGCCGATCAAGGACTTGAAGTGCAACATCTGATATCGGGCCGGAATTTAGGAGCTCAACAGCAGTTATTACGCCTGCAAATTTGAGGTCAAAATTAAAACTTTGAAAATTGAGAACTGCAGCAAAAGGATCGCCCAAGCCATATTTGCGACGGCTTTTTGAAATTTGACTAAGAGGATAGCGACTGTGCGCGACTGCATCCTTAATCTGTTGCGACACTAACTGAATACATTCTCTCGCAGTAAAGCCGAAATTTAATTCAAGATGCAGGGGCAAAATATTTGCCATCATCCCTGGGAAGCTTGCTAGCTCTTTATTTCTCCCGGAAGTTGGCAGGCCAATACATAGATCTTTTTGGTTGCATAGCCGAGATAAGTAAAGAATCAAACCGGTAGCGAAAATTGCCGCTCTACTACCGCAGATCTCTTTGCTTAAATTGGAGAGTTGCTCATATTTTTTTCGAGTTAATGTTGTTTTAATGGTTGAGTAGAAACTGAGTGAGGCTGGACCAAGCTCATCGGTTGAGATGCTGACTGGGGCCTCCAAGGATGCGAGAGATTTTTCCCAATAGTTACCATCTTTCTCATAATTCTCGCCGTCAACATATTCCGAATCTAATTTGACTATTTCGGGCAGGGAAACTAATGCTGGCAATTCCTGCAAAGGATTGTCGTATGCCTGAGATACAAGCTGGAGTATGCTGGCGCGAGCGGCACCATCAATAAAGAGGTGATGCGGGATAAAGTAATTAACCCAATTTGTTTCAGATACTTGGATAATGCCGACCCTAAAGCAGGGAGATTGAAAATAGTCTATCCGCGCCTTTAGGGCATGGCTTAATATCTCATTGAGTTTCGCTTCTTTGTTGTGATCGGACCGGAGGTCCCGCGATTCAATGTTGAGCTGAGTTAAGGGGGCGATCTTTTGGTAGGGAATTCCGTCTTGCAGAACAATGCTTAGACGAAGGGTGTCTACGTGTTCAAATACCCTTTGCCATGCACACTTCAACTTCTGCGCATCTAAGTTGCCATGAAAGGTGATCGCTGCACCAATGTGATAAACAGATGATTCTGGATCCAGTTGTTGGTGATACCAAACGTTCTTTTGCGCTCCAGTTAGCGGATAAATCTCATTCGATAATGTGTCATTTATCTGAGGTAGATTGGAGGTTTGAGTATTCATGGAACCAAAAATGGCGAAGTCGAGATAATGCAAAGCATTGCTCGATTGGATATAGCGCCTCTAAATATCAATTAGGACTGCGCTGTAAGACTTTTAGGTCTCATATCCTTCCAGTTGTCATCCACATACTTGGTGCACTCTTGTTTAGAACCTGAAAATCCAACCTCAGTCCAGCCGTTGGGTGTTGTCTTTAGAGCTGGCCATAACGAATGTTGATTTTCATTGTTGATAAGGATTTTGAAGTGATCGCCATCTATCGTGAGGCCATCTCCTGAATTATTTGGGGTTTTGCTTGTTTTGTCGTTCATTTTTAGAATTTTTAAGTATTTTGTGAATTTTACCGATTTTTCTAATTTTCTTTTCTGTGATGTTTGCATTTGATGGGGGATTTACACATTATGCACTATAATGGTGCATTACAGACGAAAAAACATGCTTAATTGTCTAAAACAAAGTTTTGACAATAAAATTCAAAGGTTTTTTGCAATTTAGTTATGTTAATCTGCAAGGGAGCAAATATGCAGACTAATGCCCTCATCGCACAATAGGAGAATAAATTTATGACCAGCTCAGCAACTAACGTTTCTGATGTTTCAGATGTAGAAGTTAAGGACTTAGCTCCAGAGACTTCTGACAAATTAGATCAAGTAAGCAAGCTTATTTCAAATGCAGCGAAGTGGAGTGTAGGAGCAGCATTAATTCCTGTGCCAAACGTTGATGTGTTAGTTATTGGTGGCATTCAAGCAAAATTAGTGAATGATATTGCAAAGGTTTATGGTTCAGGCTTCACCAAAGAAAAACTTCGCTCAGTAATTACAGTGTTGGGTGGCACATTGGCTCCTGCTATTGGTGCTGATATTGTTGTTGGCTCTACAGCAAAAATGTTCCCTGGCTATGGTTCTTTATTCGGCTTTGTTTCAATGTCAGCCTTTTCTGTTGCTGCTACTTATGCAATTGGCAAGGTAATGGTTAAGCATTTCGAAGGCGGCGGTACTGCTGATAGCTTCAGCGCTGAATCTGTTAAGGCTGATTTAAAAGAAGAATTTAAAAAAGCAGTCAAGAAGTAATTAAATTACCTTTAATCAAATAAGCCCACGTATTACAGGTGGGCTTATTTATTTTGCGGTCGAATAAGTTGAACGGGTTTTTGTAATGAAAAAAATTGTCGTGGCAAACCAAAAAGGTGGCTGTGCCAAGACTACTACTGTTGTGAACTTGGCGTGTGGCCTAGCAGAGCAGGGGTTGAAGGTTTTGGTAGTGGATTTGGATCCACAGGCAAATGCTACGCAGTGGCTTGGTGCCGCAGATAAATCTAAAGGTGCTTACGATCTGTTAGTTGACGATACACCTTTGGAGGATGTCATTTCAACAACTGAAATGAAGGGAGTTGATGTAATTGCTGCCTCAAAGCAGCTCTCCCAGATTGAGAAAGCATTAGCCGGGCAAATGGCCATCGAAACGCTTTTAAAAAGAAGACTATCAAAAGCAAATAGTTCGGCATGGGATGTGATGTTGATTGATACCCCTCCGACCCTTGGATTATTAACTTTGAATGCACTTGCCGCCTCAGATGAGTTGCTCGTGCCCGTGACAACACATGTCATGAGTTTGATTGGTGTGAGTCAATTAATTAATACGCTAAATGATGTGAAAGATGTTCTAAATCCCTCGATAAATATCTTGGGTTATCTCCCTTCGCGTGTTGATTTGAGAACAAAGCATGCAAAAGATGTTGTTGAGTTGCTGAAAGGAAGTTTTGGCAATAAAGTATTTTCTTCATTTATTCGTGAAAACATTTCTTTAGCCGAGGCTCCTTCGTTCAAGCAGGGCATCATGACATATAAGTCTTCATCGCCAGCGGCCGCAGACTATCGTTTGCTAACAAAAGAGGTTATTGATACATTGGATTTACAAGCAAAATGAGTTCCCGTAAACGTTCTACCATTAACCTAAATCCTCTAGATGATATTAAAAATGTCGATCAGGGTGATAAGGCGACTGCACCCTTAGGCGATACAAATTTATCGGCGGCTAACAAAAGCGCAAAATTGGCTACTAAAAAAAGTGCACATAAAATTGACCAAAGTAAGGCAGACGCCGCTGAGGAAGTTTTTGAAGAAGCGGCTCCATCCAGAATTGAGGCCGCCGCTAACCGCATCATCATGGGTGAGCGTAACTTAATTAATGTTGAGGTTAGTGGTGAGTCTGCCGAGGAGATTTTTAATCAATCAAATTCATCAACCTTGGGTAGTGACGCCAATCAATCATTCTTCAAAAGAGGGAAAAAAATACAGCCAACTAAAATCACCACTACTGATGAGGTAGTCATTATTGAAGAAGTTTCTGGAGAGTCTTCAGAAAGTGTGGTTCGCAAGTATGCTGAGTGGTCTATCGTTGCGGGACTCGTACCCGCGAACTTTTTGGATACTGTAGCAGTTACTGGAGTTCAGTTAAAAATGATTTCTGAGCTTTGCAAACTTTATGGGGTCCCTTTTAAGAAAGAGAGCGCTCGTGCAATTATTAGCAGTTTGATTGCTAGCAATGTCACCACAGGTTTGTCTCACACTGTTGGACTGCAAGCTATTAAGAATATCCCCTATCTTGGGAAATTGCTCTACGTTGCAGTTCAGCCTGCGATGTCTTATGCAAGCACCTTTGCTCTAGGATCCGTCTTTGTGCGTCATTTTGAAAAAAAGGGGTCTTTAGTTGATTTCAACATTCATGATGTAGGTGTAAGTTTCAAAGATACATATGAGAGCGCTAAAAAAGCATTTAAAAGCGAGAACTTCACTCGTCGTTTTATTGACCCAAGGTAAGGCAATACGTGATTAACGATAACAAAATGACCTCACTATTCTCAAAATCTGAGGTGGTTGAGTTTTTGAGGGTTGAGGGTGCAGGTGATTTAAAGCACCTCATTTGGCTTGCTTGTTTTGTAGGGATTGCTAATACCGCTTTAATCTCATTGATCAATATGTCTGCCGCTAAAGTGGCTGAGGGTGAGTCTGTATTTTTACAATTTTTCCTCTATGCCGCTGTGCTGACATTCTTCTTGTTGGTTACCAGAAAAGCTAATCAAGACAATATTAGAAGCGCTCAATTTTTAATTCATAAATTTAAGATTCGTATCCTGGGAGAGTATTTCAGGTCTGATTTACAAACTATTGATCACATTGGCAAAGCTAAGATCATGCAATCATTGGGGAGGGATACTCAAGTTGTATCTCAATCAATTCCAATCTTGGTAATGATGTGCCAATCGGCGGCAACTTTGAGTTGCCTAACGATTTACATGGCCACCATTTCTTGGATGGCCTTTTGTATCAGCTTCATGGCGGCAGTTATTATTTTCGTTGTCTCGTCTCGCTTCATTCTCGGGGTGAAAGACTCTGTGAGTGCAGCTTGGGCAAAGGAAGGTGAGGTATTTGAGTTGTTTGGTGATTTCTTGAGCGGTTTCAAGGAAATTAAGATGCACTCAAAGCGCGCTCGAGACATTACTGCTGACATGGTGGAAGAATCTCTAGTTGCCAGCAACTTAAAGACATATTCTTTGGTGGGCATCACCAATTTTTTCAATTATCTGCAAACACTAATGTTTGTTGTTGTTGGTATTTTAATTTTCATTTTGCCAATGCTCTCGGAGAGTTTTTCCGAATCTGTTGTTGCTGCATCTACCGCTGGAATTTTTTTGGTTGGTCAGTTGTCTGGGTTAATTCAGACTATTCCCGCTTTATCGGAAGCAAATGCATCCGCCAAATCACTTTTAGAGTTACAAGATGAGCTGGCAAAGACTGCCAAGCAATCTGTTGAAAACAAGCAAGTTATAGATATAGATCAGTTTAGATCCCTAAAGGTTCATGATGTAACTTACGATCACCTTAAAGATAAAAACTCAACAGGATTTTCTCTTGGACCAATATCTTATGAATTTAAAGCTGGACAACTCTATTTTATTAAGGGTAGCAATGGATCGGGCAAAACTACCTTTATGCGGATTTTGACCGGTTTATATAAACCTAGTAGTGGTTACATTTCGGTAAACGATATCAAGATCGAACAGCCAGCATCAAGCTCTTATCGTGATCTTTTTACGGTTGTGTTCAGCGATTTTTATCTATTTACAAAGTTATATGGCTTATTTAATGTTTCCGAGGAAGATATACTATCGTTGCAAAAACTACTAGAAATTGAGAAAAAATTCTCTATCGATGATGGCGAGTTTTCTCATATTCAACTTTCTACTGGTCAGCGAAAGAGAATTGCTTTGTTGGTAGCATTGCTTGAAAATCGAGACATTATCGTTCTAGACGAGTGGGCTGCAGATCAAGATCCGCAATTCAGGCGGCAGTTTTATAAGAATATCCTTCCTAAATTGAAGGCTATGGGTAAAACAATCATTGCCATTACGCACGACGACTATTATTTTAAAACTGCAGATTACATTCTTTCATTTAAGGATGGAGTGCTATCTGAGGATTTGGATGACTAATGAAATACGTTAAATTGTTCTACGCATATATTGATCGCATTATTAATCAATATTTAATTCAAATTTCGCTAGCATTATTCATTGGCGTTGGAAGTTTGCTTTTGTTGTGGCCAAAAGTCGTTAATATCGTCCCTGCTGGTAAAGTTGCGGTTATTTATCGACCTCTTTGGGGTGGGGTAGATATGAATGAAATTTTCAAGGAAGGCGTACATTTTGTCTTTCCTTGGAATACATTTACCCAGTATGATGCACGTTTACAGAATCAAGTCCTTGAGTTGGAGGTTCTTACATCGGACCTTCTCAAATCAAAAGTCAAAGTGGTATATCAGTATGAAATTGATGCCAGAACATTGCCTTTGCTTCACAAATACATCGGCCCTGATTATTTGCACAAAGTAGTTGAGCCACAAGTTATTTCGATCATCAGAAGCAGGGTTGGTAGCTTTTCTTCCGACAAGGCCTTCACGTCAGACATACAAAAAGTTGTTAGGGAAATTGCTATTACATCAGACAGAATTTTGGTCGACAACATTAGCCCTCCTGGTCTTGAAAGCGTTAAGCTAGTTCGAATCAGCGATGTAGAGATTACAAACATCAGCTTCCCTAAAGAGGTTGAGGAAGCGATTGAGAAAAAAATGGTTGAGCTTGCTAAAGCTGATGGATATAAATATATTTTGGAGGCCGCACGCCAAGAAGCGCAAAGAAAAGAAATCGAAGCTGAAGGTATTCGTAAATTTCAAGATATTGTGCGCCCTGGGTTATCTGATAATTATCTCCGCTGGAGGGGTGTTGAGGCTACTCAAAGTTTAGCAACGTCAAATAACTCAAAAATTATCATTTTTGGATCCGGACCAACAGGTCTACCATTGGTTTTAGGCGATATGGACAAAACAATAATTCCGCCTAAGGTTGGAAAGGGCAATTAAACATTTGCCTTCCTAATGCAATAATTTGTATGTCACATTATTGAGGGGTTTTTAATGAGCCATAAAAATGCTGAACATTCTTTTGATCATAAAGATTCCAGTTTGGGTGCTGAAAGTTTGATTAGTGAATTCAAGTCTCTTATGGCCGATGCTGAAGCTTTAATCAAAGCTACCGAAGATCATCCAGGAGAGGCGATTAGCTCTATTCGTAATAAAGCTCTCGAAACTTTGGCTGGTGCTAAAGAAAGTCTTTCTGGCGTTGAAGGTAAGTTGCTAGATAAAGCCAAGATAGCTGCTGACGGTGCGGATGACTTTGTCCATCGCAATCCATGGGAGGCTGTTGGTGTTGCGGCAGGCTTGGGTTTACTCATTGGTTTATTTATTGGCCGTCGTTAACACTTCATGTCTCAAGAAAACTTACTTTCATCCATCAAGGGGCTAGCCTCTACTGGAGCATCCATTGCTCAAACGCGTTTAGAGCTTTTATCGCTTGATGTACAAATAGCTAGAAGTAAATTCATTAGCTTGTTAGTGATGATTATTAGCGCTTTATTCTTTCTATTTTTTGGCTTTGTGATGTTGGCATTATTGATTGTGATCTATAGCTGGGAAACAGACCGAATGATAGCTCTTGGTTTGTTAACCGCAGCATTCTTATCGGTTGGGTTGATTTTGGCATTCTTAGTTACTCAGTCACTGCGCAAGATGCCGAGATTATTTGAGGCCTCAATCACTGAATTGGCTAAGGATCGCGAAGCACTCTCAAAATGAAGGATAAGCTAAAGGCCCTAGAGCATCGTCAACACAAACTAATGCTTCAGGCTAGTCGAGAGCGCAAGGCTTTTGCCGAACACTTTGAGGCTTGGGAAAAGCCGCTTTCTTGGGCTGATAAAGGAATTGATGCGGTTCAATTCTTGAAGAGCAACCCTATTCTTTGGACTAGCGCATTTGCAGCGCTTGCGCATTACAAGCCAAAACTGGCAAGCAAGGTCTTAGCGGTGGGTTGGGGCGCGATGAAAATAGTAAAGAGTGCTAAAAAGCTCATCTAGCTTTTCAAAACAGATTGATGGCGAATACGATTCTGCTCTAGTAGTTCATTGCCGTTTAAGAAGGTAATCTCCAGTAAGGTAATTGCACCGCTGACTTCAAAGCCAGCCGAACGGATTAACTTATCAGCCGCAATCAATGTTCCACCGGTAGCTAGAACATCATCTAGTAACAATACTTTGGCATCTTTGGGTAAGGTGGATTGCTGAATTTCTAGAGAATCATTTCCATACTCAAGACCGTAGGCTTCACGATGACTAGCCAAGGGAAGTTTGTTGGGTTTTCTGGCTAACGCCAAGCCCTTATGAGCGTGGTGAGCTAGCGCAGAGCCAAAGATAAAACCCCGCGATTCAATACCCAGGATGTGGGTGTAATCAAACTGCTGGGCAATCTCATCTAGCTGACGAATAGCTTCTTTAAAGGCGGCTGGATTGGCAAGCAGGGGAGAAATATCCCTAAAGAGAACCCCTGGTTTTGGAAAGTCAGGAACTCCGGGTAGATAATCTAATAAATTCATTGCCAACCAATATGAAAACAGAACTACTCATTATTACCGCATTAGAGTCCGAGCTCAAGCGTGAAGCTTTGCCTAGCGGCGCAGAGATCATCTACACGGGGATTGGCAAAATTAATGCAACTATCGCCAGCATCAAAGCAATTAATCAATATTCGCCTAAGAGAATCTTGAATTTTGGTACCGCTGGAAAAATCAAACCCGAACTACATGGCTTGCTGGAGATCGGCAAGGTGATTCAGCGCGATATGCAAGCTGAGCCATTATCGCCTCGTGGTAGCACGCCATTCTGTGTAAGACCACAAGAATATCTATCTACCGGGCAATTTGTCTGTGGCTCTGGCGATAGCTTTGTCACGGCACATGACCCATGGTTGCATAGCCTAGGAGTAGATGTGGTGGATATGGAGTTATTTGCGATTGCTGCCGTTGCCCATGATCACCAAATTCCATGGCAATCATTTAAGTACATTACTGATGATGCCAATGAGAGCTCTGGTGATGATTGGCACGCTAAAGTCCACCACGGGCAAGATCTTTTTCTAGAAAGACTTATCCAGATTCTATGAGGCGAGCTTATTTCTCGGCTTTGTACCAAACTTGAGTACGCCCTAGTAATGGAACGCCGATATAGCCACGGACATCCATCTTCTTGCCATCTTCAGTCGCAATTTTGACCTTGTAGACTTCACCTTCTTTGGGGTCGAGGATTTTTCCACCAGACCATACGCCGGGTTGATCCTGCTTTAGATCCGTCATGATCTTCATGCCAACAATCGGCTTATCTTTTCTATCATCCTTGCAGAGATTGCAGTTAACCAGGGGTGTTTCATTTGGTCTTGGGTATGTTTTGATAATAGTGCCTTCAAGCACGCCATTGACCTGCTCAATTTTGATTAAAGAAGCAGGTTGATTGGTTTTGTCATCAATTGTTTTCCATACCCCAATAGCAGGATCTGTTTGCGCATAAGCGGTACTGGAAAATACAATGAAGTAGGCAGATAAAGCCAGTAATTGTTTTGTATTCATGATGTCTCCTTATTAGTAATCATGTCATCAGCAGCGCTCAAATATTCCAGCAGCGCCCATGCCAGTACCAACGCACATTGTTACCATCGCATGCTTAAGGTTGCGTCGCTGCAAGGCATGAATGGCAGTAGCAGCACGAATCGCGCCAGTGGCCCCCAATGGATGACCAAGGGCAATGGCACTTCCTAGCGGATTGACTTTGGTTTGATCTAAACCAAGATCGCGAATGACTGCTAAAGACTGAGCTGCAAAAGCCTC
>NZ_LOJI01000035.1:9769-405992 GCF_001595965.1 Polynucleobacter yangtzensis
GATGACCAAGGGCAATGGCACTTCCTAGCGGATTGACTTTGGTTTGATCTAAACCAAGATCGCGAATGACTGCTAAAGACTGAGCTGCAAAAGCCTCATTCAATTCTATCCAGTCCATATCCTGTAGATTTAAACCTGCAAGTTTTAAAGCAGTAGGAATTGCCTCTTTAGGTCCAATACCCATGATTTCTGGCGCTACACCTTTAACAGCAAAGCTTACAAATCGAGCTAAAGGTGTGAGTCCAAAGGTTTTAATGGCTTTCTCGCTAGCTAGAATCAGTGCGCCAACTCCATCAGAGGTTTGAGAGCTATTGCCGGCTGTAACGCTTCCCCTTGCGGCAAATGGAGATTTGAGTTTTGCCAATCCTTCGAGTGAGGTATCAACGCGCGGACCTTCATCCTTCAAAAACTCACGCCATTGAACATCAACTTGACCTTTATCTAGGTTCATTGAGCGATGAGCCACTTTAACTGGGAAGATTTCAGAATTAAACTCGCCAGCAGCTTGAGCGGCCATCGCTTTTTGATGCGATTGAAAAGCAAAGGCATCTTGATCTTCTCTACTGATCTTCCATTGCTGCGCAACTTTCTCAGCAGTTAAGCCCATGCCATATGCTATGCCAATGTTTTCATCCCCCACAAAGATCTCTGGTGACATAGATGGCGTATTGCCTCCCATAGGAACCATGCTCATTGACTCTACGCCACCCGCAATCATGACATCAGCTTCGCCAACCCGAATGCGATCTGCAGCCATAGCAATTGCATTTAGGCCAGAAGAGCAGAAGCGATTGACGGTAATGCCACCAACAGTATTGGGCAGACCGCCGAGGAGAAGTCCAATTCGAGCAACATTCAAGCCTTGTTGAGCTTCTGGCATGGCGCAACCAATAATGGCATCTTCAATTGCTTTGGGGTCTAAAGTAGGTACTTGCGTCAAGATATGTTGTAGAGCATTGCCAAGTAAATCATCTGGTCGAGTATTTTTTAATGCCCCTCGTCCGGATCTACCTACGGCACTGCGGGTGGCTGCAACGATATATGCGTCTTGGATATTTTTCATAGTGATATCTCAGTAAATTAGTTACGAACCGGCTTGCCGTTTTGCAAAATGCCCATAATGCGTTCCATGGTCTTTGGATGACCAATAAGCTCAACAAATGCTTGACGTTCTAGCTTGAGCAACCACTCTTCAGTCACAAGAGTTCCAGCATCGACATCGCCACCACTAATGATGTCAATAATCTTCTTGGCGATAAATGCATCATGCTCAGATATAAAACCGCCATCACGCATATTGATTACTTGACCCATCACTGTTGAAGCTACTGAACGTCCGCCTACCGGAATAAGAGCCGGAATAGGGGGTCTATAGCCTGCATAGCGCATGGCTTTGACTTGATTTTGCGCAAGCGACAACAACTCATAAACATTGGGAACAATGATGTCACCTTTTTGTAGGTAAGCCATCTTCAAAGCATCTTGAGCAGATGATGAAACTTTTGCCATCGCAGCATTTTCAAAAGAAGCTTTTGTGAAATCTAAGTAGTTGGTATTACCAGCAAGTGCTACACCTTGTGCCGCACGAATAGCCGCTTCTTTGAGTCCGCCACCGGCTGGCAATAAGCCAACGCCGACTTCAACTAGGCCAATATAGCTTTCGATTGCTGCAACCCTACGAGCAGATTGCATTACTAATTCACAGCCACCACCTAGTGCAATGCCGGATACTGCGCAAATGACAGGAACCTGCGAGTACTTCACGCGCATCATCGTATCTTGGAATAGCTTTACAAACGGCTCAACTCCAGCGGGGCCGCCTTCCATAGCCATTGGTATTGCTACTTCTAAGTTTGCACCAGCAGAGAATGGACCGCCAGGGGTACCAAGCTTAAGTGAGCTAGGTTGCCAGATTACTAGGCCCTCGTAGTTAGCTTCTGCAATTTCAACTGCTTTCTGAATGCCATTGAGTACATCAGGGCTGATAGTATTCATCTTTGATCTAAATGAAACGATCAATACATCAGGTTGAGCTTGGTCAATCCAGGCACGCAGTTCTGGGTTTTCGTAGATGGTGGTGCCAGCAGTTTTGGGATCAGGAGATCCATCACCCAAGAGGGGCGCTCTAAATACTTGCTTTTGATATACAGGTAAGTTTGAGCGAGGTACGTATTTATTCTCAGAAGCAGACCAAGACCCTTCTGGCGTATGAAATGCCTGTTTCTCAGCTACAGGGCCACTAAATAGCCATGCAGGTAAGGGTTCTTTGCTGAGTGTTTTGCCGCCATCAATATCTTCCTTGATCCAGTTGGCAACTTGCGTTACGCCAGCTGCTTGCCAGTCTTCAAAAGGGCCTTTGTCCCAGCCATAACCCCAACGCATCGCAAAGTCAATTTCACGAGCTGATTGAGAAATGTCAGCTAAGTGGATCGCGCAATAGTGGAAGATATCACGATAAATCGCCCATAAAAATTGCGCTTGAGGTTCATCTGTATCACGAAGTAACTCAAGGCGCTCAGCAATTGGCTTTTTCAGAATGCGCTCAATTAGAGGCTCAATGGTTGCGGTAGAAGGTTTGTATTCACCGGAAGCGGCATCCAAGACAAGAACATTCTTGCCATCTTTACGATAAAAGCCTGCCTTTGTCTTTTGACCTAAAGCGCCTTTGGCAATAAGCTGGGTTACTACCTCTGGAATTTTAAATAGAGTGGAGAAGGGATCCTCTTGTAAGGAGTTTTCCATGGTTTTGATCACATGAGCCATGGTATCTAAGCCAACAACGTCGCTAGTTCTAAAGGTAGCTGATTTTGCGCGACCGAGTTTACTGCCAGTGATTGCATCCACCGCATCAAACCCCAGACCAAATTTTTGCGCTTCAGCAAAGACCGCCAGAATTGAGAACACGCCTACGCGATTACCAATAAAGTTTGGCGTGTCTTTAGCTCTGACCACGCCTTTACCCATGGTGGAGGTCATAAATGTCTCTAGCGCATCCAAAACGGTTGGATCAGTATCGGCAGCAGGAATGAGCTCGAGTAAATGCATGTAGCGCGGTGGGTTAAAGAAGTGAACACCGCAGAAGCGTTTCTTTAGGTCGCCTGAGAAGCCTTTAGCAAGCTCACCAATCGGTAGACCAGAGGTATTGGTAGCAAAGAGCGCATGCGCAGGAATATGCGGGGCGACTTTCTCATAGAGAGCATGCTTCCAATCCAAACGCTCTGCAATCGCTTCAATAATGAGATCACATTCAGCTAACAACCCCAAGTCATCTTCATAGTTAGCCGCCTGAATCAAATTGGCATCGCTCGCAAGCCCTAAAGGGGCAGGCTTGAGTTTCTTAAGATTCTCAATGGCCTTAAGGGCTATCACATTTTTATGAACTGGTTTGCCATCATCAGATTTTCCTGGTAGGTCAAATAAGACAACTGGTAACCCGACGTTAATACATTGAGCAGCAATCTGTGCACCCATGACGCCAGCACCCAGGATGGCTACTTTTTTAATAATCTTGTTTTCACTCATAGTTCATCTTTCAGAAGAAATCAGCTGGCATTGCCATCAATGATTTGGAGCCGGCGCGTGCTTGACGAATCAGCATCGCAGTCTCAGGCAGGAGTTTGTCAAAGTAAAAGCGAGCAGTGGCCAATTTCGCTTGATAAAAAGGATCGTTGCTAGATTTATTGGCAAGTGCAATTTTGGCCATGCGTGCAAATAAATAGGAGTAAATCAGATGACCCACTACACGTAAATAGGGAACAGCAGCGGCGCCTACTTCTTCGTGATTCATCATGGCTTTCATGCCAATCTCTTTGGTGAGTTTTTCAACCTTAACGGCGATATCAGAAAGGGGGTCAATAAACTCCTGCATTTCTTTGCGGACGCCTTCATCCTCAATGAACTTTTCGATAATCTTTCCAAATTTGGTAAGTTTTTTACCCATATCACCAAGTACTTTGCGACCCAAAAGATCCAGTGATTGAATCGTATTGGTGCCTTCATAGATCATATTGATGCGAGCGTCACGCACATACTGCTCCATACCCCATTCGGCAATGTAACCATGGCCGCCAAAAACCTGCATGCCTTCATTGGTGGCTTCAAAAGCGTTATCAGTCAAGAACGCTTTAATAATTGGAGTGAGCAAGGCAACCATCTCACCTGTTTCTTTGCGAACGCTCTCGTCTGGATGATTGAGTTCGATATCGATCATGAGAGCTACCCAGTAGGAGAATGCTCTACCAGCTTCTGCATAAGCTCTTTGAGTCAATAGCATTCTGCGTACATCTGGATGAACAATAATCGGATCTGCCGCCTTTTCGGGCGCTTTCGCTCCGGTGAGGCTGCGCATCTGTAAACGCTCTTTTGCATAGACAACTGAGTTTTGATAAGCTACTTCGGTTAATCCAAGACTTTGCATGCCTACACCAAGGCGAGCCGCATTCATCATGACGAACATAGCATTTAAACCTTTGTGAGGTTCTCCCACCAGGGTGCCAATGGCGCCGTCAAAGTTCATGACGCAAGTGGCATTACCATGGATACCCATCTTGTGTTCAAGAGATCCACAGGAAACAGCATTAGCCTTGCCAACAGAACCATCTGACCCAATCTGAAACTTCGGTACCGCAAACAAGGAGATGCCCTTGCTGCCGATAGGTGAGTCCGGTAACCGTGCAAGAACAAGATGAACAATGTTCTCAGCAAGATCATGATCTCCGCTGGAAATAAAGATCTTTGTTCCGGTAATAGCGTAAGTACCATCAGCTTGAGGTTCAGCTTTGGTTTTAAGTAAGCCCAGATCAGTGCCGCAATGTGGTTCAGTTAAACACATTGTTCCAGTCCATTGACCAGATACTAATTTCTCAAGATAGGTTTTTTTCTGTTCGTCAGTACCATGGGCATGCAAGCACTCGTAGGCACCATGCGATAGGCCTGGATACATCGTCCAAGATTGATTTGCAGAGTTCAGGGTTTCATAAAGAACGGTATTGAGTAATTGCGGCAATCCTTGCCCACCATACTGGGGATCGCAAGATAGGGCGGGCCAACCACCGGCAACATATTGCTCGTAGGCTTGCTTAAAGCCAGTGGGTGTTGTGACCGATCCATCATCATGGCGTGTACATCCTTCCTTATCGCCAATCTGATTCAAAGGAAAAGCAATTTCGCTAGCGAACTTACCGGCTTCCTCGATGATTTGATTCATTGTGTCTTTATCAACATCTTGATAGGCTGGTAGGTTAGAAAACTCCTTACCAGCATCTAGTAGCTCATGAATTATAAATTGAATGTCGCGGAGTGGTGGGTTGTATTGAGGCATATTAGTTCCAGATTTGATAAAAATGAAAGTTATTTGGTGATTGCTTGGTGATTGAGAAAAATATTCTTAATGAGCTTATTTGCTAGTGCCAAGCTCTTTGGGTTTTGCAGAAATCTTGAATCGTGATGCGCTCCCAACACAATGCTGTAGAGATGAAAGAGCATTTCTTGGGGAACAACGGTTTTCTTGAGGTGTCCTTCTGCAATGGATTCATTGATGGCACGAAGCAGGGCGGAGCGCCAGTCTTCAACGCTGTGTACCAATTCATCACGTACAATTCCAGGACGATCGTCAAACTCAGCAGCGCCCGCAATAAAGAAGCAGCTGGAAGTATTCTCACCAACACCGATCTTCAGCCATGAATCAATCATTTGACGTAAACGCGGCAGGCCCTTAGGTTTGGTGAGTGCTGGCGCAAATACGCTATCAGCAAAGTATTGGTAGTACTTGCGTATCACTTCAATCTGCAGTTCTTCGCGGGAGCCGAAATGGGCAAAGACACCGCTCTTGCTCATGCCAACCAAGTCGGCTAAGTGACCAATCGTAATTCCATCAAGCCCCGATTTGCTGGCTATATTGAGGGCGGCCTGCAAAATCGTTGATTTTGTAGTTAAACCCTTTTTGGACTCAGTAGATAAAGCCGCAGAGGTAGACCTTGTATCAAGCATGGGTATCAATAATTGCCTTCATTGTTGTAAAAATAATACGATCGTTCGTTTATATTACAGCAATATCCTACAACCCACAACCCACGTCAAATAAGCACTACAGAATGCTTACTGCCCGTAGGACTAATTTATTTGTTGCATCGCAAAATAAATAAAGGGAAAACCCGAGATACAAATCAAATTAAAACTAATTAAGATTCATCCAGTTGTTTCAGATTAATTAGAAGAATCAAAAATAGGAAGATATATGAAAACAGTAAAGATTAGTGCATTGGTTTTGGCTTTGGCAGCTGCATTTGCTACTAGTGCTCATGCACAGTCGGCCAAAACAAATCCATGGGAAGGTGCTTACGGTCAAGTTGGCGTTGGATATGCCACTGTAACCCCTACCATTAATAATGGTACCGCAAGAGTGCCCGGCCTCCCAGTAACGGCAAACACAACTGCATCAAATGTTAATAACTTAAATACCGGTGTAGCTGTTCTTGCTCTTGGCTATAACTTTGCTGTCGATAAGTCATGGTTAGTTGGGCTTGGCGCCTCATATGCTCCAGGAGCAAGTTCATCGGCTACAGGTCAACTTAATGTCAATGCTCCAGTAAATCCTGCTCTTGGGCCATTGAGTGGTAGAACTCTGTCTAGCACGGTAGCTTCCTATCAGCTGAAGAATGTTTATTCCATTACCGTAAATCCTGGTTATGCCTTTGATAAGGATAAGATGGCCTATATGATGTTAGGGTATGCAGGTACAACTGTTGGTTTATCTAGCCCGGTCATTGCTTACAACACCGTTAACCTAACGGGTTACACCGTAGGTCTTGGCTACAAGCAAATGGTTACCAATTCACTCTATATGCTCGGCGAGGTTAAGTACGCCTCTTTCGGTCAAACAACTGCGTCTACGACCTCAAGCAATGGCGTTGCTATCTCTCAACCAGTTAGCGCAAATGCTGCTGAAATTCTCATCGGTGTAGGCTACCGTTTCTAATCGTTGCAAATTGTTCAGTTAAAGCCCTCTGCTCTTGGAGGGCTTTTTCTTTTGGATTTAATTGCTAGCAGTGCTTAGAATGAGTCATGCAGATTTAATAATCTGACTACAAATAAAAATATATCGAGACAGGAAATAACTACATGGTTAATCCCACAAAACCTTGGTTAAAAAACTATCCTGAGGGCGTTCCTCATGATGTTGACATCTCAGAATATGATTCATTGTTGGACATGTTCGAAGAATGCTTTGAGCGCTATCCAAATCGCCGAGCATGTGAGTATCTGGGTAAGTTTTTAACTTATAGCGAGCTTGATCAGCACTCCAGACATTTTGCCACCTACTTACAAAGTTTAGGCTTAGAGCCAGGGTCTCGAGTTGCCATCATGCTACCTAACGTGATGCAATTTCAGATTGCGATCTTAGGTGTATTGCGCGCTGGTTTTGTTGTGGTTAATGTCAATCCGCTTTATACGGCGCGTGAGCTGGAGTACCAATTAAAAGATAGTGGTGCTTCAGCCCTAATCGTTCTTGAAAATTTTGCACACGTTTATCAGCAAATTGCTGCAAACGTACCCTTGAAGAAAACTATCGTCACATCAATGGGTGAGATGATTGGCGTTAAAGGTGCAATCGTTAACTTCGTGGTGCGCAATGTTAAGAAGTTAGTACCCGCATGGCAATTGCCTGGTCACATTTTGTTTATTCAGGCTTTAAGTGAGGGTAGTCGCCATAAATGGAATAGACCTAATACAACTCTTAATGACATTGCTTTCCTTCAATACACCGGTGGTACCACTGGGTTGTCTAAAGGCGCCATTCTGCTGCATAAAAATATTCTGTCCAACGTTATTCAGACGGACTTATGGTTAGAGCCAGGATTGAAACGTAAGCAGGTAGACCAGCTAGTCTTTTTGTGCGCATTACCGCTCTATCACATCTTTGCTTTAACAGCATGTGCGCTTATGGGAATGCGCAAGGGCGGCCTTTTAATTTTGGTGCCCAATCCACGTGACTTTGATGGCTTCATTAAGTTATTGAAGAAGCATCCAGATATCAACATCTTCCCTGGAGTAAACACTTTATTTAATGCCTTGATGCATAAGCCAGAATTTGCTTCAGTAAAGTTCCCTAATATTTTGGCAACCATCGGCGGCGGTATGGCAATGCAAAAAGTGGTTGCTGATCAGTGGCAGAAAATGACTGGTGCTCCTATTGCTGAGGGTTATGGTCTATCAGAGACCTCTCCAGTCGCTTGCGTTAATTCTGCATTGATCGAGAGTTTCACCGGATTCATTGGCTTGCCAGTCCCTGGTACTGAGGTCGTTATTTTGGGTAATGATGGCATAGAAGTGCCGTTTGGTACTCCAGGCGAGATTTGTATTCGGGGCCCACAAGTGATGGCTGGCTATTGGAATAAGCCCGAAGAAACTAAGAATGTGATGACGGCTGACGGCTTCTTTAGATCGGGCGATATCGGCATCATGAATGCAGATGGCCTAACCAAGATTGTGGATCGCAAGAAAGACATGGTGCTTGTCTCTGGATTTAATGTGTATCCAAATGAAGTGGAAGAAGTGCTATCGCTCATTCCGGGTGTATTGGAATGCGCTGTCATTGGTGTACCAGACGAGGATTCTGGTGAGGCAGTAAAGGCGTTTATCGTTAAGCAGGACCCTGATTTATCGGAGGAGACTATCTTGGCGTATTGCAAAGAAAATCTCACCAACTACAAGCGCCCCAAGCACATTGTCTTCCGTAACGATTTACCGAAGACCAATGTTGGAAAAATTTTAAGACGTGAGCTCAGGGATCTATGAGTCATATCCCTAAAATATTGCAAGGGCTTCGATTGCCGGTCATCTCGGCACCGATGTTCACTGTGAGCTATCCAGAGCTCGTCCTTGCGCAATGCAAGGCAGGTATTGTGGGATCGTTCCCAGCCTTAAATGCCAGACCACAAGAGATGCTGGATGATTGGTTAACTCAAATCCAGAGTGAGTTGGCGGATTTTCAGAAATCCAATCCAAATTCTAAGGTTGGGCCATTAGCGGTTAACCAAATCGTTCACGTTTCCAATGCACGACTAGAACAGGATATGTATTCCTGTGTAAAGCACCGCATTCCGATTTACATCACTAGCCTGAGGGCTCCTGTTAAGGAGATTATTGATGCCGTACATAGCTATGGCGGCATTGTCTTGCATGATGTTGTTAATATTCGCCATGCTGAAAAGGCTTTAGAGGCGGGTGTGGACGGTTTGATATTGGTCGCTGCTGGAGCAGGAGGCCATGCCGGTGCATTGTCTCCATTTGCACTGGTAGGGGAAGTAAGAAAGATATTCCAGGGCCCACTGATTCTTTCTGGGGCAATCTCAACGGGTGATGCAGTATTGGCCTCACAGGCAATGGGTGCTGATTTTGCTTATATGGGGACTCGCTTTATTGCCAGTCAAGAAGCGCATGCGAGCGAGCAATATAAACAAGCCATTGTGACTGCACAAGCCGCCGATATTGTCTATACGGATCATTTCACAGGCATTCATGGCAACTATATTAAGCAGAGCATCATTAATGCCGGCCTAGATCCAGCCAATCTTCCAGATGGTGATCCGCAAGCGTTTGCCAAACTCTCGCAAGCGGGTAAAGATGGTTCTAGCGCTAAAGCTTGGAAAGATATTTGGGGTGCAGGTCAGGGCGTAGGTCTTATAGACGGGGTACCCACGGTTGCTCAGATCATGGATCAACTCGAGAGTGAGTATCAGGCGGCAAAGAAGCGCTTAGCCTCCTAAAATTTGCCTAATATAATGAGGAAATTATATTTCCCTCAACTGTCTTGCCTAATTAACTGCTCATCGTGATTCTTTGGCTACGCTCACTACTGTTTTACCTATTCGGCTTTACATCAGTCACCATTTTTGCGACTGCGATTATTTTGGTCATTCCATTTACTGGAATTCGTACTCGCTACAACATGGGTGTGGCCTGGTGCCGTTTAATTCAGCGAGCCTTATTTTTGCTTTGTGGCATCCACTCCCAAATCAAGGGGTTGGAACATATTCCCCAAGATCCTAATAAGCCATTAATTATTCTGGGTAAGCACCAATCAGCCTGGGAGACGTTTGTTTATCTATCGATATTTCCAAAGGAACTCTGTTTTGTATTTAAAAGGGAGCTTTTGTATGTGCCATTCTTTGGATGGGCATTAGCTTCATTGCGTATGATTCATATCAATCGTGGCGATCGAGAAAATGCCAGAGAAGCTGTTGCAGCTCAGGGTAAGGTGGTACTAAAAGAGGGTAGATGGATTGCGATTTTTCCAGAAGGTACTCGCACTCCTCGAGGATCGTTTAAGCCTTATCGCAAAGGTGGCGTACGTCTTGCCATTAGTACGCAAACCGATATTCTGCCAGTCGCACAAAACTCAGGTGCCATTTGGCCAAGAAAAACCTTTCTTAAGCACCCTGGTTTGATTACGCTTTCAATTGGGCCGGTCATTTCCGTTCAGGGTAAAACTGAAGAGCAGTTGCAGTTGGAGGTAGAGGCTTGGATTGAGGGTGAGATGCGCAGACTTGATGCGCCTGCTTATAGCAATTAAATAAGTAACAAAAAGCTAAAAATACACCTTAGCTTTTCTTGATCTTCTTGCGGATGTACAGAGTCTTTGTAATACGCGCAACGACATCTTCTTCGCGATCCTTAACATCCACTACAAAGTCCTTTAACACCTTATTACCAGACTCTGCGGCACTAATAATCTCGTCAATTTGTGATTGAGTCAGTTCAAAGGAGGCATGCACGGGCCCCTTGCCAGGCTTAAGAAATTCAATTTTGGCTGCTTGATCCCAAACAATGTAGCCTTTACCAATATTCTGAGACACCATCATCATAAAGAAGGGGTCAGTCATCGCAAATAGACTTCCGCCAAAGTGAACTCCCAGGATATTGCGATTTAAAAGACCATGCTTTAAGCGCACTTTGGCATGACGAAAATCTTTAGAAATACTTTCTACGGCAATGCCTGCACCCAAGAATGGGGGCCATATATTCATGCCCTTACGCAAAAGATTTGCATTCATCACAGTCTTTAACCTTTACTTAGACTGAGGAGTCTTGCCAACCATCTTGGCTGCCCTCAAGAAATCAAAGTCAACACCTTGGTCTGCTTGAGTAACGGTATCCAAAAAAAGCTTTTTATATCCTCGCTCAGCTGTTGGTGGGGTGATGGGGTTATCTTTCATGCGCTGAGCTAATTTTTCATCAGAAATTAAAAGGCTTATCTCACGATTTTTAACACTTAAGCGAATGCGATCGCCATTACGTACTTGAGCTAGAGGCCCGCCAATCGCAGATTCAGGTGTGACGTGCAACACAATCGTGCCAAAAGCGGTACCGCTCATGCGTCCATCAGAAATACGCACAATGTCTTTCACGCCTGCACGTGCCAATTTCATTGGGATCGGAATATAACCAGCCTCAGGCATACCAGGAGCACCTTTTGGCCCAATATTCTTGAGCACTAAAATATCTTCAGCCGTGACATCTAATTCTGGACTATCAATGCGGTTAGCTAAATCAGCGGCATCCTCAAATACTACGGCTCGACCTTCATGCTCCATCAGTTTTTCATTTGCTGCTGATTGTTTAATAATCGCGCCGCCAGGAGCAAGGTTGCCGTGCAATACGGCAATGCTGCCACGTGGATAGATAGGCTTATCAAAGGGGCGAACTACATCTTGTTTGAAGCTCGGCGGTGCAGCATCAATTTCTTCGCCTAGAGTTCTACCCGATACGGTCATGGCATTTAACTTCAGCAAAGGCCTAAGTTCGCGAAGTAGGGTAGTCATGCCGCCTGCGTCATGGAAGTTTTCCATGTAATGATCGCCAGAGGGTTTTAAATCAACCAGAACCGGAGTCTCGTCGCCCATCTTATCGAGAGCATCTAAGTCGATCTCTAATCCCATGCGTCCAGCAATGGCGGCAAGGTGAACAATACCGTTCGTTGATCCTCCAATCGCTAGCAATACACGCATAGCATTTTCAAAAGCATCTGCAGTGAGTACTTTGTCTATGGTTAAACCTTCTTTGGCCATCTTCACCGCACAAGTACCAGTTTCTTCAGCAACGCGGATACGATCAGCCGTAACAGCTGGAGGGGTGGCGCCGCCAGGAACAGTCATGCCAAGCGCTTCAGATATGCAAGCCATAGTGCTGGCGGTACCCATGACAGAGCATGTACCTACGCTGGCGACAAGCTGATCGTTCACTTCATCTTTTTCTACTTCATCAATTTCACCAGCGCGGAACTTACCCCAATAACGGCGGCAATCAGTACAGGCGCCAACACGTTCACTACGATGTGAGCCAGTCAACATTGATCCCGTAATCAGTTGGATTGCTGGCAGTCCTGCGGAAGCGGCACCCATCATTTGTGCAGGTACAGTTTTATCGCAACCACCAATCATGACAACGGCATCCATCGGCTGTGCACGCAACATTTCTTCGGTGTCCATCGACATCAAATTGCGTAAATACATGCTGGTAGGAGCCGCAAAACTTTCATGAATGGAGATTGTTGGAAATTCCATTGGCAAACCACCAGCTAACATAACGCCACGTTTTACTGCTTCAAGCAGTTGCGGCATATTGCCGTGACAAGGGTTGTATGCGCTACCAGTATTAATGATGCCAATAACAGGGCGATCTAATGCACTATTGGTATAGCCGGCACCCTTGATAAAAGCTTTGCGCAGGAATAAAGAAAATCCTTTATCGCCATAGCTAGTTAAGCCTTTGCGTAAACCGCTCTCTGCAGGGTCTTTTGGTTTATTACTCATGAATGTCTCAATTCTCTTTTTAGTGTTCTTTTGGGTTCATTGTAGCGATTCAAGACCTTATTTACCTACAGGCCGCCACCCCAGCGATATTGCCAAGAGAGCCCCAGTGCGGTGTAGTCGGTATTGGTATTGGAATAAACACCCTTACTACCAGTTAGGCGGATTGAATTGTGTTTATTGATAGGGTAAGACATGGTGCTTCCAAATCGCCAATTTTCCAGAGAACCAGTGATTGCTGTGCCATTGACATATTTTTGACCGCCGGTAAAGTAGGTGGCATCAGCAGATATATATGCCATATTTTGAAAGTAATAAATGACGTGGGCTTCAGACGAATATATCGGGTTTTGGGAGAGCGTATTGCTTCCCAGAAAGCTAGTGTTACTTGTATAGATCGTAGCCATACCCGCTAATTCCAAGCGCCATGGACCAATTGCTTGCGATGCTCCGATAGCAGGCTGAATCAGCGAACGATTAGCACCTACGTTGAGCATTTGTTCGCTGTTGTACTTACCCCATGGAATAGATGCGGCTAGGCTGGTGCCGATAATAAGATCTTGTTGATAATTTTTAAATTCATCTAAGGAGAGTGCTGGTGCTCCATAAAGATTGGCTGAGACTTTCACAACAGGATCGGATAATCCTTCAGCAGATGCGTTTATATTTTGAGGTCCAAGTGTGCCTGTCCCAGAGAGTTGAGCATACGGCACCAGGAGGCTGATTCGTCCAGACTGCCCAAAGACGTCGATGATGCGAGTTAGATTTACCGCTTCAGTAGTCAGCGTATAAGAACCACTTTTGGCCTGAGCAATGCCGCCTGTAACAAAATTGATGCCAATTGGCGCATTGGAATATGCACGAGCTTCAATTTCTTGAGCTTGAGCCTTCTGAAAAGTAAATACCAATAGGCATAGCCAAAAAATTCTCACGCAATACAAATAGATCAATTACTTTTTAGAACCAAACAGAATTGCCAGTGTGGCTGTATTGCCTATTGCTTGGTTCACACCAATAAAAATTAAATAGGGCCAAACAATAAGCCAGTAGAGAATGGACATTGCAAAAATTCTTAAAGGCTCGCCATTACCGAATGCTGCCATGGAAGCGATAAATGCCTTGCCATGAAATAACCCATCTACTCCTGCCTCTAGGAAGTTCAAGGCAAGTACGAAAATTAAATAAACAAAAGATTCGAACAAAAGAGAGTTCACAATTCCATGTTCTTTATTGATTTTGATCGGATAGGCCGCTTGTGCAATCAGCATAAATTTAGCGGAGATTCCTGCCTTGATTAATGCAAAGCCGAAGATCGATAACGGGATAGGGCGCTCCTCAAGAGCGGTCGCCGCAACAAAAGCAATTGCACAAAACCAAGCTCCGAAATAAAGGGTTAGGGCAAAAGCTTTTTTGGCTTCATCCTTGAGCTTATCTTTTAAGCTCAGATGGTTAGGTTTACTAACGGTATTGTTCGTCATTAAGAATAATCAATCAAAGAAATATAGGACGATCACTCGCCGCAAGTGGCGCAAGAGCCCGCAGTTTCCACTGGAGCAGGCTCCTGTGTATAGCGTGCAATAAAGGCATGCTTACTGTTCATCGGAATCTTGAGCCAAACAAAGTGGCCTGAGCCAGGTGCAACATCAATTGGTTCGCCATTCATATTCCACATTTCAGTCAAGACAACATCAGTATTGCCGTTAGGCTCAATGACCTCTAATTTGTCACCAACGGAAAAGCGGTTCTTAACGTCAACCTTGACACGTCCCGAAGCAGAATCGATATCAAGAGTCTCTCCAACATAAAGGCTGCGTCCTGATAGGGAATGGCCGCGCATATAGAGTTGATACTCTTTATCGTGGTGACGCTCATAAAAGCCATCGGTGTAGCCTCGGTTAGCCAAGCCTTCTAGCTGACCTAATAAAGCTGTATTAAATGGTCTGCCTGCTACGGCGTCATTGATTGCTGCTCGGTAGGCTTGAACGGTACGTGAAACGTAATAAGGTGATTTGGTGCGGCCTTCGATCTTGAAAGAATCAACGCCCATTTTAGTTAGGCGCTCGATATGCTCAACGGCTCGAAGATCCTTGGAGTTCATGATGTAAGTGCCATGCTCATCTTCTTCCATGGGCATCAAATCGTCCGGACGGCGGGCTTCCTGAAGAAGAACTACATCACCGCTGCCATTTTGTTGTCCAGGTTTGACCTTGTAGTCCCATCGGCAGGCATTAGTACAGGCGCCTTGATTGGAGTCACGATGAGACATATAGCCTGACAGTAAGCAGCGTCCTGAATAAGCAATGCAGAGCGCGCCATGCACAAAAACCTCAAGCTCCATTTCAGGACAGTCTTGACGAACTTCTTCGATTTCATCAAAGGAGAGTTCACGCGACAAAATGACGCGACTAATACCAACAGAACGCCAGAACTTTGCAGAAGCACCATTAACCGTATTGGCTTGAACTGATAAATGAATAGGCATATCTGGCCAAGCTTCACGTGCCATCATGATCAACCCAGGGTCTGACATGATTAAAGCATCCGGACCCAGGGCAACTACAGGAGACATATCGCGAATGTAGGTTCGCGTCTTTGCTCCGTGTGGCAATAAATTAGAAACTAAATAAAACTTTTTACCCATGTCATGGGCAGTATCGATGCCTTGCTTGAGAACCTCAATCTTGCCAAAGTCGTTATTGCGAACCCGCAGTGAATAACGAGGTTGTCCAGCATAAATGGCATCCGCACCAAAATCAAATGCGGTGCGCAACATGTTGAGGCTGCCAGCAGGGGCAAGGAGTTCGGGAGTCTTAGTCATGGGCTCTATTTTAGTGCGCTTAGACTTAATTTTGCTCAACATATCGATGGCGTCTAATAGGGCTCTACTGGCCACTTTAAGCAATAAAAAAGCCCCCAGATTGCTCTAGGGGCTTTACTTATTTGGCTCCTCGACCTGGGCTCGAACCAGGGACCTACGGATTAACAGAAACCCAGGCTCGTCAAATTATTATATAAAACAGTAGCTTATAGCGTTTTATATTAATTGTGTAATAAAACGTGTAATTGACATTTTGTAACATAATGTTACTAATTGGTTTTTGAAACCATTACATAGCCATGAGAGCTATATTTTATGTGCCTTTGCAGGTGTGTCCATTTTAACTTCATTGCTTCTCAATAGCGGCAAGAATATAGTTAAACATAAGAAGAGTGGAATTGATGTGCAATTCAAAATCAGCTTCTAGGTCTTATTTCGGAATTGCTTCATCTTTATAGTTGGCGATCAAATGCAAAAAATTTTCAGCATTGTTGAGTGCTTTAATAAGATCTATAGACGCCTTTCCAAGCATTACTAAAATGAGTTGTATTGAAAATAGGGCATGAATGAAATTTAGAACACTGAAAAACTGGCCTGACCTAGTTGGCTCCGAAGGGCTTATTTTCTTCTCCCAACTTTTTGAAGAGCTACTTTTTAATTACAGCCTAGATACTTATAAGCCCTCGGCTATGAACACGCCAATGCTTTGTGTCGAAGCACTGAAGTTGGTGAAAAATATTGAAGAAGGGTTTATTGATAAGTCAAATCTTTCCCATGTCTTGGATGAGCTGCTTCAAAATTTAAGTAAGGATGAAGTTGCCAAAGCCTTGCTATCCTTAGATATTCATACGATTTCAAGAAAATTTAATAATCCGGCAATCCCAATCTTGGAAATTGCAACAATTCTTGAATTAATTTTTGGGCAAATTAAGCCATCAAAATATAAGGCTAAGACCGAGCAGTTATTGTTGGATGCCATCACCAATCCAAATCAAAAAAATAGAATTAGGGCGCTAACCAGAAGTTATACAACAACGCTAATAAACCTAGGGTACAGCACAGACTTTCTTTACCCGACGGCAAGAATGTATTTTCATTTGAGCCCAAATAAAATATCTTGCCCGAAGGGCTTGCAAGGGTTTATAGATATAGTCTCTGCAAAACCCCAAGAATATATCGCGATATTTAAAGTCAACGCCTTGTTCGATGAGATCAATGATTCATGTGAGGTTTTTCATGTGCAGGCTTTAAAAGCTCTACCCAAAGACGTAGTGGATCTCGTAAAGATTCGGTCATTTGTTTTGGGTAAAGATGAAATTTTTTTAGTGCTTAAAGATATACAGGCCATGGACGTATTCTCCGCAAGAAGTTCTGCCGAAAGAAGAATAGAGCAAATTGCTACGCTGTATAGCTTATTCCATCATAAAGAGGTGGCAGCATGGAATCGCAGTGCACTTTTGATCAATTTGGAGACGGGGAAAAATCGAATTGTGCCAGCATCACATAACCCAATGTTAATGTGTGCCGACTCAAAAAGAGAGGATGTTGCGATAAAGTTAAGCGGTTTTATTAAAAACTTTTCCTTGGAGAGAAACAGCTTCGAAAAGTTTAATCGCTCCGCTGAATTGCACTCGCTTGCTTTAAGAAGTGATTCACCTGAAAATCAATTATTAAATCTTTGGGTTGCATTGGAAACCATTGTGCCAAGCAAGGCTGCTCAGGTAGCAAAGGCAAAAATTAATAACATTATTGACTCGGTGTTGCCATTTTTATCGCTCACATATGTCGAATCCTTAACTGATAGACTGGTGGCTGACTTTTCAATTTGGAATAGACGATTTTTTAATTCCGCGATTGAAGGAGTCGAAGGAGATAATGATAGAGATCGGATGTTAAGACTTCTGATTTTAGATGACTTTAAAGATAGGAAAAATCGTCTTTTTAGTGATCTGAGGGACTTTCATTTGCTTCGTAATCGCGCTTATTATTTTTCAGAAGAGCTAGCTTCGCCAAGCAAAATTTTAAAAATGTTGAATGCCCACTGGCAACGGGTTGATTGGCAAATCCGTAGAATTTATAGAACAAGAAACTTAATTGTTCATGCTGGAGATACACCGCTCTACACAGGAATTCTAATTAAGAATACTCATGATTATCTTGATATTGTTCTTAAAACAATTGGTAAGCTTGCATCTGAGGATAGTAAGGTCAATACTATTGACGGAGCGTTTAAATATGTCGAGCTAAGATACCAAGAATATAAAGAATTGCTTAGCAGTCAAAACGGGAAAGTTACCGAGGCAAATATCATGCAACTCCTCATAAGGACTGAAATTTAGTAGGAGATTTAACGGCTCTATCCGATAGTTTGAGGCAAAGAGAGGCGAGGCCTCATATTCTTGTTCTTATATGACATAAGAATACCGCTCTTTTCTTATGTATTTTCTTTTTGCGTTCAGCTGCTCTACACTTTAATTTCAGTTTTTTCCTTGGTTGACAGCAGTTTATTCTGGTAGCACTATGTAAGCGGTTGATTTAAATGAATTAAATGATATTTGAAGACTCATTTATGGGTTAAAAAGTATCAGCTTGTCTAGTGCCAAGGGATAGCCAATGAATGTAAAGCAAATATCAAATGTTATTTCTATAGAGGATGGTCGTCAGAATCCCTATGGGCTAGTTGAGCAAATTTTTAAAAAAATTGATGGGGCTTATTCACCAAATACGATACGAGCCTACAAAGCAGATTTTTTGGAATTCGTTCGTTTTTGTGACGAACGTTCTATGAAATCACTTCCAGCCAGTTATGAAGCAGTTGCCTCCTTCATAGATGAGAATGTCAATAGGGGGTCTAGCGTTAATTTCATAAAGCGCAAGGTAAGTGCAATTGCGTCGATGCATAAATTCTGCCGCCTACCAAATCCCGTTCACGATGTCGATGTCCAATTAGCGCTACGCCGTATGGCTAGAAAAAATGGGCGACAAAACAAGCAGGCCTATGGCCTAAATAGAAATTTATTTGCTGATTTAATGAATGCAACAGGTAATGACATGATTGGAAAGCGCGATAGGGCGCTGTTACAGTTGGGCTATGCCAGCCTATGTCGACGTCATGAATTAGTGGAGCTATTGGCAGAGGATATTAAGCGCAATGAAGACGGCTCTGTATTGCTGCATCAGCGCAGTAGCAAGATGGATACTTTAAGAAGAGGGCGATGGATTTATCTGCCGCCAGAAGTATGGATGGATGTGAGGGACTGGCTGGAGGCATCAAACATCAAGGAAGGCCCTATATTGAGAGGGGTCAGGCGTGGTGGCCAAGTGATGAATGAAGCCTATGGACCGGGGGCAATCAACCGTACCTATAAGCGCCTAGCCAGAAAAGCAGGATTTGATGAGGCGCTTGTTGCAGAGCTAACTAGTCACTCAACCAGGGTGGGGGCAGCGCAAGAGCTTTTGAGAACAGGGGCATCGCTTTTGCAGGTGATGCAAAGAGGTGGCTGGGGTTTGCCTCAAAGCGTACTAAAGTACGTCAAAAACGCCGACATGGTCCACGAATACCCCACTTGGCGTAAAAAGCATTTTGAGGATTCTGGACAGGCGGCACCGATTGAAAGGTAAAATAATCTATATTGAGGGGGTTTGTTGCAGTAGGCCAAATTTTTGCTAAAAATATTTTAGCTAATTAGTTTTTTCGTACCGCTACCTACGGTATCTTAATATGGGGATATGGATATTCGTGAGTAAAAATATTATAGGAAATAATTATTAACTAATAATTTTTTAAAGCAATATAGTGGAATAATTGGTAATTAATAACCCACTAATCATGTATATTTTTCTAAGGTTTCTTCAAAATCAAAATGGACTTAAGATCTGCCGTTAAAAAACTCGGTCCATGGGCTATTATAGAATATTTAATTAATCCACTACTAAGTTTGGCTATTGCACCAATTATAATCAAGAAGTTGGGACTAGGTATTTACGGAGAGTGGGCTTTAATAATCGCTTTATTATCTCTATCAGTTTCATTTGTTTCTGGTATATCGTTGTCTATTAGTCAATATATATCAAATAATTATCAAAAAAATTTATATCAGCAATTAAACTCTCAATTAGATGCAATTAAATTAACATTAATAATTTCTATCTTCACTTCCATTTCAACTCTAATTATATTAACATTTCAAAATGTTAATATAATGTTTTTTTTATATATAGCGATTATTATAGTAGAAAGTTTAGATTCTATTTTTTCTGGTATATTGAGAGGTAAATTATTAATCAAATTATTAGTGCATATTGAAGCATTTGCTAGAATTATACAATTTTTATCGATAATAATATCTATTAATTATTTTAATACAGTTAATGGTATTGCTATTGGATATTTATTTGGTTCTTCAGTTAAGTTAGTATTTAGATATTATATGAATGAAATAAATTTTAAATTTATAATAAGTCATAAATTTTCGAAAAATAGTGCAATAATTAAAGGGTCGGGATGGGCAACAATTCAAAATCTTGGCGGTGCCTTATACAACTCTCTTGATAAGCTATTGATTTCACATTTTTTTGGCACGGATATTCTGGCATTCTATTCCCTAGCTTCTCAAATACCAAATCAAATTCAAGCGGTATTTTCAGCAGGCCTTAGTGTGCAAATTAATGCAGTTTCGAGATATGTTTCTGAAAATAGTAGACGCACACTCTATGTTCATTATATTAAAGATTTAAAAATTGTTGTTTTAATTTCAATATTTATTTATTTATTATTTTTTATTTCATCAAATTTTATTTTTAAATTATGGTTAGGTAAAAATAATTTTTATGAAATAATGCCTTATCTATTACCCGCAATCTTTATAGCCTTTACACAAACAATCTCCATACCCGGATATTTTATGACAATAGGGATTGGGGACATTAAATATGCAGCAATTGTAAGTATAATTGCTTCTGTAGTAGCACTATTATTTTTATTTATTAGCTCCAATTTTATAAGCCCTCAATATGCTATACTATCTAAAAGTCTATATGGGGTGATAGTTTTTTTATTGATTGGTAAGGGGATGAGAAAATTATTAGTAATAAAATGAAAAATAATACTGTCCATTTTTTGTGGGTTAATGGAGATTTAAACAAAATTGGTAAATTATCTCTATCAAGTTTTAAAATTAACAAATTTAATCCTATATTGTGGACATATTCAAAGAATGACATTAATTTTTGTGATATAGAAATCAGAGACGCTAATGAAATTTTGGATTATAAAAAAATATTTAAAAATAAGAAGGATTCATATGCAAGCTTCTCAGATCTTTTTCGATATACTGTTTTAATGAAATGTGGTGGAATTTGGGCTGATACTGATGTAATAAGTCTTAAAGATTGTAATCAATTAGATTTGAGTAAAGCATTTTTAGTACAAGAATATGATAAATTTAGAAAATTAAAATTAATTCTAAATAAAAATAATACAGTTATAAATAACAATATAATATGTTTGCCAAATCCTGAGGCTGGGAATATAATTGATTTAGCGCGTGCATACTCAGAAGTTTATAGAAAAGATTTAATTGAATGGTCTGAATTAGGGCCCAAACTTCTTAGTGGTCTAGTAAAAATGAATCCACACCATGGATTTATTTTAAAAAAGCCAGTATTTTCTAATCCATTTCCATTTTGGAAAATTCCTAAAATATTACTGGAGCCACATGTTAAAATTCCACCCAGTGCCCATTTTCTGCATTGCTACAATGAATGCTGGAGAAATTTTTCGGTTGATCCGAATGCTGAATATCCCGTCAATTCTATAATGAGCAAATTAGAATTAAAATATCTTGACAGAAAATGAAAATTTATTTTTTAGTTGTAACTTATAATAGAAAGTCACAGTTCATAAATTTGATTAAATCAATCCCAAAATCATGGGATGATGTCGAGATTGTAGTTAATGTCTATTGTAATGGTCAAGCTGAGCTTGAGTACGTAAGGGGCGTTATTGACGATAAATTTGATCTTGGATTTACATTAAATATCTTTGGTTCAATTGAAAATATCGGGAAGACTTCAGCTCTTAATGTTCTCCTGGAGTCTTTGCCATCTTCTTTTGACTACTGCGCTTTTATTGATGACGATGATCAATTGTCTATAAATAACTTCTCTCATGTCTTAAAAATTCTGAAGAAGCCTTCATCTAAAGGAAAGATTTTAGTATTTGAGAGCGAGTCGGGCAGTGGGGTGGTTGAGCAAATTCCATGCGGTGTTTATGATATGTTTTCTGTCGACGGAAAAAAATTCTGTAATACCGATAAATTAATATTTATTCCAAATACGGGTGTTCGTAATTACAGGTTTCCCACTCCCTTATTTCTTGAAAAATTTTGTCCAGAAGATGCTTTGTTTCTTGTTTTTACTCAAAATTTAAAGATTACATACTTTAATATAGTGTCAATTATAAAAAATTATGAGCCAAGTGGTTTGACGGCTAATTATGTTAAAACGATAAATTCAAACCCATACTCTATGATTTATTACCATGCAATTAGGCATATATATCTACCGAATTCTAAAAAAAATCATATTAAATTTTTCCTAGCAATTAACAAATATATTCTGATAGCTATTTTCAAAAATCTTAAATTAAGATTATGAAAATTTTTAATATTAATTTAGCATGTGATTTCTGAATTTATTCTTTGGTCACCAAATTATATGCTATAAAACAGGTAATATTTTGTAATCATTTATAGAGGATGTCAATGCTTGAACGTATTAAAAAACTCAAGTTGACTACGGAGGCTCGAACTTTGCAACACATCAAAGACAAAGTTTGCAAGTATATAAAATCCGAAACGAAATGTACGGTAATTGATGGTCCGTTTCGAGGCTTAAAATTAAGCGAAGATCGCAACTGGGGCAACTCAAATGATTTGACAACCCAAATTTTGGGGACTTATGAGCGCGAAATTGTTGATTTGATTGCGCTGCTATCTTCGCCAAATGGTGTTTTTATTGATATTGGCGGAGCTAATGGGTTTTATGCGGTTGGAGTTGCTAAATGCTTGAGTTTTTCGAGTGTTTACGTTTATGAATTATCTGCAGAAGGTAGGCGCGAAATAAGCATCAATGCAGTGCTTAATGATGTTGATCCCTTTATTAAGATTGGTGGTAAGTTTGATAATAACACTGTTAGCCAGGATTGGGTTGAGGCAAAAAATTCTACGGGCGTTATCTTAATTGATATAGAAGGCGGAGAATTTGAACTGATGAATCCTGAATTTTTCTCTGTTTTCTCAAGATTTAACATAATAGTAGAGCTGCATGACTTTTTAGATCCAAATACTCATATGGTTGATGTTCTAATTCAAAACTCCAATGCTACTCATGAGGTAAAATTCTTACGAAATAATGGGCGCAACCCAGCCTCTATTAACTTACTCAACCACCTACCAGAAGATTATCAATGGATTGCTTGTTCGGAAAGTAGGCTACGGGCAATGTCATGGGCGCATTTTATACCAAAGGTAACACAGGCGTAGCCGTCGTTATATATTGTATTTATACTTGTTAATCCAAAATGTGAGTCTATATGATGCTATTACCTTTATGGGTTAGGGTATTAATTTTATATAATTAGAAACAATTTCTATTTTGACGAAACTGTTTTTTAGAATTTTAAGTTTTAAACTTAAATCTGTTTTTGGTGAATGGCTTAGTTTTGTGAAGACGGAGAATTTTGAAGTGCGATTTTATGGCACGATTCTTGCATTTTCAATTTCTTGATGGGTACAATAGTCTTATCATTATATTCGCAAAAATGTCGAATGTTTTTTTAATTCCTTTTGGCGCTGCCCTTAGGAGAATTGAATCTCAATCATATTTATAATAAGACTATTAAATGATAATAAAAAAACATTCAGTTACTTGGGAAAGTAATCCAATTCTATTATGTGCAATATTAATGAATATAATTGTAATTGGCGGTTATTTTTTTGAATACCCTAATTTAGGTTTGAATCATTCGATAAGTTATGCAGTGATCTTACATATCCTTCTATTTGTATTATATTTAGCTGGGTATAGATTGCACAGAAATTATGCGAATAGTAATAATTTAATCATCCAAACGACTTCTTATCAAATTACTGAACCTTCTTTTTTTCATCAGTCTGTTCTTTTGGTATTGTTGTTGTGTGGGATATTTTCTTCTGTGTATACAGTATCTTACGTTGTTAACACTGAGGAATACCTTATGTCTTTGATGTCTGGTGAAATTATAGTTAGAGGGGTGGAAGTTGCTTCTGTAGATGGAGGGGCACCAGGGTTTTTAAAAATGGCGACATATATGCCATTGGCAATTTTTGGTATATATGTAATTGCAATAAGGCAGAATTTTAAATTAAAAAAATTGAATCTATTAATTTTCATTACTTCAATTTTTGCAATTATTTTTAAAGTATTATTTACTATTGATAGGCTAAGTATAATTTATTTAATCATTGGAACTTTAATGATAAAAAATAAATTTTCAAATTCTACAAAATTACTAATCAAAATTTTTTTATTTATAATATTTATAATATTTATCTCTGTAACTGCGTTAAGAATTGACAGGTACGATGATGGTTTTTTTGGCGCTTTGTTTTTATATTCCCGCCTAGGCCTAGAAAATCTACAGCTACTGATCGATAATGAGTCCCCATTAACTTTGGGATCACAGACCCTATTTAATCCTATATTTTTTATACTTGATAGAATTTCATTCTTTCCACAACCAATTAAAAATTATGATTATATATGGAATCCTGCCCAGTATTTTTATGGACATCTTTATATGGATTACGGCATTATGACTCTGCCTATTGTGTTTCTTTATGGGGCCCTAGGATCGTATATTGAGATAAGATCAAGTATCCCAGCAAATAGAATTGCCAATGCATTTCTCCTGCCTATGGCAACAAATAATTTTACTGGTATTGGTGTAGTGTGGCTTAGAGGGGTTGAATTCTATTTTGTTGTGTTGCTAATAATGATGTTTAAATTCTCCGGGATATCAATAAAGCGATTAGATGTAGGTAAACTCAATAAGCATGAAAACGTAGATTGAGCGCTGTTTAAAAAATTTTCTCTGGCTTTATGGGGGATGGATTAATTTGAATCCGATCTTAATCCATAAAACTTTTCTGATCATCCTCTAAATTTATGCATATATCACTAATACTCACCGGCTCGGATAGGCATGCAGATTTAGCGCGTTTCTATTCTAGTATTGAGGTTGCCGCTGCATCAACAAGCGCAAAAATAGAGCTCATTTTTATCAATCAAGGAAGTTTTGATCCACCGAGTTCAATCAATTCAATTGAGTCGCTTGACCACATAGAATTAAGGCGCGGAAAGCTGTCGCTTTCTAGTGCGAGGAACCTCGGCCTTTGTCATGTCACCGGAGATATAGTTGGTTTTCCTGATGATGACTGTTGGTACCCGCCGCAAGTTTTGGAGAGTATTGCCAACTACTTTCATACGCATCCTGCCGCATCGGCGATTTGCACACATGTTTATGACCCTGTTGCGAAACGTTCATATGGTGGTAGGCCGGCGGGTATAACCATCCAAGTAGGCTATCGGAATCTATTTGAACTTCCGATTTCAGTTGGTATTTTTGTGCGAAAGGATGCATTTAATGCCGTTGGCCTTAATTTCAACGAAAAACTGGGAGCTGGGACACCTCTCGGCAGTGGTGAAGAAACAGAATTAATTTATCGAATTTTAAAAAACGGAGGGAGAGTGGATTATGTTGGCACTATACAGGTTTTTCATCCAGTGCCAATTTATCAACAGACAGACATAGCAAAGTATTACAAATATGGGCTTGGTTTTGGGTATCTAAATGGTCTGATTATTCGGGATGGGGAATGGCGCATAATGGGTTATCTTGGTTTGGTCTTAGTTCGCTCGTTTGGCGGAGTTGTAATGAATTTACATCGATCTAGATTAATGCGTTTATATTGGAGCAGGCTTATGGGAATCTTCCAGGGTTTTATTCGCGGAGTGAAAGATTTGTCTTGCTGATATTGAATGTAAGCTTGAAAAGGTAGCAGCTTTTTAAATAATTAGTTTTGCGTATTAAATATCACCAGCAGGATAGATCCGGCTGAGCGCCATCACCCTCAGACCGCCTTGGGGCAGCTGGGTTTGTCTATCGATTAAGATTATCTTAGGAAAAGTCTTTTATTAAGCTTTTAAGTGGTATGAAAATTTTATAAAAAAATGCTGACTTACCTAGAAATTTAGTGAAGTCGGTAACTTAGACTCTTAATTTGCAAAAATTACCTCAAAAATGTTTTTGAAGTTTATTTGTTTGGTGGAGAGGAATTAATTGTAGCGATATGGGCAATACTTTGGTAACGCTGAAGGGATTTGGTGATTTTATAATTGCTATCAATGCTCTTAGGAAGGTTAAGACATTAGTGGGTCGCTCAAATATTGAATTGATTGCTGGCCGACATGTCACAAATTTTGCCGTTGATTTGGGTGTTGAAGAGCGTGTAATTTTTGTTGGTGCTCCCGGCTTAAATGATGTGCCAGCTATTTACAATATCAAAGAGCAAGGTCTGTTGTGTGCCCTCAAAAGCCTACAACAACTCCATTCTGAGATCAGTAAGATCTCAAATTCATCAAAACTAATATTTGACAAATTGGGCTTTAGAGAGCGTATGATTGGCGCTGGACATAAATTAATTCAATTACCTGAATCTAGTAATATTTATTTTGCATACGATAAATTATTTAAAGGAATGGGCTATGACAATTTAATTGAGATTCCTAGTCAACCTAAGGGTAATACCGCTATTATTGTACCTGGTGCCAGATCAATCGAGAGGGTTATTTCATCAAGCTTAATCAAAAAAATATATGAAAAATTATTAAGCTTCAATTTTAATCCTAAGGTTGTATTGCTCGAAGGGGAGGCTTATAAAACCCCTGAACATGTAAATGTGGAAATAATTCCTCGAAAATTTTCTTCACTGATTGACTCGATAAAATCAGCAGATTTGGTAATTAGTGCAGATAGTTTGCCTGCCCATCTAAGCGAATTTTTTCTAAAACCAGTTTTTGTTTTTACACCTGTTCCAAAGTGGTCAATATATTGGTTGCCAAAATCTGCATTTAACTCTAATGGCATGTCTTCTTTTGAAGATATAAATAACTTACATGAGTGGTTAGCCTTAAATTATTCATTTCTTAGAAAATAACAAAGCCAAAAGCTTCTTAATAATTCATTTTAAATATCGCATGAAGGCGCCGAAAATTTCCATAATTACTGTCAGCTTTAACAGTGCCGAGACAATTGCCAATACTCTACGTTCTGTGAAAAGCCAAAAATATTGTAATTATGAACATATTGTCATTGATGGCGGCTCAAAGGATGAAACCTTAGCAATTATCCAACTTAATGGACAGCACTTAGCTAGAGTAGTTTCAGAGCCTGATAAGGGAATTTACGACGCAATGAACAAGGGGCTTGCAATTGCTACCGGCGAGCTGGTGGGCTTTTTAAATTCTGATGATGTCTATGCAGATGAAAATGTTCTTTCAGAGGTGGCGTGCAATTTCGCTGAGGGTGCGGTCGACTATGTATATGGCGACATTCTGATGTTGAATAATTCTGGCAAGGTAGTTCGTCACTGGCGAACTGGGATTATCCCGGCAGGGGGTTTTTGTGATACACAGATTCCGCACCCGGCATTCTGGGTGAGGCGACATCTTCTCGACTCCTTGATACCTGCATTTGACCCTAGTTACCGAATTTCTGCGGACTTAAAGCAGCAGTTAATACTAATAAATAAGCTTGGTGCCCGTGGACGGTATATCAAGCGCCCATTGACATTAATGAGCCTTGGGGGGGCAAGTACTAAGAGCTTGAGAAGCTATGTTAAAGGCTGGAGAGAATCATCGCGTGCCTACAATGATGTATTTGGGAGTGGAGGTTGGATCTTTACTTTTAAAAAAGTTTTTTCCAAGGTCAAAGGTATTAGGAAAATTTACTAATTTATTTATTATGAAGAACATTTGCGTAATAGGCGGTAGCGGTTTTGTTGGAACTCGCCTTATAAATCTGCTGTTGCAGCGTAACTACATGTATTGCACTAGTAATCTTGACAAAGATATTAGCTTGACCCATTCTAATTTAACCACTCTGGCAGATGTTCGCAATTTAAATCAGCTAGCAGCCATTCCAAAAGGTTCTGTTATCGTCAATCTCGCTGCAGAGCATCGTGACGATGTCAGGCCATTGAGTCTTTACGATGATGTTAATGTTCAAGGTGCAAAGAACATTTGCGAGGTAGCGCGAAAAAAAATGGTTTCCACCATCATCTTTACTAGTTCGGTTGCAGTCTATGGGTTCGCGCCAGTTGATACCGATGAGGGTGGAAAGATCGCACCTTTCAATGACTATGGGAGAACCAAGTTTGAGGCTGAAATGGTTTTTAAACAATGGCAATCTGAGGATCCCCTCTCTCGCTCATTGGTAATTATTCGCCCAACAGTGATATTTGGCGAAGGTAATCGTGGCAATGTTTACAATCTTCTTAGGCAAATTGTCTCAGGCAACTTCATGATGATTGGATCAGGTAAAAACCGCAAGTCGATAGCGTATGTAGAGAACGTAGCAGCCTTTATCGAACACAGCATTAGATTTGGACCAGGAATCCACACCTACAACTACATTGACAAGCCCGATTTTTCAATGAATGAATTTGTTGCCTCTGTGAGGCGAATCCTTGGGCGATCTGAAAAAATTGGTTTTCGACTACCTTATTTTATAGGTTTTGCTATTGGAAAAGGGTTTGACTTAGTTGCAGCTGTAACCGGTAAGAGATTAGCAGTTAGCTCAATTCGGGTTAAAAAGTTTTGCGCTGATTCTGCCTATAATACAGCCATAAACGAGACGGGCTTTATTCCACCCGTTCCCTTAGCTCAAGCTTTTGAAAAGACAATACTGCATGAGTTTATCGAAAAACATGATGATATGCTGCTTTATTTTAGCGAGTAAGTTTTGAAGACTTACCTTGTTACTGGCGGCGCTGGTTATATTGGTTCTCACACCGCTCTGCTTTTGCTGGAAGCTGGATATCATGTAGTCGTCCTTGATAATCTATCTAACAGTTCTGCCAAATCCCTAAATCGGGTGTCGCAGTTAGCTGGGCGGTCGGCAATTTTTGTAGAAGGGGATATTCGCGATCGTGTATTACTTGAGCGGACATTGTCCGAATATTCAGTTGATGCGGTACTTCATTTTGCTGGCTTGAAGTCTGTAAGTGAAAGTGTGGGTCAACCACTCCGCTATTACGATAATAATGTGCATGGAAGCCAAGTGTTGCTGCAGGCTTGTGCTGATATAGGGGTATTCGAATTCGTGTTTAGCTCGTCAGCTACTGTGTATGGTGAGCAGGAATTGATGCCCATCTCTGAAACTTACCCATTGGGCCAACCCTCTAACCCTTATGGCAGCAGTAAACTGGTTGTGGAACGCATGTTACGAGATTTGGCCACCTCTGATTCACGCTGGCGTATAGCTATCTTGCGCTACTTCAACCCAGCAGGAGCGCATGAAAGTGGTCTTATAGGTGAAGATCCTAAAGGTACTCCTAATAACTTGCCACCCTTCATAACCCAGGTAGCTATAGGAAAGCTGTTGGAACTCAAGGTGTTTGGCAATGATTATCCCACCCACGACGGCACTGGTGTACGTGACTATATTCATGTAATGGACTTAGCGGAAGGCCATTTGCGTGCCTTACAGGCATTGCAAATATATACCGGTGTTAACGTGTGGAACCTAGGTACGGGTCATGGATATAGCGTGCTTGAATTGATTCGCGCTTTTGAGGCTGCAAGTGGTAAATCCGTCCCCTTTCATTATGCTTCCCGTCGGCCAGGTGATATTGCCATCTGTTACGCTGACCCAGCTAAGGCCGAGCTTGAACTGGGTTGGAAAGCTAATCGTAATCTTGAAACAATGATGCTTGATGCTTGGCGGTGGCAGTCAATGAATCCGAATGGTTATCGATGACTGTTTTCACTTCATAGTTTAGTCGTATCGACCAAATTCCTTTTGATTAAATCTTGCTGTCCGGCCTTGATCTTCTGCCTAGCACGTTCAGCCTTAACTGCTTCTTGATCTCGCTTTACGCGATCTTTCATTGACTTAAGCCTAGCTTGCTCTGGGTTCAAAGGCTTCTGTGGGGCAATTTCATTTAATCTCATTAGTTAATCCTTAGCCAATCTGCGTAGGGATATAAGGCACGTTGGGGGCACCAAAGATGGCTTTAAATAGCGCAATTGCTTGCGCTTGATTCTGGGCATACAGAATGGTCTCTACCCACATGCCACCGGCATGAACTGTTGCCTTATATCTCTTCATAAAAATATTTAGCATTCTTATCAAAAGTGCATCAATATTCGCTCGTTAGCATGATCACCCAGAACTCTTCTGACCAAATACCGTACAAATCAATTTCAGGTAATGGAAAGTCGGTGTATTCGATATTCTGTGTGGCTAAGATAGTGCCATTGCCATCATTAATAGTCAGCACAGCGCTCTCATTAGTCACTTTTAACTTACAGCAAGCAAAGCACTCTTTGGGCTGAAAAAAGCGTAGGTAAGAAGCAATAGCATCCATCAGCCAATAGCACTTAGCTTCATCAGCAAGATACTTGGCCCCATCCGTTAAAACTACTTCTTTGTGTAAGCGGTAGTAGTGCTCGGTACCTGTAAATTGACGCAATGATGAATTAAGCTCTTTTGCATTCATTTGCTAGATCCAACCCTAAAGTTCATCTTCAGTGCGCCACTAGCTGCTTCAACCACATCATCAAAGCTTCCCGCTTCTGCCTCAATCTTTAGGATTTCCAGAACCTTTATAAGGTCATTCATATTCTTGGTGGCGATAGAGGATTTACCGGGAACGAGTTCTAAGCGTTTGCTGCCGTAAAAAATGGATAAGCAGAGTGAACCATTGTCTGCCATAAACCACCAGGGCTTGATGCGCTTAGGGCGCTCAATGCTTTTGTAGTTGCCTTCACTATCTTTAACCGTAACCCTGCGCTTCACTACAAACGGGGTACGCTCTAATTGGCTTTTAGCTAATTGGATTTGCTGCCATAACTGATTGCTTAATTTATTACGACGTTGTTGTACAGGCGGCATAGATTGCGACCTTGCTGTATCAACAAACTTCAAGCTCTTTAATGCGTTTGGTGTGCCCATAAGTTCTCCTTAAAAAATGGTGAGCACACTTAATGTATAGCCGAGATTTCGGTTTGGACAACCGAAATTTTTGGGTCAATTTGTTCGAAATCAGCAATTCTGGCGCAAAGAGTGGGTTATTACAGGCTAATTTTGGGCTGAAAAATAACGCTATTTCTTATCAATTGCTAAATACTTTTGCGAGTTGCTAGTTTCTAAGTTCAAAAGTCGCTAGAGATAAAAGATGTTGCTAATGAGTTACTTGTTGTTACAAATGAATAGTTCTGACTAGCAACAAGGCGTAGCAACTTCTCTTTTGAGATCTCTAGCAACAGCAACCCAAGCAACGTCTTTTGGGAAGCTACCTGAGTAACTCAAGCAATGAAGCAACTAGGTAACTGGGCAGCTCGCATCTCATCACATTAAGGAGAACATCATGAGAGAAGTAGCAATTAGAGGTTTTATTAATGAGAAGTTCGGCAGCACCTACGGCAAGGGCTTATTTAGACGGGCACCATACACAGGTTCAGTTGAACTCCACAATCCACGGCAAAAGTATTTAGTTGATTTTTATAGCTACCGCGACTGGGAATTTTCCGCAAAATCCGATGCTCAAATTGAGGTGCTCAAAAAAGTGGATCAAACCGATTTAGCTAAAGCGCCCAATGTGTTTATGTCTTGGCTGTATCACTGGGATCCTGTAGCCAGAGTCAAAACCAGTGCCAATGGCTTTTGCGTTTATGGGCAAGATAGCCAAGAAGTCTATTTAAGTATTGATGATCCAGAGCGGGGTATTAGCGATGAATGGACGTTAGATACCCAGCATTGTAAAAACGCAGGCCCTAAAAAGCCAGTGTTTATTGCGGCAAATGTGGATTTAACGGTTTGGCAGTAAAGCAAAGCTAGTCAGCCCGAGAACTATTCGGACACAAAACCCTGTCAAAAAAGCGCTGTAACAAGCGCTTTTTGCGCCTCATAAGCATGGGTAGCTGAGAATACATTGCGCCGCGCATAGACGGTTTTTGAGGGGGTTTTGTGTAATCATCAAAAAATCACCGCAATCCGTTGTGTAGATCTCACGATTCTTTGTCAAAAAATCGCTAAATACAGTAGCAAAAGCGTACATAAGAAAATACAACAAATCTTTACCCATGTTTGTAAGTGCTTGATTCTTGGAAGATCATGGAATGCTTAAAAGAGTCATAAAAACCAGGAGTCAAGATAACAATATTTGGGCTTCTCAAAACGTCTCATTACAAATTGAGGTCGACCTTTTGCATGAATGACAACAAACTATAGAAAACACACTATGTGTACGTTTTTATTAACCAAAAAGGAAAAACACCATGTCACAAGCAAAAACCTTAACACCCCAAGAACTAGAACAAG
The DNA here is from genome assembly GCF_001595965.1 of Polynucleobacter yangtzensis. Lineage (GTDB taxonomy): Bacteria > Pseudomonadota > Gammaproteobacteria > Burkholderiales > Burkholderiaceae > Polynucleobacter > Polynucleobacter yangtzensis. The sequence continues at coordinate 42,042 of NZ_LOJI01000035.1, forward strand.
TGCTCGAATTTGTAAAAACCAAACGCTATCCCGAGCGTGATCGCGCCATGGTGCTTACGAGCTTTTACTCGGGGCTTCGCGTCTCCGAAATCGCGGCATTAAAAATGGGTGATGTAGTTAATAGTGATGGCACGATTCGCAATGAAATTCGCTTAGGTGCAGATCAAACCAAGGGCGGGCAACCTAGAACGGTCTTTATCTCGCAAAAGCTGCGGGTTGAACTAGCTAATTACTTAAAGACACGCCATGCACGATTTGCTGACATTCCGTTTTTTCATACATCCACACGCTTAGGCTTTTCAGCCAATAGTCTGTGTCAATGGTTCTTTTGGCTTTACCGTGATGCGGGCATCGCCGGCGCTTCGAGCCACAGTGGTCGCAGGACGTTCATTTCTGGCCTTGCAAATAAGGGAATCTCGGTGCGAGTATTAGCAGGGCTGGCAGGCCATAAGAGTATTGCCGTTACCCAAAAATATATCGACCTTAATCCAGAGATGATGCGCAACGCCGTGGAGCTCGTTTAGGCAATAAGAAGGGCATTGGCATCTTATTAAAGGCTTCTAATATGGAGATGACTTCCTCTTTAGGCGATTGATAATCAACAGACAAAAGACGGCTTTGTGCTGGATTTAAAAATGCAAATTCAGTGCTGAGCCAATTCGCTTGATGCCAAGCACCATCAGCAATAGCCTCTAGCTTGCGTTTATTTTGTTGTAGACTCCAGCGCTCTAAGGGTTTGACTTGATCGCGGCAGGGAAACTTGCCGATCTCCACGTTATCAATGAGTGCTCTAGCTAATGCCTTGTTCTGACAAACCAATGCTCGCAAACAGTTTTGTTTCTTTTTGGCGGTAGCTAAAGAATCAATCGACTTGGGGTGCTGTTGCTTAGCAATGCCCAGGTGAAAGCCCATTTCATAACAACCCCATTTTTTCATGATGTGCTCTGAATCAATGCCATCAAGATAGTGCCCTAGCAAGTGCACCCGAAAGCCATTAACTAAAGCCTTTTTACTCTTAAGGTCAATGGACGCAAGCTGGTAGGGCGGGGCAAAGAGAGGGTCGCTATGAAGATACGCTTGGGCTCGCTCTTTTCGTATTTGTTTTAAAACCTCAAGAAAAGCCCGCTGCGCTTTCTTTAAATCCATCTCAATTGGTACGCAGATTAATGCCAAGTTATTCGCCAAAGAAATGCCTGGTAGATTTTCTTTGGTGATTAGTTGTAAAGAATGGCCATTATTTGGATTGTGATCAATGGCTTGATTCATCACTTCAAATAAAGCCTTGCCTTTACTATCAAACCAATCATCTAGCGTTGCATAGCTAAACAAATCACCAAAATCCTGCCAAACCGCATGTAGCCTGGGGTCTTGGCAATTGCCTTTTTCTTGGCAAACCCACCAGTAATCTTTGCTTTGTCTAAGGTACGCAATCCACCAGAAAAACAATGTGCTTCGCATTGCATTTGCTGCAAGTGCAGCATTATTTTCTGGCAACGATTGCATATCAGCGCCTCCAAGATAGCTATAAAAATTAGCAATAAATTATTAAGCCATCTAACTGCGCTTTGTCACTTAATCCCATTGGTGTTTAGCCTGATTTCTCGGTGACATTCCTAGTCGCCAACTACCTGAAAGGAAACATCATGCAATTAACTAATGGAGCATTAAAAAAACACCTAGCTAATCAAGCGGTAGCTTTGGGTGAAAAAGGTAATGTCGTTTTTGAAAGCGAAGCTGACTATGAGGAGCTTGATTTATCTGCCTTTATGGTGCCAGCCGCCACCAAAAAAGATAATCAACTACGGCCATCTGATAGCGCAGCCAAAATCACCGAGGCGGAGAAATTCTTAGGTGAAAGCGAGACCTTATATCAGCTGGGTGTTAAATATGAGACTGAAGTCGTCGCTAGGGGGCATAAAGCCTTATATGAGCTTTTAGCTTCAATCTATAGTTTAGCGCTACGCATCGAGGATAACGTGGCTAAAGATCAGATTCTCGATTTGATGCGCAAGAACCTCAAAGATAAGTTTGAGATCAAGATTAATAAGAATGCCAGTCCTATTTCTGCATTAGTGCGCTATGTAGTACGTACCGACAAAATGAGTGCCTCGCGCTATAGCAAAGTGTTAGAAGTGGCCCGCCAAGAGAACCTCTCTGCTGAGGAATTACCAGCTTATATTGCACGCCGCGGCGGTGTCTCACAGATTCAAGACACAGAAGCAAAATCGATAGCCAAAAAGGAGGGTAGCAAAACCTCCAAAGAGCGCTTAGCGCTGATTCGTGAATATTTCGAATTACTGGGCTATGGCTCTAAAACACCATTAACTTATGATGGTGATCTGCTGGTATTTAATGAAGAAAAAGATACTGCCGCTGAAACCTCTTCATTTTGCTTTTTCATGGCCCATTACGATGGGGGCGATCAATACCGCATTATTACGGCAAATGATTTAGGCAAAACCTTTGAAGATACGATTATTCGATTCTTGGGCAAAGGTATGCCAAATGATTTACACGCATTAGAGCGGGGCATTCGCAATCAAAAGAAAAAGCTCATGATGGATGAGAGCCTTCCGCAAAGCGTACGTGACACTATGCGCAAGGAGTTGGCAAGTCCGTATAGCTACAAACCGAATCAAGTCATTGAGATGGATGAACCCCAGGAAACGGAAGAGTAATTCCTAAATGGGCAAGGCAATAAAGGCGCTGGGATTTATTTCTCAGCGCCGTTTTCCAAAGAAAACTAATCATTCAAATTCTTATGTGGGGCTATTATGACAATCTATATTGTGTGCGAAAAAGATGAGCGTTTTCCAGTTACTATAAAACCAGATTCACCTGAAGCAGTGGCGATTGAAATTGCTGTTGCAATTGAGCATGAATACTCTGAGTATCAACTAGTGGCTTACGAAGAAGAAAGTGGTGATGCTTTGGCTGCTAGACTGGCTGATCGGGCTTTATATGCATTAGATTTAGATCAAAATACTCTTAAATCCTGGATTGAGGAAGGGAGGCTACTTTCAGATGGGTATAGCCAGCTTGACTTGCGAGAAGAGTTTTTTCATGTCTGCAACGACATTGATCGAAAAATGAGTGATTTGAGTGAAATCTGCACAAAGAGTGATTACTTTGATGATATGGTGTTTGATATAGATAATTACCTGGATCATGCCGCAAATGAATTTTTTGAAGATATTGAATATTTATTGCAAAAAAAATTCACCAACTTGTATCAATTTAAGGCGCTTGCCTCAAATACTTAGTGGTTGATTTAGGTTTGAGAAAGATTGGCAAAGGACACCTGTTTCTCTAATTCATAAATGGCTGCTTGTGCGGCCATTTTGTTTCTGCCAGCATTCAGCTCCACCTTGATGTTTTGCCCAGCAGTGGTGATATGGACCTTCACGTTGCCTGCATCGGTCGCAAATTGATGTAATACGTCAAAGCGGGGTAGGTGTTCTTGGTGCAGCTTTACTTGCGATACCTTAGTTTTGGCCGCTTCTTGGAGCTTAGAGGGTAAATTCCAGGCTGTTCCACTGTCTTTTTGATAATCGGTTAAAGCAGCTTTCACCACCGTAGTAGCGTTCTTGATGCCTACCTTTTTGATAATAGGCAATTCCACGCTTAAATCTTCTTTATTTTGCAGCCTGGTCAAAATACGCTCATAAAAGCTCTTGGCTACCAAGTCTTTCATCAGTTGATCTAAAGCATTTTGGGCGTATTGCTCAAAGTAAAGAGTCAGTTCAGTGCTCATTATGACTCCTGATCTTTTGGCCGTGAGAATAGATTTGCTGTGTATTCATATTTTTTACTTAGGCGCTTTTGGCTTTTGCTTTAAGACGAGACTCAAATTCTTTGGTAAGTTCTGAGTTTTGCACCAGTAATGGCATAGATAGTCCTGTGCTCATTTGCACAAGACTAAGGATATTGTTATTCACAACAGACTGGGCTTGCATAATCTCGCGGATCTGGGCCGCTTCGCCACCAGCTACACCATCAACCACGCCAGCAAATTGTTTGGCTTTCATCAGTGGCGTTAAGTGGCTGTAGTGATCGGTAATCATTTTGACCGAGGTGCCCATTTGCTCTGCTAAATCATGGATGGGAATGCCTTCAAGTAGCCTTTGCGTAGCGTAGTAGTGGCGAAGGCTATAAAGACTACGTTCTTTATTGGTTACGGGGCAATTGAGAAGCCCGCAGTCCTCTAACATCTGTCTAAAGGGCTTGTTTAAGTTATCAGGAACGGTGCCATCTGATAGACGAAATAAGCGTTTAGCAATTCTTTTCTTAAGCACTTGCTCTAACGTCATCTTGGCTAAATCAGGACTTAACTGACGCAAACGTTCTAGTAAAAGCCAGCAGCTATAGTGCGCTACAAAATTGCGTGGACCTCGTTTGCCTCTTTGTAATCGAATATGCAAGATGGGTTGTCCATCGCGCATTTCTACATCTATATGGCGCCATTCAATGAATTCGGATTCTGTGCCAGGGCGCATGCCTGTACTGGCCATAAACGCAATATAGATACCCAATAATTCCCGAATCATCTTGGTGCGTTTTGTGCGCCCATCTTCGATAAATTTATTGGAGAACTGAATAAGTGTTTCCAATTCTTCCTGACTAAACTCGGCACGTCTGTCACTGTCGCCACCGGTATTTTTAGTGGCAGGGCGTTGATATTCCGTTGTATAGCCACGCTCTATAGCCTCATCAATAACAAGATTAAATGCGGCGTTATGGTTATTTTGGGCGCTACCTGAGAGTTCTCTGCCTACTAAGTTACGGCGCCATTCATGAAATTCAGAGACAGTGGAGGGCTTTATGGAATCTACGTTGTAATTTCCATAAAAAGGGATAAGATAAATCCGAATAGCTGCAGTGTAGTCACGGGTGCTTGGTTTGGCTGTTCCAGCCTTGATTTGCTCTTCAAGCCTTGCCAGCACTACCTCTGCGACCGGTTTGAACCTTTTACTGATGACGGGGCGACCTTCTTCATGATCAAAAGTAGCTTTCATCCACAAGCGCTCAGCAAGGCGTTTAGCTTCCTTGATTTCAGCGGTATCTACGGTCTTTCTAAACCACTTTTTTATGCCATCTATCTTGTAATGCACTTGCCATTTTTTACTGTCAGGACGTTTCACAAGCCTAAGCTGTTCTGGTTTTAGAACTATGCTGGTAGGGGCTGGGATGCGCATTTTGACATTATATAGGTAATTTTCTTATCAAACAACCAGCAGCATACACATTATTCGTGTAATAACCGTGTAATTAAGAAGTTAAATTAAAAGCAAGCTGTAAGGGCTTGCTTTTAAAGAACTTCTTGGCTCCTCGACCTGGGCTCGAACCAGGGACCTACGGATTAACAGTCCGGCGCTCTACCGACTGAGCTATCGAGGAATAAGCCGATATTATAGCAAGATGAAATCACTACTTCCTACTTCTGTACAGATCCCCAAAGTACTGACTATTGCTGGGTCCGATAGTGGCGGCGGGGCGGGGCTCCAGGCCGATCTCAAGGTCATTACTGCCTTGGGTGGCTTTGGTATGTCGGTGATCACAGCCATTACCGCCCAAAATACCTTGGGAGTGACGCGCATTCAAGATATAGATCTGGATGTGGTTGAGGCCCAGATTGACGCTGTTTTATTGGACATTGGGACTGATATTGTCAAAATTGGCATGTTAGCCAGCCCAGAAATAGTGAAAACGGTTGCCAAATCTTTGCGCAAACACGGCGTAAAACGCATTGTTCTTGATCCCGTATTGCGAGCTACTTCGGGAGCTAGCTTGGGTGGTGACGATACTGCGCAGGCCATGATCTCTGAATTATTTCCAATTGCAACATTGATTACGCCAAATTTAGATGAGGCATCACTATTACTGGGTCGTGAGATTCGCGGGGCTAATGATTTCAAACTGGCGGCTGAAGAATTGCTCGACATGGGACCGCAAGCGGTATTGATAAAAGGTGGGCATCTTGATAGCACGCACACTCAAATTACGGATTACCTAATGTGGCGCACCATCGAGGATGGTTTGGAAGTAGTGCAGACAAAAGAATTTAAACACTACCGTGTCAATACTATAAATACTCACGGTACGGGATGCTCATTGGCCTCTGCCATAGCGACATACCTTGCTGATGGTCATGACCTGAGTCACGCAGTTGCTAAAGCAATTGCCTATGTGGAGGCAGGCCTAGAGGCAGGTCGTTTCTTAAGTATTGGTGAAGGTCCTGGACCTTTATGGCATATGCACGACTTTTATCCAACCGCGCTACTGGATGAAAAAGATAAGTACTAAAAAATTTTGTTAAAGCTATTTTTTTCTTAAGCTTGCATTAACTCTTGCAAGTGTTTCACCGCAGCCTTTGGATCCTTAGCTTGGGTAATGGCTCTCACTACAGCCACTGAACCAACGCCGCTCTTAGCGACTGCACGAATGCTATCTTGATCAATGCCGCCAATAGCTACCAGGGGGTAGTGGCTCATGAGTTTGGCGTATTGGTAAAGACGACCAAGCCCTTGGGGGGCAGTAGGCATCTTCTTTAAGTTAGTCGGAAAAACTGCACCCATGGCAATATAGCTTGGGCAAATACGATCGGCATATGCAAGCTCTGCATATCCATGTGTGCTTAAGCCTAAGCGCAAACCTGCCGCACGAATCTCATCTAAGTCAGCGACTTCCATGTCTTCTTGACCTAAATGCACGCCATATGCACCGGCATCAATTGCTTCTTGCCAATAGTCGTTAATAAATAGCAGTGTTTTGCTATCTTTCACTGCAGCAACAGATTCTTTGATTTGTTTTCTAATCTTGGACTTGTCTTCTGATTTAAAACGCAATTGCACCGTCGGAATCTCTGCATCAACCATGCGTTTTACCCAATCAGCATCAGGCATCACACCATACAATCCTAAGCGTTTTGGACACTCTTTGAACGCATTAGGGTTCATATTACGAGTCCATGGCAGCAAATCAAAGTGTTCTGGTCTATTAGGCCATTTAAAGGGGTTAAAGCCACCATCTTGCAAAGTCATACGTGACCAAGCTTTGCCAAGAGTTTTGGCATCCGATTCAATAAACCCCATTTCAATAGCAGCCAAAGCACCAGCTAGTTCGTAATGATCAACTGCCGCTTCATTATCAATTTGTGGCGGCGGTGTATTTAAGCTAAAGACTGGAATCGGAATGCATATGTCATCATTGCGATGCGCTGCAACGATTTGATCTGCAAGGTCACGAATCAGGCTCATTTGTTCAGTGTACTTAACTTGAAGTAACTAGGTAATTACGATTGGTGCCAAAAAGGAGTACCAACCAAAGGCGTGCTCGCCTGAGCAGACTCTTGTGGTTTCATGGCGCCAGATAAGTAGGCAGCACGACCAGCATCTACGGCCATAGCAAAGGATTTAGCCATGACTACAGGATCATCGGCTAATGCAACAGCAGTATTGAGTAGCACTCCATCAAAACCCCATTCCATGACTGTACATGCATGAGAGGGAAGTCCTAAGCCAGCATCAACTAAGAGCGGTACTTTTAAGCGATCGCGCAAGAGTTTCATGGCATATGGGTTTAATGGTCCCTGGCCAGTGCCAATGGGAGCAGCCCATGGCATTACTGCTTGGCAACCGACATCCACAAGGCGTTGACACAAAATGAGATCTTCAGTGCAATACGGTAGAACTTTGAAACCATCTTTAATTAAAGTCTCAGCAGTTTGTGCCAAACGCAAAACATCAGGCTGCAAGGTGTAGTCATCACCAATAAGTTCTAATTTGATCCAATCAGTTTCAAAAACTTCACGTGCCATTTGCGCTGTTGTTATTGCCTCTTGTGGACTATGACAGCCAGCAGTGTTAGGTAATACAGGTACAGCCATCTTTTTGAGTAAATCCCAAAAGCCACTATGTGCTTCAGCAGTTGAAGTGCCTTGACGACGTAGGCTCACAGTAATCATGGCAGGATTAGATGCTTGCACGGCGTTTTCTAAAACCTGTGGAGAGGGGTATCGTGAGGTGCCCAGTAACAAACGGCTAGCAAAACTCTCACCATACAGAACAAGGGTATCGGCAGTATTGAGATTACTAGGTAAGGGAGCGTTCATATCAATTTCAGTTTGTTATTACATCAACCACCAGTAACTGGGGCGATCACTTCAATTTGGTCATTCTCATTTAAGACAAACTCTGCATGCTTTGTCTTGGGTACAAAATTCAGATTCACAGCAACAGCGTAGGGTGGCTTGGCATCAATCAATGCTAGTGCATCGCTGACCAAACTATGGCTTGGCATTTCATATTCGACTTGATTGACGATTATGCGCATACAGCCTCTGCTTGATTACTGTTGTGCGTAACGCTCAAACCTAGTTCCAATGCAGTCTTACTGCTTCCTTGCTCAAGTATCTGCAAGGCGCAATCTAAAACAGCAGGTGCAATCATAAAACCATGGCGATATAGGCCATTGATCAATATCAAATCTACCAGCCCTTTATCTTTATTCATCCGTATTTCCGGTAGATTATTTTTTAAAGTAGGGCGGCATTGTGTTGCCATTTCCAAGATACGTGCTTCCGCAAAACCACTATGAACGGTATAGACCGCACTAAGTAACTCCATCGCTGAGCGTACACTCATCTCAGATAGATCATCGGACTCAATTTCAGTGGCGCCTACTACATAGACGTCATTTTCTTTCGGGGCAATATAGATTGGGTAGCGTGGATGAATTAATCTTGTTGGACGGCGCAGCTTTACCTCTGGAGTATAGAGTCGAATCACTTCACCGCGAACACCACGCAAGGTATTGGGTTTGTCACCAGTGGACCAAGTTTCTTTGGCACCAGTACCACGACAATCAATTACTGCTTGATAGTCAGATTGCTTGCGCAACTCTTGTGGATCCACTTCTGTGTGCCACTGGCAATTCACCTTCAATAGCTTAAGCTCAATAGCAAGTGCATCTAATAGCTGACGATTATCCAGCTGTCCTTCGTTGGGTAAGTACAGCCCCTGATTAAAGCGATCAGCAACACTAGGCTCCAACTCACGCAAAGTTTCATTACTTAACTTTTGCGGTGAGCTCAGCTCAGAGTTCGCACGACAGTTTTTCTCGAGGTGAGCGGTAAAGCGCTCAGCATCACTAGCATCTTGTCGATGCCAAAGAATCAAAGTGCCATCTTGCTGGAAGAAAACCGACTCAGATAGTTCTGAAATCAACTCTTTCCAGCGAGGCAAGCTATATAAGCCCATGCGCACAACAGAATCTTCGGTAATAGCTGATTCAGCAAGAGGAGCCAACATCGCAGCTGCAATACGAGCTGCAGCATGAGCTGCGTCTGAGCCGCCTTTTTCAAATAGATCAACTTGTGCCCCACTTTTAGCAAGCGCAAGCGCTAGCAAGCGACCCATTAGGCCGCCCCCAACAATTGCATACTTGCTGTTAGAGAGGTTCAAGCTATTTGCCATAAATAACTTGACGATTACTGGTAAATCTCACTACCGCGTTTGCGGAACTCCGCAGACATCTCTTCCATGCCTTTGGATGCATCCGCTACTTCGGTAATCGGAATGACTTTGGCTTTTGGATTGCCATCGGCATCTAAAGTTGCCGCATAGTCACGTACTTCTTGTGTGATCTTCATGGAGCAGAACTTTGGACCGCACATTGAGCAGAAGTGAGCAATCTTTGCGCCTTCAGCCGGCAAAGTAGCATCGTGATATTCACGCGCACGCTCAGGATCCAAGCCAAGATTGAACTGATCTTCCCAGCGGAATTCAAAGCGTGCTTTAGACAATGCGTTATCGCGCACTTGAGCGCCAGGTAAGCCCTTGGCCAAATCAGCGCCATGAGCAGCAATCTTGTAGGTGATGATGCCTTCGCGGACGTCTTCCTTATCTGGCAAGCCTAAATGCTCTTTAGGCGTGACATAGCAAAGCATGGCTGTGCCGTACCAACCAATTTGGGCTGCGCCAATACCGCTGGTGATGTGGTCGTAACCAGGAGCAATATCCGTAATCAATGGCCCAAGCGTATAGAAGGGGGCTTCTAAGCAGTGCTTGAGCTCTTCAGTCATATTTTCTTCAATGCGCTGCATTGGTACGTGACCAGGACCTTCGATCATGACTTGCACATCATGCTTCCATGCTTTAGCAGTTAACTCGCCTAAGGTATGAAGCTCACCAAACTGTGCAGCATCATTGGAGTCAGCAATACAGCCAGGACGTAAGCCATCACCCAAGCTAAATGAGACGTCATAGGCTTTCATGATTTCGCAGATCTCATCAAACTTCGTATAGAGGAAGTTCTCTTTATGATGAGCCAAGCACCATTTAGCCATGATCGAACCGCCACGAGACACAATGCCGGTAATACGATCAGCTGTTAACGGAACATAACGCAGTAATACGCCCGCATGAATGGTGAAGTAATCCACACCTTGTTCAGCTTGCTCAATCAAGGTGTCGCGGAACATTTCCCAAGTGAGGTCTTCTGCAATACCACCAGTTTTATCTAATGCCTGATAGATAGGAACGGTACCAATCGGCACTGGAGAGTTACGAATAATCCACTCACGGGTTTCATGAATGTGTTTGCCGGTTGAAAGATCCATGATGGTATCTGCACCCCAGCGAATGGACCAAACCATCTTTTCTACTTCTTCATTGATGGAAGAGGTAACAGCAGAGTTGCCCAAGTTGCCGTTGATCTTCACACGGAAGTTACGGCCAATAATCATTGGCTCTAGTTCAGGGTGATTAATGTTGGCTGGAATAATCGCACGGCCAGCAGCAATTTCTGAGCGGACAAATTCACCGGTGACGATGTCTGGAAGATTGGCACCATAGCTTTTGCCGGGATGTTGCTTAAGAAGTTGCTTATAAGCCGGGTCCTTACGGAGTTGCTCAAGACCCATTGATTCACGCAGTGCTACATATTCCATTTCTGGGGTAACAATGCCTTTGCGTGCGTAGTACATTTGACTGACGTTATGACCAGGTTTGGCAACGCGCGGCGCACTGATATGAGAGAAGCGTAAATTTTGAGTGGCTTCATCTTGAGAGCGAGCAACGCCATATTCAGAACTAGGGCCAGCCAATTGAATGGTGTCATTGCGTTCAGCAATCCACGCGTCACGTAGTCTTGGTAAACCTTTTTCAAGATTGATCACAACATCCGGATCGCTGTATGGTCCAGAGGTGTCGTAAACAGGAACAGGGGGATTGGCTAATAATTCTTCACCTACTCGTGTAGGTAGCTGCTCAATCATGCGGATTGGCGCTTTGATATCAGGACGTGAACCTTGGAGGTAAGTTTTAGTTGAAGCTGGATAGGCAAACTTTTGCCCAAAGTCGCGCTCCAAGCTTTTTAAACTGGGAATCTCGTGTTTAGCGTTTTTTGTTGTGGAATTGCCTGTACTCATGTCCATCTCCTAGCTGTTTTAGATGGACGAAACCGGGTGTCGGTCTGATGTAACTCCCCACGCCAGCATTACCTGGATCGGGTTAAAGGGTCTTTCTCAGCACCTTAGACTAAAACCTCTGAAGGGCACCCCTGTTTCATCCTTAATAAGGATTTAACCACGAATTGGGGGATCAATGCATGACTACCATCAAGCAGGTGTCATAAGAGGCAAATAAGGGCGAATCCCTTATTTGTTGCGACGCAATATGAAGTCTGCTGTTACAAAAGCCGCGTCAGAGGTGAATTCATCCGCCAAAATCCTTGCGGCAGCCTCTGCTAGGGAAATTTCTATAAAACCGCTGACTTCGCCGTCGTGATTCATCGGCACAAAGTTATCAGACAATTCTAGGTCGTAAATATAGAGCTGCTCATCATGAAAACCCCGGTTAAGGGTTGGGCGGCGCATATGAATACGTCCAACAGGCTCAATCTGTTCTGCAATTTGCTCAGGTACGCCAGCCTCTTCCCAAAGTTCACGACGTGCGCTTACCCAAGGTGTTTCATCGGCAGTAATGCCGCCAGCTGCTAAGTTATCTAACTTGCCTGGATCAGTAGGCTTGGTTTCACTGCGACGACCCAACCAAATCGTATTACTTTGTGTGTAGCCGTTGATATGAGTTGCCATGCTACGAAACCCAAAGGTGCGAAATGCAGCACGTTCCATGCGAAAGTACTTGTGACCATTTTGATCTACCCATGCAAAGTCTTCGTTTCGCCAGCCAGGAATAAATCCACCTACGCGCATGCGATTGGCTAACTGGTAAAGACTGTTTGATAAGTCTTTTGGTTTGCCCAATTGAATTGTCAGCTTGTCATGACTAATTGCAATGAGTGGAATGGATTCCTTTTGTAATGACTCTTGTAAATAGGTAGTGAAGTCTGGATTGAGATGTCCAATGAGCTGCTCGCCTATTGCACCGCGGGATAAATAGATTGGCAAAAAATCTGCCGGAGCAGAGCGCGCCGTATTTTGGAGCATTTCCTCAAGGGCAGCTAGCGTACTGGTTGAAAGGCTGGTCATGGGCCTAAGTGTAAGGGAACTTGGCGCCCATAACACATAACTGCAGCTGCGTTAGCTTAAATATTTGTAAGTAATTACAAAAGAAGGGGGCATACTTTCTGCACACAATTTAGGCAGACTAGGTCAGCCTATACAAATCTGTGACTTACGAAAACTTTTGAGGATTTATCCACAATGCCTGTGGATAAGTATGAGGAATTTTTGGTCCCGCCGACAGGAATCGAACCTGTATCCCACGCTTAGGAGGCATGTGCACTATCCATTGTGCTACGGCGAGGCGGTATAAATATTAAAAGTGTGATAGGCGGATTCTAATGAATTACCAACCACACAGGGCCCATACTTGATTGGTAACCGCCACCATCATATCTGGTGCAAAGTACATTGAAAAAACAAACAACAATACAAACAAAGCAAACCCATAGGAAATGATTTTCCAAACGGAAGGTTTTTTCTTAAGCATTAGCAACTCGTTTAACAGCGCGTTCTTTTACGGGAAGGTTGACTAAAAAGGCGAAGACACCCAATCCAATAGCGATTTCCCAAACGATTAAATACGAACCTGTTTGGTCAAACAAATAACCACCTAGGAATGCGCCACAGAAACTGCCTAGTTGATGCGAGAAAAATACCAAACCTGAAAGCATCGTTAAGTATTTAACGCCAAAAATTTGCGCAACGATACCGTTGGTAAGAGGAATAGTCGATAGCCATAAGAAACCCATGATCGCCGCGAAGATGTAAGTGCTCATTGGTGATGGTGGCAACAATAAGAAAGCAGTAATGGCAATCGAGCGGCCTATGTAAATGGCGGACAGTAAATAGCGCTTTGGAAAGTGTTGAGCCAGGATTCCTGAGCTGTAGGTGCCAAAAATATTGAAGAGCCCAATCAAGGCTAGAGCTGTTGTGGCTACTACTGGGGCACCTACCGCAGGATAGTTCTCAGAAACGTCTTTAAGGTAGGGTGCTAAGTGCACGGCAATAAAAACCACCTGAAAGCCGCAAACAAAATAGCCTAAAGTTAGGTAACGAAAGCTAGGATTGCTAACCGCTTCTTTTAAAGCCTGTTTGATTGTTTGATCACCTAAAGCATGCGAGTGACTAAAATTCTTTTCACGCAACATAAAAGCGGTTGGAATCATGAGACTGGCCATTAAGGCCAACATGAGAAGCGCATCTTGGGTGCCAAATGCACTGAGCAATCCTTGTTCGGCTGGAATCATCAGGAACTGACCAAATGAACCGGCTGCTGCAGTAATGCCCATTGCCCAAACACGTTTTTCCGCAGGTACGTTACGACCTAAAATGCCATACACCACGCTATAGGTTGTTGCAGTTTGTGCCAAGCCAATCAATAAACCACCGGCTAAGGTGAAATTCATGACATCGCTTGATACTGCCATGCCCGCTAAACCTAGTGCATACAGAATGCCACCGGCAACCATGATTTTGAATGCGCCATAGCGATCGGCCAAAGCGCCTGTAACAGGTTGTACTGCACCCCAGATCAGGTTTTGTAGGGCAATTGTTAAAGCAAAGGTTTCACGTCCCCAGCCATTGGCTGAGGTAATTGGTAAATTAAATAGTCCAAAGCCGTGACGAATGCCCATAGACAGCGTGACCATCAGTCCACCATAAATGAGGACTTCCTTCATCGAGAGTCCAGCGTTGCTGAATGGCTTAGTCATGGGATTTAGATGATGCCTTTACTGCGCAACACTTCAATAGTCTTATCGTCGAGCTTAAGACGCTCGTGCAGGATTTCGTCTGTATGTTGACCCAAGGTTGGTGGCGCCATACGGACTTCAGTAGGCGTCTTTGATAAACGCATTGGGCTGGCTACTAATTTCATACTGCCCACAGTGGGGTGTGGGGCTTCAATTTGTACACCACGATGAATCACTTGCTCATTTTCAAAAACTTCTTTGAAGTTGTTGATGGGGCCGCAGGGGACATTGGCTTTTTCTAATAGTGCAATCCATTCGCCCTTAGTTTTTTTGCGAGTCATTTGCTCTAAGAGAGGAATAAGTTGCTTGCGATGTTCTACGCGAAGGGGGTTTGACACATAAAGCGGGTTATCAGCTAAATGCGCTTCACCGCCTGCCGTCACGAAATGCCTAAATTGACCATCATTGCCTGCGGCAACAATCATCCAGCCATCAGAGGTGGGAAAGGTTTGATAGGGAACAATAATCGGAGAGGCATTGCCCCAGCGTTTGGGTACTTCACCCGAGGTAAGGTAGGCGCTTGATACATTCGCCATTACGGCTATTTGCGTATCTAGCAAGGACATGTCGATGTATTGACCCTCACCGGTATGGTCGCGATGGATGATGGCCGCAAGTATTGCCGTGCTGGCATACATGCCTGTGAAGATATCGGCGATAGCAACACCAGATTTTTGTGGACTAGCTCCCTCAAAGTCATGGGCCTCACCAGTCACACTCATGAAGCCACCCATACCCTGAATGATGAAGTCGTATCCAGGACGGTGAGCATACGGCCCAGTTTGACCAAAGCCAGTGATAGAGCAATAGACTAGGTCGGGCTTCACCTTTTTGAGGCTTTCATAATCAAGCCCGTATTTGGCAAGGTCTCCAACTTTGTAGTTCTCAATCACCACATCCGATTCAGCAGCTAGCTGACGGATGAGTTCTTGGCCCTCAGGTTTAGCAATATCAACGGTAATGGAACGCTTATTACGATTGATGCAAATAAAATAGGCAGATTCTTCGGTTTCCTTGCCATTGGCGTCTCTGGCAAATGGAGGGCCCCAATGACGGGTATCGTCTCCAACCCCAGGTCTTTCAACTTTAATGACATCCGCACCCAAATCTGCGAGATTCTGAGCGCACCAAGGGCCAGCCAAGACTCGGCTGAGGTCTAAAACGCGAATATGACTTAAGGCTCCCATTCCCCAATTTTGGCATGGATGACGGGGTAATACCTGAAAAATTCGGTCTGGATCTCAGACATGACTACAATTTGCGCGCATGGCTACCCGTAAAACTTCCGAATACAGCGAATCGTCGATTCAGGTCCTAAAAGGATTAGAACCAGTCCGTCAGCGGCCTGGAATGTACACCCGCACAGACAATCCCCTCCACATCATTCAAGAGGTGCTCGATAACGCATCTGATGAGGCTTTAGGGGGGTTTGGTAAGCAAATCATCGTCACGATGCATACCGACGGTAGTGTCAGTGTGGAAGATGATGGCCGTGGAATTCCAGTGGGAATGCATCCAACGGAGAAGTTGCCTGTAGTAGAAATTGTTTTTACCCAGTTGCATGCTGGTGGTAAGTTTGAAAAAGGCACTGGTGGGGCTTACGCATTCTCAGGCGGTTTGCATGGTGTTGGTGTTTCGGTAACTAATGCCTTATCCAAGAGATTAGAAGTCACCGTTTGGCGTGATGGCCAAAAGTCGACATTGACCTTTGCTGACGGCAAAGTGATTGAAAAACTCAAATTAAGCCCATCTTCAAAGGAAGATAAGTCACACGGTACTCGCGTACGCGCTTGGCCGGATGGCAAGTACTTTGATAGCTCGGCTATTCCGATGCCTGAGCTCATCCGCTTATTGCGCTCCAAAGCAGTTTTGCTGCCAGGTGTGAAGGTAACGCTGATTCAAGAAAAAACCGGCGATACCCAGACTTGGCAATATGCACAGGGCTTGCGTGGCTATTTGAATGAAGCAATTGCACAAGCAGGCCATGGCGCAGAAGTCATTCCACCATTCGAAGGTGAGCAATACGCTACTGGTACAGGCGATGATGATTCCTTTGCTGAAGGTGAGGGCGCTGCTTGGGTAGTTTGCTGGACTGAAGATGGCCCACCAGTACGCGAGAGTTATGTGAACTTGATTCCAACTCCTGCAGGTGGTACGCATGAGAGTGGTTTGCGTGAAGGTTTATTTAATGCTGTTAAAGGCTTTATTGAAATGCACGCATTGCAGCCTAAGGGTGTGAAGCTCATGCCTGAAGACGTATTTGCACGCGCATCCTTTATTTTGTCTGCCAAAGTATTGGATCCACAATTTCAAGGTCAGATTAAAGAGCGCCTCAATTCTCGTGATGCAGTGCGCTTAGTTTCTGGTTATGTGAAATCTGCTCTTGAGCTTTGGCTAAACCAGCACGTTGACTACGGTCGTAAGTTAGCTGATTTAGTTATTAAGCAAGCTCAGGCTAGAACTCGCGCAGGACAAAAAGTTGAGAAGAAAAAATCCTCTGGTGTTGCTGTTCTGCCAGGCAAGCTAACGGATTGCGAGAGCCAAGATATCGGCATGAATGAAATCTTCCTGGTTGAGGGTGACTCTGCCGGTGGTTCCGCCAAAATGGGTCGTAATAAAGAATATCAAGCCATTCTGCCATTACGCGGCAAGGTATTAAATACTTGGGAAGCAGAGCGTGACCGCTTATTTGCAAACAATGAAGTGCACGATATTGCTGTAGCGATTGGCGTTGATCCCCATGGAGCGAATGACAATCCGGATTTGTCAAACTTGCGTTATGGCAAGGTTTGCATCCTTTCTGATGCGGACGTTGATGGGGCACATATTCAAGTATTGCTATTAACTTTGTTCTACAAGCATTTCCCTAAATTGATTGAGTTGGGTCATGTACACATCTCTAGGCCACCTCTATTTAGGGTAGATGCTCCAGCACGCGGCAAGAAGCCGGCGCAAAAGATCTATGCATTGGATGCTAATGAGTTGCAGGCGATCGAAGATAAATTGCGCAAAGATGGCGTAAAAGAAACTGCATGGCAGATTTCTCGCTTTAAAGGTCTTGGCGAGATGAGCGCAGAGCAACTATGGGATACAACTCTGAATCCAGATACACGCCGTTTACTTCCTGTAACACTAGGTACTTGGACCGAAGACGAAACATTTAAAACAATGGATATGCTGATGGGTAAATCAGAGTCTGGTGCGCGTCGCGATTGGCTTGAAGAGCGCGGCAATGAAGTGGAGGCGGATATCTAATGGCAACTAAAAAGACTCCTGGAAAAAATAATCCAGCTGATCAGGCGGATCTATTCTCCAATCCAATTGAGATGGATGTTGTTGAAGTAGATGAGGCTCCAGCAGTTACCACTTCTTCTGGTGGTGTGGGTAACCACAATCCTAAAACTATTGATCTAAACGAAGACGGTAAAGACAGCCTAACTTTAGCCGTATATGCAGAGCGTGCCTATTTGGATTACGCCATTAGCGTGGTTAAAGGTCGTGCGCTTCCAGATGTTTCAGACGGACAGAAGCCTGTACAGCGCCGAATCCTATTCTCGATGAGTGAAATGGGCTTGCGCGCCGATGCGAAGCCGGTAAAGAGTGCTCGTGTTGTTGGTGATGTGTTGGGTAAATTCCATCCTCACGGGGATCAGTCTGCATACGATGCATTGGTTCGTTTGGCACAAAGCTTCTCATTGCGTTATCCATTAATTGATGGACAAGGTAACTTCGGTTCTCGTGATGGTGATGGCGCGGCAGCGATGCGTTACACAGAAGCACGCCTTACTAAAATTGCTAGCCTGCTGTTAAGTGAAATTGATGAAGGTACGGTTGATTTCGCACCAAACTACGATGGTTCATTCCAAGAGCCAAAGTTATTACCAGCGCGCCTACCGTTTGTATTGCTCAACGGCGCTTCGGGTATTGCTGTTGGTATGGCTACCGAGATTCCATCGCATAACTTGCGTGAAGTAGCCTCCGCAGCAGTTGCTTTAATGAAGTCTCCAAAGATGACTACTGCAGAGTTGTTGGAGATCATGCCCGGTCCTGACTATCCAGGTGGCGGCCAAATCATTTCCTCTGCTGCAGAAATTGCCCAGATTTATGAGGCAGGACGCGGCAGTATTAAGGTACGCGCACGTTGGTCAATCGAAGAGTTGGCTCGCGGCCAGTGGCAGATTGTTGTAAATGAATTACCACCAGCCACTTCTTCTCAGCGTGTACTGCAAGAGATTGAAGAGATCACGAATCCAAAGGTAAAGGTCGGTAAAAAGACCTTAACTCCTGAGCAGAATAATCTCAAATCAACCATTCTGAATGTGCTTGATGGCGTTCGCGACGAGTCTAGCAAGGACGCAGCAGTGCGCTTGGTGTTTGAGCCTAAGAGCAAGAATATTGACGTCAATGAGTTTGTAAACCTATTACTTGCTCACACCTCATTAGAGTCCAATGCGCCAATGAACTTGGTGATGATTGGCAATGATGGTCGTCCGCGTCAAAAGGGCTTAAAAGAAATTATTTCCGAGTGGATTACTTTCAGGGTTGCCACGGTTACCCGTAGAACTCAGCATCGCTTAGGCAAAGTCAAAGACCGCATGCATATTTTGGAAGGGCGTTTAATCGTTCTTCTCAATATTGATAAGGTTATTAAGATCATTCGCAATAGCGATGAGCCCAAAGCAGATTTGATAAAAGAATTTAAGTTGTCAGATCGTCAGGCTGAAGACATTCTGGATATTCGTTTGCGTCAGTTGGCTCGCTTAGAAGGTATCAAGATTGAGCAGGAGCTTAAAGAACTCAAAGCGGAGCGTGAAGATCTAGAAGGTTTATTGCAGAGCGATACTGTCTTGCGTAAACGCATCATCAAAGAAATCGAATCCGATATGAAGGATTTTGGTGATGATCGTCGCACCTTAATTCAGGAAGATAAGCGCGCTGTTGCTGAGACTAAGGTGATTGATGAGCCGGTAACAGTGATTGTTTCTCAAAAGGGTTGGGTCCGAGTTCGCCAAGGTCACGAGCATGATGCAACTCAATTTAGTTTTAAGGCGGGCGATGCTTTATATGCCACCTTCGAAGTGAGAACGGTAGACGTTATTCAAGGCTTTGGCAGTGATGGTCGCGTCTATACCGTTCCTGTAAGTGAATTGCCTGGTGCCCGCGGTGATGGTTCGCCATTGACCAGCTTTGTTAATTTGGCTGCTGGGTCACAGATGGTTGCTTACTATGCTGGCCAGCCTGACGATTTGGTATTGCTATCTACTAAAGCAGGCTTTGGATTCTTGGCTAATGTATCGGATATGAGTACCCGCAATAAGGCGGGCAAATCATTCTTAAGCATGGATGCCAAGGTACCGGGTGATGCACCTTTAGGTGCGGCAAAAGTCAAAGTCGGCATGAAACAAGTTGCCTGCTTGTCCGAGGCTTCCAAGTTATTGGTCTTCCCTCTAGATGAGCTCAAGCGCTTGCCCACTGGCGGCAAAGGCGTGATCTTGATGGGCTTGGACGATAAAGAGTATTTGGCTTCAGCAATTGCTGTAGGTCCTGATGGAGCGACTTACTCAGGTGCAGGTCGTGCTGGCAAGCCAACTGAACTCAGTTTGGATGCAAAAACTTTGAAGTCGTTTGGAGGCAACCGTGCACGTAAAGGCCACTTTGTAGAGCCACGCTTAAAAGACGGCAAGCTCACAGCGAACTAAGTACCGCTTTTAGACTTTCTTCGGAACGCTAATGCCGTATTTGACGGCAATCACTTCTGCCAGGATCGAAACTGCGATCTCTGGTGGGGTGAGAGCCCCAATATAAAGCCCTACAGGGCCATGTAATTTTTCTACTTGCTCTTGGCTAACATCGAACTCTAATAAACGCTCTTTGCGTTTTTGAGTGTTCTTGCGGCTGCCTAGTGCGCCTACATAAAAAGCTGGTGACTTAAGAGCCTCCATCAAAGCCATGTCATCCAATTTGGGATCATGCGTAAGGGCTACAACTGCAGTGTGAGAGTCGACGCCAATCTCAAGTAATACATCGTCTGGCATGCCCTTAGAAAAAGTAATATCCGTACGATTGAGGCCTTCGGCATATTCTTCGCGAGGATCAATCACAATGACTTCAAAGTCAGAAGCTAAAGCAAAATCAGCGGTATATAGGGAGAGTTGGCCGGCGCCAATGATGACCATGCGCCAGCGTGGACCGTAAGTCGTATGCATTTCTTGATCGGTGCAAATAAATTCATCACTACGATCACCTAGGGTGAGTGTCGATTTTCCAGTGCTTAAGCTTACTGAGCGGCGGGTAATTTGATGCGAAGAAATATTCTCAAGTAGCTTTTCTAAAACAGCTAACTCCGGCTTTGGCTCCACCAGCAAACGCAGGGTGCCACCACATGGCAATCCAAAACGAGCCGCCTCTTGTTGGGTCACGCCATACACCACCATTTCAGGGGTATTGCGCGTCAAAATTTCTGTCTGCACACGACGAATCAGATCATCTTCAACGCAACCGCCCGAAACTGAGCCAGCTACCTGACCATCAGCGCGTATTGCTAGCCAAGAGCCAACAGGACGTGGAGCGGAGCCCCAGGTTTGAACCACGGTTGCAATCGCCACAGATTGGCCCGATTGGAGCCATTCCACGGCAGATTTAAGAACGCTGAGGTCGGTACTGTTCATGCTATTTCTTCTTTTGCTAATGCTTTGATGAATAACTAATTATTATCACTCTAATGACAATTTCTGGTGAATCCTTCAAAAACCCAAAATTACGCCTAGCCGTACTCCTCTTGGCAGCAGGTGAGGGGAGTCGTTTAGGTGGATTTCCTAAAGCATTGCTGAAGAAGGAGGGTGAAAGCTTATTAAGCCGCTTTCTACAATCTATTCAAAAATTCAACCCAGTAGAAACGTTGGTTGTCACAGGCTTTTATGCAGATGCAATTGAGGTGGAAATCAACTCAATAAGGCAAAAGACTCGTAACCCTATTGCCATAGTAAAAAACCAAAATCCACAAGAAGGTCAGTCATCTTCGGTCCGACTTGGCTTAGAGTCGCTCAAATCTGACTATGACGTTTTATTGGTTGCTTTGTGTGATCAACCTAATATTGGCGTCTCGGAGATTGAGGCTCTGTTAGAGCAATTCAATCAACTAGGATTCAATAAGGAAATCGTCTTACCAATGGTGAACGGAAATCGTGGTAACCCAGTATTATTTTCGAAAAAAGTGATTGAAGAAATCATGGCGACACCCGGGATGGTCTGCAGGCCCTTTATGGATAAGCATCCAGAGCTAGTGAAACTATTTGAGACGAATAATCAGGCTTATTTATTGGATGTCGACACCCAGGCCGACATCCAAAAACTAGGGCTTGATACTATTTAAATTAATGTAATTAAATTAAATCTCAGCGATCAATTCAATTTCAACGCAAGCACCCAGCGGAATTTGCGCAACACCAAAAGCGCTACGAGCATGTTTGCCAGCATCACCAAAAACTTCAAAAAGTAATTCTGAACAGCCATTAACAACTAGGTGCTGCTCCGTATATGTATCGGCAGAGTTCACCAAACCCATTACCTTAACAATGCGCTTTACTTTATCCAAAGAGCCCAAGTGACTCTGTAAGGTGGAGATCAAATCTATTGCAATAGAGCGTGCTGCCGCTTTGCCAGTATCGGTATCCATGTCTTTACCAAGCTTTCCTACCCAAGGTTTGCCATCGCGTTTAGCAATATGACCAGAGAGAAAAACAGTATTCCCGGTAGTGGCTGCCATGACATAGGCCGCAGCAGGAGGTCCTGGTGGTGGCAAATCAATTCCAAGGGTTTTGAGGCGATCGCTAATGTTTGTAGTCATGCTAAATAGGATTAATTTAAAAAAGAAATAAGTTCAAAAAGGGAATATCAGAATCTTACTTGGAAAGTTGACGCATGGCACTCTCAAGGCCATTTAAGGTCATTGGATACATGCGATCTTTCATGAGGTTTTGCATGATGTCAATTGACTGACGATATTGCCAGATAGATTCAGGTTCTGGATTAAGCCAAGCAAAATGCGGGAAGTGGTCAATTAAACGGTTGATCCAAACAGCTCCAGCTTCCTTATTGTTGTATTCAACTGAACCATTCGGACTCAGAATCTCATAAGGAGACATGGTTGCATCACCAACGAATATCAGCTTGTAGTCTGGGCCATATTTATTGATGATGTCTTGGGTTGGCGTAGCTTGGTCGCGTCTGCGACGATTGCTCTGCCAAAGGTTTTCATAAACACAGTTATGAAAATAGTAGTGCTCAAGATGCTTAAATTCTGCTTTAGCAGCAGAGAACAATTCAGCAATACGCTGAATATGATCGTCCATTGAACCACCAACATCCATGAGTAGCAGCACTTTCACCTGATTGTGGCGCTCAGGACGCATTTTGATATCGAGCATTCCTGCGTTAGCTGCTGTCGAATGAATCGTTTGATCTAGGTCGAGCTCTAAGGTAGACCCTTCTCTAGCAAACCGACGCAAACGACGCAAAGCAACCTTAATGTTGCGGGTGCCCAGTGCTAAATCACTGTCATAGTCTTTAAACTCTCGCGCTTCCCAAACCTTGATCGCGGTTCTATTGCCAGCGCTCTCACCGCCAATGCGAATACCTTCAGGATGGTAGCCGCTATGACCAAACGGGGAGGATCCGCCAGCGCCAATCCATTTGTTCCCGCCACCATGCCACTCTTTTTGTTCTTTTAGGAGCTCCTCAAGACGCTTTTTCAGTGCATCAGGCCCACCTAATTTTTTGAGTGCTGCTTTTTCTTCATCGCTTAGTACGCGTTGAAGTTTTTTCTCTAGCCAGCCTAAGGGAATATCTGGGGAGAGTGCGATGATTTGCTCAATGCCGTTGAAGTAGCTGCCAAAGACTTGATCAAAACGATCAAAGTGTTGTTCATCTTTAACCAGGGTCATGCGAGCCAGCTGATAAAACTCATCAATCGATGGATTGATAACGCCTGATTTCAAAGCCTCCAGGAGGGTTAAAAACTCTCGTACTGAAACAGGCACTTTAGCCTCTTTCAGGTTAAGGAAGAATTGAATCAACATAAATACAGGGTGATGTTGATTAATACATTAACGATGATTGCGATTCATCATGACCAAGCGCTCAAACAAGTGGATATCTTGTTCATTCTTGAGTAAAGCGCCATGCAGTGGTGGTACGGAAATCTTCTCATCATTGCTATACAAGGCCTCTGGCGGGATATCTTCAGCCAATAGAAGCTTAAGCCAATCAATCAACTCGGAGGTAGAGGGCTTTTTCTTAAGTCCTGGTAATGAGCGTATTTGATAAAAGGCCTTGAGAGCTGCATCCAGGAGATCTTGTTTGATATTGGGGTGGTGAACATCCACGATGCTTTGCATTGTTGTTGCATCGGGAAAGGTAATGTAATGAAAAAAGCAGCGGCGCAAGAATGCATCGGGGAGCTCTTTCTCATTATTGGAAGTGATGATGACTAGCGGGCGATGCTTTGCTTTAATGAGTTCACGCGTTTCATAAACATAAAATTCCATGCGATCAATTTCGCGCAGTAAGTCATTTGGAAACTCAATATCTGCTTTATCGATTTCATCAATGAGCAAGACCGTAGGTTCATCTGCCTCAAAAGCTTGCCAAAGTACGCCCTTAACAATGTAGTTGCGAATGTCTTTTACCTTCTCATCACCCAATTGCGAATCGCGCAAGCGGCTAACGGCGTCGTATTCATACAGCCCTTGTTGAGCTTTGGTGGTGGATTTAATGTGCCACTGTAAGAGCGGCATGTTGAGGGCGGCGGCAACTTCCTCGGCCAACATCGTTTTGCCAGTGCCTGGCTCGCCTTTAATCAAAAGAGGGCGTTGTAGTGCGATTGCCGCATTTACAGCCAATTTGAGATCTTCGGTAGCGACATAGCTTTGGCTACCTGAGAAGCGGGTTTGAGTAGAGGGGTTGGATTTGCTCATATGCTGACCTAATTAGTGCTGGGTTAAGCGTTCCAGTATAGGTAAATGAGCCAAATTTTTCAGTGTTTCTACTGATTTTGGCCTCCAGAATGGCGGGAATGGCGTCTGTCCGCTATACTCTTCCCAAATTGATCTAAATCAAACTCATTAATAATGATTTCTATGAAAAAACTCTCCATTCTTCCTCAATTGGCCGTAACCGCAGCTTTGGTTTTTGCTGGCTCTGCTGCTCAGGCTGATGAAGTTAAAGGTAATGCTGCAGCAGGTAACGGCAAGGTTTGGCTGTGCGTTGGTTGCCACTCAATTCCCGAATATCGCGCAGACTACCCATTGGTATACAAGGTACCTATGATTGGCGGTCAAAATGCCGCTTACATTGCTTGCGCACTAGCCGCTTACAAAAAAGGCGAAAGGAAGCATCCAACAATGCGCTCTATTGCTGCCAGCTTGTCTGACCAAGACATGGCTGATATCGGTGAATACTATGCTGCGCAAACTGCCAGCTCACCTAACAACCCATTGAAGTGATTCATTAATAAAGATACATAGAGATACTTTTATGAAATTCGCCCTAATTACCGCAGTTTTGCTATCCAGCATTGGTTTGATAAATGTAGCAAACGCTGCCAATAAAGAAAAAGGTCAGGCTTTAGTTGAGAAGGCTAATTGCGCTTCTTGTCATGGTGCCGGTCTAAATGCTCCAATCCTGCCTGCTTATCCAAAATTAGCTGGCCAGTATGCTGATTACCTTTACTACGCTTTAAAGGCTTATAAGGTAGGTAATGGCAATGCTCAGTTTGGTCGCAACAATGCTGTAATGGGCTCACAAGTTCAAAACTTTAGCGATGCTGACTTGCAAGATATGGCTGCTTACATTTCTTCTTTACCTGGAAACTTTGTAGTTAAAAAGTAAATCCTAGTAAGCAAGGCTTCATACAAAAAAGGCTTAGATTAATTATCTAAGCCTTTGTTTTTTATATTCTTTATAAAGTTTAACGAAGTGCTTCAAGCCCTCGCTCTAGGTGCTTGCGCATGGTTAGCTCAGCAGCATGTTCATCTCGTTTCAATATTGCCCTGAGAATCTCTCGATGCTCCACTAATGAGTTTTGCAGTCTACCTGTGCTGGTTAGAGAGTCTCTGCGGTGAAGTTTTAACACTTTACGTAGATCTGCGATAACGCCATTCATCCAGCGATTTCCGGCAATTTCTTGGATTAATTCATGAAATTTGCCATTTACCTCAAAGAATTGCTCAATATCTCGATCGGCAGCCGCTTTTTCAAGTCGGTGGTGCAGGTGATCCAAGAGGTTTAATTCAGCTTCAGTTGCCTTTGTAGCCGTTTCTTTGGCCGCTTGACCCTCCAGAAGGGAGAGAATTGTAAAAATCTGCTCCAAGTCTTTGCGGATAACCTCGGTAACGTAAGCTCCCCGGCGCATTTTGATGGTTACAAGCCCTTCAGATGCTAGAACCTTGATTGCTTCACGCATTGGTGTGCGGCTTATACCAAACTGATCAGCCAAAGATTGCTCATCTAGCCAGCTTCCAGGAGCCAACTGCTTGCTAAAGATTTGCTCCCGAAGCCTATCGGCAACGTCTTCATATAGCGGTCTATTATTCAGTTTTGTATTCATAATTATGAATACATTATGTAGACAATTCTAAAATTGTCAAGCAAAATGTGGGGACATTTCGATGCAATGCAACAAAAATTAACCGGGAGTTTTTGTGAGTTCTAAAGAAAACAATTCATGGCCATCTTTTCCAGATACCAACCTGGATGCTTGGAAAAAGTCAGCTCAGAAATCAGCGCCTAATGGCGATGTTGATTCCTTGGGTTGGAAAACACCAGATGGAATTCACCTAAAAGCTCTATACACATCATCGGATATTGAGGGTCTCAATTACACAGATACATTGCCTGGATTTGAACCGTTCGTGCGTGGACCACAAGCGACGATGTATTCAGTTCGACCATGGACCATACGTCAATATGCCGGCTTTTCAACTGCCGAAGAATCCAATGCTTTTTATCGCAAGGCGTTAGATGCTGGTGGTCAAGGTGTATCCGTTGCGTTTGACTTAGCAACGCATCGTGGTTACGACTCAGATCATCCTCGGGTTACTGGTGACGTTGGTAAGGCCGGCGTTGCGATTGATTCTGTAGAAGATATGAAGATCTTGTTTGATGGCATTCCATTGGACAAAGTTTCTGTTTCGATGACGATGAACGGCGCCGTATTGCCTGTGTTGGCGGGCTACATCGTTGCTGGTGAAGAGCAAGGCGTTAAGCAAGAGCAATTATCAGGAACTATTCAGAACGATATTCTGAAAGAGTTCATGGTGCGTAATACCTACATTTACCCACCAGAGCCATCAATGCGCATCATCGGCGACATTATTGAGTACACCGCCAAACATATGCCTAAGTTCAACTCGATTTCGATTTCGGGTTATCACATGCAAGAGGCAGGTGCTAACCAAGTGTTGGAATTGGCTTTCACATTGGCTGACGGTAAAGAGTATGTCAAGACAGCGCTAGCCAAAGGGTTGGATGTGGATGGCTTTGCTGGACGCCTTTCATTCTTTTTTGCGATTGGTATGAACTTCTATTTAGAGGTTGCCAAGTTGCGTGCTGCACGCTTGCTGTGGTGGCGCATAATGAAATCCTTCGAGCCAAAGAATCCAAAGTCTTTGATGCTTCGTACGCATTGCCAAACTTCTGGCTGGTCTCTAACTGAACAAGATCCATACAACAACGTTGTGCGAACTACAGTTGAGGCGATGGCTGCCGTATTTGGTGGCACACAGTCATTGCATACCAATTCATTGGATGAGGCGATTGCACTTCCTTCAGAGTTCTCCAGTCGCATTGCTCGTAATACTCAGCTGATCCTGCAAGAAGAAACCCATATCCCGAGCGTGATCGACCCATGGGCGGGCTCTTACATGATGGAAAACCTCACTCAAGAGATGGCTGATAAAGCCTGGGAAATCATTCAAGAAGTAGAAGCCATGGGCGGCATGACCAAGGCGGTTGAAAGTGGCTGGGCTAAGCTGAAGATTGAGGCTGCTGCCGCTGAAAAACAAGCCAAGATTGACTCAGGCTCAGATGTGATTGTTGGTGTTAATAAATACAAGCTCGGCAAAGAAGATCTAGTTGATGTATTGATGATCGATAACGACAAAGTTCGTGAAGGTCAGGTAGCCCGTCTCAAAGAAATCAAAGCAAAACGTGATTCACAAAAAGTGCAGGCTGCATTAGAGACTTTAACCAAGGCTGCAGAAGATAACTCAGGAAATCTCTTGGAGCTAGCCGTAAACGCGATTCGTTTACGCGCAACCGTTGGTGAAGTTTCTGATGCGTTAGAAAAGGTTTACGGGCGCCATCGCGCCGATACTCAAAAGGTGACCGGTGTGTATGCAGCCGCTTATGACTCAGCCGAAGGCTGGGCAAAACTCCAAACTGAAATTGCCGACTTTGCAAAAGACTTTGGTCGTCGTCCTCGTGTGATGATCGCCAAGCTAGGTCAAGATGGCCATGACCGCGGCGCTAAAGTCGTTGCTACTGCCTATGCTGACTTAGGCTTTGACGTAGATATTGGACCTTTATTCCAAACGCCTGAAGAATGTGCTCGCCAAGCGATTGAGAATGACGTGCATGCCTTAGGAGTTTCTACTTTGGCGGCTGGTCATAAGACTTTAGTTCCGGCCATCATTGCTGAATTGAAAAAGCAAGGCTCAGACGACATCATCGTGTTCGTTGGCGGCGTGATTCCAAGACAAGATTACGAATTCCTCTATGAGGCAGGCGTTAAAGGAATCTACGGACCAGGTACACCTATTCCGGCATCGGCCAAGGATGTGCTTGAGCAAATTCGCAAGTCTGTTAATCCCGCTTAATACGGATCATAGGCATGCTCGAAGCTGCTGATCAGGCTCTAGTGAATGATCTCACTGGTGCGCCATCGCTTAAACAGCGCCGCGCACTGGCGAAGATCATTACTTTGCTTGAGTCAACACGCCTAGATCACCGTCATCGCGCTGATGACGTACTCAATTCTTTATTGCCTAAAACGGGCAAATCATTCCGCCTCGGCATCTCAGGTGTACCAGGCGTTGGTAAGTCGACCTTAATTGAGTCCTTGGGTCTTTACCTGATTGAAAAAGGACATCGAGTAGCTGTTTTGGCGATCGATCCTTCTTCTAGTATTTCTGGTGGTTCGATTTTGGGCGATAAGACGCGTATGGAGCGATTATCCGTTCTAGAGAATGCCTTTATTCGTCCAAGTCCATCCTCTTGCACTTTGGGTGGCGTAGCCGAGAAGACTCGTGAAGCCATGTTGGTTGCTGAAGCCGCAGGTTTTGACGTCATCATTGTTGAGACGGTTGGTGTAGGGCAGAGCGAAATCGCGGTTGCCGGCATGACCGATATGTTCCTGTTGTTGCAATTACCGAATGCAGGCGATGATCTTCAGGCAATTAAAAAAGGCGTGATGGAAATCGCTGATCTGATTGTGATTAATAAGGTGGATATTGATCCAGATGCTGCAATGCGCGCTCAACTATTCATCACGAGTTCATTGCGCCTGTTGGGATTCCAAGGGAATCCTGATCACGCATCACACGACAAAGAGTTTTGGCATCCGCAAGTGATGACCTTGAGCGCGCTCGAGGGCAAAGGTGTGCCAGAGCTTTGGGACAAAGTTTCCCATTTTGAAAAACTACAAAAGGCGAACGGTAAATTTGAATCTCGTCGTAAGCAACAAGCAGGCGCATGGATGTGGGATCGCATTGATGCTGGACTTAAAAACGCATTTCGTAGTAATGAAGCAGTGCAAGAACTTCTACCAAGTTTGGTTGCACAGGTAAATCAGGGAACCATGGCAGCTTCTGTAGCAGCAAGACGGCTACTGGAGTCCATGGGGCATGAATTTTTCTAAGGAGCAGGAAATGAAGGAAATCATTCAACAACTGGAAGCCAAGCGTGAGCTTGCCCGATTGGGTGGCGGGCAAAAGCGTATTCAGGCTCAGCATTCTAAGGGCAAATTAACTGCGCGCGAGCGTATTGAGCTCTTGCTGGATGCTGGCACATTCGAAGAGTGGGATATGTTTGTTGAGCACCGTTGCCATGATTTTGGCATGGGTGATCAAACCGTTCCTGGCGATGGCGTTGTTACCGGTTATGGAATGATTAATGGCCGCTTGGTATTTGTGTTTTCTCAAGACTTCACCGTGCTTGGCGGCTCCTTGTCTGAAGCTCATGCTGAAAAGATCTGCAAAATCATGGATCAAGCTCTTAAAGTTGGAGCGCCAGTTATTGGTTTGAATGACTCTGGTGGCGCACGTATTCAGGAGGGTGTTGCATCCCTTGGAGGCTATGCTGAAATTTTCCAGCGCAACGTTACTGCGTCTGGCGTGATTCCACAGATTTCCTTGATCATGGGTCCATCAGCTGGTGGCGCGGTTTACTCTCCAGCCTTGACCGACTTCATTTTCATGGTCAAAGATAGTTCATACATGTTCGTGACTGGTCCTGAAGTGGTTAAGACTGTTACCCATGAAGACGTCACTGCCGAAGAATTAGGTGGTGCTGTAACTCACTCAACAGTTTCAGGCGTATGTGATCTAGCTTTTGATAATGATGTCGATGCAATCATGATGCTGCGTCGCTTCTTTAACTACTTGCCGCTCTCTAACCGCGAGAAGCCACCTTTGATTAAGGGTGCTAATCGCACCGAAGAGCCAGATTTCTCCTTAGATACATTAGTGCCATCAAATCCAAATCAACCTTACGATATGAAGGAGTTGATTGAGAAGATCGTTGATGATGGCGAGTTCTTTGAATTGCAGCCTGACTACGCAAAAAATATTGTGATTGGCTTTGCCCGTATTGAAGGACGCTCAATTGGTATTGTTGCCAATCAGCCTTTGGTATTGGCTGGCTGTTTAGACATTAAGGCCTCTATTAAGGCAGCGCGTTTTGTGCGCTTTTGTGATGCCTTCAATATTCCAGTGGTTACTTTGGTTGATGTTCCAGGCTTTATGCCAGGAACCGCACAAGAATACGGCGGCATCATTAAGCATGGTGCGAAATTACTCTATGCGTACGCAGATTGCACGGTACCTAAAGTAACCTTGATTACACGTAAGGCCTACGGTGGTGCTTACGACGTGATGGCCTCTAAGCATCTACGCGGCGACGTGAATTTCGCTTGGCCTTCAGCTGAGATCGCTGTGATGGGCCCTAAAGGCGCTGTTGAAATTATTTTCCGTGAAGAGAAATCCGATCCTGCAAAAATTACAGCTCGTGAAGCTGAGTACAAATCTAAGTTTGCTAACCCGTTTGTAGCGGGTCGTCGTGGCTATATTGACGATGTCATTTTGCCGCATGAGACTCGTAAGCGGATTGCTCGTTCACTAGCAATGCTTAAAGACAAAGACTTGAAGAATCCTGCGCGTAAACACGGCAATATTCCTCTGTAAAGGCGCTGACAAATTATGACTACGAAAATGTTTAAGAAAATTTTGATTGCTAACCGCGGTGAGATTGCTTGCCGTGTCATGGCTACTGCCAAGAAGATGGGCATTAAGACTGTTGCTGTTTATTCTGAAGCGGATAAAGAGGCGCGTCACGTGCAGTTGGCCGATGAGGCTGTATGTATTGGGCCAGCACCTTCACGTGAATCCTATCTGGTGATGGATCGCATTATTCAGGCCTGTAAAGATACTGGCGCTGAAGCCGTACATCCTGGCTATGGCTTCTTGTCTGAAAACGAGCAGTTTGCTAAGCGTTGTGAGGAAGAGGGCATTGTATTTATCGGTCCTAAGTATCAGTCTATTGCCGCAATGGGTGACAAGATCGCCTCTAAGAAGCTCGCTCTAGAAGCGAAGGTCAATACCATTCCTGGTTACAACGAGGCGATTGATACTAATGAAGAGGCCGTGAAGATTGCCCAAGGTATCGGATATCCGGTAATGATTAAAGCCTCTGCAGGTGGAGGTGGTAAAGGTCTGCGTGTTGCTTTTAATGACAAAGAAGCCGCCGAAGGTTTTGCTGCCTGTAAAACAGAGGCGATGAATAGCTTTGGTGATGACCGTATCTTCATTGAGAAGTTTGTAGAAGGCCCACGCCATATTGAGATTCAGGTTTTGGGCGACTCTCATGGCAATGTGGTTTACCTCAATGAGCGTGATTGCTCAATCCAACGTCGTCATCAAAAGGTAATAGAAGAGGCGCCGTCTCCTTTTATCGATCCTGCTACTCGTAAAGCGATGGGTGAACAAGCGGTTGCGTTAGCTAAAGCCGTTAATTACCAATCTGCAGGCACTGTGGAGTTTGTGGTCGGCAAGGATAAGTCATTCTACTTCCTCGAAATGAATACCCGCTTGCAAGTTGAGCATCCAGTTACCGAAAGCATCACTGGTCTTGATTTAGTTGAGCAAATGATTCGTGTTGCCGCTGGTGAGAAGCTGGCCTTTAAACAGGAAGATGTGAAGCTTGACGGTTGGTCGATGGAGTGCCGTATTAATGCCGACGACCCATTCCGCAACTTCCTGCCTTCAACAGGCCGCCTCGTTAAATACCGTCCACCAGAGTCAGTGAATGGTGTCCGTGTGGATACTGGCGTGTATGAGGGTGGTGAGATTCCGATGTACTACGACTCCATGATCGCTAAGTTGATCGTTCATGGCAAGGATCGCACAGAGGCAATTGAAAAAATGCGTGCCGCACTGAATGATTTTGTCATTCGCGGAATTCATTCAAACATTCCTTTTCAGGCTGCATTGCTGCAGCATCCGCGCTTTGTAAATGGCGACTTTACCACTGGCTTTATTGCAGAAGAGTATCCAGAAGGCTTTAAGAAGGATTCAGTACAGCCTGCTGATCCTAAGCGCCTGGCTGCATTAGCTGCATTTATGCGCTACCGCTATCTCGAACACATACAGATGATTGATGGTCAATTAGCCGGCCATGAAATGATCATTGGTAAGAAATTTGTAGTTGTTACCGGCAAAAAAGCGGGATCCATGAATGATCCTTATGAGGTGCCTATTCGGGTTGAGCTTAAGGATGGTGTTTATTCCGTCTATATCGAAGATGCAGATGGTGTAAGTCGTTATGACATCGTAAGTGAATGGCGTCCAGGTCAAATTTGTCTACACGCAACTATTAACGGCACTCACAAAATCACTGCGCAAGTTGAACGTCGCGGCGTGCGTTATGTGTTGATTCTTGATGGCGTTCATTACGAGTGCATGGTGTTAAGTCCATTAGGAGCCGAGCTCCAGCGTCGTATGCCAGTTAAGTTACCGCCAGATACTTCCAAATTGGTGATGTCTCCAATGCCAGGGTTATTAACAAAGATTGCCGTTAAAGTGGGTGAGGTAGTTACTGCTGGTCAGAAATTAGCCTCCATCGAAGCGATGAAAATGGAAAACACACTATCGGCTGTTCAAGATGGTGTGGTTGCTGAAATTTGCGCTAAAGAGGGTGATAGCTTGGCGGTTGATCAATTGATCATTCGCTTCGAATAAAAAGGTTGACGACTATGAGCGCTAAGCCATTCAAAATTTTAGGCATTCAGCAAATCGCCATTGGTGGTGAGAACAAGGATCGACTCAAGAAATTATGGGTTGATATGTTGGGCTTTGAATACAAGAGCACTTTTGTCTCTGAGCGTGAAAACGTGGATGAAGATATCTGTGCCATCGGTAAAGGTGCGCATGAGATTGAGGTTGACCTCATGCAGCCATTTGATATTGAAAAGAAGCCGGCAGTTCATCAAACACCCCTAAATCACATTGGTTTGTGGGTCGATGACCTGCCTAAAGCTGTTGAGTGGCTTACCGCGAATGGCCTACGTTTTGCACCTGGCGGCATTCGCAAGGGTGCAGCGGGCTATGACATTACCTTTGTACACCCAAAAGGAAATGACGAGTTTCCAATTAGTGGTGAAGGAGTGCTTATTGAGCTAGTTCAGGCCCCTCCAGAAGTGATTGCAGGATTAAGTTCATAATTTGGACTAGTAAGCAAATTAACGGGATTTAAATTGGCAAATATATTAGCCATCGACACCTCCTCAGCTTGGTGTTCGGTGGCTTTATCGTTAGAGGGTCAGGCAGTGCAATTCAGGCATGAGACTGTCACAGCTGGTGCCAGTCAATTGTTGTTGCCATGGATAGAGTCGCTCTTAAGTGATGCAAAATCTTCCCTGAAAGACCTTGATGCGATTGCTGTATGTATCGGCCCTGGTGCGTTTACTGGCGTACGTTTGGGGGTAGCCGCAGTGCAGGGCTTGGCTGTATCGCAAAACATATCTGTAGTGCCGGTATGCAGCCTTGATGCTATCGCCGCCCAACTTTTAGATTCAGCAGCGCTCCAATCCTCTCAACCTCAGCGCTTGATGATTGCGATTGATGCCCGGATGGAAGAGGTCTATTGGGCTTCTTACGATATTCAAGACAGACGCTTGCCAAATCGTATTGGTGATATTCACCTGACCAAGCCAGAAGATCTGAATTTAGAAGGAGTGCAATTTCTGGCTGGTAGCGCTTTAAATGCCTATAGCCAACGCTTACCGCAATTCACAGGCCTAATCGATCCAGATATCTCTATTTCCGCATTGGGTATTTTGAAATGTGCGCAGCAGTCCCTGCAAGACGGGGTGCATTGCGAAGTTCGACAACTAGAGCCCCTCTATGTGCGAGATAAGGTGGCATTTACTACCGCTGAACGAGAAGAGGTTAAGAGGTAATGTCGGATCTCACAACAGCCAAAGGTGTGGCGGAGCTTTCCTTTTTGCCAATGCAGCAAGCTGACTTAGATGATGTCCTGAAGATCGAATCTGTCTCTCATGTTCATCCTTGGACAAAAGGCAACTTTTCTGATTCTCTCGCAGCGGGTCATTGGGCTTATTGCATTCGACCGCAAGCAGATCAAGTGGTGAAGGGGTCCTATTTGGATCCGGCAGTTCTATGGGCATATTGCATCTTGTTTCCTGCTGTAGATGAATTACATCTCCTCAACATCACTGTTTCCCCGCATTTACGTAAGTTAGGTCTGGGACAAAGAATGATGGCTGCTATTGAGGGCGTAGCTTTTCAGCAGATGATGCCGCGAATTATTCTTGAAGTAAGGCCAACCAATGAAGCTGCATTAGCCCTTTATCAAAAATTGGGTTACGAGCAAATTGGTATTCGTAAGAATTATTACCCTGCAAGCCCAGAAACTGGTGGACGAGAAGACGCTCTTGTATTGGCTAAATCGATTAAGCTAGAGGTATGAGCAATAATTCAAGCTTCTTAAAAGAAATGGGCATCACCGAGTGGACATCTCGTGATGCAATTCAAGCGCAGCCTGAAGCCTTTGTTGTAGCAAGTTCTCAGGCCGCTCCACAGGAGGCGCAATCCTCGCCAAGGGTGGGCAATGGTATGTGGTGGTTTTTTGGGAATGAACCCCAGGGCGATGCCAAAATTCTGTTTCAAAACCTCATACGAGTTCTGGGTTTAGCCAAGAATGAGTGGTCTTGGAAGAATCCCTCGGAAAAATTAGGTCAGCTTGAAAATCCTGGATCGCCAGTTGTTGCGATCGCATTTGGTGGGCCAGTTGCTCAAAAGATTACTGGCGAAAGAGATCCGCTGCCACAGTTGCGCGAAACGGTGCTTGCACTAAATATGGGTAATGATGAAGAAATTCCGGTAATTGCTTCTTTTGAGTTAAATCAAGTACTAACAAAACCTAAAGAGAAGGCCATGCTTTGGCAGGATTTGTTAATGGCTCGATCAGTGCTGCAAAACATCTAAAGAAGACTGCCGTGGATAAGCTTAGTGCTTATGCTCGCCGATAAGATGCATGGAGTCATACTCCGCTTGGTTTCTGGCGTGACGTTTGATAACTAGCCACATAATCAAACTCACAGCTACACCAAATCCAACGATCACTATTTGAATGGGCACATCCAACCAAATGAGTAGTGAGTAGATCAATAGCATCATCAGCACAGAAATATTTTCATTGAAGTTCTGCACAGCAATAGAGTGGCCTGCGGACATGAGTACATGTCCGCGATGTTGCAGTAGTGCGTTCATTGGCACTACAAAGTAACCCGCTAGCCAGCCCACCAGAACTAGTAACATATAAGCCGGTAATAAATTGAGGGTAACTTCAAACTTACCGAAGCTAAAAATGCTCGTATTGGGTAATAAATCAGAGTTGTAGACTGCCATCACGCAGACCACTAAGCCCATCGCAATGCCGTAAGGCAATACGTTCAAGGATTTGCGCAAAGGAATACGCCATGCGGCATAGACGGCACCACCAGCTACGCCCACAGCTGAGATAGCTTGCAAAATGGCGCCCTGAGATAAATTCATATGAAGAGCTACTTGTGCCCACTTAATCACAATAAATTGCAGAGTAGCTCCGGCACCCCAGAATAAAGTGGTGACAGCTAAGGAGATTTGACCAAGGCGATCATTCCAAAGTGTTTTAAAGCAAATGGCGAAATCTTTAATCAATTCAATTGGATTTGTCTTTTGAGAAACGTAACGTGCGCCAGTATCTGGAATCTTTAAGTTGATAAGTGCTGCCACAACATAAATCATCATGATGATCATGATTGCTGATTCAGCCGGTGTATCAATGCCAGTTTCAAAAGTCGGCATATCCAAGGCAAGCAGACTTTGGGAGACTGTGGTGCTAATCAGAACGCCGCCCAAAACCGTGCCCAAAATAATGGATCCAACTGTTAAT
The DNA here is from genome assembly GCF_001595965.1 of Polynucleobacter yangtzensis. Lineage (GTDB taxonomy): Bacteria > Pseudomonadota > Gammaproteobacteria > Burkholderiales > Burkholderiaceae > Polynucleobacter > Polynucleobacter yangtzensis. Next base: position 77,985 of record NZ_LOJI01000035.1, read on the forward strand.
CCTTCGATCCAGCCGTTGGCGGCAACCAATTTTTCAGGCGGAAGCAGTTCAGTCAAAATTCCGTACTTTGCAGGTGAGTATGCAGCTGCCCCCAAGCCAACAATGGCATATGAGAGCAAAGGGTGGCTTCCAAAGAGCATGGCCACGCAACCGACGAACTTAATCGTGTTGGTAATGAACATGACGTTGCCCTTAGGGCGGGAATCAGCAAAGGCGCCAACAAAGGCTGCTAAGAGGACGTAGGACAGCACAAAGAACAATTTGAGCAAAGGAGTCATCCAGGCCGGAGCATGGAGCTGGGCCAGGAGGGCGATAGCCGCTATCAGGAGAGCATTATCAGCAAGCGACGAAAAAAATTGCGCCGCCATAATGATGTAAAAGCTACGGTTCATTCGTACAATCTAGTCATTACTACAATTAAAACATGAAAGGAGGGGTGATTATGGGTGATTCAGCTAACGGCCTGATTAATAGGCCAATTTTGGCATCTATTCATACTGCCGCCTTTCAGCATAATTTAAACCGAGTTCGAGAATTGGCGCCCGAGTCCAAAATCTGGTCGGTTATTAAGGCACGTGCCTACGGCCATTGCTTTGATGCTGCCCTAAAAGGTCTTGCCTCTACAGATGGCTTTGCTCTATTGGATATTCAAGATGCGGCATGGTTGCGTCAACATGGCTGGAAGGGCCGAATACTGCTTTTAGAGGGCTTTTTTCATGAAAACGAGCTCAGTCTTGCGCAAGAGCTGGCCTGCGACTTAGTGGTTCATTGCGAAGCCCAAGTTGAGTGGCTTGAGCGCTTTAAAGCCAAAAACCATAAGCCATTTAATGTCTTTCTCAAAATGAATACTGGCATGAACCGTTTGGGGTTCAAGTCAGATGCTTACAGAATGGCATTTCACCGTTTGCATGCTGCTGGCTATCAGATGCACCACATGACTCATTTTGCTAATGCGGATCAGATTGATCAATCTCCGACAGTTGGCGCTCAGCAAGAGTTGTTTAACCAAACTATTGAAGGGTTGGAAGGCTCTACTTCACTGGCCAATTCTGCAGCTATTTTGTGGCATCGAAATGCATTGGGTGATTGGGTTCGTCCCGGCATCATGCTTTATGGTGCATCACCAACTGGTCTGCATGCCGATATTAAGCATGCCAATCTACAAGCGGTTATGCAGTTACATAGTGAAATTATTGATATTCAGGACCTACAAAAGGGTGATCGCATTGGTTATGGTGGTCGCTATGAAGCAACGGCAGCAATGCGTGTAGGTATCGTAGCTTGTGGTTATGCAGATGGATATCCGCGTCATGCCAAAGATGGCACACCAGTTTGGGTTGCCCAAGGCAATGAAGGCGTTGTTTGTCCTTTGGTGGGAAGAGTTTCTATGGACATGTTGGCGATTGATTTGCGCAAGGCACCTAATGCAAGGATTGGCACCGCTGTTCAGCTTTGGGGAGACAAAGTACCGGTGGATGATGTTGCGCAAATGAGTGACACGATAGGCTACGAATTACTCTGTGCCGTAGCGCCAAGAGTGCCTGTAGCCATTAAATAAAAAATCCTCCAGTACGGAGGATTTTTGCTATGTAAGTTAATACAAATAAATTACTTATTCCAGAACTGCCACCATCTACGCTCTTTTTTAACGCGTTGCCCCGTTAGCATCATCTCACTATCAGGGAAGTTCAGCTTAAATACACGTGCAGAGTCGTTACTTAATTGCGTCATGCCAAGTTTTTCGTATGACTTAGTCAAAATATAAAGCGCCTCTTCGACAGCGGGTGCGCGGTCATAATCTCGAATGACCAATTGAGCGCGATTAGCAGCAGCCAGATAGGCGCCACGTTGGTAGTAATAACGCGCTACGATGACATCTGCTTCAGCTAGAGAGTTCACGATATAGCGCATACGATCCAAGGCATCTGGCGCATATTTGCTATTAGGGAAGCGCTCAACAACTACCTTGAACGATTCAAAAGCTTCTTTAGCTGCTTTAGGATCACGTTCGCTGAGATCTTGTCCGGTAAATTTACCCAGCCATCCCAAGTCATCATTAAAGGTAATGAGACCTTTTAAGTAGTAAGCGTAATCGAGGCTCGGACTACCTTGGTGCAATTTAATAAAGCGATCAATAGCTACGAGAGCTTGAGTTTGTTCCTGAGCTTTCCAATAGCAATAAGCCGCATTAATTTGCGCTTGTTGAGAATAAGGTCCAAATGGGAAGCGAGCTTCAAGCTTTTCAAAGTATTTTCCACACTTAGCAAAGTCAGCGTCGTTTAACTTATCTGTAGCTTCTGAATAAAGTTTTGCCTCTGACCAGATATCGGTATCGTCTTTATTGCCGTCACTACCTGCGCATCCACTTAAGAGCGTTAAGGCAAAAAGTAAGGCTGAAAGTAGGGCGATGGGCATGCTGCTTAAATTGCGACTCTTCTTTTGTGTGGAAGAATTCCCAGCAAGCCTTAAACTGGCGTCTGATATTACGTCGGACATAACTGAAAGGCTCTCTAAGCGTGGCATTGCCGCAAACTCCTGAATCGAATCCCATTGATTATATCGATGATGAGGATTTCATCTCCTTAGAAATACCTTTGGAGATGGCTGGCGAGCGCTTGGACAAGGTACTGGCGGGCTCTTTGCCAGATTATTCGCGAAATCGTCTCAAGGCTTGGGTTGAGGCTGGGGCGGTTATGGTCGATGGAAAGGTCACCAAAGCCCGCTATCTCCTTAGGGGTGGTGAGAGTATTAAGGTGTTTCCACAGGAAATGCCTGAGCAATTTGCATTTAGCCCAGAAAATATCCCTCTAGATGTGGTTTATGAGGATGAAGACATTATTGTGGTTAATAAACCGCCTGGTTTAGTGGTTCACCCAGCTGCTGGGAACTGGTCCGGCACTTTGCTAAATGGACTCCTTTTTCACTATCCTGAGCTAAAAATGCTTCCTAGGGCAGGCATTGTTCATCGTTTAGATAAAGACACGTCAGGCTTGATGGTGGTGGCAAGAACATCACAAGCGCAAACCTCCTTAGTGCGCCAATTGCAAGATAGAACAGTAGGGCGTCGCTATTTAGCTTGGGTTTGGGGGGATGCGCCAAGTCAAGGGAAGGTTTTGGCTTCCGTTGGTCGTGATCAACGGGATCGCCTCAAAATGGCTGCAGGCAGCCCGCAAGGTAAGCCCGCGGCTACTTTGTTTCGTCGTTTATCCAAAGGGCTTGTAAAGGGGTCCCCGGTCACTCTGTTGGAGTGCCGACTAGAAACTGGACGTACTCATCAAATTCGAGTTCACCTAGAGTCACTAGGATTTCCATTGGTGGGCGATCCCGTCTATCGGAAAAAGACACCAGGAGTAGCAAAAGATATTCAATTTAGTCGTCAGGCCTTGCATGCTTTTGCATTGAGTCTTCAGCATCCAGTGAAAAACGAATTGATGACTTGGTTTCGACTACCACCACAGGACATATTAGATTTGTTGCCTCAATTAGAGATGGACGATGAAGTGCTTCCCAAAGAGGCTGTGGTCCTAGCCTCTATACAAAATGAATCACAAACATGAGCCTAATAAACCCTCAGTGGCAAGTGCCAGCTTCTGTAAAAGCGCAAGTTAGTACGCGAACTGGTGGGGTGAGTGCATCTCCCTTTGAATCTTTAAACTTGGGCGATCATGTCGGCGACCATATTGAAAACGTATTGGCAAATAGGGCAATCTTCACCAAGACCCTGCCTAATAAGCCTTTGTGGCTAAAGCAAACACACAGCACGGTAGTAAGCACCCCTGAAACACGTAAAACAAAATCTGGCGATGTGATCGATGCTGATGCATCAGTCACTAATATCGCGAACGAGGTCCTGGTGATCATGACTGCGGATTGTTTGCCAGCGTTGTTTACTAATTCAAAAGGAACTGTTGTTGGTGCAGCCCATGCAGGATGGAGAGGGCTTTGCGCTGGAGTTTTGGAAAACACCGTCGCTGAAATGCTTCGCCTATCTAAAGAAAGCTCGGCATCTGATTTGCTAGTCTGGCTCGGTCCTGCAATAGGGCCAGAGTCATTTGAAGTGGGCGAAGATGTTGTAAAGGCGTTTAGAGATTCTGGGTTACCTTTTTCAGAGGAGGCATTTCAGCCTATTGCTGGTAAATCTGGAAAATTTTTAGCTGATATTTATCGTTTGGCTGGCGATCGTCTGGAAGCCTGTGGAGTGACATCAATATTCGGCGGTGAATACTGCACTGTGAGAGATAGTGAGCAGTTTTTCTCATACCGACGTGATGGTGAAACAGGCAGATTTGCTTCTGCTATCTGGATAGCAAAATAATTAACACATCATTCTATGAGGGTAACTACTAGATTCTCTCTAGGGCTAGGGTTATTGCGTATAACTCTATAGTGCTTATGGGCGGAGAATGTCTCTAACTAATTGAAGAGACTATTATGTTTGCAGGCATGAATACCGGTGCAACGCCTTCTTTGGCGCCGCATCATATGGCGCTAATTCCGCCAGAGCGTTTATCTGAAATTCAAAAAGAATATTTCACGGAACTAGCGCACATCGCAACCAATCCTGAAGCGATTGAAGTTAAAGATCGTCGTTTTGCAGGAAAGGCATGGCACTCCTCATGGAGCAAAGTCATTGCCGCAACTTACTTGCTGAACTCTAAGCATTTAATGGCTTTAGCTAAAGCCGTGGAAACCGACGAAAAGTCCAAACAGAAAATTCTGTTCACAACTGAGCAGATGATTGATGCGCTTTCACCATCCAACTTTATTGCTACCAACCCAGAAGTTCTGGAGAGCATCATCAGCTCCCAAGGTCAGTCCATTCAAAAAGGGATTGTGAACTTATTGGGGGATATGAAAAAAGGCAAGGTCTCTCAAACGGACGAGTCTGCCTTTGAGGTTGGAAAAAATATTGCCACAACCGAAGGTTATGTGGTGTTCCGCAATGATCTCTTTGAATTAATTCAATACACACCATTAACTGAGCAAGTATTTGAGCGCCCCTATTTAATGGTGCCCCCTTGCATTAATAAATACTACATTCTCGATTTGCAACCAGACAATTCGGTAGTTCGACATATGGTGAGCCAGGGTCACACCGTGTTCTTGGTGTCTTGGAAAAATCCAGATGCTTCCATGGCTGAGGTCAGCTGGGATGACTATGTTGGTAAGGGCGTCATTAAAGCGATTGACGTAGTTAAAGATATTGGCGACACCAAACAAATCAATATCTTGGGATTCTGTGTTGGAGGCACCTTAACCACCTCCGCATTGGCGGTGTTGGCGGCGCGCGATGAGCATCCGGCTGCTAGCTTGACCCTATTTACTACCTTATTAGATTTCACCAATACAGGCATTCTGGATGTCTTTATTGATGAAGGCATGGTCGAGATGCGTGAGAACACCATCGGCGGCAAGGGCGGCAAGTACGGCATGATGTCTGGCTTAGACTTGGGCAATACCTTCTCTTTCTTGCGCCCCAATGATTTGGTGTGGAATTACGTTGTAGAGAATTATCTGAAAGGAAATTCGCCGCCACCATTTGATTTGCTTTATTGGAATGGCGATTCAACAAACTTGCCTGGTGCAATGTATTGCTGGTATTTGCGTCACACTTATTTGCAAAATGATTTGGTAAAACCAGGCAAAGTCAAAATTTGTGGCGAGAAGATTGATCTCGGCAAAATTAAGTGCCCAGCATATTTATATGCGTCACAAGAGGATCATATTGTTCCTTGGCAATCAGCTTATGAATCCACTCATATTCTTAAAGGCAAAAACCGATTTGTTTTAGGTGCTTCAGGACACATTGCCGGTGTAATTAATCCGCCAGCAAAAAACAAGCGCTATTACTTTGAAAACAATAAGCTTGCGCCTACAGCAGCAGAGTGGCTAGAGGGCGCCAAACAAATTCCTGGAAGCTGGTGGCCTGATTACACCAAATGGCTTGAACAATTTGGTGGCGAGAAGAAATCAGCAAGCGTTACCTTTGGTAATGCCAAGTACAAAAAAATGGAAGCAGCGCCTGGTGTGTATGTCAAAGAAAAAGCAACGCCGGAACTCGATAAATAATTAACGAAGGTTTTTAAAAGGGGAAAGTAATGTCTCAAAAAGTCGCATATGTAACTGGTGGTATGGGTGGTATTGGTACCGCTATTTGTCAACGTCTTGCTAAAGACGGCTTTAAGGTGATCGCTGGTTGTGGTCCAAATTCACCACGTAAGGACCGTTGGCTGGGTGAACAAAAGGCCCTTGGTTACGACTTCATTGCTTCTGAAGGTAACGTTTCTGACTGGGATAGCACGGTAGCTGCCTTTGAAAAGGTTAAAGCTGAAGTCGGTCGTGTAGATGTTTTGGTGAATAACGCAGGTATTACACGTGATAGCGTATTCCGCAAGATGACTCCAGATGCATGGAAAGCCGTTATTGATACCAACCTCAATTCATTATTTAACGTAACCAAACAGGTTATCGATGGCATGGTTGATAACAACTGGGGCCGCATTATTAACATTTCTTCTGTGAACGGTCAAAAAGGCCAGTTTGGTCAATGCAACTATTCAACCGCAAAAGCAGGCTTACATGGCTTCACAATGGCTTTGGCTCAAGAGGTAGCTACTAAAGGCGTTACAGTGAACACTGTATCTCCTGGTTATATCGGTACAGATATGGTTAAAGCAATCCGTGAAGATGTTTTAGAGAAGATTGTTTCTGGCATCCCTGTAAAACGTTTAGGCACTCCTGAAGAAATCGCGTCAATTTGCTGCTGGATTGCATCTGAAGATGGTGGTTACGCTACTGGTGCTGATTTCTCATTAAACGGTGGTATTCATACCGGCTAATATTGCACTGCAGCAATTATTAGAGTATTTGTAGTGCGCAACACAGCGTATTTACCTTTTGGTCAAACTAGGAATAAACTACGCTGATGTTGCGATGCAGTAAAGAGTAAGGATAAAAATGGTAACCCGTGCAAAACGAGCAGGCGAAGATCGGCTCATTAAGAAATACCCAAATCGTCGTCTCTACGATACACAGACAAGCACCTATGTCACGCTGTCAGACATCAAGAATCTAGTGATGGGCAATGAAGTCTTCAAGGTGGTTGATGCTAAGACTGAAGAAGACTTAACTCGTAACATCTTGTTGCAAATTATTCTTGAGGAAGAGGCTGGCGGTGCGCCCGTGTTCTCATCCCAAATGCTTTCACAAATCATTCGCTTCTATGGAAATTCCATGCAGGGCTTGATGGGTAATTATCTTGAGAAGACCATGCAATCATTTGTGGATATCCACAATAAGCTTGGTGATCAAACCAAAGGTTTGGGTACTGGCAGCACTCCAGAGGCCTGGTCTCAGATGATGAACTTGCAGAACCCTCTCATGCAAGGTTTGATGGGTAACTACATGGAGCAGAGTAAGGACCTCTTCATTAAGATGCAAGAGCAAATGCAGGGTTCTCAGAATCTTTTTGGCAACTTCCCATTTACGCCTCAGCCCAATAAAACTGAAAAAGAATAGTTGTGGCTGGAAAAATAGGATTTGTATCCTTAGGTTGTCCTAAGGCGCTAGTTGATTCAGAACTCATTCTCACGCAACTGAGTGCTGAGGGCTACGAGACTGCTAAAGATTATTCTGGTGCAGATCTAGTGGTGGTTAATACCTGCGGCTTTATAGATTCCGCAGTTGAAGAAAGTCTTTCTGCAATCGGTGAGGCTCTTGCTGAAAATGGCAAGGTGATTGTTACTGGTTGCTTGGGTGCCAGAAAGAATGCAGATGGCTCTGATCTTATTCAGAGTATTCACCCTAAAGTCCTTGCTGTTACAGGGCCGCACGCTACAGATGAAGTAATGCAAGCTATTCATTTGCATCTTCCCAAGCCACATGATCCATTTATAGATTTAGTTTCGCCGGCTGGCGTAAAGCTGACTCCTAAGCATTACGCTTATCTCAAGATTAGCGAAGGCTGCAATCATCGCTGTACTTTTTGCATCATCCCAAACATGCGCGGCGATTTGGTATCGCGTCCAATTGGTGAAGTATTGCTTGAGGCAAAGCGTTTATTTGAGTCGGGCGTAAAAGAATTATTGGTTGTTTCTCAAGACACTAGTGCATATGGCGTTGATATTCAGTACCGCACTGGTTTCTGGGATGGTAAGCCTGTTAAAACCAAAATGTTTGATTTGGTAAACGCCTTAAATCAAATCGCGCGTGAACATCAAGCCTGGGTGAGATTGCACTATGTCTATCCTTATCCGCATGTGGATGATGTGCTGCCACTGATGGCAGAGTTCTCAGAGCATGGTTACGGTGTTTTGCCTTACTTGGATATTCCGTTGCAGCATGCGCATCCCGACGTTCTGAAACGTATGAAGCGTCCAGCTAGCGGCGAAAAAAATATAGAACGCATCATGTCTTGGCGTAAAGCTTGTCCTGATTTGGTCATCAGAAGTACTTTCATTGCAGGCTTTCCTGGTGAGACTGAGGAAGAGTTCGAGTATTTACTCAACTTCTTGGATGAGGCGCAAATTGATAGAGCCGGTTGCTTTGCTTATTCGCCAGTAGATGGCGCTACAGCAAACCAGCTAGACAACCCCGTCCCGGATGAAATTCGTGAGGAACGACGTGCCCGCTTTATGGCAAAAGCAGAAGAAATCTCTATAAAACGACTTGCTAAAAAAATAGGCAAGCGCGTTCAGGTCATTGTTGATCGCGTGGATGAATCAGGGGGAATCGGCAGAACTATTGGCGATGCCCCTGAAATTGATGGTTTGGTGAGGGTTTTGCCTGCCAGTAAGCCCTCTAAACGCTATCGTTCCGGCGAAATCATCCGTGCAACAGTCATTAGCTCCCAAGGGCATGACCTAATAGCCGAAACTTGACGAATCGAATAAAACTATTAGTTGGATTGCTTATTTGGTAATTATTTAGTGCAGTGTCAGCCCAATAAAAGGGCTTAGCAAAGGGGATTGATATGAGTCGTGAAGTCGTTGTCTTAAGTGCAGTACGTTCTGCAATTGGCACTTTTAATGGTTCACTTAGCAGCTTTGAGCCTTCTGAGCTCGGCGGCATTGTGATGAAAGAGGCCGTTGCACGCTCTGGTGTAGATCCAGCGTTAATTAATTATGTGACCGTAGGAAATACGATTCCTACAGATAGTCGCTACGCTTATGTTGCTCGAGTAGCATCGATTCAAGCGGGTCTTCCAATGGAATCCGTTGCGATGGCCTTGAATCGTTTATGCAGCTCCGGCTTGCAAGCGATCGTGACCACTGCTCAGCAAATTATGTTGGGTGATTGTGATTATGGTGTTGGCGGTGGCGTTGAGGTAATGTCACGCGGCATGTATGGTTCACCAGCAATGCGCAGCGGTGCACGTATGGGTGATACCAAGATGCTTGACTTGATGGTTGCTGTTTTAACTGACCCATTTGGCGTTGGCCATATGGGCGTTACAGCAGAAAACCTGGTTGAGAAATGGAAGCTCACCCGTGAAGAGCAAGATGCTCTTGCGGTTGAATCCCATCGTCGTGCTGCGAATGCAATTAAAGAAGGCCGTTTCAAATCTCAGATCGTTCCAATCACCATCAAAACCCGTAAGGGTGATGTAGTGTTTGATACTGATGAGCACGTCAAGCCAGATACCACTTTGGAAACACTTGGCAAGATGAAGGCCGTGTTTAAGAAAGAAGGCGGTTCTGTTACTGCTGGTAACGCATCAGGCATTAATGATGGTGCTGCATTCTTCGTCTTGGCAGATGCTGAGACGGCTAAAAAAGCCGGACACAAGCCAATCGCACGTTTAGTATCTTATGCAGTTGCTGGTGTGCCAAACCACATCATGGGTGAAGGCCCAATTCCTGCAACTAAATTGGCTCTCGAGCGCGCTGGCCTCAAATTGGATCAAATTGATGTGATTGAGTCTAACGAAGCTTTTGCTGCGCAAGCTTTGGCTGTGACTAAGGGCTTGGGTTTAGACCCAGCTAAGACCAACGTGAATGGTGGGGCGATTGCATTGGGCCACCCAATTGGTTGTTCTGGTGCGGCCATTGCAACCAAGGCAATTCATGAGCTACACCGTGTTCAAGGTAAATATGCTTTGGTAACAATGTGTATTGGTGGCGGTCAAGGTATTGCTACTATTTTTGAGCGTCTCTAAAAGAATTACCCTGATCTCTTGGGTAAAAGCTTAAGAGATCAGTAGTAAAGCAGCATCTAAGCCGACTCGGTCAAAAGCCGCGTCGGCTTTTTCTTTGACAACAGGTTTTGCTTGGTAGGCAATGCTAATACCAGAGCCATTCATCATGATCAAATCATTTGCACCATCGCCCATGGTGATGGAATTTGCTTTAGTGCAACCAAGTCGTGCGCATGCGGCATCTAAATGAGCCGCCTTTGCTGCGCCATCGACGATGTCACCAAGTACTCTGCCGGTCAATTTGCCGTCAATAATTTCTAAGGTATTAGCTTGGGTTTGTTTGAAGCCTAATTGCTGGCGTAACTTCTCTGTAAAGAAGGTAAACCCACCGGAAACTAAGAGTGTATAAATGCCGCGCTCATGGGCTCCAGCCAAAAGCTCAGCAGCACCAGGGTTAGGGCGCAGACGTTCTCGATAAACGGATTCAAGCGCATCTGCATGAACGCCTTCAAGGAGTGCCACACGCTTCCTAAGACTTTCTTGAAAGTCCTTGATTTCCCCACGCATGGTAGCTTCGGTAATTTCAGCTACTGCCGACTTCTTGCCAGTGAAATCTGCAATCTCATCAATGCATTCAATATTGATCAGTGTTGAGTCCATATCCATTGCGAGCACGCGAATATCTTGCGGCACGAGATCTGGTTTCAAGAAGCAGAGGTCAGCATTAAACCTTGCAGTTAAGGCGCGCAGTTGCTCACGTTGAGCTGTTTCAATATGCGCGTTTGATTCAAAACGTTCTGAAAAATAAGCACCATTGCTTACTTGGCCGCCAATGGAGTGCAGAGAGACGCCATGCTGCAAGGCTTGATCTTTTAGTGAAAAGATCAGTTTTTCAGATAAGGGGTCTCTGGATATCGCTACAAGTACTTGATTGCTCATGGCTTAATCATAATCGGATTATTGACCTGTCTTCATTGGGCTTAAAACAGCGGATTCATTCAGGCGCCTGAGGATATTCCTAATAGCATCAAGGCGTTGCTCTAATTTTTCAAACTCACGGTCTTTTTGAGGCAGCACTTTTAACTTATCTTGACCATTGAGTTGAATATATTTTGATGATTGGATCAGTTGGATGATCTTCATAGGATCAATCGGTGGATTCGGAATAAATTGAATCTGAATAGACATTGGTGTTGCGTCGATCTTTTTAATGCCAAAACCTGTCATTTCTAGGCGTAAACGGTGTGTTTCATAAAAAGATTTCGCTTGATCTGGCAAATCGCCAAATCGATCCACCAGTTCCTCGCGCAAACCCATTAATTCAGAGAAGTCATGAGTACTGGCAAAGCGTTTGTACAAAGAGAGTCGCTCATGGACATCGGGACAGTAATCGTCTGGTAGCAGGGCGGGTACGCCAAGATTTACATCTGTTGTCGCTTGGAGCGGTGAAAGGAGATCTGGCTCTTTACCGCTACGCAATGATTTCACGGCGCGATTGAGCATCTCGGTATAGAGCTGAAAGCCAATCTCATGAATTTCACCCGATTGTTTATCACCCAAAACTTCACCAGCACCACGAATTTCTAGGTCATGCATTGCCAAATAGAACCCAGAGCCCAATTCTTCCATTGCCTGAATCGCATTCAAGCGCAACTGCGCTTGCTTGCTGAGCGCTTCCGGATCTGGGACGAGCAGATAGGCATAAGCCTGGTGATGTGAGCGGCCTACACGTCCACGCAATTGGTGAAGCTGGGCTAGTCCAAACTTATCTGCACGATGCATGATGATGGTATTTGCCGTAGGAACATCAATGCCAGTTTCAATAATAGTCGTGCACAACAAGATATTGGTACGCTGTGTAACAAACTCGCGCATAACGGATTCAAGTTCACGTTCATGCATTTGTCCATGGGCTACGCTAATGCGCGCCTCTGGAATCAATTCTTGTAAAGCGTGTTTGCGATTCTGAATGGTCTCTACTTCGTTGTGCAAGAAATAGACCTGGCCACCACGTTTAATTTCACGCAGCACGGCTTCACGTATGACGCCATCGCCTTCACGGCGCACAAAAGTCTTAATTGCTAAGCGTTTCTGAGGGGCGGTGGCAATGATGGAAAATTCTCTCAAGCCTTCCATTGCCATACCCAAAGTTCTGGGAATTGGGGTGGCAGTAAGCGTCAAGATGTCTACTTCAGCGCGAAGAGCCTTGAGAGCATCTTTTTGGCGGACACCAAAGCGATGTTCTTCATCAACAATCACTAATCCTAAATTTGCAAACTGCGTCTCTTTGGAAAGCAGCTTGTGGGTTCCAATAATGATGTCAGCCTCACCTTTAGCGATGGCTTCTAAGGCTGCATTAATTTCTTTTGTCGTTTTAAAACGGGATAACTCAACGATGCGAACAGGCCAATCGGCGAAACGATCTTTCCAGGTGGCAACGTGTTGTTCAGCAAGCAGGGTAGTCGGAGCCAAGATAGCCACTTGTTTACCGCCCATTACAGCAATAAAACTAGCACGCAAGGCTACTTCAGTCTTTCCAAAGCCAACATCACCACAAACCAAGCGATCCATTGGTGTACCGCTAGTCATGTCACCAATCACGGCGGCAATGGCATTAGCTTGATCGGGAGTTTCTTCAAAGCCAAAGCTTTCGGCAAAAGCGGCATAGTCATGGGCCGAGAATTCAAAGGCATGACCCTTACGAATGGCCCTTGCAGCATATAAACCTAGCAATTCTGCAGCTGTGTCACGAATTTGCTGAGCCGCCTTACGTTTTGCCTTGTCCCACTGGCCTGAGCCTAATTGATGAAGTGGTGCTGAATCCGGATCTGAGCCAGCATAACGTGTCACCATTTCTAACTGCTGAACAGGCACATACAAAGTGGCTTGACCTGCATATTGCAAATGCAAGAACTCTTCGAAAATAGGCGCTTCTTTAGGCGGCGCAAGATTTAATAGTACCAAGCCTTGATAACGCCCAATACCGTGCTCAGCGTGCACTACCGGATCGCCTATCTTGAGTTCCGACAGATCCTTAAATAGCATGTCAGGATCGGCATTCTCGTTAGCTTTGCCTTTGCGTCGTTGTCTTGCGGTAGTAGTAAATAGCTCTGCTTCAGTAACGACGATGAGATTTTCTCTTGGCCAAGAGAAGCCGTTAAAGAGTGGCGCCGTTACCAAGCCAAATAGCGAGCCACTCTTAATGAAATCGGCAATGCTATCGAAGCCCTCAGGCTTTAATGGGTAGAGGGGTTTGCCATCTAAACCAGCAACTGAATTACTTTCTTCGAAAAGCTGTCGAATAGATTCTTTGCGTCCCGCACTATCGCTACATATTAGGACACGTGTTTTTTCTGCTGCAACTATTTTGCGTAAACGGTTAATGGGATCTGCATCTCGACGATGCACAGCAATATCTGGTACCGCCGAAAACTCGTTTTGTTCAGAACCTTCTTTTTCAAAAGCTAAACGTGCATACGGTTTAGATGTTGTAAAAAATTCATCAACATCTAAAAATAATTCCTTAGGCGGAAGGATGGGGCGATCTAAATCATGTTTTAGAAACTCATAACGTGAAAGCGTATCTTTCCAAAAGCTCTTGATAGTTTCTTCAACATCACCAATGCTGACTAGCCAAACGGGGTCACCAGACCTAGGGAAGTAGTCAAATAGATTGGATTGCTCTTCAAAAAAGAGTGGCAAGTAGGATTCGATTCCGGCGCTAGGTATGCCTAGGTTGGCATCCTTATAAATAGAGCAGCGACTTGGATCACCTTCAAAAACTTCCCGCCAGCGTCCTCTGAATGCGGTACGAGAAGTGTCATCGAATGGGAATTCGTGCCCTGGCAGCAGGCGTATTTCTTTTACTGGGTATAGGCTGCGTTGCGTATCGGGATCAAATGCACGTATTTGCTCAATCTCATCGCCAAATAAATCCAATCGATAAGGAAGATTTGATCCCATAGGAAATAAATCGAACAAGCCACCGCGAATACTGTATTCACCAGGGCGCATTACTGCACTTACTGGATCGTAACCAGCTTGTTGTAACTGCAGCTTTAATGCTGCCTCATTGAGTTTGTCACCTTGCCTAAAGAAAAAGGTGTGGCCTGACAGAAAACCAGGGGGACCCAGTCTCTGAAGAGCGGTTGTAACAGGGACCAAAACAATGTCACAGCTGCCATTGAGCAATTCATAAAGAGTAGCAAGTCTTTCTGATACCAAGTCTTGATGCGGTGAAAAATGGTCATAGGGAAGAATTTCCCAATCAGGCAGAAGTCTGGTTTTTAGTTGAGGAGCAAAAGCGGGGATTTCCTCTAGCAGGCGTTGGGCTTCTTGTGCTTGAGCACAAAAAATCACCATCACTGAGAATTTGTCGCGATAGCGAAGGGCGTTTTGCGCTATTAGGGCGGCATCTGCTGAGCCAACTAGCCCTGAAAAGGTAAAGCGCTGCCCAGCCCGGGGAGCGGGTATAGGGGGTGCTAGATTTAATGCATCAGACATCTAGGCTCATTATAGAATCAGGTATGGCTTCCGGAAATCCCTCAAACAAGAAATGCCACGCGCTTTTGCCGACAGCGGGCACTGGTTCACGTCTTGGCGGTGAGCTGCCTAAGCAATTTCAGCAATTGGCAGGAAAGCCAATGCTTTGTTACGCAATAGAGGCTTTTTCAAACACCCCTCAAATTGAATCAATTTGGATTGGCGTTAGCCCCGGCTTTATAGATAACCCCATTTTGCAAACGATTGCCAATGGCGCCAAGGGAATTCAATTTTTACCAACCGGTGGCCCAACCAGGCAAGAAACAGTCAGAAATACTTTGGCGGCAATGCTCAAAGCAGGCATTGCTGAGGATGACTGGATATTGGTTCACGATGCTGCTAGACCGGGCATCACACCAGCGCTCATTGAGAAATTAATCAACGCTGTTCAGACGTCCAATGCCGGCGGTATTTTGGCTGTGCCTTTGGCGGACACATTAAAGCAAGCAGATCTGGACTCAGTCATCGCTGGCAACATCCCGCACTCTGAAAGAACGATTCCACGTGAACATCTGTGGCAGGCGCAAACTCCTCAGATGTTTGGCTTAAAGCAGTTGCATGACGCTCTAGAAAACGCTATTCGTCTTGAGTCTGACGTTACTGATGAGGCTAGTGCAATTGAGTTGGTCGGTGCTAAGCCTCTACTGATAGAGGGCGCTGCTCGCAACTTTAAAGTTACTCATCCCGCCGATTGGGATTTAATGCAATTGCTTTTAAGCTCAGCCACTCGATAAAGAACCAGAATGACCCAAAGCGCTCCCCACATTCCTCAATTTCGTATTGGTCAAGGGTATGACGTTCATGCCCTGGTTGCTGACCGCAAACTCATTCTAGGCGGCGTTCATGTCCCGTATGAGAAGGGTTTATTGGGTCATTCCGATGCTGATGCGCTATTACATGCCCTAACGGATGCCTTATTAGGAGCCGCTGGTTTAAATGACATTGGACAGCTTTTCCCAGATACGGACCCCCAGTTCAAGGATATGGATAGCCGGATTTTGCTCAGGGCCGCACTCCAAAAGGTTCAGGCAGCAGGGTTCCAAATTGGCAATGTGGATGCCACCATTATTTGCCAAAAGCCTAAATTGGCTGATTTTTTGCCCGAAATGGTCCGTAATATTGCATCTGATTTGGCCGTTACCCCCAGCCATGTCAACCTCAAGGCCAAGACCAACGAATCTCTCGGGCACCTAGGCAGGGGAGAGGGCATCGCTGTCCATGCGGCAGCTTTGCTCTACAAGGCCTAAAACAATCTCTAAAACCCTAGGCATTGTAGAATTACGGTCTTTAGAGTGAAGTCTAGGCTTGGCAGTTTGCGGATATTCGCGAGGATGGCGAAATTGGTAGACGCACCAGGTTTAGGTCCTGACGCCAGAAATGGTGTGGGGGTTCGAGTCCCCCTCCTCGCACCACAAGATTGCTACTTGGCTTGGACTTCACATTTCCAGATCTTCAATTAAGAGACGAGAATGGCTGTGCAGATAGAAAATTTAGGTTCACTAGACCGCAAAATGACTTTGGAATTCGCTCGTGCCGATTTGGCGAAAGCGCGTGAAGCCCGTTTGGCTAAAGTTGGTAAGACCATGAAAATGGCTGGCTTTCGCCCTGGCAAAGTTCCAAAGAACCTCGTTGAAAAACAGCACGGCATGCAAGTCGATTTCGAGTTGCAATTCGATAAAGCAGCTGAAATGTTTTATGAGCTAGCCCAAAAAGAGGGCGTTGCTTTAGCTGGTCAACCACGTCTTGAGCCAAAGAGTGAGATTAATGCTGACAAGATTGTTTTTGATGCTTTCTTCGAAGTCTTGCCTGAAGTAAAAATTGGCGACTTTTCCAAGGCTGAGGTTACTAAGTATGTAACCGATATTGGTGAAGCTGAAATTGATCGCGCATTAGATGTATTGCGAAAGCAGCAAGTACATTACCACCCACGCGGTGAGGCTGGTGCCCATGGCGACGGCGGCTCCAATACTGCGGCGCAAAATGGTGACCAAGTGGTTATTGATTTTGTTGGCAAAATCGATGGCGTTGAATTCGCTGGTGGTAAAGCTGAAAACTTCGAATATGTATTAGGCGAAGGTCGCATGCTTCCTGAGTTTGAGGCTGCAACTTTAGGTCTAAAAAAAGGCGAAAGCAAATCATTCCCATTAAGCTTTCCAGCTGATTACCACGGTAAAGATGTTGCAGGCAAAACAGCTGAGTTCACGATTACTGTGAAATCAGTTAACTGGCCACATTTACCAGCAGTTGATGATGCATTTGCATTGTCATTGGGTGTTACTGAAGGCGGCGTTGCAAAGATGCGCGCTGAAGTCAAAGAGAATTTAGATCGCGAAGTAAAGCGTCGCATTACTTCACTAATGAAAAACGAAGTGATGGATAAGCTCAACAGCTTGTGTGAATTAGACGTTCCTAAATCATTGGTTGCTTCTGAGCAAGAGCGTTTGGTTGAAGGTGCACGTCAAGACCTGATGCAGCGTGGCGTTCCTAATGCTAAAGATGCACCAATTCCTGCGGAGATTTTTGCTGAGCAGGCTACTAAGCGCGTTCGTCTTGGTTTGATCTTAAGTGAGTTAGTTAAAAAGCAAAACTTGGCAGCTACCGCCGATCAAATTAAGGCTGAAATTGATGAGCAGGCAGCTACATATGAAGATCCAAAGGAAGTAGTTCGTTGGTTCTACAGTAATCCAAGCCGTTTAAAGGATATCGAGAACCTGGTCCTTGAAGATAACGTCATCAAATATTTCACATCTCAAGCTAAAGTAAGCGATAAGGCTGTGACCTTTGAAGAACTCAGCAAGCTAAACTAAGTAATCCACTTACCTATAAGAGGTTTCAAAATGATCCACAATCACTCTCAGTCTGAAAATCTAGAACCAAAAGGCTTGGGCTTGGTTCCTATGGTGATTGAAACCTCTGGTAGAGGTGAGCGTGCTTACGACATCTACTCCAGATTATTGCGTGAGCGCGTTGTTTTTTTGGTTGGCGAAGTAAACGACCAAACTGCTAACTTGGTGATTGCTCAGTTACTGTTCCTTGAGAGCGAGAACCCCGATAAAGAAATTTCTCTGTACATCAACTCTCCTGGTGGATCTGTATCTGCAGGTTTGGCTATTTACGACACCATGCAATTTATCAAGCCGCATGTAAGTACTTTGTGCATGGGTATGGCTGCAAGTATGGGTGCATTCTTGTTGTGCGCTGGTGAAAAAGGAAAGCGTTATGCGCTCCCAAATTCACGTGTGATGATCCATCAGCCTTTGGGTGGTGCGCGTGGCCAAGCATCTGATATTGAAATTCAAGCCCGTGAAATTTTGTACTTGCGCGAACGACTCAACAAGATTTTGGCTGACCGCACTGGTCAATCGATTGAAACAATTGCAAAAGATACTGACCGCGATAACTTTATGTCGGCTGATCAAGCCCGTGATTATGGTTTGATCGATAAGGTTATCGAGAAGCGCCCTTAATTTTCTTATTCATTATTTACAGAGCCCATTTTGAGCGATACAAATACAACTAATTCACCAGATAAAGTTCTGTATTGTTCTTTTTGTGGCAAGAGTCAGCACGAAGTAAAAAAACTTATTGCTGGTCCATCTGTTTTTATCTGTGATGAGTGCATAGATCTTTGCACCGATATTATTCAAGAAGAGATTGCCAAGCTTCCAAAGGAAGAGGGCGATGACTCCTTGCCAACGCCGCATCAGATTCGAGAGAATTTAGATCAGTATGTCATCGGTCAAGATCACGCTAAAAAGACTTTAGCTGTAGCGGTCTACAACCACTACAAACGCTTGCAGTATTTGCCCAAGCCAAAAAAAGAGAAGCTAGATAAAGACGGTAAGCCGTTAGAGGGCTCAGATAAAAAAGGGTCTAAGGTTCCGGCTAAGGCAATGGTGGATGGTGTAGAACTTGCTAAGAGCAATATCCTATTAATCGGACCCACTGGTTCAGGCAAGACTCTTTTAGCTCAGACTCTAGCACGCATGTTGGACGTACCATTTGTGATGGCTGATGCAACCACCTTAACTGAAGCTGGTTATGTTGGTGAAGACGTTGAAAATATTATTCAAAAGCTTTTGCAAGCTTGTGACTACAACGTAGAAAAAGCGCAACGCGGCATTGTTTACATTGATGAGATCGATAAGATTTCTCGTAAATCCGATAACCCATCTATTACTCGCGATGTATCCGGTGAAGGTGTTCAACAAGCATTGCTAAAGCTTGTTGAGGGCACCATGGCTTCTGTTCCGCCACAAGGTGGTCGTAAGCATCCCAATCAAGATTTCTTACAAGTAGATACAACGAATATTTTGTTTATTTGCGGTGGCGCTTTTGATGGTCTTGAAAAAGTCATTCAACAGCGTACTGCTAAAACCGGCATCGGTTTTAATGCCACCGTTCCAGGTAAAGATGATCGCGGTGTAAGCGACCTCTTGATCGAAGTGGAGCCGGAAGACTTAATTAAGTTTGGTTTGATTCCTGAATTAATTGGTCGTCTGCCCGTTGTGGCTACCTTGGCCCAATTGGATGAAGAGGCTTTAATTCAAATTCTGACTGAGCCTAAAAACGCTTTAGTTAAGCAATATCAAGCACTCCTGACCATGGAAGGTTCTGAGCTTGAGGTACGTCGTGAGGCCTTATCAGCCATTGCTAAGAAGGCAATTGCGCGTAAAACAGGTGCTCGCGGACTCAGATCCATCCTTGAAGGTTCTTTAATGGATGTGATGTATGACCTGCCATCTTTAAAGAATGTCCAAAAAGTCGTTATCGACGAAAGCAGCATTGCTGAGGGTGGAAAACCACTTTTGGTATACAAACAAGACGCCGAACAAGCAGATTTGAGTAAAAAAGCCTAAATTCTTAGGGTTTTCGCTATTTTTCGGGCATTTTTGCCTCTTTTTTGTCTTTTTACCCCTTGTTTTTCTCTAAAGCCTACCCATATAGGTAGTATGCTACTCATAAATAATGTCTCTATTTAGTGGTTGTTTAATAGCGATCACCATTAAAGACTTTTGAGGATTGATTACTTTGGAGGATTTGCCCCATGCCTGGCCACTTATTACTACCCTCTGAACCCATTCAACTACCTTTACTCCCATTAAGGGACGTAGTTGTATTTCCTCATATGGTGATCCCTTTGTTTGTGGGTCGCCCTAAATCCATTAAAGCCCTCGAAGCTGCTATGGAAACTGGCAAAAATGTCCTTTTAGTGGCTCAAAAAGCGGCCGCTAAGGATGAGCCTGTTATTGAAGATCTGTATGAGGTTGGCTGTATTGCCAACATTTTGCAAATGTTGAAATTGCCTGATGGCACTGTCAAAGTATTGGTTGAAGGTGTTCAGCGTGCTGAAGTGAGTCAAATTGAAGATAGCCTTGGCTACTTCAATTGTGAAGCAACACCAACAGCCATTAACGCTATCGATGCGCATGAAACAGAAGCATTACGTCGCGCAATCATGGCTCAGTTCGATCAATACGTAAAACTCAACAAAAAGGTACCTCAGGAGATCCTGTCTTCATTAGGTGGGATCGATGATCCAAGCCGCTTAGCCGACACCATTTGCGCACACTTACCAGTAAAGCTTGAGCAGAAACAGCGCTTGCTTGAAATGACTGATGTTGTCCAGCGCTTAGAAAGCTTGTTAGCTGATCTCGAAAGTGAGATTGATATTCTTCAGGTAGAGAAACGTATTCGTGGACGTGTAAAGCGTCAGATGGAAAAGAGTCAACGCGAGTACTACTTGAATGAGCAAGTTAAAGCAATTCAGAAAGAATTAGGTGAAGGCGAAGAGGGTGCTGATCTAGAAGAACTAGAGAAGCGCATTAAAGCTGCACGTATGCCTAAGGAGGCTTTGAAAAAAGCAGAATCCGAACTCAAGAAGTTAAAATTAATGTCACCCATGTCTGCTGAGGCAACGGTTATCCGTAACTTTATCGACACGCTGGTGAATTTGCCTTGGAAGAAAAAAACCAAGATTAATAATGACCTCACCAATGCTGAAAAAGTATTGGATGAAGATCACTACGGTTTGGACAAGGTTAAAGAGCGTATCTTGGAGTACCTTGCAGTTCAACAACGAGTTGATCGTGTAAAGGCGCCGATACTTTGCTTGGTGGGCCCTCCAGGCGTTGGTAAAACTTCGCTTGGTCAATCCATTGCACGCGCCACGAACAGAAAGTTTGTGCGCATGGCTTTAGGTGGAGTCCGTGATGAATCCGAGATTCGTGGTCATCGCAGAACTTACATTGGTTCAATGCCTGGCAAAATTCTGACAAGCCTTACTAAGGTTGGTGTTCGTAATCCTTTGTTCCTCTTGGATGAAGTTGACAAGATGGGCATGGATTTCCGCGGAGATCCGGCTAGTGCCTTGTTGGAGGTTTTGGATCCAGAGCAAAACCATACATTCCAAGATCACTATGTTGAGGTAGATTTTGACCTCTCTGATGTTATGTTTGTGGCGACCTCGAATTCATTGAATATTCCAGGTCCTCTATTGGATCGTCTAGAAATTATTCGTTTGGCTGGTTATACGGAGGATGAAAAAACTAGTATTGCCGTTAATTACTTGATTCCTAAACAAATCAAAAATAATGGCTTGAAAAAAGACGAACTCAAGATTGAAGATAGTGCCGTGCGGAATATGATTCGCTACTACACACGCGAAGCTGGTGTACGTTCTTTAGAGCGTGAAATTAGCAAGATCTGCCGTAAGGTAGTCAAGCTCTTGCTCTTGAAAAAAGAGGCGGCTCCAGTTGTTGTGAATGCGGATAACTTAGAGAAGTTCCTTTCAGTTCGCATGTATGACTTTGGTTTAGCTGGCAAAGAAAATCAAGTCGGTCAAGTCACTGGTTTGGCTTGGACTGAGGTGGGAGGTGATTTGCTCACCATTGAAGCTGCTGTAATGCCTGGTAAAGGGGTTATTACTCGCACTGGCTCTATAGGTGATGTAATGAAAGAATCAGTGGAGGCGGCTCGAACTGTTGTTCGTTCTAGAGCTAAGCGCCTAGGTATTGCCGATGAGTCTTTTGAGAAGAAGGATATTCATATCCACTTCCCTGATGGCGCAACACCTAAGGATGGTCCATCTGCAGGTATCGCAATCACAACAGCCTTGGTTTCAGTATTTACTGGCATTCCGATTCGATCGGATGTTGCCATGACTGGCGAAATTACTTTGCGCGGAGAAGTGCTTCCAATTGGTGGCTTGAAAGAAAAACTCTTGGCTGCCCATCGCGGGGGTATTAAGCTGGCCTTGATTCCGGAGGAGAACGTAAAAGATCTCATCGACATTCCAGATAATGTTAAAAATGCAATTGAGATAGTTCCCGTTCGCTGGATCGATAAAGTGCTGGAGTTGGCACTAGAGCGCATGCCAGAAGCGTTGCCAGACCCTACGCCGGAAGAGCTTGCTAAAAAGGCAGCAGAGGCCAGCAAGGCAAACGACAAGGGCGCAGCTGCAGACGTTCTTAAGCACTGAAAATAGGGCGGTTTTCCGTTAAATTGATCCTATCATTTGAAGTCGATTTAGCGGAAATTTCCCCCGAAATCCACGCATAGGTTACAATCTTACCTTGTAATATTTTGGGGCGCTTAGCTCAGTTGGTAGAGCGTCTGCCTTACACGCAGAATGTCGGGAGTTCGAGCCTCTCAGCGCCCACCAAATTATTACCATCATTACCTCTTCTAAGCCTGCTCAGGCGTTTCAATACCAAGCTCATTACCCGAGTACACTCCTAGTATTCATATTTTTTACTAGCGAACTTTTTCATGTTTGATACCGTCCGTAAACACCAGCGAATTCTGCAATTTGTATTAATGCTTTTGATTGTTCCGTCATTTGCTTTTTTTGGCATCTCAAGCTATTCCAGCTTTTTAGACAAAGAGACGGATCTAGTCAAAATCAACGGCAAGCCCATTACTGCTCAAGAGGTAGATACAGCAGCTAAACGCCAAGCAGAACGAGTAGGTGGTAATGCGCAGATTGCTCAAAGCCTCCAATTTAGACAGGCTATATTGAATGAGTTGCTGCAACAACGAATTTTAGGTTTTGCTGTTGGTGATCTTCGTTTGCAAGTAGGCAAAGAGGCTCTGGTTAAAAGCTTACAAAATATTCCACAGATTCGCGCTCTGTATAAGCAAGATGGTAGTTTTGATGACGCTCGTTTCAAGCAATTGCTAGCAAGCAATGGAATGAATGAAGAGCAGTTTTACGCTAGCCAAGCATTTGATTTAAAGATTGGTCAGCTGGTGAACTCAGTGGCGCGCACTGAAATCGGTAGCCCTAAATTATCTGAAATTATCTCAACTCTATATGAGACGGAGCGTCAAGTGCAAGCGATGTCTTTTGATGCCAAGGATTACCTATCCAAAGTAAATCCTTCGCAAGAGGAGTTGCAAGCCTTTTATACCGCAAATGCCAAGCTGTTTGAGAGTCCTGAGTATGTGGATGTTGAGTACATTGTTCTTAAAGCCGATCCAAAGGAAGATGCTAAGGTATTTAGTGAAAAGGCTGATCAGTTTGCCAACATGACTTATGACCAATCAGATAGTCTTAAGCCGGCCGCAGATAAATTGAAGCTGAATGTTCAAATTCAAAAGGGCGTAACCCGCTCTGGCGCCTCTGGTGTTGCAAAGGATCACCCGCTAGCCAATCCAAAGGTTGTTCAATCTCTCTTTGGTGATGAGGCCGTTAAGAACAAACGCAATACTGAAGCAGTGCAAACATCCCCAGGCGTATTTGTTTCTGCTCGAGTAGTAACTTTTCATCCTGCGCAAACGCTTCCATACAAAGATGTTGCTGCGGAAGTGAAGCGTCAAGTGAGTCAGCGTTTGGCTGAGAAGCTGGCAATTAATGCCGCTGCCGATCGTTATGCTGCATTAGAAAAGGATCCTAAAAGCGCATCAGGTTTTGCTAGCCCAGTTTGGGTTTCCAGAAATAAACCAGCTAATTTAGTTGGTGGTGCGCTTGATCAGATAATGTCCATTAGCCAAGATAAATTCCCGGCCCTCGTATCAGTTAGCAACCCTGGCGTTGGAGCCACCCTGTATCGTGTTGATCAAGTTCGTCAACCAACTGTTGTTGATGCCAAAGTTCATAAAGCACAAGCCCAACAAATCCAGGCTTTAGCAGCCCAGTCTGAGTTTGCAGGATTCATGGCTTACTGGAGGGATGTTGCTGGAGTGAAAGTAATCAATCCACTGAAGCCAATGTCATCTGGTTCCGGAAGCTAAGCTAGCTACCTTTAAGCATTGTTTGATATGGGGTCATAGCGCCCCATACGTTTTTAAAGAGAATGGTTTGTGCTTTTTCATTTGGATGAATGCGGTCAGCTTGGAATAGGCTGATATCGGATGCAACTCCACTTAAAAAGAAGGGGAGTAATTGCACTTTCTCTTGAGCCGCTAGTTTTGCATAAAGATCCTTAAATTCCCGGGTGTATTCTTGACCATAGTTTGGTGGAATCTGCATTCCGAATAGAAGTACTTTTGCCCCAGCTTGTTTACTCATTTGAATCATCTTGCGCAAATTCTTACTGGATTCTTGGATGGACAAACCGCGCAAGGCGTCATTTGCGCCTAGTTCAAGAAACACAATGCCAGGCTTTTTTTGCTCCAGCAGCTTGGGAAGTCGGGAAAGACCGCCAGAGCTTGTTTCCCCGCTGATGCTGGCATTAAACACATTCCATGGGCTGCTTTGTTTTTGAAGCTGCTCTTCCAATAGCTTGACCCAGCCAGATCCACGGACGAGACCGTATTCTGCAGACAGGCTATCACCCATCACCAAAATGGTCTGGTTTGTCTGAGCTAAGGTGCCAAATGAAATAAACAGGCAAAATAGAGCAATAGCCGACGTTAGGGCTTTCATTTTTTTACTCAAGAAGCTCAACCCAATATATCGATTCATTTATGAGTAATCCAGTAAAGGTCCTTAGTGCGATACATCTAGGTAAACAAGTTTTATCTAGCGACGGATCGTTAACTATTTTGCACGACATTAGCTTCGATGTCTTTCAAGGCGAGAGTGTTGCCATTACAGGAGCGTCGGGTTCCGGTAAGAGCACCTTACTCAGTCTTTTGGCTGGATTAGATATTCCTTCTAGCGGTTGCGTTGAGCTGGTATCACAAAACCTAAGTGAATTGGATGAGGATGGTAGGGCGCTTTTGAGGGGCCAAAAAGTAGGGTTTGTATTTCAATCATTTCAATTACTTTCACATCTAACGGCACTTGAAAATGTAATGCTGCCTGCCGAGCTCAATGGCTTGGATATGCCCAAGGAAAATGCCCTGCATTGGCTGGGGCAAGTAGGCTTACGGGAGCGCGCTAACCATTTCCCTAAGACCCTATCAGGCGGAGAGCAGCAACGTGTTGCGTTGGCAAGGGCTTTCATCATGAAGCCCGCCATCTTATTTGCGGATGAGCCAACTGGCAGCCTGGACGAGGCCAGCGGAAATAGGGTGATTGAGCTCCTTTTTGAGCTAAATCAGGCTAATAATTCAACCCTTATTTTGGTTACCCACGACCAGGCCTTGGCTGATCGGTGCCAGCGGCAACTGCACCTTCAGGGCGGTCGCTTGCTGTAGGCAAAACCTTATAATCTAGGGATGTCTTTTTTCCACTTTTTGCCCGGCGCTGACGCGCTTTCCCCCTTCCGCCAACAACGACTTTTAGCGTCTTTGGCTGCTCAAGGGGTTGATCTTGAGTCTATAGAGGCTCAATACCTTCATTTTATTTGGTCTGAGGCAGAGTTAGGCTCCAAGAATCAGGAAGTCATGGCAAGTCTATTGACCTACGGTCAGCCTTTTCAATCCAAAATAAACCCAGGTAAATCCTTGTTTAGAAAAGGTAAAGCAGAGGACCAATCTGCGATTGTTATTCCTAGGTTTGGAACTGTTTCACCTTGGGCTAGTAAGGCAACTGATATTGCTCGTCAATGCGGATTGGATGTTCTGCGACTTGAGCGCGGTGTTCAGTTTTCATGGAAGAGCAAAAAGACTCTAACTCCAGAGCAAAAACAATTGGTGTTGGCTGCGGTCCACGACAGAATGACTGAAGCGGTTATCGATTCAACCGATGCGGCTAATGCTTTGTATCAATCTTTAGAGGACAAGCCTTTAGCACGCATTCCAGTAATGACTGAGGGCAGAGCAGCTCTTGATAAGGCAAATCAAGATTTAGGTCTTGCCTTATCGGATGATGAAGTTGTTTACCTTGTAGAAAGTTTTACTCGTCTTCAACGCAACCCATCTGATGTTGAGTTGATTATGTTTGCTCAGGCAAATAGCGAGCATTGCCGTCACAAGATCTTTAATTCAAGCTGGACAATTGATGGCGATGATCAAGAACGCTCATTGTTCGCCATGATTCGCAACACTCATCAGCTACATCCAGAGGGTACGATTGTTGCCTACTCCGATAACTCTGCAGTAATGGCTGGATGTGAGGCAGAGACTTGGGCTCCCCAGGGTGCAGATCATCGCTATCAAAAAGATACGCGTTTAGTTCATACCTTAATGAAGGTTGAAACTCATAATCACCCCACAGCCATTGCGCCATTTCCTGGTGCTTCTACTGGTGCTGGTGGAGAGATACGCGATGAGGGTGCAACTGGTGTTGGTGGTCGCCCTAAAGCAGGTCTTACAGGATTCTCTGTCTCTAATTTAAATATTCCAGGTACAGATCTTCCATGGGAAGCTGAGAAATATGGCAAGCCAGAACGCATTGCAACACCATTGCAAATTATGATTGATGGCCCCTTAGGTGGCGCTGCATTTAATAATGAGTTTGGTAGACCAATCTTAGGTGGATATTTCCGTGTATTTGAGCAGACCTTAGATGGAACTCGTCGCGGTTATCACAAGCCCATCATGATTGCAGGTGGTATTGGTAGCATCGACTCAATTCATACTGAGAAAAAAGCAATTCAAGCAGGGCATTTACTTATTCAACTCGGCGGACCTGGAATGCGTATTGGTATGGGCGGAGCTACTGGTAGCTCTGTTTCAACAGGCACGAATACTGCAGATCTGGATTTTGATTCTGTGCAACGCGGTAATCCAGAAATGGAACGTAGAGCACAAGAAGTAATCAATGCTTGTCGTGCGCTTGGCGATCGCAATCCGATTGTTTCCATTCATGATGTCGGTGCAGGCGGATTATCAAACGCCTTCCCAGAATTAGCCGATGGCGCTGGCCTAGGGGCTGCTTTTAAACTCCGAAACGTG
This sequence comes from Polynucleobacter yangtzensis, assembly GCF_001595965.1. GTDB lineage: Bacteria > Pseudomonadota > Gammaproteobacteria > Burkholderiales > Burkholderiaceae > Polynucleobacter > Polynucleobacter yangtzensis. The sequence goes on from NZ_LOJI01000035.1 coordinate 104,887, forward strand.
CCCCTTGAAGAAAGTGGCATGAGTCCTGCGGAGATTTGGTGCAACGAGTCTCAAGAGCGATATGTTTTAGCAATTGAAGCGAAAGATTTAGATTTATTTAAATCATTTTGCGAGCGTGAGCGCTGTCCATTTGCCGTTGTTGGAGAAGCAACTTCTGAGCGTCAGTTAACACTGAGTGATTCTAAGCAGGCTGCCGGCTCAGACGCTGCTTCACCAATTGATATGCCGATGGAGGTATTGCTAGGCAAGCCTCCGAAGATGCATCGAGACGTCAAACGTGTTGCGCAAGAGTTTAAAGAGCTAGACGTAACCGATGCTGATCTAGCCCAATCTATTGCTTGGGTATTACAGCAACCAACGGTTGCTAGTAAATCTTTCTTAATTACGATTGGCGATAGAACTGTTGGCGGTCTTAATGCTCGTGATCAGTTTGTCGGTCCATGGCAGGTTCCTGTCGCTGACTGTGCCGTCACTATGATGGATTACAAGGGCTATCGTGGCGAAGCGATGTCCATGGGAGAAAGAACTCCATTGGCGGTTATCGATGCTCCCGCAGCAGCCCGTATGGCTGTTGGTGAGGCCGTTACAAACCTTTTGGCTGCAGATATTGCAAATCTTCAGGGTGTGAAACTCTCGGCAAACTGGATGGCAGCATGTGGAGCTCCGGGTGAAGATGCCAAGCTTTATGACTCAGTTAAAGCTATTGGTATGGAGTTGTGTCCCGCTCTTGGAATCTCCATTCCAGTAGGAAAAGATTCCTTATCGATGTCCACTGCATGGCAAGATGGTAATGAGGCTAAAAAAGTAGTTGCTCCAGTCTCCTTGATTATTTCTGCATTTTCATCAGTGCAGGATGTTCGCAAGACATCAACTCCACTTCTGCGCTTAAAAGATCAAGCCGGATCTCCTTTGGAGACAGAGCTTATTTTGATTGATTTAGGTCGCGGTAAAAATCGCATGGCTGGAAGTATCTTGGCTCAAGTCCTAGACCAGTCAGGGAAAACGGCTCCGGATGTTGATCACCCAGAAGACCTCAAATCTTTAGCCTCTGCAATCATCGCGCTCCGTAAAGAAGGCAAGCTGTTGGCCTATCACGACCGTTCTGACGGCGGATTACTTGCATGCGTTGCAGAGATGGCTTTTGCTTCACATTGCGGCATTTCTATGAACGTCGATATGATTGCCATGGATGCAGGGCAGGAGCCAGATTACGGTGATGCTAAAAACTGGGCGCAACAGGTTTCAGGCCGCCGCCATGAGCAAACTATGCGCGCTTTATTCAATGAAGAACTTGGTGCTGTTATTCAAGTTCGAAAAGAAGATCGTGACGCTGTATTTGCCACTCTCAGAAAATTAGGTCTCAGCGCTTTTAGCCATGTTATTGGTAAGCCAAATACCAACGGTCGTATTGAGATCTGGCGTGATGCCAAGAATATTTTTGCCGAGCCACGAGAAGTGCTGCAAAAAATGTGGGCTAACACTAGTTACCAGATTGCGCGCTTACGCGACAATCCAGCATGTGCCGATAGCGAATTTGCGCTCTTAGATAATATCGCGGACCCAGGCATGAGCCCGAAGCTCACTTTTGATCCATCAGAAGATGTCGCAGCACCTTTTATTGCTAAAAATGCGCGTCCAAAGGTCGCCATTTTGCGAGAGCAGGGTGTGAATTCACATGTAGAAATGGCTTACTCGGTTAACTGGGCTGGATTTGATAGCTATGACGTCCATATGTCCGACTTGCTTAGCGGCAAAGCAAAGCTTGAGGACTTTAGAGGTTTAATTGCTTGCGGTGGCTTTAGTTATGGTGATGTGCTGGGCGCTGGCGAAGGATGGGCGAAAACTATTCTCTTTAATCAACAGCTACGCGATCAGTTCTCTGCATTCTTTAATCGCCAGGATAGCTTTGCATTAGGCGTCTGTAATGGTTGCCAAATGATGAGCAATCTCTCCGGAATTATTCCGGGTGCTGAAGCATGGCCTAAATTTACTCGCAACCAATCCGAGCAGTATGAAGCTCGCTTGGTGATGGCAGAAGTCATGGCATCTCCATCGATCTTTACTCAAGGCATGGAAGGCAGTCAAATTCCAATTGCGATTGCACATGGTGAGGGTTATGCAAACTTTAGCCAACAAGGTAATCTTGAGCAGATTCAAAAGCAGGGATTAGCTTCTTTCCGGTTTGTAGATCATCAAGGTATTCCTACGGAAACGTATCCAATGAATCCCAATGGATCTCCCGGCGGCTTAACAGGCGTTACGACAGCAGATGGGCGCTTCATGGTCATGATGCCGCATCCAGAGCGTGTCTTTAGGGCTGTGCAGATGAGTTGGTGTCCACCAGAGTGGTTAGATACCCCTGATGGCGCTAGCCCATGGTTACGCCTTTTCCGCAATGCACGACGTTGGGCTAAATAATCTTTCTATAGATGGAACCGGTTACATTTTCTGAAAGTGGCGGCATCCGCTATCTTCACTTTGGTACAGAATTGATTCAAGGGGCAATGCGCTTGCGCGACCCTGATGAGATTTACCTTGAGTACAACCAGCAGATGATGGCCTGGTTATTGTTTTTGGAGACTAAACCTGGGATGCGGATTGCTCAATTAGGTTTGGGTACTGGTGCATTGACCAAATTTCAGCATCGTTATTGCCCAGCAGTGAAGACTACGGTTGTTGAGCTCAATCCTGCAGTTATCGTTTCGGCTAGATCGATGTTTTTTACGCCTGATGACGATCGTAAATTAGAAACACTTCAAACTGATGCAAAACAGTTTGTGAAAGTTAAGAAATATAAAGGTCTGTTTGATGCCGTCCAAGTTGATTTATATGATGCAATATGTGATGGCCCAGCGGCAAGTTCCCTAGAATTTTATAAAGGTTGCTTCAATATCCTTAAGGGACCAGGTGTAATGACTGTGAATTTATTTTCACGTCATAAAAGTTTTGAAGTGAATCTAAAGAACATATGCGAAGCATTTGATAATAGGGTTCTGTTATTTCCCGAATCTCACGATTGCAATGTCGTTGCCATCGCTTTCAAGGGCCCTAAACTTGAGGCTGAATGGAAAGATGTCTCAAAGCGAGCTAAATTGATTCTTGAGAAAACTGGGTTACCTACCAATAAGTGGGTTTCCGGCATCAGTCGCGAGAATGCACGCCAAGAATCAAAGCTTTCTATTTAAACTTTCATCAATCAAAGACAAAAAAAGGCGATCATCAGATCGCCTTTTTATATTCGGCACTTCCGAAGAAGCGCTGAAATACCAACTTATACAGTTACTGTATCTGCAACATCGCTAAATGACTTAATCTTGTCAAAGTTCATGTAACGATAAACTTCACCAGATTTAGCATTCAAAGATTCAACTTGCTCGAAATACTCTTGCGGCGTTGGTAAACGACCCAAGAGTGCTGCAACAGCAGAAAGCTCAGCAGAAGCCAGGTATACGCGAGTATCGATACCTAAACGATTCGGGAAGTTACGTGTTGATGTGGAGACTGCAGTAGAGCCTTTACGGATCTGTGCCTGGTTACCCATACAGAGTGAGCAGCCTGGAGTTTCCATGCGCGCACCTGTAGCACCCAGAATGCCGTAATAGCCTTCTTCGGTCAGAATCATTTGGTCCATCTTGGTAGGAGGGGCTACCCACAAACGAGTAGGCATATCCTTTTTGCCTTGAAGAACTTGACCTGCTGCGCGGAAGTGTCCAATGTTAGTCATACAAGAGCCGATAAATACCTCATCAATTTTCTCGCCAGAAACTTCAGATAGGAATTTCACATCATCAGGATCGTTAGGGCAGGCCAAGATTGGCTCTTTGATTTCGCTCATGTCGATTTCAATTACTTCAGCATAGTCAGCATTTGCATCGGCCTTGAGTAAATCCGGCTTGGCGATCCAAGCTTCCATTGCTTTAATGCGACGACCTAAAGTGCGCTTATCTTCGTAGCCATTTGCGATCATCCACTTCATCAATGTGATGTTTGAACGCATGTACTCGATGATTGGCTCTTTGCTTAATTGAATAGCGCAACCAGCTGCAGAACGTTCAGCAGAAGCATCAGATAATTCAAATGCTTGTTCAACTTTCAAGTCAGGTAGGCCTTCAATTTCCAGGATGCGACCAGAGAAAACGTTCTTCTTATTCTGCTTTTCAACAGTTAACAAGCCTTTTTTGATGGCATACAGAGGGATCGCATTAACCAAGTCACGCAATGTGATGCCGGGCTGCATTTTGCCTTTGAAGCGAACCAATACAGACTCAGGCATATCCAAAGGCATAACGCCAGTAGCGGCAGCAAATGCCACCAGTCCTGAGCCGGCAGGGAAGGAGATACCAATTGGGAAGCGAGTATGGCTATCGCCACCGGTACCGCAAGTATCAGGCAAGAGCAAACGGTTTAACCAGCTGTGAATTACGCCATCACCTGGACGCAATGCAACGCCGCCGCGGTTAGTCATAAATGCTGGTAACTCATGGTGCGTACGAATGTCTACTGGTTTTGGATATGCGGATGTGTGACAGAAAGATTGCATTACCAAGTCTGCAGAGAATCCTAAGCAAGCCAAGTCTTTCAATTCATCACGAGTCATTGGACCAGTAGTATCTTGTGAGCCTACTGTAGTCATGTGTGGCTCGCAGTATGTATCTGGGCGAACGCCTTGACCTTCTGGTAATCCACATGCACGGCCAACCATCTTCTGAGCCAAGCTGAAACCTTTTTTGTTATCAGGAGGGCTAACAGGAATACGGAATTCAGTAGAGGCTGGCAAACCAAGGGCTGCGCGTGCTTTAGCTGTAAGACCACGACCTACGATTAAAGGTATGCGTCCACCTGCGCGAACCTCATCCAGAATCACTGGTGACTTGAGTGAGAAAGAAGCAATTTCTTTACCGTTTTTAAAGGCTTTACCTTCATAAGGGCGGAGTTCAATCTCATCCCCCATATTCATATCAGAGACATTAAGCTCAATCGGTAATGCGCCAGCATCTTCCATGGTGTTGAAGAAGATCGGTGCAATTTTTGTGCCTAAGCAAACACCACCAAAGCGTTTGTTTGGAACAAAAGGAATATCTACACCTGTCCACCACAACACAGAGTTAGTGGCAGATTTACGTGATGAGCCAGTACCAACAACGTCACCTACATAAGCAATTTGGTTGCCTTTTTTCTGCAACTCAGCAATTTGTTTCATTGGACCACGAACACCAGTTTCATCCGGCTCAATACCTGGACGTGGGTTCTTCAACATCACTGTTGCATGCAAAGGAATATCGGGGCGGCTCCATGCATCAGGAGCAGGTGATAGATCATCAGTATTTGTTTCGCCAGTCACTTTAAATACAGTGAGCTTCATGCTTTCTGGAACGGCAGGACGGCTAGTAAACCATTCGGCATCAGCCCAGCTTTGCAATACTGACTTGGCATTAGCATTGCCTTTTTCCGCCAACTCTTGAACGTCATGGAAGTAGTCAAACATCAATAAAGTTTTCTTGAGTGCAGCAGCTGCAGCGGCGCCACATTCAGCATCACTTAATAACTCAACTAGCGGTTTAATGTTGTAGCCGCCTAGCATGGTACCCAACAATTCAGTAGCTTTGACTCGTGAAATTAAAGGAGATTTATCTGTTCCTTTAGCGATCGCATCTAAAAACTCAGCTTTTACTTTTGCAGCTTCGTCAACGCCAGCAGGAACGCGGTTTGTAATTAACTCTACAAGCTCAGCCTCTTTGCCGGCTGGTGGATTTTTTAGCAATTTAACCAATTCAGCAGTCTGATCTTTGGTTAAAGGTAGTGCGGGGATGCCAAGGGCGGCACGTTCAGCAACTTGGGCTTTATAGGCTTCTAACATTGTGTTTCCTATGAGGTAAAAGTGGTCAATAGAAAGGCCAAAAGGGAATTCTCTCCCGATTAAGCTAATTATAGTTACTTATTTAAGTCTTATATAAGACTTTAAAGGGCAAATTTGCCCTGAAAACGCTCAATCATTGAAAAAATAAGGGTTTTTCCGAAAAAAATCCTCTATTTCATGAGCTTGACGTGGGGTTATTCGACTCAGTCTCAAAGGACTTTCTCTTCCTTCATAGCCCAAACTAAGGCAACTACCCAGCCAATAAGAGACCAACCAAGGAACAGATTCAAGGCAAAGATGGCGCCAGAATTCGCTCTTTTCTTGTTAAATGCGATGGCAAAAGGTAAAAAATAGAAAAGGGAGAGGAAGGTAAGCAGTGCGGCGAATAGAAGGCGCATAGGATCTAAAAATGGGCTAATTTTTATAAGAAACCCCATATTACAGATTTTCAGTTTTGTCCTGGGTGACCCTCTATCGTTATAATTACTTTTTCCAACAGAGCTTAAGCGATGACCAAATACGTTTTTGTCACTGGTGGTGTGGTTTCTTCTTTAGGGAAAGGAATCGCAGCTGCCTCGCTTGCCGCGATTCTCGAATCCCGCGGCCTGAAAGTCACCCTCCTAAAATTAGACCCCTATATTAACGTTGACCCGGGCACCATGAGCCCACTCCAACACGGTGAAGTTTTTGTTACTGAAGATGGCGCAGAAACCGACTTAGATTTAGGTCACTATGAGCGCTTCGTATCTGCAAAGATGCGTAAAAGCAATAACTTCACTACCGGACAGATTTATGAGTCCGTGATTAGCAAAGAGCGTCGCGGTGAATACTTGGGTAAAACAGTTCAAGTTATTCCGCACATCACCAATGAGATTCAAGCATTTGTAGAGCGTGGCGCTAAAGCAAGTCACGACGGTAAGGCAGATGTTGCCATTTGTGAAATTGGTGGCACCGTTGGCGACATTGAGTCCCTACCATTTCTAGAGGCTGCAAGGCAGATGAGCTTGCGTTTGCCTCTTCATGACTGCGCCTTTGTTCATTTGACTCTAGTGCCTTATATCAACAGTGCTGGCGAGCTAAAAACTAAGCCTACACAACACTCAGTACAAAAGTTACGCGAGATTGGCATCATGCCAACCGTATTGCTCTGTCGTGCTGATCGTCCGATTCCGGAGGATGAACGCTCGAAGATTTCACTATTCTCAAACGTCCGGGAAGAGGCCGTTATTTCTGTATGGGATGTAGATACGATTTATAAAATTCCTGAAATGCTGCATGCACAGGGAATGGATGACTTGATTTGCCGTCAATTAGATCTCAAGGCAAAGCCTGCCGATCTTTCTGTATGGGCAAATTTAGTTTATGAGTTAGCCAATCCTAAACATGAAGTGACTATCGGCATGGTCGGCAAGTATGTAGAGTTAACGGAGTCTTACAAGTCTCTGATCGAAGCATTACGTCATGCTGGCATTCATACTCATACACGCGTCAATATCAATTACATTGATTCTGAAGACATCGAAAAAGATGGTGTTGATTGTTTACGAGATCTTGATGCCATATTGGTTCCAGGTGGTTTTGGTAAGCGGGGCACAGAAGGCAAGATTGCTGCCATTCGTTATGCCCGTGAAAACAATGTCCCATATTTAGGTATTTGTTTGGGCATGCAGCTGGCTGTGATTGAATTTGCTCGCCATGTTGCCAATCTTACTAAGGCTAACAGTACCGAATTTGATTCACAAGCCGAGCAACCTGTTGTCGCCCTTATTACTGAGTGGCTTGATAGGGAAGGGCGTGTTGAGAAGCGTACGAATGACTCTGATCTAGGCGGCACTATGCGCCTGGGCTCACAGCGTTGCCCTGTAAAAGTAGGTACTTTAGCTCATCGTATTTATGGTGCTGAAGTGAATGAACGTCATCGCCATCGCTATGAAGTAAACAACACCTACGTTCCCCAATTGGAGCAGTCTGGCTTAATTATTTCTGCCAGAACTCCAAATGAAGAGTTGCCAGAGATGATGGAGTTACCAGCATCAATTCACCCTTGGTTCTTTGGGGTGCAGTTCCACCCAGAATTTACCTCGACTCCACGTGATGGGCATCCATTATTTTCAGCCTTCATCAGCGCTGCATTAGTGCATCAAGAGCTCACTGCAAAGCAGGCGGCATAAAGGAAAAATATGAGCACATTTAAGCTATGCGGCTATGACGTGGGTTTAGATCGTCGCTTCTTTTTAATTGCTGGTCCTTGTGTAATTGAGTCAGAGCAATCTGCTATTGATATTGCCGGCCAATTGAAAGAAATCACTGCCGCTTTAAAGATTCCATTTATCTATAAATCTTCATTTGATAAAGCCAATCGCTCATCCGGTACATCTTTTCGCGGCTTGGGGATGGAAAAGGGCCTTGAGATATTGGCTAAGGTAAAGAAACAGGTTGGTGTATCTGTTCTGACGGATGTTCATGACATCAGCGAAATCGAAGCTGTTGCAAGTGTTGTAGATGTATTACAGACGCCAGCATTTCTTTGTAGGCAAACTGATTTCATTCGCGCCTGTGCTCAGAGTGGCAAGCCAGTGAATTTCAAAAAAGGGCAATTCCTCTCTCCGCATGAGATGTTGAATGTGATTGAAAAAGCTCGCGCTGCAGCATTAGAAAAAAACCTTCCAGACCAATTTATGGTTTGTGAACGTGGCGCATCTTTTGGATACAACAACCTCGTTTCTGATATGCGCAGCTTGGCAATTTTGCGCGAATCTAAGGCGCCAGTAGTTTTTGATGCAACGCATTCAGTTCAGTTGCCAGGCGGCCAAGGAAGCTCTAGTGGCGGTCAACGAGAATTCGTCCCAGTTCTAGCTCGCGCTGCGGTTGCTGTTGGTATCAGCGGGCTTTTTATGGAAACACATCCAGATCCTGCCAAGGCATTATCTGACGGTCCCAATGCTGTGCCACTCGATCGCATGAATGAGTTACTTGCATCATTGGTCGCGCTTGATGACGTTGTTAAATCAACCGGAAATTTTTTAGAAGACAGCTTTAAGTAACTTTTAGTAGATTCGTTAAACCCATTTCATATTGTTTTAAGGAGAAGGTGCATGAGCGCCATTGTTGACATCATCGGTAGAGAAGTTCTAGATTCCCGCGGCAATCCAACGGTTGAGTGCGACGTTTTACTTGAGTCTGGTGTTATGGGTCGTGCGGCCGTCCCTTCGGGCGCATCCACAGGTTCACGTGAAGCAATTGAGTTGCGTGATGGCGATAAGGCTCGCTACTTAGGCAAAGGTGTTCTAAAAGCTGTTCAAAACATCAATATTGAAATTGCTGAATCCATTCTAGGTTTGGATGCAAGTGAACAAGCTTTCTTGGATCGCACTCTGATTGAGCTAGATGGCACACACAACAAAGCACGCTTAGGTGCCAATGCAACCTTGGCCGTATCAATGGCAGTTGCTAGAGCCGCTGCTGAAGAGGCTGGATTGCCTTTATATCGCTATTTTGGTGGCTCAGGTGGCATGCAGTTGCCAGTACCAATGATGAATATCGTTAATGGCGGCGCTCATGCTAATAACAGTTTAGATATTCAAGAATTCATGGTGATGCCAGTTGGCGCCGAAAATTTCCGTGATGCTTTGCGCTGTGGCGCTGAGATTTTCCATGAGCTTAAAAAGATCTTAGGTGCGCAGGGTATGCCAACCACGGTTGGTGATGAAGGTGGCTTTGCTCCAAACTTTAAGAGCAATCATGAGTGCTTACAAACGATTATGAAAGCCATTGAAGGCGCAGGTTACCAAGCTGGGGAAGACGTTCTATTGGCTCTTGATTGTGCTGCTAGCGAATTCTATAAAGACGGTAAGTATCATTTGGCTGGGGAAGGCTTGCAGCTAAGCTCGAGCGAGTTCTCAGACTATCTCGGTAACTTGGCAGATCAATTCCCAATCGTTTCGATTGAGGATGGCATGCATGAGAGCGATTGGGATGGATGGGCAGATATCACTAAAAAACTCGGCAAGAAGATTCAGCTGGTTGGTGATGATTTGTTTGTTACCAATACACGCATCTTGAAAGAAGGCATTGAGAAGGGGATTGCTAATTCAATCTTGATTAAGATTAACCAAATCGGTACGTTGACGGAAACATTTGCAGCCATTGAAATGGCTAAACGCGCAAATTACACTGCAGTGATTTCACATCGCTCTGGTGAAACTGAAGACAGCACTATTGCTGACATTGCAGTTGGAACAAATGCTGGCCAGATTAAAACTGGTTCATTGTCTCGCTCAGATCGCATTGCAAAATATAACCAACTCTTGCGTATTGAAGAAGATTTGGGCGATGTGGCAACTTACCCAGGTAAGTCAGTCTTTTATAACCTTAAGCGCTAATCTTAAGTTCTAAAAGCGATGCGTATTGTTATCTATTCCATGCTGGTATTGCTGATAGCAATCCAGTACCCGCTTTGGCTGGGTAAGGGTGGATGGCTCAAGGTATACGAGATGGAACGGCAAGTAGAGCTTCAAGAGGCTAAAAATAGCCTCTTGGCTCTGCGTAATGCCAAGTTAGCTGGCGATGTAAAAGATTTAAAGGATGGCACCCGCGCAATTGAAGAGCGTGCCCGTGTTGAGCATGGTCTCATTAAAGAAGGTGAGTTCTTTGTGCAAATTCTGCCAGCAGACAAATCAGCCGACACTAAGGCTACAAAACAGTAAGTCGAAGTATTTCTCAGTGGCCGCTAGAAGGCGGTCTTGTGGCATCACTCAATAAATCCGTTTTAAATACCTGCAGACAATCAACTGCATCAAAGCGATAAGGCTTTGCGCAAAAATCACACACAGTTTCAACAGCGCCTTGTTCCTCAAGAATGCTCTGAACTTCTTCCTCACCAAGCATACGCAAGATATCTGCCACTTTACTGCGGGAGCATCTGCATGAAAATCGTATAGGGCGGGCAGGGAAGCTGCGCACACCGTTTTCAGCAGACTCTTCCAAAAATAGACGTCTCAAAATAGTCTCTGGCGGAAGCGTTAATAACTCTTCATTGGTAATTGTTTCACCAAGAGTTTGAATACGAGACCATCCTTCCGCGGCAACCTGTGGATCCAAGTGAGCATGCCCACCTGAGTTTGGTAGTCGCTGAAGTAGTAAGCCGCCAACCTGGGTATCGTTCGACGCAAGCCAAATCTTTGTATCCAACTGCTCAGAATTTTGCATGTAGAGGGCAATCGCTTCCGCAGCACTAGAAACTGGCTTTATGACCGCGCCTTGATGGTCTTGTAAGGCCACAATACCTTGATAGGGAGCTTGGCCAGGTTCACGATCGGAGGGGTCTAGAGTAATTACGAGTCTGCCACTCTGACTGACGTCCAAAAGTTCTGCCAGGCTTGCATCAGGCGCAATTTCGGAAGGATCTACAGACAATTTCACTGTAGCCCTCATGGATAAATCTGATTTACATTCAACTACCAAAAGCTGGATAGGGCCCTTGCTTTGGGCTTGAATAATGAGGGTGCCATCAAACTTAAGGCTGGCGCTTAACAAGGTGGCAGCACCCACGAAATCCCCCAGTATTCGACGGACAGCTGGCGGGTCATTACGGCGCTCTAAAACAGCCTGCCAAGCGCTACCAATAGAGACAATTTCTCCCCTAACTGGGGCGCCATCACACATAAATACAAGTAATTCATTCATAGGGCAAAGTATCCACTTTTTTTGGCATTTAGTCATATGAAGCACGACCTGAGATAATGTGATTTATGCATATACGTACACGTTTCGCCCCTAGTCCCACGGGCTTCATTCATCTGGGAAATCTTCGTAGCGCGCTCTATCCATGGGCTTTTGCGCGCCACAATAAAGGAGACTTCATTCTTCGGATTGAAGACACAGACCTTGAGCGCTCCACTCAAGAGGCTGTAGATGTCATTATCGAAGGCATGGCCTGGTTAGGCCTGGATTTAGATGAGGGTCCGATTTATCAGATGCAGAGGATTGATCGGTATCGCGAAGTTGTAAAGCAGATGCTCGAATCTGGACTGGCTTACCCATGCTATATGAGCGAGGAAGAGCTTAACCAATTGCGCGACCAACAAATGGCTAATAAAGAAAAGCCTCGTTACAACGGTCTGTGGAGGCCTGAGCCTGGCAAAACATTGCCTCCTGTGCCAGAGGGTGTGAATCCTGTTATTCGTTTTAAAAATCCTATTGGCGGCTCAGTGATTTGGAATGATGCAGTTAAAGGTCAAATTGAGATTAGCAATGATGAGTTAGATGACTTAGTGATTGCAAGACCTGATGGAACGCCAACCTACAATTTCTGTGTTGTGATTGATGACATGGATATGAAGATTACTCACGTTATTCGCGGCGATGATCACGTTAATAACACTCCTAGGCAGATCAATATTATGAAGGCGCTAGGTGGTACGCCGCCTGTTTACGCTCATTTGCCAACAGTTCTGAATGATTCAGGTGAGAAGATGAGCAAACGAAATGGTGCAATGAGTGTTCGCGATTACCAGAAAGCGGGCTATTTACCCGAAGCTATCCTTAATTATTTAGCTCGCCTCGGATGGTCGCATGGCGATGCTGAAGTCTTCACTAAAGAGCAATTTGTTGGCTGGTTTGATTTAGAAAGTTTGGGACGCTCACCGGCGCAACATAACCCAGAAAAATTACTTTGGCTAAATCATCAATACATTCAGAATGCAGATCCTGAGAAATTGGCGGCAGCCACAAAACCTTTTGCTCATGACTTAGGTATCGATACTGAATCAGGGCCAGATTTTGTAAAAGTAGTGGGTTTACTAAAAGATCGCGCGAATACTTTGATTGAAATTGCAGAGGGTGCAAAGCTGTTTTACTTGCCAGCTCCCGATTTAAGCGCAGATCAAATCAAAGAAAATATCTCTGAATCTGTAGTTCCAGCACTCAAAGATTTGGTAATTGCTATTTCATCGGCAGAGCCTACAAAAGAGGGGTATGCCGCTGCATTTAAGCAAGTTTTAGCACAGCATCAACTCAAAATGCCGGCCTTGGCAATGCCTGTTAGATACGCTTTATTTGCCACCACCCAAACCCCAGCAATTGATTCTGTGCTTGTCGTATTGGGTAAGGAAGAGGCTATCCAAAGGCTCTCCAAGGTCATCCAATAGAGAATTTGCGCACCTGCACAAAAATAGGATAAAATCTTGGATTGTTTTGAATGTCTTGTAGTTTTATTGCGAGATTTCGGGGGTATAGCTCAGCTGGGAGAGCGCTTGCATGGCATGCAAGAGGTCAGCGGTTCGATCCCGCTTATCTCCACCAAGCATTTAAAATAGTAGTTTGTTGTAGTCCAGGTCCCCATCGTCTAGAGGCCTAGGACATCACCCTTTCACGGTGAGTACGGGGGTTCGAATCCCCCTGGGGACGCCAGATTCTTCTGGCAGCTGTAAAGATGTATGATGTTGAGTTACTCGATGTATTTTGGAGCGGTAGTTCAGTTGGTTAGAATATCGGCCTGTCACGCCGAGGGTCGCGGGTTCGAGTCCCGTCCGTTCCGCCAAGACAATTAAAAAGCCCCCTTAATAGGGGGCTTTTTTTATTACTTCAATTCTTTGAGTTAATCAAAGAATGAAAGGTCGAGCTTACTTCTTAGGGGTGGTAATGGAAGCAGCCATTGCATCAAAGTAAATCACTTTAACCTGTTCGCCAACCTGAACATCTGCCAATAGAGCAGGGTTCTTTACTGTAACGGTAGTAATTTTACCGCTTGGCCCCTTCACAGAAACCAATTTCTTCTCACGATTGACTTCAACAATATCGGCGATGATGGTTGTCTTGTTCGTAATAGTTTCAGATGGTTTTTCAGTTGATTTAGATTTTGTTACTGTATTTGTCTCTGTCTTAGAGCGTATGCCATCGCTCTTGGTTTTAATCAACTCAATTGCAACTGCTAACTCGTAGTTAACGTTAACGCGGTCACCTTTTTTGATCTGATCAAAATTCTTAATATCCGGACCGGCTACAAATTTAGACTCACCCTCTTTATTTTTGAAGGTAATGGTACGTGTTTTCTTATCAATCTTAACAACTTCACCTTCATATAGCTGATAGACATTATCAGTAACAGCAGCATCGATTACAACTGGCTTAGCGGCACCAGTTGCGGATGGGGACTGGGCGTTAACTGCCGTTGTTCCTGCGAAAAACACAGCAAGCATCATGGCAATCGGAGCAAATTTCATATTAGTTTTCCTTATTTAAATAACTACTAAATTCAATCTTAGCCTATTTGTAAGCCAATGAGACCCATAAATGGGCTCATGCCTCTGCAAGACCAAGCCGCCTGAGGGTTTGTTAAGATCAACCAGTACGTTAATTCACTCTAAAGGATGTGAAATGCCCCAGTTTGCAGCCAATCTGACCATGCTATTTAATGAGTATCCTTTTATTGAGCGCTTTGAGAAAGCCGCTAAATCGGGATTTCAGGCAGTGGAATTTCTTTTTCCTTATGCATACTCCCCAAATGAGATTCGCCAACAGCTAGATCAAAATCATCTTCGCTTGGTTCTTCATAATCTGCCGGCAGGAGACTGGGATGCAGGGGAGCGTGGTATAGCTTGTTTGCCAGATCGTGTAGAGGAATTCCGGGCGAGCGTTACAAAGGCAATTGAATATGCAACAGTGCTTGGCGTAAACCAACTGAATTGTTTAGCGGGAAAAACTCCCGAAGGAATTGAGCCGGGATTACTGCGAAAAACATTTATTGCAAACTTAAAATACGCTGCTGCGGAGCTTAAAAAATTCAATATTAGATTACTTATTGAGCCAATTAATAGTTTTGATATTCCCGGATTTTATTTATCAAAAACTGAGCAGGCATTAGATATCCTGAATGAAGTTGGTTCTGATAATTTATATATCCAATATGATATCTATCATGCGCAACGCATGGAAGGTGAGCTGAGTAAAACGCTAGAGAAAAATCTTTCTAAGATTGCCCATATTCAGCTGGCTGATAATCCAGGTCGAAATGAGCCCGGTACAGGCGAAATAAATTTCGCATACTTATTTAAGTTGATCGATAGAATTGGCTATACAGGTTGGATAGGTTGCGAATACAAGCCAGCTAATCAGACCGAGTCAGGGCTGGGCTGGATCAAAGCACTCAATTAAATGAAATTAATCAATACACCCTAGGATTTACATATGTCTTCAACCTTAATCGTTTACCTTCACGGCTTTCGCTCTTCACCGCGCTCAAGTAAGGCTGTAATGACGGGCGACGCAATTAAATCCTTGTCTACTTCAGAATATCCCATTGAGTGGTATTGCCCTCAGCTTGTAGCTTCACCTAAGGTAAGCATGGATATGGTTAATTCGCACATTACAAGATCTCAACATGATCGTTTGGTGGTAATTGGCTCTTCTTTGGGTGGCTACTATGCAAATTACTTGGCAGAGAAGTATGGATGTAAGGCTGTCGCGCTGAATCCCGCCGTTAGAGCCCCCAGAGAGTTGGCAGCACATGTAGGCATGCTTACTTCTTACGATACTGATGAGCCATACGATTTTCGGCCAGAATATATTGATGAATTAAAAGCCCTGCAGGTAGAGTCAATCACCGATCCTTCCCGCTATTTCTTAATGGCAGCCAAAGGAGATGAGCTTCTTGATTGGCATGAGATGGTCGATTTTTATAAGGGTGCCGAGCAACTAGTGCTTGAGGGTAGTGACCATGGAATTGCAGATTACCCAGAACATTTACCAAAGGTATTGAAGTTCATAGCCAAATAGGTTTATTGATCGCAGCTATCTTCTTCTGTAAGATGATCCAAACGACCGCTATCCACTCGATGCGGTCTAGAAAGGAGAGTTTGTGCTGAGCATCTTGAAATTAGACGCAGGTGGAATTCCCCAGGGTTGGGTCAACCCAGAAGAGGCTACGAAGCAATATGCTGATAGCAGCGTCTTATGGACTTTAGGCGATCCCATATTCAAAATGCGCGGCGGCATTTCTCGCGCGACTGGTAAACAATCCGTCATTGAGCTTCACTCTATCATTGCGGTTAAAGGTAGCCCAAAAATTAATCTCTTTGATGTTGTGCCTGTTATAACTAAACATAAGCTCTATAAACGGGACAAAGGACTATGTGCCTATTGCGGTGATGCCATTCATGAAAACCATGCAGAAGCAGAGCACATCATTCCCAATAGTCGTGGTGGTCAATATAGCTGGATGAATTTAGTAATTTCCTGCAGGCCATGCAATCAACGTAAAGGTAATCGAACCCCAGAGCAAGCCGGAATGGGCTTGTTGTACACACCCTATTTACCAAGCCTCTATGAAGACATGATTCTTAAGGGGCGTAATATTTTGGCCGATCAAATGGATTTTTTAGCGGCCAACCTCCCTAAAACTAGCCGCCTTTTGGAGGGCTTGTCCTGAGTCTAAAAAGAGGGTGGGGTAGTGATCTTCACTTTCCCAAAATTAAATCATTACGAATTTTTCTTGCTGCCCTGCTACTTTCGATAGTTGGACATTTCGTATTGTTTTTTGGCATACCGTTTTTCTCATACAAGGATCCTCAGCCTATTGCGGAAGATCTCATCATTAGAACGGAGCTAAAAACAGAGCCGCCCAAGAAGATTCAGATGACTAGGGCGCCTAAAAAACAGGTTGATAAACAAAACTTATCTTCGAATTCTCAAGCTGAAGCCATTTCAAGTGGCAACGGAAACCTAGGTGCAAATGGCGATCAGCCTGGAGTTGCATTTAAATTGCCAGAATCAGGAATTATTTATTACGACACATATGTTGATGGCCAACAGTATCAAACCGGCGAGATTGATTGGATTGTTGAGGGGAATAGCTATCGCCTATACATCAACATTCCGTACGCATTTGTTGGCCCATTTATTTTTGAATCACGTGGATCGGTAGATTCCTATGGCATTGCGCCAATCATTTACTGGACGCAACGTGGTACGAAAGCACCACGCTACTCTCGATTTGATCGAAACGATAAAGGGGAAGGGCGGATGTTCTTTTCTGAAAAACCTGAATTTACCCCTGTAATTCTGCCTGGCACCCAAGATCGTTTTAGCCTCATGTTTCAACTTGCCTCGCTATTGAATGGTGATAGCAAAATGGATGAGGCTGGCAGTATTCGAGCAATTCCAGTTGTCGATTACAACACTCTTGAGATGTGGAATTTCAAAAGCTATGGCGAGTCCTTGTCTGATGACATCCCAAGTATGGGCAAGACTATCAATCGTCACTATGCTCTTATGCAACGTGAAAACGATCCGTACAAGCGCCAGGTGGATATCTGGCTTGCCAAGGACCTAGAGTGGCTCCCAGGACGCATTCGCTCCCTTGAGTCGAATGGCAGGGTGCTGGAGCTTGTTTTTAAGCAAAAAAACCCACTGCCTCCAAGCCTAAAACCGTAAGTCTAGAATCCTGTTCCGGATTTTGGGCTCTGGTTAGATCGTCCCAATAGCGCACCCATCATAGAATATAGTGCAGCTCCTGACATTGAAACCGCAAAAATACCAGAGAATGAAATAATGATTGGTAGGATTCTCCAATGCTCAGAGAGTGTGTAGTCGCCATAGCCTACCGTTGTATACATTTCACCAGCAAAATAAAAAGTTTGTGGATTGGTGGTAAATACCTTGAGAGCTACGCAAATGTAGGCCCAAGCAATAATCTCCACAAAATGACTTCCAATGATCAACAGTATTGCGACAAAGTACGACAGGAAGTTTGCGCCATAAACGCGCTTATTTTCGAGTTTACGGTCAATCCAATGGAAAGCACCGGCAATCATCAATACAGCGACACCGTGGAATGTCAGCATTAAACATGCCAAGATCAGAACTACCCAGATCTGACTATTACCCATATCTGTATTGATTTCTGAAAACAGGGTGGTAAAGCTAGGAAGATCTGCATTTTGCAATAGGTTAACTATTGGGAGCTTGCCGTCATGAAGGAAGTTAATTGACATGGGATTAGGTGATATAAGTTACAAAGATATCTTATTTGACATAATAATGATTATACGCAGATAGTCAAATTAAGACTTCAGGGGCTCAACTCCTTTAGGCCACTTATAAGGCTGCTTGTATAGCCTTTGCCAGCGTGATAGCAAGCCTTGTGCAATCCATGTCTTCTCATAAATAACAGCTATATCAATTGCGCTAAGACCTTGGGAGTTTCTGAGTTGCAAGTCTGCACCCTTATCAAGCAAGAGCTTTACGAGGACCTCATTGCCGGATTGGACGGCCATCATTAATGGAGTTGTATTTCCCTGACTTAAAGAGTCTATAGAGGCTCCATTGGCAATTAGAAACTGTGCAACATCAAGATGACCTTTAGCGCACGCATAATGCAATGGAGTCCATCCAATATGGTCAATCTGAGCTTTTCGCTGTAAAACAAGGCTCTTTACTACTGGTAAATCACCATTTATAGAGGCAATCATTAAAGGCGTTTCACCAGACTTGTTGGAGAGATCTACGTCTGTAGCTTTATTTGAAATTAACAGATTAATAACGTCTTCAGACCTATCCTTAATGGCCAAATTGAGCATTGGATCGCCCTTTGGATCTGTTGTATTGGGGCTAACGCCTTTTGAAAGCAAACTTTTGACTGTGGCTACATCGTTAAACTTTGCCGCTTTTGCAAAATCTGTAATTTGATCTTCTGTTTGGGCGTGCAAAGCCCCATAAAACAATGTTGAGGTGACAAAAAAAGTAGCATAAATATTAAACTTTAATCTCATAATTACGCTCTATCTATTTGAAAACAATCATAAAAATTACTTGAAGTCTGGTTTGCCAATACTTCAATAGGCACCCCCTTTAAATCTGCGATAAATTCACCAACCTTAGAGACCCAGGCAGGCTCATTGGTTTTGCCGCGATACGGAATTGGGGCTAAATAAGGTGAATCTGTCTCAATAAGCATTCTTTCAAGCGGAACTTGCTTGCATGTTTCTTGCAGGTCTTTGGCGCTTTTGAAAGTCACAATACCTGAAAAAGAGATATAAAAGCCCATTTCCATAGCAGCCTTGGCCACTTCATAGGACTCTGTAAAACAGTGCATTACCCCACCAACTCTTTGAGCACCCTCTTCTTTGAGGATTTTGATAGTGTCCTCAGAAGCTGACCGCGTATGAATAATCAAAGGCTTTTTTGAGGCAATTGATGCCCTTATATGTGTCCTAAAGCGGTCACGCTGCCATTCCATGGATTCGTAACTACGCTCTCCCATGCGATAGTAGTCAAGGCCAGTTTCACCAATGGCAACTATCTTTGAGTGCTTTAAAGCTGTATCCACTAAAAATTCTAGACTTGGCTCAGGCGTATCCTCGTAATCTGGGTGCACACCAACGGATGCATAAAGATGCGGATGATCCTGGGCTAGCTTTAATACATTCGGGAAGTCAGGAAGATCTACGGATACACATAATGCATGGCTAACTTTGGCCGACTGCATATTAGCCAGCACTTCTGGCAATCGCGTTTGAAATTCTGGGAAATCGAGGTGGCAGTGGGAGTCAATAAACATAGCGCCTATTTTAGTCCGACCTAGAACAATTTAAGGCCCAAATATTTGCTGATATTGAGAAAGCAGCGACTCTAGTTGAATTTTATTTGCAAGTGGGTGATTCTCATGACGACGCGCTTGTACAAGAGATTTCCAAAAGTTATGCAACCTTTGTACATTGGCCAGCTTAGCCAGGCCTTGAAGTACGACTAAATGCTTGGGGTAGTAACGTGGCTCTCCACCCTGCGCCACAGATTGCAGATCAGAAACCCAACGTTGCATACTAGCTAAAAGGAAGCCATATTGCGCCTTATGTGTTTTTTCGGCAGCATCCAGCCAGTTAAGTCTGGCGCCCTGGGCCATGGACTGAAGTAGGTAGCGGGAGGCTTGGATTGATATTGTTAGCTCATCCTTATCGTCTTTATTGTGTCTCGCAATAAGGGAGCTCAGAACCGAATATGGCGCCCCACCCTGCTCGTCATATATGGTCTCCATATCGGCATCAACCACCTTCAACCCTGCGATTTCATTAAGTTGAGTTTTTAGCCAGGAAATGCCTTGCTCGCGATTTGGCCGCGGGGCCGTTAGGAGGCGGCAACGAGAACGAATGGTTGGTAATACACGATCCACTCGATCGGCAAGTAATATAAAAATAGTATTTTTTGGTGGCTCTTCCAAAGACTTCAATAATGTATTGGCTGAATCGGAGCGAAGCATTTCGAGCGGATAAATTAATATCACGCGATTTCCACCGCGATGCGAGCCAATGGACAAATTCTCAATCGCATGTCGCGTTTCTTCAATCGAGATATTTTTCTTCTCTTTCTTTTCGCTTGATTCACTATCATCATCACGCGCAGCCTTACCTCTCTTGGGCGCATCCTCGCCCTCATAGTCAGCATGCGGCAAGAGTTTGCGATGGGTCTCAGGAACGAGAGAAATAAAGTCTGGGTGATTGCCGGTGTCAAACCAATGACAGGCTTCACATTCATTACATGGTTTTATAGATTGATCATTGTTTTCGCAAAGTAGCGCTTTTGCTAGCTCAATCGAAAAAGCGAACTTACCAATACCGGACTGACCATGAAGCAAGATGGCATTAGGAAATTGATTAAAGTCCAGACTCCCCCAAAGAGGTTGAAGCCAAGGCGCTATTTGAGTCTTATGATTCACTTAAATGGCAATCTGAATCTGTTTTAAACCATTCCAAATTGCTTCAGGCGTTTGTGTTGCATCCACCAGATGAAAGCGTTTGGAATCTTCCTTTGCTCGACGTAGATATTCTTGACGAACTCTTTCAAAAAAAGATAAGTCCATTTTTTCAAATTTATCTGGTGCGCGAGCTTTTGAGCGGCGAGCCTCGGCAACCTCACCTGGTAAATCAAACAAAATAGTTAAGTTGGGTTGCAGCAGTGAGCCGTCAGGCTGGCCTTGAACCCAGCGCTCTAATGTGTTCAATTTTTCTAAACTCAAACCCCTACCACCGCCTTGATATGCAAAACTAGCATCGGTAAAGCGATCGGATATTAGTATCTTGCCAGCCGCAAGAGCTGGCTCGATGACTTGGGCTAAATGCTCACGCCGCGCAGCAAACATGAGTAAGGCTTCCGTCTCCAAATTCATTGGGGCATCTAAAAGCAAGTTGCGAAGCTGCTCACCTAAAGCAGTACCTCCAGGCTCACGCGTCATCACTACCTCTTTATCAGGATAACGCTCTTGCATCAAATTTCGAAAAGCATCGACATGCGTACTCTTGCCTGCCCCATCGATTCCTTCGAAGCTGATGAAATATCCTGTATGTGCTGATGTCATATGAAGTGAAATTAGTTACTGTTATTTTTAGGCATTATTTTGCGTTGATATCGATCAACCGCAGCTTCATGCTCTTTTAAGTTTTGTGAAAAATGACTACTGCCATCCCCTTTAGCAACAAAGAATAAAGCATTGCTTTTTGCAGGGTGTGCTGCTGCCAGAATTGACTCTTTACTAGGCATCGCAATGGGGGTTGGAGGCAGACCTTTGTGCATATAGGTATTGTAGGGAGTGTCTCTGCGTAAATCCGCTTTCTTTAAATTTCCGTCAAATTTAGGCCCTATTCCATATATAACCGTAGGATCAGTTTGAAGTGGCATCCCTTTATTAAGTCGGTTGATAAAAACAGCCGAAACTAGATTTCTATCGCTTAGACGGCCAGTTTCTTTCTCTATGATTGATGCCAATATCAATAGCTCATAAGGTGTTTTAAGAGGCAATCCTGGCTCTCTTTGCTCCCAAATTTGCATAAGCTGTTTTTGCATGGCTTGCGCTGCTCGACGATAAATATTGAGATCAAGCTCGTCCGGATCGAAAACATATGTATCGGGTAGAAAAAGACCCTCATCGCTTGAATATTTTAAATTCAACTGCTGGAGTAGCTCCTTATTATTCATGCCCTTGGTTCGATGGATCATTGCCGACTGTGAATCCATTAATGCTCTCAATTGCCAAATTGTCATTCCAGGAATAATGGCAATGCTCTCTGTAACGCGATCCCCGCGGGCAATTTGCAAAAGCACTTTTCCAAGGCTCGCTCCATTAGGCAATATATATGTTCCCGGCTTTAGCTTGGAGGCAACCAATAAGCTTCTGGCGCCTAAATGTAGCGCCACTGAATTAACAACCAATCCTTGCGCTCTTAACTGATCAGAAATGCTTATTAACCCAGAATTGGGGTTAATCTTCACCCTATAACTAGAGCCATCAACAGTATTTGACTGATTAGGGACAACCGGGAATAAAAAAATAGTCCCATAAAGAAGGCCTAATAGGACAACAGCGAGGGTAAGCCATTTTTTAAGATCTCGGTATGAGGGCCATCGCTTCATAAAAAAGCCCCTCTTCTGAATTTTTCTACTCATCAGGCTATGATAAAAGGGTCATGACATATTCCACCCAAATCCAGCAAAACTGGCTAGAAAACAGCCCATCCCTACCCTGCAGCCTTACTCAGTGGGGCCTCATCATAGTAGAGGGCTCTGATGCTGCAAGCTTTTTGCAAAATCAATTAACAAACTCTGTCTTGGGGCTCAACCGAACGCTACCTGGTTCAATAGCTCAGGGCTACTTAGGAAGTCGTCTCGTAGGCTATTGCAATCCAAAGGGTCGTTTGTTGGCAAGTGCTTGGCTAGGCTTATTTCCATCTGCACCTGATGGAGAAGACCGATTTGCTTTATTTATCTCAAGAGATATTGCGGCTAACACCGCTAAACGTTTGTCTATGTATGTACTGCGTTCAAAAGTCAAAGTGACTGATCTTTCTGCAAGCTGGTCAGTTGCAGGTCTTTATGGCTCTGCTGGAATCACAAATAGCGTGAAGCTGGATGACCAGTGTCTAGCTTTGCGATTACCGGATGTTTTGGTTGGATCCCAGTCTATTGCGCGGCTTTTATTGGCACACTCAAATGAGGCACCTTTACAGACTCAAAACTCCAGCGATGTTTTAGGCATCTGGAATGAGCTTGAGATTTTGAGCGCCATCCCAAGGATTGTTCAAGCTACGCAAGAGCAGTTTGTACCGCAAATGATTAATTTTGAATCCGTCGCCGGCGTAGACTTTAAAAAAGGCTGTTACCCAGGACAAGAAATTGTTGCGCGCAGCCAATATCGAGGCGCAATTAAGCGAAGACTTCAGCTGGCGCACGTAATTGCTACTGAGCAGGATGAACAATATGCATTGCCTGGTTCTGAACTTTTTCACAGTAATGATCCTGGACAACCAGCTGGAATGATTGTTTTATCAACCAAGCACCCCGCCGATTCTGGGCGTATTGATCTACAAATTGAGTGCAAGCTAGAAGCGCTTGAAGGCGGTGAAATTCACCTGGGTAGCGCTACTGGACCTGTGTTAAAAGTAGATTCATTGCCATATCCTTTGATAGAAATTTAATTCTTTTTTATGTGCCTCATTCTTTTCGCATGGAACTCTCATCCAGATTACTCTCTGGTGGTTGCGGCCAACCGCGATGAGTTTTATGAGAGGGATACAGAGGGTGTTTCTTGGTGGCCAGAACACCCACACGTTCTTGCAGGGAGAGATCGTGCAGATGTTGTGGGGAGTCCAGGGACCTGGCTCGGCTTTACTAAGACGGGTAAATTCGCCGCCTTAACCAATGTAAGGGCTCCAAGCGAAAAAAATCCAGATGCTAGAACTCGTGGCGAACTGTCATTAATGTATTTGGCCAGCAACGATCGTCCAATGGAGTTTGTTCAAGGAAATTCAAAACGATTTTCACAATACAACGGCTTTAATTTGCTCATGGCCGATCTTAGTGATCCAGCAAAAGCAGAAATGCATTGGGTCAGCAATCGTATGATGATGGGTCAAAACGTTCGTCCCCGTAAAGTGTTTCCACCTCAACCCCTGGAGCCAGGAGTCTACGGACTATCCAATGCAATGCTTGATACACCTTGGCCTAAGGTAAATCATCGTATTGCAGCATTTGCCCAGACATTGGCAATGGACCAAGGCAGCCTCAAGAATGCAGATCAGTATTTAAAACTGTTGGCTGACACCCATCATGCAAGCGATCATGAGCTCCCTAATACAGGTGTTAGCAAGGAATGGGAAAAAGCGCTCTCCCCTGCATTTATTAAAACACCTTCTTATGGAACTCGCTCCAGCACCGTTCTTAGAATTAGGAAAGATGGGCAGTTTGAATTAGTCGAGCGCCGCTTTGATTCATCCGGAACGGTTGGACATGACGTTGTGACGGGAGCGCTTAGCTCGGCCTCTGACTCTAATTTATCTGTATAGCGTTAGTCAAAGCGACCATCGTCGTTCACAATACGTGCACCATCGGCATTACGTGTTGCCAAGCGCTTCAGAAACTTAAATGTCCCGGTGGCCATACAACAAATTTCGCCTTGATCGTTATAGAGCTTGGCTTCACAGAAAGCCATGGT
Source organism: Polynucleobacter yangtzensis (assembly GCF_001595965.1). Classification (GTDB taxonomy): domain Bacteria; phylum Pseudomonadota; class Gammaproteobacteria; order Burkholderiales; family Burkholderiaceae; genus Polynucleobacter; species Polynucleobacter yangtzensis. The sequence goes on from NZ_LOJI01000035.1 coordinate 129,219, forward strand.
TGCAGTTCTTCGAACTGTATCCGCTTTAACACGCAACACCCCAGTTGCGGCCTGCATGAAATTATTCTTCATTTCAATGGTGACAACACTGCGGTCGCCGGGATCACCAGAGCGAGCGGCAACTGCCATAGCCACATCCATTAACGTTAACAATACGCCACCATGGGCTACTTCCCAGGTATTGTTATGTTCAGGTTTAAGGGCTAGCAATATCTCCCCTTTACCCATCTCTGCGCTTAGGCAACGAACCCCAAGAAGCTTTAAAAATGGGACATTTAATTCTTCCCCTAAATTAGCCAGTTGGGTCTGTGGATTGATTTGGACTTGTTTATTCATTGAATAATTTTAGAGGCATGTACGTGTTTTGGTAAATCCCCCTAGAATAGCTTATGGCCTTTATATTCAGTGGCGATGACGTTTGCCAAGTAACCACACCAACACCAATCCCTGCACCCTACTGGGTTGCATTTTCACCTTCGTCGGCAAACCTCATTGGCATCGAATTGGATGAAAGTGGTCTACCAGTGGACAAGGAATGGCTAGGAGTTTTGTCTGGAAACCAATTAAATACTAGTGATCGTCAATTTCCCAATCCAATAGCAACCGTCTATAGTGGTCACCAATTTGGAGTATGGGCCGGACAACTGGGTGATGGGCGAGCAATTTTATTGGGTGATATTGCCGATCAAGAGTTGCAACTCAAAGGCGCAGGCATTACTCGTTTTTCACGAATGGGCGATGGGAGAGCAGTACTTCGATCTTCAATCAGAGAGTTTCTGTGTAGTGAAGCAATGTACGCTCTAGGCATTCCAACCACAAGAGCTCTATCAGTCGTTGGATCTGATTTGCCGGTTAGAAGAGAGACTCTCGAAACCGCCGCAGTTTGTGCGCGACTTGCTCCTAGCTTTTTAAGAATTGGCCACTTTGAACACTTTGCTTCGCTAGATGATGTTGATCGCTTGAGGGAGTTTGCGGATTATTTAATTCAATACCACTACCCTGATTCTCAAAATGCCGATGAGCCTTATTTAAGCCTCTTTCAAGAAATCTGCACTCGCAATGCTAGACTTGTAGCCCAGTGGCAAGCGGTTGGCTTTTGTCATGGCGTACTTAATAGCGATAACATCAGCGTCCTTGGTCTAACTATGGACTATGGACCATTCGGATTCTTGGATCAATTTCAGATTGATCACATTTGCAACCATAGTGATCAAGGTGGAAGATATGCATATCATCGCCAACCTCAGATCATGCACTGGAATATGGCATGCCTTGCCAGCGCAATGATCCCTTTGCTGGCATACAAGTCTGATGAAAAATTGGCGCAAGATCGGTTGCGATCTGCTCTAGAACAGTTTCCAGTGATATATGCACAGACATGGCAATCCCTATTTCGCAAAAAACTTGGATTTACGACTTCTCAAGAAGGAGATATAGCCCTTATAGAGAGGTTATTGCAGGCTATGCATGATTCGAAAGTAGATTTCACGACCTTTTTTCGAAGTCTCGGCAAGCTGAGGATTGGTGAGGCAATTTCACAAAACTCATTGAGGGATGAATTTATAGCTAGAGAATCGATTGATCAGTGGTTCGGTGACTATGTAGAGCGATTAAAAGCTGAATCTTGTCCCGATGAGGTTCGACAGCATGCTATGAATCAAATAAATCCAAAATACATATTGCGAAATCATTTGGCTCAGACTGCAATTGAAAAGGCCCAAGAAAAAGATTTTTCAGAGGTCACCAAGCTTCTCCAAATTTTGAGTAAACCCTTTGATGAGCAGTCAGAATATGAAGCGTACTCTATGGCACCACCTCCTAATGCACAGGCAGTAGAAGTAAGCTGCTCATCCTAAATTGAATCTAATACATCTACCCTGGATAGAAAATGAAGAAAACCGACCAAGAATATAAGCAATCACTTAGTGACATTGAGTATCGAGTGACTCGTGAAGCGGCAACCGAAAGACCATTTACCGGGAAGTATTGGGATCACTGGGATAAAGGCCGCTATAAATGTGTCTGCTGCGATACGCCACTTTTTTTATCAGAAACTAAGTTTGATGCCGGCTGCGGTTGGCCCAGCTATAACGCCCCAGAAGTTGCCTCCTCCATCAAGGAAATTCGGGATACTAGCCATGGCATGATTCGCACCGAGGTGCGCTGTGCTCATTGTGATGCTCATTTGGGTCACGTATTTGAGGATGGGCCTATGCCAACTGGCTTGCGCTATTGCATCAACTCAGCTTCTTTAAGTTTTGAGCCAAGCTCCAATGCAATTCCGGTAAAGACGGACAAGTAAAAAATACCGGGATAATCTACTTATGAAATTTTTATTCGACCTCTTCCCCATCATTCTATTTTTTGTCGCCTTTAAGCTTGGCGATATCTACACAGCCACGATTGTTGCGATGATTGCCACCATTGGCCAGATACTTTGGGTCTATTATCGCCATCGCAAAATTGATGCTATGCAGTGGATTAGTTTGGTGATGATTGTTGTGTTTGGTAGCTTGACTATTTTTTTACATGACAAGACATTCATTCAACTCAAGCCAACCGCTCTTTATTGGCTCTTTTCTGGTGCTCTTTTTGTTAGTGCGCAATTTTTTCAAAAAAATTGGATAAAGGTATTGATGGGCAAGCAGGTAACACTGAAAGAAAAAAGCGCTCATTCTGTTTGGCATCAACTTAATATGGCATGGGCCCTTTTCTTTTTTGCGATGGGCGCCCTTAATCTTTATATCGCCTTTGAGTTTTCTGAGGAAACCTGGGTCAACTTTAAGTTATTTGGTAGCACTGGCTTATTGCTGCTGTTTGTCATTATTCAAGGTGTTTGGCTCTCTAAACATATGGAGCACCCTAGCGAATGAATGTGAATCAACAAAGAATTGAGGCTTTTGACCAAGACTTGCGAAAAGCTTTTCAGGTTCAATCTTTAGTGATTGATGATGAAAGCCATCTTCATGCAGGACATGCTGGCGCAGCTAGCGGCGGCGGTCATTTCAAGCTAGAAATCGTTGCTCCGGAATTTAAGGGTTTAAACCTAGTAGCTCGCCACAGGGCTGTGTATGCCGCTCTAAATCGCCATATTCCCAAGGAAATTCATGCTTTAACCATTGTTGCTTTAGCGCCGGATGAAGTTTCTAAATAAGGCTGCCTTAAAATAGCCCCATCTTTTATTAACCTATCAAATACTATGTTCACTAAACATCAATTACTTTCAATCAGCCTTCTGAGCGCCACCCTTTTGACTTCAGGTGCGTATGCGCAAAATGCAGTCATCGTGAACGGCAAATCTATTCCAAAAGCGCAGCTTGATAAATTGGTTCAACGTTCAGGTCAACCAGATAATCCTCAAGTACGCGACCAGGCGCGCGAGATGCTTGTGACTCGTGAACTCATTTTGCAAGAGGCCGACAAACGGGGCGTTATTCAAAAAGAAGCTGTTCGTGAGCAGTTGGAGCAAGCACGTATTGGCGTATTAGTATCTGCTGTGTTCGAAGATTTTGTTGAAAAAGAAGGTGTTGCCGAGTCCGATCTTAAAGCGGCTTATGAGTCCGTTAAAGCTCAATACACCGGCAAGGAATATCACGTAGAGCATATTCTGGTTGAAAAGGAATCGGATGCAAAAGCAATTATTGCTCAGTTAAAGGCTGGCGCTAATTTTGAAGAGATTGCTAAAGCTAAATCAATGGACCCAGGCTCAGCTAAAAATGGCGGGGATCTTGGTTGGGTAAGCGATAAAGCGCTAGTACCAGAGTTCTCAAAGGCAATGGTTCAGCTGAAGAACGGACAAATTACAGATAAGCCTGTTAAATCTCAATTTGGTTGGCACATCATTAAGATGATTGATTCTCGTGATGTAAAAGCTCCAAGCATGGAAGAAATGAAGGATCAGCTTAAACAAATGATCATGTCTGATAAGAATTGGCAAAAAGCGAAATTTGCAGAGATGATGCAAAAACTCCGTGCCAAGGCAAAGGTTCAATAAGAATCTTAAGGTTTTATCTGGCGGGGTAACGTCGCGGTCTGAGTTTTTGGATTGCCATGCCCGCCAGTCCGCATGCAAATGCAGACATTACAAAAACATCTCTAGGCTGCGACGCCTCCCATATCCAGCCAGCACATAGACCACCTACCGTTCCACCCAAACCATATGAAATGGTTGCCATTAAGGCTTGGCCTCTAGCCTGTAATGGTCCCGTAAACCAACGCTGCAATAATTTAGTTGCGGCGCTATGGTGAGCCGCGAATGTACCCGCATGCATTAATTGCGCCACAATTAAGACCGATGTGATGGGCAGGAAGGCAATCAAGATAAAACGAATAACACCAATACCAAAGGCTGCTTGCAAAATAACTTCAGCATCTAACCTACTCAGCACCTTGCTTTGGAAATAAAAAAAGATGACTTCTGCAGCGACGCCGAGTGCCCAAAAAAGACCAATTTCAAATTTATCGTATCCCAAATCAGCGAGATAAAGAGAGTAAAAAACGTATAGCGATGCATGTGCAAAAATCATAAAAAATCCGGACAGCAGAAACCAGCGAACGTCAGGATTAAAGAGCACAATTAACAACTCTCCTTTCACCATTTTGCGTCGCCCCATCTTTGGCTCGTGCAGGCAAAAGGTAATTAGAGCCAAGGCAAATAAGACTACCGTGCCTACGATTGGGTATAACTCAATAGTTTTGCGCTGGAATAACTCACCCGCCGCAAGAACCATTGCTATAAAGCCAATTGAACCCCACAAGCGCAAGCGCCCATAGCGCTTATCAAAAGAATTATCTTTGTATAAAGCATGGATAGTGGCGGACTCACCCAGGGGCATCAAACTACTCAAGATGGTGTGCAGAACAAACATCCAAATGAAAAAACCAATGTAGTCTTGTAAAAAATAGATGCATAAGAAAATGAGTGCGGCCAGAGAGGCGCAAAAACGAATAATGCCAATACGATTAGACAGATAGTCTGACAACCAACCCCAGGAGAAAGGACCAACAATTCTGGTGATCTGCAACATAGACATCAGCGCCGCTATCTCAATTACGCTAAAGCCCCTCTCTAAAAAGAAGAGGCTTGCGTACGGCGATACCAATCCAACATAAGCGAAATATAAAAAGAAAAAGGACCCGAAGGCCCAGCGAAGCGAAGGCGTCATTTAATCAGCCAAATCAATCGCGAAAAGATCCAGGTTGTGCGGCCGGGATCGATGCAGTAGATTCTGAAACATCAGCACATTGAGCGCGATGGCGTAAAGCATGATCCATCAACACTAGAGCAAGCATTGCCTCGGCAATCGGCGTTGCGCGTATACCAACGCAAGGGTCGTGACGACCCTTTGTTTGAACGGTTATGGGTTTGCCATTTAGATCTACTGACTGCTTAGGACTCATAATGCTTGAGGTAGGCTTGATCGCAATGGATACGCGTAAATCCTGCCCAGTACTAATCCCGCCAAGAGTTCCGCCAGAATTGTTCGTAGCAAAACCATCTGGGTGAAGCTCATCCCCATGCTCGCTACCACGCTGAGCAACAGATTTAAAGCCTGCACCAATCTCAACACCCTTCACCGCATTAATACCCATCATGGCATGCGCAATATCAGCATCCAACTTATCAAATAATGGCTCGCCTAGACCTACCGGCACATTGCGAGCGCGAACTTCAATACGCGCGCCACAGGAGTCCCCTGCTTTGCGCAGGTCATCCATATATGTCTCAAGCTGAGGAATCATTTCTGCATTTGCAGCAAAGAAAGGATTCTTCTCGATTTCTGCGGCGTCTTTGAATGGGATTTCCAGCTCGCCTAATTGACTCATATAGCCATAGAACTCGGTGCCATATTTTTCATGCAACCATTTTTTTGCAATCGCAGCAGCAGCTACAACTGGAGCTGTTAAACGTGCAGAAGATCTTCCACCACCTCTAGGATCGCGAATACCATACTTGGTTTGGTATGCATAATCTGCATGACCTGGTCTAAAGGTCTGCAAAATATCACCGTAGTCTTGGCTACGTTGATCAGTATTGCGAATTAATAGTGCAATCGGAGTACCGGTAGTTTTACCCTCAAAAACACCAGAAAGAATTTCAACCTTATCCTCTTCCTTGCGCTGAGTAACGTGTCTTGAAGTGCCGGGCTTACGTCGATCCAAATCAAGCTGAATGTCAGCCTCAGAAAGCTCCATGCCTGGTGGGCAGCCGTCAACCACCGCTCCAATAGCCGGACCATGGGATTCACCAAAAGTGGTGACTGTAAAGAGGAGGCCTAATGTATTTCCTGACATACCGACATTATGTCATTTGTCAGAAAATGAGGGTAAGAACAGCTTAAGAGGCTGTTTTTTCAGTATCTTCAGGCCAGTCGCGAATATAGGCTTTGAGCATTGTATTTTCAAAGTCTTGGGCTTCAACTACGGATTTCGCAACGTCATAGAAAGAAATTACACCCATCAACATCTTTTGGTCGACCACCGGCAGATATCGGGCGTGGTCAACCAACATCATGCGGCGCACTTCATCAATCTCAGTTTCCATATTGCATGTCAGAGGCTTTTGATTCATAACTGAGCTAACTTGCAATCCTTCGAGCTTGCCATGATGCTCTGCTAATGCGGCAATAACTTCTCGGAAAGTCAGAATGCCAACCAGCTTGTCATATTCCATGACAACCAGGGAGCCAATATCGTGTTCGCTCATTACCAGAACCGCCGTTTGCAGGGCTGTATCTGGAGCTACCGTAAACAGGGTGCTGCCCTTAACGCGCAATATGTCACGAACTTTCATTTGATCTCCAAAAAACAATGCATTTATGTGTTCAATATAGACTTAAGACCACTCTGAATCAAGGGTTAAGTCATTACTTTTAGTAACGAATAACCCTAATGAAGCCACTGCGGATTTCTGGAAGATTTGCCACAAGTACCGCACCAGTCAAGGTAATCCACCAGGTCATATAAATCCACATCAAACCCAGAGGGAAGATGGCAAAAGCCCCGTAAACCGTCTTATAAAAGGCGGTATGACTTAAAAAAATAGCAAAGCCAAATTTCATTAACTCAAATGCAAGAGCAGCCACTAGAGCGCCGGTAAAGGCGTCGCGCCATAGTATTTTTGCATATGGCAGAACTTTGTAGACAACCGCATAAACAGCAATCGCCAAGCAAATAGGGGCGATAGTGGCCACCAATTGAAAGCCAAAAGATACTGCGCTGATCCAACCTTCCGACGCGCTAAATAAAACACCGCTGAGATAGATCCCGATACCCAGCAGTATTGGACCTAATATTGTTGCAGCACTGTAAATAGCAATTTTTTTGTAGAGTGGTCGACTTTTGGTTACTTTAAAAATCTGGTTAAAGGCACCCTCTATCACTGCTAAAGTCATAATTGTGGTGATGATTAAGCCCGCTAAGCCCACGAACGTTAAACCCTTAGCCTGGGAAGAAAACTGATCCAGGTAAACAAATACTTGTTGATTGATGCCGCCAGGCATATAGGTATCCAAAAGCCACGTTTTAAAAGCATTTTTCACCTGAATAACACTTGGCAAGTAGCCAATTAACATGGTGGCAATGGTCACCATGGGGACCATTGATAAGGTCGTTGTAAAAGCTAGGCTCGCGGCAATTTGCTTTAAATTTTGACCACGATTGCGCTCCCAGATCTCTTTTCCAAGAGAGAGCCATAATTGGGGGTTACGAAAGAGGCGCATCGCCGTATCATAAGAGATCAATATGAGCCAACCTGATATTTTAGTTTTGTACTACTCCCGTTATGGTGCAACAAAGGACCTAGCGCGCTTGATAGCCGAGGGCATTGAAAGCGTTCAGGGGGTAAATGCCCGCCTAAGAACGGTACCCGCGATCTCTACCGTTTGCGAAGCAACAGAGGCCTCTGTGCCTCAAGATGGGGCGCCTTATGTGGAGTATTCAGACCTGCAGGAGTGTATTGGACTTGCATTAGGGTCCCCTACCCGTTTTGGCAATATGGCGGCACCCATGAAATACTTTTGGGATGGCAGTTCATCCGAGTGGATGAATGGCGCCTTAATTGGTAAGCCCGCCTGCGTCTTTACCAGCACTGGCAGCATGCATGGCGGACAAGAAAGCACTCTGTTGACGATGATGATTCCACTATTTCATCACGGCATGATGTTGATGGGTATCCCTTATAGCGAGCCAGATCTGATGTCATCAAACACAGGAGGTAGTCCTTACGGCGTTACCCATCTTGCCCATGCAGACGGTCGTGCACCCATCAGCCTCGAAGAACAGCGTTTAGCTAAGGCTCAAGGAAAACGTTTAGCCGAAACAGCTTTAAAGCTGCACCTCAATAAAAAGTAAGGCATTTAAAGCGCGTCATGATTAAAAAGATCCTCGATAAGAATCCCTACCAACTCATAGCTACTGCTGCGTTTGTAGACTTATTCATTCTTTGTGTGGCTTGGGAGTGGTTCATATCGCCCCTACGCCCTGGTGGATCCTGGCTAATACTTAAAGGTATTCCATTGTTGTTTGCCATTCCCGGCCTATGGAAGGGAAATGTCTACACCATGCAGTGGGCCTCAATGTTGATCTTGCTGTATGTCACTGAAGGCTTAGTGCGCATTCTAGAAACTGGCGCTAACTTTTGGCTTGCTGCGATTGAAACGTTAATCGCAACTATTGGTTTTATTTGCTTGTTAATGTATTTAAAGCCAATTAAAAAAGAGGCTAAAGCTTTAAAGAAGATTTCTGCAGAAAAATAAAGCAATGCAAAACTTCATCAATCAACTATCCGAGGTTCTTGAGAGAAAATATATTTTGACTCAAGATGAAGATAAAGCACCCTACCTAACCGATTGGCGAAAACGATTTACTGGAAAAGCATTAGCCGTTCTATTGCCTAGCACTAGTAATGAAGTTGCAGCAATCGTGCAGTTGTGTGCTCAGCACCAAATTGCACTGGTTCCGCAAGGTGGGCATACTGGTTTTTGTGGCGGCGCTACTCCAGACAATAGCGGTAAGCAAGTAATACTTAATCTCAAGCGAATGAATCAAATTCGCGAGATTGATATCGCAAACCAAACGATTACCCTCGAGGCTGGTTGCATCTTGCAAGCCGTACAAGAAAAGGCTGCAGAGAATGGCTATCTGTTCCCGCTTAGTCTTGGTGCCGAGGGTAGCTGCATGATTGGCGGCAACCTCGCAACCAATGCAGGCGGAACTAACGTTTTGCGCTATGGGAACACACGGGATCTATGCCTGGGACTTGAAGTAGTCACTGCCAAAGGAGAGATTTGGAACGGTATTAAAGGATTGCGTAAAGACAATACAGGCTATGACTTGCGTGACCTATTTATTGGATCAGAAGGCACGCTTGGCATTATCACGGCAGCAGTTATGAAGCTTTACCCCCTACCTGTTTCGCAATGGACAACCTTAGTTGCTTGCGAGAACATTGCATCGACTATTGCGTTGCTAACTCTCTTTCAAAAACGGGCAAACTCTTTGCTTACGGGTTTTGAAATGATGACTCGAGAATCGCTGGATCTAAATGAAAAGCACTTTCCGCAAATGGCAAACCCTTTGCAAGGAAATCCGCCATATACAGTCTTGATCGAATTGTCAGATCACGAAAGCGAAGAACACGTTAGGCAACTTCTTGAAACCATTCTGGAGGATGCTTTTGAAAAATCAATTATTAGCGATGCGGTAATCGCCAGCAACCTAACTCAAGCTAATTCGTTTTGGCATATGCGTGAACACATCACACTTGCGCAAGCCGAAGAAGGCGCTAATCTGAAACATGACATTACCATCCCCCTTTCTTCCCTTGATAACTTTATTCGGGAGACTGATGAATTAATGAGAGAAAAGTTTCCGGGTGTCAGAATCATCAATTTTGGACACCTCGGCGATGGCAATCTACATTACAACATCGCCCCGCCCTTGGGCGCAGACCCAAAAACCTTTAACGAAACCAACGAAAAGCTCATACATGAGCTGGTCTATGGCCAGGTTGAGAAATGCAAAGGTTCCATCTCTGCAGAACATGGGGTTGGACAGCTCAAATTAGATGATCTAAGGGGTCACAAGGGCGAGGTTGCCCACAACCTTATGAAGGCGCTCAAAACGGCTCTAGACCCCCAAAATATTCTTAATCCCCATAAAGTTGTCTCCATTTAAGGAAATTAAGTAGTTTTTTGATAAATATTTTGTAATTCATGTCATCTCGACCCCTTTTTCATGCGTTGTATGGTCATGGAGGTGACAAAAATGTCAACAAGACTCAAACGTTGGGCCCGTGCAATTCAACAGATCGACTTGTCCAAAAGGACGCCTGAAGTAGCGATTGGCTATTTAGATAGCAAATATCGCGATATCGCCTGGCGCTACATCCGTATCCTAGGCTTTGAACGCACGATCAGCTTCATGGCTAGCAACAACTTTCACCCAGAGTGATGATTGAAAAAACCCTAAATGTATGATTTATTTAGGGTTTTTTTACTTCGATCTTTTACCTGAAAAAGTCCCTAGCCTCATCTATTAATAGGCCCGGGATCTCCTCTGGGATGTAATGACCACTGGGTACAGCTCTACCTGTGACGTTCGCTGCTACGCTTCGCCAGTCATCAAGTGGCTTAAAGCACTGATTGACTAGTCCATGCTCCCCCCAGAGAACCTTTAGAGGCATTTTTAATTGAATGCCCGTAGCACGGTCTGAACGATCGTGAATCAAATCAATTGAGGCTGCAGCGCGATAATCCTCGCACATTGCATGCATGCATTCAGTGTTGCTAGCGCCAGCTAAATATTCTGCCCATCTATCAGCTGAAAATATACCCGTACCGGCATGACGACCCATATGATTTTTTAACCAATACCCTGGGTTTGCACCAATCATCGTTTCAGGCACTGGCTCGGGTTGAATTAAGAAAAACCAATGCCAATAGCCTTTTGCAAATGCCATGGTTGAGCCTTCATACATCGTTAATGTTGGAGAAATATCCAGAACCATTAAGCGAAGTACGCTCTTAGGAAAATCTAGAGCCAAACGATGAGAAACCCGCCCACCTCTATCGTGCCCAAGCAAAAAGAATTGATCAAATCCCAACGCCCGCATTAGCGAATGTTGATCTGCAGCCATTGAGCGTTTTGAATAGGTGGAATGATCTTTTTTGCCATGAGGCTTTGAAGATGAGCCATAGCCCCTAAGATCTGCAGCAACAACTGTAAAATGTTTCGCCAACTCAGGAGCAACTTGACTCCAAATTGCTTTGGTTTGAGGAAAGCCATGTAACAACAATAAGGGTGGACCGCTGCCACCAATTAAATAAGCAATTTCAATTGGACCGTCATCCAATGAAACGGTAATCTTATTTTCTGTAAATCCAGGAAAAGAAACTGCCATCATTCACCCAATAAAAAAGAGCCTCGACAGAGGCTCTTGAGTTTTCATACGATTATTTATTTGCCATTGCCTGAATTTCAGCAACAGTAACGTAACCCTTATTTGAAGAGTCGATATAACTAAAGTTGCTGTATATGCGAGGCATACATCCCTTGGCCTCTTCCTTGGTTAGCCTCCCATCTTTATTGGTGTCACACTTTGCAAAACGCTCAACAATTTCCTGGTCACGAGATGCTTCATCTGCATGAGCCAGTAAGGGTGCTGCTAGCAAAATGCTGAGTGCTAAAACAAAGGATGACATTTTCATGTGGAGTACTTATTTACCAGTTGGAGTTGGATTGGCTGATGTTTCTAATGCAGTGCGAACTACCTTTTTAGCCATGGCAATGAAAGAGTCTGCGGAACCCGCATTTGTTCGGAAGGATTCGCCTTGAACGGTAATTAAACCCTCGCCCAATAGTTGTTTAGATTGACTATCGGTAATTTTACTTTCGACTAATAGTGCAGGTGTTTTGGCATTAACACCACCAGCATAAGCAGCAGCATTCATTGCTAAGCCAATAGGAGTGAAATTCCAAGGCTGCAAACTATTAGCGGAGCTTTCTGCTCCAGTAATGCCAACTGAAATACGCGCTACTCCTGGACCAGGTTTAGTGACAATGCGAATATTGCCGCGCGAATTTACAGCTTCAACCATCGATTCCTGTAATGCTGCTTTTGCTTTATTTATCAACTCAAGACTGACATCTTTGGTTGCATTTTGATTCAAGTAAATTGGATCAAGAATGACGGCTGTATATGCTCCTGGGTTTACACCCGAAACACGATATCTCCAAACTCGTGTATCGCTGTCGCTTGTCGCCATTGGAACCAAAAGGTTGTAATCAGGCAAAAATCCAGATCTCGGCATTGATTCAGTCGCTAATTTCGGCGCGTTACTGCAAGCAGACAAAGCAATTGCTGTAGCAAAAGAGACTAGCAATACATTCATTTTTTTCATAGCGTTTCCATGGGTTAATTACTTGGTTAGGGATTTCTGATACAGAAGATCATACCTACTTCAAATTATTCTGGTGCGGGGCAAGGCAATGTTCCGCCAGTCTTTTTATGAATCTGAGGCTTGCAATCATATTGAGCGGGAATCATTGTCCTAGGTTCTGATGCTGCAATGCCTTGAGTGGCTGCTGCAGGAGCGGTGGTGACTGAGCTATTTGCAACAGGCACAGCCTTTGCAGGTGCTAACCCCACATCTCTGTAGAAGGCCTTATCAGATCCGGGGCATGGCATGAGAGCACCTGTTTTTGGATTAACAACATCTTTGCACTGTGGATTGGCCTCAAGTCTTGCTTCCAATTTGGCTACCGAGCATGCACAAAGCAAAAAAATGAGGCTCAGCAATGAGCAAATCTTGAGGGAAATAATATTCATCGCTGCATTCTATGCCACTGCAAACCATATAAAAGGCATTTAGGCCACAATTTAGAGCATGAAATCAAAGAGGAGGTGGCCTGCCCAGCACGATTCGAACGTGCGACCTACGCCTTAGAAGGGCGTTGCTCTATCCAGCTGAGCTATAGGCAGTGAGTACTGGGACTGAAAATCGTAAAACAAAGAGAAAGTGGTCGGAGTACAAGGATTCGAACCTTGGACCCCCTGCTCCCAAAGCAGGTGCGCTACCAGGCTGCGCTACACTCCGACGGAAACGATATTCTACACCGAGAGCGCTATTGCAGGCAAATCCTGTAAGATTCATGCCATGGTTGCCTATTTTTCAAGCAAATTTAAGAAGCAAATTCAAGTTGGCCTGAGCATTGCTTTGCTTGCATTTTGCTTGCTGGGAACCCGCTGGGTAGGCCTTTCTCATAGTATTTCGCATGCGAATTTCCAAAGCCAAACTGAAATAAGCTCGACTGCGGTTGATGCAGCACCATCTCAAAATCACAATTCAGACGTGTGCCATTTATTCGATGCGCTTACCTTGGCTGGATTTGTTGCCGCTGACACAATCAATCCCGTAGTACACAGCAACCATGCCAATCATTCGGTCGGGTTCGATACCTACTACATAGCTCAAGCCTTTATTGAGCACTATCAATCAAGAGCGCCACCAACCCTTCTTTCATAAATCGCTATAGAGATTAGATCCAGCATCTAGTTAAAGATTTATTTGCTTGCATCACTTGGTTGCAAGAATTAAAGGGTTTCAAATGAAGTATAAAAAATTATTAAAGCCGCGCATTATGTGTGTGCTAGTGGGTGCCATTTTCAGCTCTTATGCTTTTTCACAAAATCAAACTCCCAGTCTTGAGATTACTGCCACTGGCAGTCAAGAGGCTACACAAAGTATTTTGACGCCAACAAAGATTCTTCAAGGAGATGAGTTAGCAAATAAATTAGGCGGCACACTGGGTGCAACATTGGCTAATGAGTTGGGTGTATCGGCAACCGGTTATGGCGCAGGATCATCCCGACCAGTGATTCGAGGACTCGAAGGCTCTCGTGTACAAATTCTGCAAAATGGACTATCAGTCGGGGATGTTTCTAATATTTCCCAAGATCATGCTGTTGGTAACAATATGCAAAACACCCATCAAGTAGAGATATTGCGTGGTGCAGCCGCCCTCCTCTATGGCTCAGGTTCTAGCGGCGGTCTTGTAAACGTTGTCAATGACCGAATCTTGACTAATTTACCGGATCGACCAACCGGCGCATTCAATACCAGTTATGAAACTGTAAATAATGGTCGCGCTGGATCCATTGAGGTTGATGGGGCTATTGGATCTGTTGCCGTTCACGTGGATACCGCAATTAATAACGCAAATAATTATTCAATTCCTGGCAGCTCAACACAATCACAGGGTGAGCCTGTAGGTGGTTGGACCGTCCCACCAGAAGGAAATGGTGGCAATAATTACATCGGCAAATTACCAAACACATTTAGCAATCAAAACAATTTAGGCTTTGGTGTTTCATATATTGGCAAATCTGGGTATACCGGCGTCTCTGTTGAGAGACTAAATAATAACTATGGAATTCCAACGCCTGAGGGTGGATCAATAAACCAGTCACAAAATCGTTATGACTTACAACATCAAACACGTGACCCATTTAGCGGATTCTCATCCTTTAAATTTAGTGCCGCAAACTCCAATTACAACCACACAGAATTTAACAATGCTGGCGAAGCAGCTGCCCTCTGGAAAAATTTAGCAAATGAAGCGCGCTTTGAGCTAACTCATAACCCCCTACTTGGGTGGAAAGGAACATTTGGCGCTCAAGTAACCGCTGCATCCTTAAACGCTTCAGAGGTGGGCACCGGAAGTTATGCAATTGTTCCGCCAACTAAAACAAATTCCAATGCCCTATTTTGGATTGAGGAAGGCAAATGGAATAGTCTGCAAGGAAGTCTTGGCCTGAGATACAACAATGTGGCTCAAAATCCCAACACAGCTACAACCCTAGAGGCTCAGGACACAACTGCTGGCACCCTTACGCCAGGCATTACATTGCAGAACCGTAATTTCAATTTGATGTCTTATTCGGCTGGCGGTCTATGGAATTTTATTCAAGGCCATGGATTGGGTGTGGCATATACAGTTTCCCAACGTGCCCCAAGTGCCCAAGAGCTTTACTCTTATGGCGCTCATGAATCGACTGCAACATTTGATATTGGCAACCCTAATTTAAGCAAGGAAGTCTCCCACAATCTGGAGTTCAACTTTCAAAAGAGTTTGGGTATTCTTCGTAGCAAAGCAAGCATCTATGCCAATCGTTTTAATAACTATATATATGGCTACTACACAGGAAATGCCATCAATAATGGTGGTCAGGAAGGCGATGGTTTTAGTGTTGTGACTGCACAGCAAGCTGCTGCAACCATTAAAGGCATCGAAGGTGAAATTACCTATAACTGGCGAGAGCCAGGTCTTGGTGGCAGAATTTTTGGCGATGCCTCCCAAGGAACGTTTGATGCAGGAGGGAACCTTCCATTGCAACCAGCTCCTCGACTGGGCGCTGAAATTGCTCATCAAAGAGATGGCTGGCTCACGAATGCTAGTTATATCTATAGCTATCAACAAAATCGTTTAGCAAGTTGGGAACAGGGGCCAGCTCCAAGTTACAACCTATTAAATGCCGGTATTTCTTACACTGAGAAAATTCAGCAGGTGAATTGGACTGTTTATCTCAATATGAAAAATTTGCTCAATGAGCAAATTCGCTATGCAACAACTCCAATGGCTGTCAGACTCTACGCTCCTCAACCAGGAAGAAGTTTCATGGTCGGACTTAGAGGTACATTCTAAGTAGATTTATCTTACTAAGCAGTAGGCACTAAATCGGCGATACTTTTGGCGGCGCTCATAGCTACAGCGCCGTCCTTAGTCTCCACCATCACACGCAATAAAGGCTCGGTACCAGAAGCCCGAATTAACACCCTACCGATATCTTTGAGATTATTCTCAACCAATGAAATTTGTTTTTTGAGAGCCTCATCAGATTTCCAGTCGTAGCCAGGCTTAAATCTTACATTTAAGAGCACTTGCGGAAAAATGCTTACTGCATCCAATAGCTGCGCAAGGCTCTTCTTGGTTTGACTCATAACAGTTAATACCTGGAGCGCTGCGATGGTGCCGTCACCTGTTGAATGGCGATCTAAGCAAAGTAAATGCCCAGATCCTTCTCCGCCAACATGCCAACCATTCTTTTTGAGAAGCTCTAAAACATAGCGATCGCCAACATTGGCACGCTCAAATCTAATGCCAAGCTCTTTGATGGCATTTTCAACGGCCAGATTGGTCATCAATGTACCAACGACACCACCAACCTTGTCGCCACGGTCAACGCGATCTTTAGCCAAGACATAAAGCAACTCATCACCATTAAACAATCTACCGGATGCATCAACCATTTGCAAGCGATCAGCATCTCCATCCAAGGCTACGCCAATATCCGCTTTTACTTCCTGAACTTTTGCAATCAAAGCTGCAGGTGCGGTAGCACCGCATCCATCATTAATATTTCGACCATTGGGATGAACACCTATAGAGATAACTTCAGCACCTAACTCATGGAAAACATGTGGAGCAGTATGATAGGCAGCGCCGTTAGCGCAATCAACTACGATCTTTAATCCTTTTAGATTGAGGTGACCAGGAACGGTTGATTTACAAAACTCAATATATCTACCTGCTGCATCATCTAAGCGAAAAGCTTTACCCAAATCTTTAGAGCTTACGCAGCCGATTGGGTTTTCTAACTCTTTTTCAATAGCAAACTCAAAGTCATCTGAAAATTTATCCCCTTCTGCAGAGAAAAATTTAATACCGTTATCTTGATAAGGATTGTGAGATGCGGAAATTACTAATCCTGCAGATAAGCGTAAGGCTCTCGTGAGATAAGCAACTCCGGGTGTTGGTATGGGACCGCAAAGCATCACATCCACGCCAGCAGCTGCAAAGCCTGCCTCCAATGCTGCCTCCAACAAGTATCCAGAAACACGGGTATCTTTACCTATCAAAACCTTGCAACGCTCCCCTCGCTTAGCATTGCGTGTTAATACCTTGCCAGCCGCATAACCCAAGCGAGTCATAAATTCTGGAACGATAGGAAATTGACCCACCTCTCCTCGGATCCCGTCGGTACCAAAGTATTGTTTTTTCATGGGATTAATTATAAAACTTAGGCAGACATATCTACTTGAATAGCTTCCCATAGCTTTAGAGCATCAACTGTCTCGGCTACGTCATGAACCCTCACAATAGCGGCGCCTCGATCTGCCGCCATAATGGCCGCAGCAATGCTAGGGGCCACTCGGTCATTGGTGTCCTTACCGGTTATTTTGCCAATCATGGATTTGCGAGAGATGCCAGCCAATACAGGAAACCCTAATGATGAAAATTCAGCAAAATTAGTCAACATATTGAGGTTGTGCTCTAGGCTTTTACCAAAACCAAAGCCTGGATCAATAGCAATGCGATCATTTGCAATGCCAGAAGAAATTAAGAGGTCAGCCTGATCTTTTAGGAACTGCTTTACTTCAGCAATCACATTGGTATATTCAGGATTAAATTGCATCGTTAGGGGATCGCGTTGCATATGCATCAATACAATGCCGCAATTTTGACTTTCCAATACAGCGTCAACAGCGCCAGTTTGTCTAAGCGCCCAAATATCATTGACGCAATCCACACCAGCATTCAGTGCTTGGCGCATTGTTTCTGACTTGTAGGTATCGATTGAAAGCGGAACTCCGCAATCTTTGAGCGCCTCAATTACAGGCAGTACCCTATCAAGTTCTTCTTGGAGTCCAACGGGTTCTGCACCAGGTCTGGTTGATTCGCCGCCGATATCAATGAGATCAACACCTGCCGCAAGCATGCGCTCTGCTTGCGCAATTGCATCATTAGGCGACCTAAATTTACCGCCATCTGAAAATGAATCTGGCGTGGCATTCAAAATGCCCATGACTATTGGACGATTACGTTTAGCAAAATCAAAAAGAAAACGCCCACAACGCCATGTTGCGGGCTTAGTTTGAATGCTTTGATTTAGCTTCAAAGGCTAAAGCAATTCCTATTTATGCCGTAGCCGGTGCACCACCGGTCGCGGGACCAGGCGTACCAGCCGAATTACCAAACTGGGTTGCTGGCGGGGGCTTAGGTGACCGTGGTGGACGACCTTCCATAATGTCATTGATCTGCTCTGCATCAAGCGTTTCCCACTCAAGCAATGCGGCAACCATAGCCTCAACCTTGTCACGATTTTGCTCCAAGATTGATCTAGCTAAAGCATATTGACTATCAATCAGTGTACGAATTTCTGCGTCCACTTTTTGTTGAGTCAATTCAGAGACAGTCTTAGTGCTATTGCGACCAAAAATACTTTCAGATTCGGTATCAACATAAACCATCGTGCCTAAGCTATCGCTCATGCCATAACGGGTAACCATATCGCGAGCCATCTTAGTAGCACGCTCAAAGTCATTTGATGCCCCTGTACTCATGGAGTGCAAGAAAACTTCTTCAGCAGCACGTCCGCCAAACAGAATGGCCAACTCTTCCAACATGCGATCTTTATAAAGGTTCACGCGATCGAATTCAGGTAGCTGCCAAGTAACGCCTAATGCCATACCACGAGGCATGATGGTGACTTTGTGTACAGGATCAGCTTTAGGCAATACTTTGGCAACTACAGCATGGCCAGACTCGTGATAGGCCGTATTACGACGCTCTTCTTCACGCATCACAGCAGATTTGCGCTCAGGACCCATATAGATCTTATCTTTAGCATCCTCAAAGTCCTTCATATCAACCGAGCGCTTATTGCGGCGCGCAGCAAACAATGCAGCTTCATTGACTAGGTTTGCTAAGTCGGCGCCAGAGAAGCCAGGTGTTCCGCGCGCTAATACAGCCGCATTTACATCAGGATCGATAGGAACCTTACGCATATGCACTTGCAAGATCTGCTCGCGACCACGAATGTCAGGCAAGCCTACATGAACTTGACGATCAAAACGACCAGGACGGAGCAATGCTTTATCCAATACATCAGAGCGGTTGGTTGCAGCAACAACGATCACACCGCTATTACTCTCGAAACCATCCATCTCAACTAACATTTGATTCAATGTTTGCTCACGCTCATCGTTACCACCACCCATACCAGCGCCGCGATGACGACCTACTGCATCAATCTCATCAATGAAGATAATGCAAGGAGAATTTTTCTTGGCATTTTCAAACATGTCACGTACACGTGATGCTCCAACACCAACAAACATTTCTACGAAATCAGAACCTGAAATCGAAAAGAAGGGAACCTTTGCTTCGCCAGCAATGGCACGTGCCAATAGGGTTTTACCGGTGCCTGGAGGACCAACAAGCAACACACCATGAGGAATGCGGCCACCCAGCTTTTGGAATTTCTGAGGATCTTTTAAGAAATCTACTAACTCAAAGACTTCTTCTTTTGCTTCGTCGCAACCAGCAACATCAGCAAAAGTAACTGTATTGCTGTTCTCATCAATCAAACGAGCTTTTGATTTGCCAAAAGAGAATGCGCCGCCTTTGCCACCACCCTGCATTTGACGCATCATGAAAAACCAGAAACCAATAATTAAAAGAGTTGGTCCAAGATAGTACAAAGCAGACACCAACATATTTGGCTCATCATCCGCCTTACCTGTAACTTGAACTCCATACTTCATGAGGTCGCCTACCATCCAGATATCGCCTGGAGAGGTGATGGAATATTTAGCGCCATCAGCAGGTGTCACTTGCAATGTGCGACCTTGCACATCAACGCGCTTTACTTTTCCGGCTTTAGCGTCATCCATGAACTGTGAATAGGTGACCTGAGTTTGGTCCTTAGGCTTATCAAACTGCTTGAAAACAGTAAAAAGCACTAAGCCCACAATGAGCCACACACCGATTTTTTGGAACATATTGCTGTTCAAAATGAGTCCTTTTCTGGATTGAGCCAGGAGTTAAAGCAAATCGCTTCCTAAGTATTTGATTCTACTACCACCCTTTTTCAAGAGCTAATGGCATATTTATTTAATAAACCCCCTACAAATTCAGGGTTTTTGGCGATTATTTGGGTGGTTTTAGGTTTCTTCCAAGGAGGAATATCTCTGAAGAGCGGGCTCTTGATGCTTTAGGCTTGCGGGGGGCTACGGTTTTAAAGACCCTTTTAAAGGATTCCACAATTTGGCTATAGCCACTACCGTTAAAGCACTTGATTAATAAAGCACCCTCAGGCTTGAGATGTGCAACAGCAAAATCTAAGGCTATTTCTGCCAAAAAGGCCATTCTGGCAGCATCGGCAACGCCAACACCAGATAAATTAGGGGCCATATCCGAAAGGACTAAATCTACCTTTCCCTCGGCTTCTTTAGGTAATAAGGCCTCAAGCGCAGCTAGCCCTTCATCCTCACGAAAATCACCCTGAATAAAGCTCACATCCGCAATATCTTCCATAGGCAAAATATCAATCGCAATAATTTGGCCATCTGGTTTGCCAGACTCAATTTTTGGATTGCTTTTACCAAGCTCCGTTAGACGATTGCGGGCGTACTGAGACCAGCTCCCTGGGGCGCTACCCAAATCGACAATCGTCATGCCTGCTTTAATGAGATGATCTTGCTCGTCAATTTCGCTGAGCTTGTATACCGCTCTAGCGCGATAGCCCTCTTTTTGAGCCATCTTCACATAGGGGTCGGTTAAATGATCCTGCAACCAACTTTTATTAAATTTATTCTTTGCCACAACTTACCCACTTTCGCGCTCCATTTTCCTAGTTTCTTCCGGCTAAAGCAAAAGGAATCTAGAAAAAACCCATAAATTGGCTTTATTCGACTGATTTTGCTGGTGAATGCTCTATCATCGAGCCCATGACTGCACTCATCCTTACCCCCGCACAACGCAAATCTCTCAAAGCTGACGCACATGATTTAAGTCCTGTGGTGATGGTCGGCGGCGATGGCTTAACACCCGCTGTAATCAAAGAAGCAAAATTAGCCATCAATCATCATGGTTTGATTAAGATTCGCGTTTTTGGTGATGACCGTGAGGCTCGTACTGCAATCTATGAAGAGCTCTGCGATAAATTAGATGCCGCTCCAGTACAACATATCGGCAAATTATTGGTGCTATGGAAACCAAAAGATGCTGTTGATGAAGCATTTAGTAATTTAGGTCGATCAAGCAAGCAAACTAAAAAAACTTTGCAAGCGCCTCGCACTAAGCGTCAGCCAAATCGCACTGCAACTAAAACTAGTGTTCGTACTAGCACTTCCGAAAGATCGGGTCGTCGCTCTGCGTCTAACAAGTCGCCTTTTGAACGCGCGGCTGCTGTGAAGTCTTCTACGCCAAAGAAAAGAGTTTTGCGATCAGAGGCAGCTGAATCCAAAATTGGCTGGTCTTCCCCTGGTTATAGAAAAGCTACTGCAGCGCCAGCGCCCATTAAGAAACGTAAAGTGCGTATGAGCAGCACTAAGAAAAAATCTTTGGGCTCCTAAGACTTCTTTTGATTCGTTAAAAACGCCGCTAGTCGGCGTTTTTTGTTGCCCGCCACACGAAGACAATGCCCAGCAAAGTTTGGAGCATGTAGATTGCGCTTGAAATGCCATGCAAGCGACTAAAAAGAACAGCGTGAGTGGACTCGCGGACAGATAGACCCAAATACAAAGCTTGATCTCGCAAAGAATTCATCCAAGGAATGATGATAAAAGCAGCAGCTATCGCACATGCCAGCATTCCTAACAATATCCAACGATCTATTCGATATTGAGGCTTACCTACGCGTACAAAGTAATTGGCAAGAACCATCAGAACAATACTTGTTAGGACGCTTATGTATGCGGTTGACTTGAATAAGTTTGCCGCGACCATTCCAGCGACCTGACGATCCCCTAGACTCGAGAAGAGTGTCGGGACAACGAGAAATCCAATGGTCAATAAACCGCCAACCCAGAGACCCGAAAGCAGGTTAAAAATTCTCTGGGAATATGTTGGAAGCATTAAACGTAGCGAACGGCCAATATTTCAACTTCGCGGTTACCGCCTGGAGCTTGAACGGCAACAACGTCGCCCTCTTCCTTGCTAATTAACGCGCGCGCAATAGGCGAACTAATGGAAATCTTATTTAAAGCGATATCAGCCTCGTCATCACCCACAATTTGGTAGGTCAACTTGGTGCCATCTTCAAGATCTTCGAGGTCAACAGTAGCGCCAAATACGACACGCCCAGTAACGTCAAGAGAGGAAGGATCAATAATCTGGGCTGCAGACAGCTTGCCCTCTAGCTCTTGGATGCGACCTTCAATAAAACCCTGCTTTTCTTTGGCGGCATCATATTCTGCATTCTCAGAGAGATCGCCCTGAGCTCGTGCTTCAGAAATAGCAATGATGACCGCAGGACGCTCTACATGCTTTAAGCGGTGCAGCTCTTCCTTAAGAAGTTCTGCGCCGCGCTTAGTAATTGGAATTGTGCTCATGCTGCTTACCTAACTTAAAATCCTGCGCAAAATTACGCTTAAAAACTGATTTTAGATTAAATAAGCGTCCGATGTAAGTTTTGCAATGAATAGACCTCGAGCGACTCTAACTTGCCATTTTGAGATGCCAATAAACCATCCATTACTGCGCGTGCCGCACTAATGGTTGTGTAGTAAGTCACGCCATTAGCCTGAGCACTGGTACGAATAGACCTAGAGTCAGCAATGGCAGTGCGGGTTTCATCCACAGTAGTGAATACCAAAGAAATTTCGCCATTCTTGATGAAATCAACAATGTGAGGACGTCCATCCTTGACCTTATTTACCACTCTTACAGGCAATCCAGCCGCTTCAATTGCAGCGGCAGTACCCTTTGTAGCGACTATTGGGAAACCGAGCTGATGCAATAACTTGGCAACTTCAATCGCCTTTGGCTTATCGCTATCCTTTACAGTCAAAAGAACAGTTCCGCTCTTAGGTAGCTTAATGCCTGCACCCAATTGAGACTTGAACAAGGCCTCGCCAAAGGTTTTACCAACACCCATCACCTCACCAGTTGAGCGCATTTCTGGCCCAAGGATTGGATCGATACCAGGGAATTTATTAAATGGGAATACAGCTTCTTTCACAGAGAAGTATGGAGGTTTCACTTCAGCAGTAATGCCTTGCTGAGCAAGCGTTTGACCAACCATACAACGAGCAGCTATCTTAGCCAGTTGTAAACCAGTGGCTTTGGAAACGAAAGGCACGGTGCGGGAAGCGCGTGGATTTACTTCAAGAACATAGATAACATCATTGCCATCTACATTTTGTATAGCAAATTGAACGTTCATTAGACCAATAACATTCAATCCCTTGGCCATCGCTGCAGTTTGACGCTTAATTTCTTCTACCGTTTTATCGGATAAAGAATAAGGGGGCAAGGAACAGGCTGAGTCACCAGAGTGAACGCCGGCTTGTTCAATATGCTCCATAACGCCACCGATGAATACTTTTTCGCCATCACTAATACAGTCAACATCACACTCGATCGCATCATTTAAGAAGCGATCTAGCAAAACAGGAGAGTCATGGGAGACTTTGACAGCTTCTCGCATATAGCGCTCCAGGTCACGTCCATCATGAACGATCTCCATGGCACGACCACCCAAAACATAGGAAGGACGCACAACTAATGGATAACCAATTTCTTCAGCTAACTTGAGAGCCTCTTCTTCGGTACGCGCAGTGCGATTTGGTGGTTGACGTAAGCCCAAGTCTTGCAATAATTTTTGGAAGCGTTCACGATCTTCTGCGGCATCAATCATGTCAGGTGATGTGCCGATAATCGGAACGCCGTTACGTTCAAGATCCAATGCCAGCTTCAAAGGAGTTTGACCGCCGTACTGGACGATGACGCCCTTTGGCTTTTCCTTGGCTACGATCTCAAGAACATCCTCAAGAGTTAATGGCTCAAAGTACAAGCGATCAGACGTGTCGTAATCAGTTGAAACTGTTTCAGGATTGCAGTTGACCATAATGGTTTCATAACCATCATCGCGCATAGCTAAGGCCGCATGTACACAGCAATAGTCAAACTCAATGCCTTGACCGATTCTATTCGGGCCACCACCCAGAACCATAATCTTGTCTTTATTGGTTGGGTTGGACTCGCACTCGCCATGCTCAGCTTCATAGGTTGAATACAAATACGCAGTATTTGTTGAGAACTCAGCAGCGCAGGTATCCACACGTTTATAGACAGGGACCACCTTTAAGCGGTGACGTGCAGCACGAACCGAGGCAGCATCAATACCAAGTAACTTTGCTAAACGACGGTCAGAGAAGCCCTTCTGTTTCACAAAGCGTAGTTCTGGGGCAGTAAGACTGTCAATTTTGCGTTGCTTTAACTCAGCTTCAATCGTAATGAGCTCTTCGATTTGCTCTAAGAACCAAGGGTCAACTTTAGTTTCTGAATAAATCTCATCAAGACCCATGCCCATACGGAAAGCATCAGCCAAATACCAAATACGGTCTGGGCCCGGCTCATTAATTTCGTTAATGATGTCATCGAGATCTGTAGACACTTCATCCAGACCATCGACACCGACTTCTAAGCCGCGCAACGCTTTTTGGAATGACTCTTGGAAGGTGCGGCCAATAGCCATCACTTCTCCAACAGATTTCATTTGAGTGGTTAAGCGTGAGTCTGCTTGCGGGAACTTCTCGAACGCGAAGCGTGGAATCTTTGTTACCACATAGTCGATTGATGGCTCAAAAGATGCTGGCGTAGCTCCGCCAGTAATGTCATTTTTAAGTTCGTCTAATGTGTATCCAACCGCTAATTTGGCTGCTATCTTTGCAATTGGGAAACCAGTTGCTTTGGAGGCCAATGCAGATGAACGCGAAACCCGTGGATTCATCTCAATGACAATCATGCGACCATCAACTGGGTTGATCGAGAACTGAACGTTTGATCCACCGGTGTCAACACCGATTTCTCGTAATACTGCAATCGATGCGTTACGCATGATTTGATATTCTTTATCAGTCAAAGTTTGCGCAGGAGCAACGGTAATGGAGTCACCCGTATGAACTCCCATTGGGTCTAAGTTTTCAATCGAGCAAACAATGATGCAGTTGTCATTGCGATCGCGCACTACTTCCATTTCAAACTCTTTCCAACCAAGCAAAGATTCTTCAATAAGAAGTTCGCGAGTTGGGGATAAATCGAGACCGCGTTTGCAAATCTCTTCAAATTCTTCGCGGTTATAAGCAATACCGCCACCAGATCCACCCATGGTGAATGATGGGCGAATAACAACCGGGAATCCTGAGCTACCTGTTTCCTGTTGTATACGCTGTTGCACTTCGTGCGCTTCGTCCATCGAGTGCGCAATACCAGACTTGGCAGAGCCTAGACCAATCTTGGTCATGGCCTCTTTAAATTTCTGACGATCTTCCGCTTTGTCAATCGCTTCAGGAGATGCCCCAATAAGCTCGCATCCGTATTTTTCTAACACGCCATGACGATGCAGATCTAATGCGCAGTTCAGTGCTGTTTGACCACCCATCGTTGGCAATATCGCATCTGGTTTTTCAGTGGCAATAATGCGCTCTACCACTTCCCAAGTAATCGGCTCAATGTAAGTGACATCAGCCATTTCAGGATCTGTCATGATGGTCGCAGGATTACTGTTTACCAATATGACTTTGTAACCCTCGTCACGCAGCGCTTTACATGCTTGCGCGCCAGAATAGTCAAATTCACAAGCCTGACCAATCACGATCGGTCCTGCACCAATAATCAGAATGCTCTTAATGTCGCTACGCTTAGGCATTATTTGCCCTCCTTCTTGCTGGCAGCATTCATGAGCTCCACAAAACGATCAAATAAATAGGCAATGTCATGAGGTCCAGGCGAGGCTTCAGGATGTCCTTGGAAACACAGTGCCGGCTTATCCTTCCAAGCCAAACCTTGTAAAGAACCATCAAACAAAGAAACATGAGTTACACGAATATTGTCTGGCAATGTATTGGCATCAACTGCAAAACCATGGTTCTGAGAAGTAATTGCCACACGACCAGTATCCAAATCTTTCACTGGGTGGTTTGCGCCATGGTGACCAAACTTCATCTTCAACGTTTTTGCACCAGCAGCAAGACCCATAATTTGATGGCCTAAGCAGATACCAAAAGTTGGAACACCTTTTTCGATGATTTCTTTTGCCGCAGTAATTGCGTAATCACATGGACCGGGATCTCCAGGGCCATTCGAAAAGAAGACGCCATCAGGGTTCATAGCCAATACTTCAGCTGCACTAGTTTGTGCTGGCACTACCGTCAATTGACAGCCACGCTCAGCAAGCATGCGAAGAATATTGCGCTTCACACCAAAGTCATAAGCAACAACTTTCTTAACTGGCTTGCTTGTATCTAGGCCTCTATATGCAGGCTTGCCATTAGGACCGTGCAGATCCCATTCAGCTTCACGCCACTCATAAGACTTATTAGTTGTAACTACTTTAGCTAGATCTAACCCAGACATACCAGGGAAAGCCCTAGCAAGTTCAAGAGCTTTCTTACCCAAAGCCTCATAATCATCACCCAACTTGCCAGCAACGATTGCGCCTGATTGAGCGCCTTTGTCGCGCAAAATTCTGGTGAGCTTGCGAGTATCGATTCCAGCAATTCCTAAAACACCGGCTTTAGTGAGGTAGCTATCTAGAGAGTCTTCGGAGCGGAAGTTAGATACGCGTTTTGGGAGGTCTTTAATGACTAATCCCGCTGAATGGATTTGATCGGATTCTGCATCCTGAGCGTTCACGCCGACGTTACCAATGTGTGGGTAAGTCAAAGTAACAATTTGCCGTGAATAGCTAGGATCAGTAATGATCTCTTGATATCCAGTCAACGCTGTATTGAAAACAACTTCGCCGGTAGTTTCGCCTGGGGCGCCAATACTGAATCCGGGAAATAAGGTGCCGTCGGCTAAGGCCAACACGGCTGGGGGAAAAGAAGGAAGCAAGGGTGACAAACCATCTCCAGTCCCTGCTCCATCCGACGCTCAAAACCCTCAAAAAGACCAACCCGAGGATGTTTTTGCGGGAGGTGAGTGTCTTTAAGCGCTAGGGTATTTAATTAGTTTCGAACCTTGCAATCATACCATTTCTGCTCGTAAACCCTTGAATATCCAGTCAAATGGGGCTTACAAAGGAAAAAGCCCCTCCAACCTGATGGCTGGCGGAGCTTTTTGGCCAAGATTAAGGGTTTTTAAGCCTTAGCGCTTTGCTCAATGATGGTCTTAATTTGAGCCAATACAGTCTGGTCGTCCATGGTGCTGATATCACCAGGATCGCGACCCTCGGCAACGGCCTGGAGCGCGCGGCGCACAATCTTGCCTGAACGCGTTTTTGGCAGTGCCGTGACAATGTAAACACGACCTGGGCGAGCAATAGCGCCCAGAGTTGTATCTACAGTTTTCATGCATTCCGCTTCTAAGGTAGCGGTATTTGAGGCGTCCTTAGGGATCACGAAAGCAATCGCAGCCTGACCTTTAAGCTTGTCCTCAATACCTACTACTGCTACCTCTGAAATATTGGGATGGCTAGAAATGCTCTCTTCAATTTCGCGAGTACCCAAACGATGTCCGGCAACGTTAATCACGTCATCTGTTCGACCAAGAATGAAGAAGTAACCATCCTTGTCTTTGATACCCCAGTCAAAGGTCGAATAAATTAACTTGCCTGGAATAGTTTCCCAATAGGTGCTGACAAAACGCTTATCGTCACCCCAAACCGTTTGCATACAGCCTGGAGGCAATGGCCCTTCGATGGCGATAACCCCTTTTTGATCTGGACCCAACTCTTCAGATGTAGCGTCATCAAGCAACTTCATGTTGTAGCCAAATGATGGCACACCTGGTGAGCCAAATTTATGCGGCATCACTTCTACGCCACGTTGAATTGCCAGCATCGGCCAGCCAGTCTCTGTTTGCCAGTAGTTATCGACAATCGGCTTATTAATAGCGCCATGAATCCAACTTGCAGTTGGCTCATCCAAAGGCTCGCCGGCCAAAAACAATGCACGTAATTTAGAAAGATCATGTTTAGTCAAGAATGAAGGATCTTGTTTCTTGAGCACACGAACTGCTGTTGGCGCAGAGAACATGACAGAAACTTTATATTTATCTACCAGCTCCCACCAGATACCAGCATCAGGACGCAAAGGTGTGCCCTCATACATGATTGTGGCCATACCTGAAAGTAATGGCGCATAAATGATGTAGCTATGACCAACCACCCAGCCAATGTCTGAGGTGCAGAACATTGTCTCGCCTGGATTGCCAGTGAAAATATGCTTCATCGAAGCAGCGAGCGCAACAGCATAACCACCGGTATCGCGTTGCACGCCTTTTGGTTTTCCTGTCGTGCCGGATGTATACAAAATATAGGAGGGATGTGTAGCATCAACCCACTCAACTGGAACGACATCGTGGAGGTGCTTTTGACGCTCAGTTGCATAATCCAGATCTCGTCCAGCAACAGTCGTGAACTCAGTTAAGCCACGGTTCACAATCAACACTTTTGCTGGTTTGTATTCAGCTAAAGTAATTGCCTCGTCCAACAATGGCTTGTAAGGAACTGCTTTACCACCGCGAGCACCTGCTTCTGCAGTAACGATAAGCTTTGGTTTTGCATCGTCAATTCGCGAAGCAAGGCTGTGTGATGCGAAGCCGCCAAATACAACAGAGTGAATTGCGCCAATACGAGCGCAGGCCAACATTGCAAAACATGCTTCAGCAATCATTGGCATATAAATGAGCACACGATCGCCCTTTTGAATGCCGTTTGCTTTATAGATTGCAGCCATACGATTAACTTCTTCGTATAACTCTTTAAATGTGTAAGTTTTCTCTTGATTGGTTTCTGTTGAAACGGCAACCAGAGCGATTTGATCCGGGCGATCTTTGAGGTGGCGATCTACTGCGTTGTAGCAAAGATTCGTAAGTCCACCCTCAAACCATTTTGCAAATGGCGGGTTGTTGTAGTTCAGAACCTTATCGAATGGCTTTTCCCAGTGAATTAACTGCGCTTGCTCACCCCAAAATCCGTCTGGGTCTTTAATTGAGCGTTCGTGGTGTGCTTTATAGGACATGGTCAACCTGATTTCTTTAAAAAGTTACTGAAATTACTGGCTTTTGCTCGCCCCTTTGCTGCCGTTATTACTGCTGGAAGAGGCTGAGCTGCCATTTTTCGCAGATTTTGCAAGCCCTGTCGATGCGGATTTATGCTGAGATGCAGCATTTTTTTCAGAAGAATTACCCTTAGAGGCTGTTTTTCCTGTTGTTTTGCTTGTTGTAGCAGGGGCGCACTTTGCTGTCTTGGCACCTTTCGCATTATTTGCCGGTTTTGAGCACTTAGGTGCAGGGGGCGCAGGCTTCTCTAAGCTTAAGCTGGCATTTTCTGCCATGGCGGTCGATACATCTCCAGGACGGCGATTAGTTTTAGGAATCAATACCGTAGACCCTGAACGTATTCTCATTCCCCGCGGTATGCCGTTCACTTCTCTTAGGGTGTCTACATCTACGCCCAAGGTTTTCGCCGCTTGATCCACGCTCTCAGTCCTAGAGACTTGAACAGCCGTCCATGAAGAAAGCGGTTTGTCGTATTGCTTCAAGTTAGCCTGAAAGATTTCAGCATGAGCAAATGGCAAGAGGATTTGCTGATTTGCATTACTCAGAATGACTGGTTTGTTAAATGAGGGATTGAGACTATGAAATTCATCCGAAGGAATTTCAGCCAATTTAATTACCAGGGCTACGTCAATATCACTCCCTACATCTACTGCAACAAAGTATGGATGGTTTTCAAGGTCAGGTAACACAATGCCATACGCTTGTGGATCCAAAACAATTTGGCGATATGCCATTAACTTTGGAACATAATTTCGTGTTTCACGAGGCAAGGTCAGACTCTCATAATCTGTTGGTAATCCGGCTGCAGCATTACGCTTCTGTGCTTTTGCAATATTCCCGGCGCCCCAGTTATATGCAGCCAATGCAAGCTCCCAGCTACCAAATTGGTTATGCAAGCGCTGCAAGTAATCTAATGCTGCATCGGTTGATTGAACTACATCTCGCCGCTCATCCCTAAATACGTTTTGCGTTAAGCGAAAATCTTTACCGGTGGCTGGCATAAATTGCCATAAGCCCACCGCTTTTGCGCTTGACTTAGCGTGCGTAACAAATGCGCTCTCCACAAATGGGAGCAACGCAATCTCAGTTGGCATATTTCGTGCATTGACTTCTTGAACAATGTAAAACAAATAGCGCGAAGACCGTGTCATTGAACGATTAACGTAATCAGGTCTAGCAGCGAGCCAGCGGACTTGCTCAATTTCTAATGGAGTATTCATGGGCTCCATTTGGAAGCCATCACGTATGCGTATCCATAAGTTATCCGAAGGCGCGTATATCTTGCTGACCGATTGGTTTTTTAGGTTTACGCGAGTAGCTTTAGACGATTTTGGATTGGCCTTTGTTGGGGTGTCAGATGACCAATCTCCGGTGCCAGCACAGCCACTTAAGAAAGCAACAATCAATGCTGCATAAAGCATGCGCATCAGAAGCGATCTTTCCAAGCGCGGATAACTGCTAAGACGTGAGCGGGGCTTGGCAGCTCCGCCTGCCCTGAAACCTCTTTTGCCATTGCAATGACTTCAGGCTGATCGCAGCGCATAAAGGGGTTAACTTGCAGCTCTTGACCGATCGTAGTGGGAAGCGTAGGCACCCCCTGCTCTCGTAAAGATTTCGCCTGCTCTGCCCATGCAACTAAATTATGGTTATTAGGTTCAACAGCCAATGCAAAGCGAATATTAGATAAGGTGTATTCGTGCGTACAGTAAACCAAAGTATTTTTTGGCAACGCAGCAAACTTACTTAACGATTCACTCATCTGAGTAGGTGTGCCCTCAAACAATCTTCCGCAACCAGAGGCAAATAAAGTATCCCCACAGAACAACATAGGCTCTACAACGTTAGCCTGCATATTGGCAAAATAGGCAATATGGCTCAGGGTATGGCCCGGAACTTCAAATACTTTCAAGCTAATTCGTGGAGAAGCAATTTCAATTTTGTCGTCTTGCATTGCAACCACAGTTCGACCGGGAATGTTATCCCCCACTGGCCCGTAGACAGGAATATGGGGTCCTAACTTTCCCAATAAGGACAGAATTCCTCCCGTATGGTCAGCATGGTGATGCGTAATTAAGATTCCCTTGAGAGCTAATTTATTTGCCTTTAGAAATTCAAGGGTCGGATCAGCATCCCCCGGATCGACAACCAATGCATTGCTACCATCGTGAATGCACCAAATGTAGTTATCATCAAAGGCCGGTATGGGCCAGACTTGCAATAAAGTATTCTTATCCATGTACTCATGATACCAACCCCTCCCATCCCCTCTCAGATGCCTGCACCCCCATGGAGCTCTTGGGAAAAGTGGCTCCAATCTCCGCCAGGTCGCTATGTGCTTAATTGGGAGCAGCAATGCTTTGATCAAATCGTTGCCGATGTCTTTGGGTTTCATGCTGTCCAAATTGGCTTGCCACAAATAAACACGCTTAGCGAGAATCGGATGCCACTACATGCGCTCCTGATTCATTCAAACGACAACCGTACCCTTGCTGGTCGCTTTGACTGGCATTTAATTGAAGCCAACTCTACTGAACTCCCTTTTGCTAGCGAGAGCCTTGATTTAATAGTTCTGCCTCATGTTTTGGAATTTGCATCTGATCCCCATCAGATACTTCGAGAAGTAGATCGAGTGCTACGACCAGAAGGTCGCCTAATCATCTCCGGCTTTAATCCAGCTAGCCTGTGGGGCGCTCGACAATATCTCAGTAGATTGATAGGAACACCTTATCTTCCAAGGGATGGTCAATTCATCAGCCTCATTCGCATTAAAGATTGGCTTGAGCTTCTCAATTTCTCTCTCGATCGCGGCCACTTTGGATGTTACAAATTTCCCCTACAGGGCGAAGCTGTTATGGGTAAGATGAATTTCCTTGAAAAAATGGGGAATCGTTGGTGGCCAATATTTGGGGCAGTTTTCCTGGTTTCAGCTATCAAGCGCCAACAAGGAATGCGCCTCATCGGCCCAGCTTCTCTAGTCCGAATTCCGGCAATTAAGCAACTAAGCCCCGCTGCGGAGCGAAGTAATCTGCAAAAACGTCTTAAGAGAAACAATAACCAGTAAATTATTGCTATGCCGCATACCAAACATCCCCATATCGTGATCTATACCGATGGAGCCTGCAAAGGGAACCCTGGACCCGGTGGTTGGGGGGCTGTTTTGCGTTCAGGAGGGCACGAAAAACATATCCATGGCGGCGAAAAACTCACAACTAATAACCGCATGGAAATTTGTGCGGTTATTTTTGCCCTAAAGGCTTTAAAACAACGCAGTACGGTCGAGCTTTGGACTGATTCCCAATACGTCCAAAAAGGGGTTACAGAGTGGCTGGAAGGTTGGAAAAGGCGTGGTTGGAAAACAGCTAGTAAGGATCCCGTCAAAAATGCAGATCTTTGGCAGGAGCTAGACTCCCTGCTCCCAAGCCATGACATCTCCTGGCACTGGGTAAGAGGTCATAACGGCCACCCTGGGAATGAGCTGGCAGACCAATTGGCCAATAAAGGCGTCGAAGAATTTCTACCCTAGGCCAACGTCCTTCGACGACCACCTTTTAAGGCATCTTATGAGAGAATGGTCCTGCTTTAAATAGCCCAGAAACAGCATATAAACCCTAGAAAACCAAAAAAACGAGTCTGTGTCAAAAATTGAATCCTCCCTTGATAAGTTGTTAGGCAAGCTTGTGCAACTGAAGGATGCAGGCAAGTCTCGTTTATGCGCGCTTTGGAATAAATATTTGCCTCAGGTTGATAGGCTTAAAGACATTAATTACGCCTCTTTTAAGGCGTTCATCAAACGTTTTAAGTGGCGTATTTTGATCGTTTTGATACTGCTGTATGCGGGTTCAAAAACATACGATTATTTTTTTCCAGCAGGTAAGAAAGCTGGCGGCCCTCAAACGATTACTAGTATTGTGGTCGAAAAAAAGGATGTACCACTGATCATCGAGGCAACCGGCACTATTGTCTCCAATAGTATTGTTGATATTCGCCCTATGGTAACCAATACTGTTACTAAAATTCACATCAAAGACGGGCAGGATGTTACTGAGGGTCAGCTGCTTTTCAGTCTTGATGATCGCAACGATAAGGCTAATTATCAAAGACTAAAGGCTTTGGCTGATGATGCTGAGAAGCAGTATTTGCGAGCAAAGGAATTGGTAGCCAAAAATTTCATATCAAAAGCAGGTCTAGAAACTTCTCTTGCAAATGCAAAATCAGCTCAAGCAGCAGCTCGTTCTGCAGAAGTGCAGCTCTCCTTCGACTCAATACGCTCCCCTATTAATGGTCGCGCTGGGATTATTAACGTTTTTCCAGGTTCTTTTGTACAGGCAAGCAATGCAGTCATTAGTTCAACTACAGCTTCCGCCACCACCACTACCGGATCAATGGTCACCATTACTCAATTGAACCCTATTAACGTTCAATTTGTTATTCCAGAAAAAGATATCCCAATTATTTTGGAAAACAAAAAGGCTGATGAACCCTTAAAAGTTAAAGTTACCGTTGGCAATTCTGGCAAGACTACCTACGAAGGCCAGGTATTAGTGATTGACAACCAAGTGGACCCAGCAATTGCCGCAGTGAGAGTCAAGGCGCAAATTTCTAACGAGAAAATGGAGATCTTGCCTGGTCAATTTGCCCGCGTCTCATTAAATGCCAACACACTAAAAGACGCAATTGCAGTTCCAACACAAGCTATTGTGATTAGCCCAACAGGTCGCCTGGTATATGTTGTAGATAAGGATGATAAAGTAACCGCGAAGCCAGTAAAGGTTACATATGAATACCAGGGCACCTCAGTAGTTACAGGTATACAAGCTGGTGACCGCATTGTTGTTGAAGGCAAGCAGAATTTACGAACTGGCAGCAAAGTACGCGAGGCTAAGGCTGGCAAAGGCCCAGCTCCTGATGCTCCTGCAAACAATAATTCTGCTACAGAGCAAAAATGACGCTTTCTGAGTTATGTATTAGACGCCCCGTCATGACGGTGTTGCTATCTATTGCAACCGTCATTGCTGGAAGCGTTGCGTATTTCAAAATTCCAGTAGCCGCCCTACCGAGTTTTAATACACCAATTATTTCGGTCACTGCAAGTCTGCCAGGAGCAGCTCCAGAAAATATGGCATCCGCAGTTGCGTTGCCGCTTGAGAAAGAATTCTCAACAATCGATGGCATCAAGGTCATTAGCTCAACCAATTCACTTGGCTCTACTAGCATCACCCTTGAATTCAATAATGATCGCGATATTGATAAGGCAGCGGTAGATGTGCAAGCAGCTCTCTTGCGCGCACAAAGACGCTTGCCTATTGAAATGACGGTACCGCCTTCTTATCGAAAAATTAATC
This sequence comes from Polynucleobacter yangtzensis, assembly GCF_001595965.1. Lineage (GTDB taxonomy): Bacteria > Pseudomonadota > Gammaproteobacteria > Burkholderiales > Burkholderiaceae > Polynucleobacter > Polynucleobacter yangtzensis. Next base: position 163,634 of record NZ_LOJI01000035.1, read on the forward strand.
CTGCAGATACCCCAGTATTAATTGTCCGCATGAGCTCTCCATCTATTAGCCTCTCGGAGATGAATGCCTATGCCGAGAATCTAATGGCGCCGAATTTATCGACTATTTCAGGCGTGTCGCAGGTTTCTGTTTACGGTGCCAAGCGCTATGCAGTTCGTGTCAGCGTAAGACCAGATGCATTAGGCAACCGCAACATTACGATGGATGAAGTGGCTGCTGCAATCAATAAAGCCAATACGAATAGTCCAGTTGGCACTCTAGACGGCCCACGACAACTCATTACCATCTATGCAAATCCTCAATTAGTTAAGGCAGAAGAGTTTGGCAACCTCATCATTGCGCAGCGCAATGGATATCCAATCTATCTTAAGGATGTGGCAGATGTACAAGAAAGCTACGAGGATGTAAAAACTTTTGCCTCAGCAAAAGGCGAAAGATCGATTGCGATTGGTATTAACAGACAACCAAATGCCAATACGGTTGAAGTGGTTGATTCGATTAAACGCTTGTTGCCCTCGCTTCAAGCGCAGATGCCTGATTCGATTCAGCTGACGCTCATCAACGATCGCTCACTCTCAATTATTGAGTCTATTCATGACGTTAATATCACCCTCCTTTTCACTATTGCATTAGTGATTCTGGTGATATTCCTGTTCCTTAAACATGTATCAGCAACAATTATTCCATCAATTAGCCTGCCTATTTCCTTAATTGGTGCCTTTTTTGTTTTCTACTTCCTAGGCTATAGCCTAGATAACATCTCTCTATTGGGTATCACGCTAGCTGTTGGCCTAGTTGTTGACGATGCGATTGTTGTTTTAGAGAACATCATGCGTTACGTTGAGCAAGGCATGGATCCGCTTAAGGCTGCACTTAAGGGAAGTAAAGAAGTCGGCTTTACTATTGTTTCCATTTCCCTGTCCCTGGTGGCAGTCTTCATTCCGCTCTTCTTTATGGCGGGACCGATTGGCCTACTCTTCAGAGAATTTGCGGTTGTCGTTACCCTCTCCATTTTGGTTTCTGCCGTTGTTTCACTGACAGTAGTGCCTATGCTTTGCAGTCGATATTTACCAAAGCCTGACCACAAACCAAAAGAATATGGAATTACCAAGAAATTTGATCGTCTCTTCGATTGGACTTTAAAGGGATACGTTCACTTTTTAGACTTAGCCTTAGTCAATCGCAAAAAGGTGCTGTGGGGAGCAATTAGTAGCTGCGTCATTACAGTTGCCCTCTTTGTCTATAGTCCTAAAGGTTTCTTCCCCGAAGAAGATATTGGTCAATTGCGAGTGACGGTTGAAGCCTCAGAGGACACTTCATTTAAAACGATGATTGCCTTGCAAGATCAAGCAGCCAAAATCGTTGATAGCGACCCTAACGTTGCGACATCGATTTCTATTTTGGGTGGCGGACAAAGCTCAGGGCGCAATACCGGTCGGTTCTTCATTATTTTGAAGCCAAAAGGCGAGCGTCAAAAAATGAGCAAGGTAATGGAAGGTCTTCGAACTAAGTTTAGAGAAATTCCTGGCATCCAGGTTTACATGAGCCCAGTGCAGAATTTACAACTAGGCGGACGAAGCAGTAAGAGCCGTTATCAGTTCACATTACAAAGTGTTGGCTTTGAGGGTGTAAATGAATGGGCTGACAAGATATTACAAAAGATGCGCACCGATCCGATCTTTAGAGATGTGACAAGCGATTCGCAACTCAAGGGCCTTAACGTCAAAATTGATATTGATCGAGAAAAAGCTGCAAGCGCTGGTGTATCCATTGCCGATATACGAACAGCCCTCTACTCTTCATTTGGCGAGCGCCAAGTGTCCACCATATACACGCCAGTTAACACCTACTACGTCATTCTCGAAACGGCAGAGGATGATAGGCAGTTTGAAACAGACTTAAATAAAGTTTATGTCCGAGGCAGAGCTACTGACAAACTCATACCCCTATCTAGCTTAGCTAGCTTTGTGAGAACGGTTGGACCAACCGCTGTAAATCATCAAGGTCAAATTCCTGCTGTAACGATTTCATTTAACTTGGCCCCAGATGTCTTTTTGGGTGATGCAACCAAAGCGATAGATCGGTTTGTAAAAGAGGTTGACTTACCACCATCTATCATTACGAGTTATGGCGGCGATGCCGCTGTATTTAAAGACAATCAATCGGGCCAAGTAATCTTGTTGCTGGCAGCTTTAGGTGTAATTTATATTCTGCTTGGGGTTTTATACGAGAGCTACATACATCCACTCACCATTTTGGCTGGACTACCTTCTGCTGCTATTGGAGCCATCTTAGCACTGCGTATTTTTGGTTTTGAGCTCACTATCGTGGCTTCTATTGGCATCCTACTTCTGATTGGTATCGTTAAGAAGAATGCGATCTTGATGATTGACTTTGCCTTAGATGCGCAACGTAATCAAGGCATGAGTCCAGAGAAAGCGATTAGAGAGGCTTGTATCTTGCGCTTTAGACCCATCATGATGACCACGATTGCCGCTTTGATGGGTGCACTGCCAATTGCACTAGGCCTTGGTGCTGGGGCGGAGTTACGCCAACCTTTAGGTATTAGTGTTGCCGGCGGATTGATATTCTCACAATTTGTAACACTCATCATTACACCAGTAATTTATCTTTACCTGGATAAATATGCAGGCAATGGTCCAATGGATATTCCGCCTGCAGTTCTAGAAGGGACATAATGCGTCAAGTTATTCTCGATACCGAAACCACAGGCTTAAATCCTGCTACGGGTGACCGCATCATTGAAATTGGTTGCGTGGAAATGGTTGGTCGTCGCTTAACAGATAGAACCTTTCATTACTACATCAATCCAGAGCGTGATATTGATGCAGGAGCCTTTGCGGTACACGGTCTCTCAAGGGAGTTTTTATCTGATAAACCAATTTTTGCAAATATTGTTGAGCAGCTTATTGAGTTTGTAGATGGCGCTGAAATCGTGATTCATAACGCAGCCTTCGACTTAGGATTTTTGGATAACGAGTTCGCCCTCTTAAAACGTCCGCCGTTCCGTAACCTAGCATCAAAAATTACTGATACCTTGCTCGATGCGCGTCAGATGTTCCCGGGCAAAAGAAATTCTCTAGATGCCCTATGCGAACGCTTTTCTATTAGCAATAAACATCGCACTTTGCACGGCGCTTTACTGGATGCCCAGCTTTTAGCTGAAGTCTATGTAGCGATGACTAGAGGTCAAGAGGATCTGTCCATTGATCTCATTGATTACACGGTAGGCGCAGACTCCTCCGGTCACACCAAAGCCCTGCCGACCAATTTAAAGGTTCTTTCTGCATCAGAGGATGATTTACTCAGCCATGAGAAGATCCTTGCTGAAATTGCCAAGGCAAGTAAAAAGGACTCCGTTTGGAGCCCTTTAAGTACCGCAAGTTGAGTAACTAATTAGATTGCTGCGGCAATCGCCTTGCCTAAATCATCAGTCTTAGCTGTTCCGCCTAGATCAGGCGTCAAAGGTGCATTTCCAGGGCCAGAGGCCAATACCTTTTCAATAGCCGTAAATATAGCTTTGCCAGCCTCTGGATAGCCAAGGTGATCGAGCATCATCGCCCCGCTCCAAATTTGACCAATCGGATTAGCAATCATTTTGCCAAAGATGTCAGGCGCAGATCCATGTACAGGCTCAAACAATGATGGGAACTTGCCTTCTGGATTAATACTTCCCGATGGTGCTACGGCAATCGTACCGGTACAAGCAGGACCTAAGTCAGAAAGAATGTCGCCAAATAAATTAGATGCAACAACCACATCAAAACGATCTGGATTCATCACAAAGTGTGCCGCCAGAATATCAATGTGATACTTGTCAGCCCTAACATCAGCAAACTTCTTCGACATTGCTTCTACGCGCTCATCCCAGTATGGCATCGTAATAGCAATACCGTTTGATTTCGTAGCTGAAGTGAGGTGCTTCTTAGGGCGACTTTGCGCCAGATCAAATGCATATTGCAAAATACGGTCCACGCCCTGTCTTGTGAAAACGGATTCCTGAATAACAATTTCACGATCTGTATCAGGAAACATTTTTCCACCAACACTAGAGTATTCGCCTTCAGTATTCTCACGCACAACAAAGAAATCAATATCACCAGGCTTGCGATTAGCTAATGGGCAAGGAACGCCTGGCAGCAAGCGTACAGGACGTAAATTGACATATTGATCAAAGCCACGACGGAACTGAATCAAGCTACCCCACAAAGAAACGTGGTCAGGAAGAATGTCCGGCATTCCAACTGCGCCAAAGAAGATTGCGTCGTATTTAATTAAAGTATCAAACCAATCATCAGGCATCATTTTGCCGTGCTTAAGATAGTAATCACAACTTGCAAAGTCAAAGTGATCAAACTGCATTCCGAGATTAAATTTACGATTGGCAGCCTCAAGTGCACGAACGCCCTCAGGCATAACTTCTTTACCAATGCCATCGCCAGGAATAACGGCAATCTTTGGATTCTTAAAAATTTTCTTTGCGTTCATGGGTTGCTTGTCTCTTTTTATTTTTGGTGAATGTGAATTTTACAAATTTCTAGCTAATTGCGCGGCGGATCTCATCCGGCGCTTTTTTACTACCTTTTTCTCCGGAATCTGTATCGTAATCAGTGGTATTTTCAATTGTCTCTGGAACCGCCTCTAGCATGCGAATATTATCTTTCGGGCAAATTGGTGCGCCATAGCTAGCCCATTTTTTAAGCAAGGTAACCTCATAACCGCATTGACTGCACTTTGCTTTGCTGCGACTGGCATTGCTGGGTCTAGGAGGCGGAAAGACGATGGCTTGATGTGGGTATGGACCCAGCTCCTGGCTAATCATCATTAGCTTTACGGTTAGCTCTTCTGTGGCATGCGCCATGCGGGCTGGACCTTCTAGACCAACCGTCTGCGCAATTCCCTTGAAATCCTCACCATGACCACTAAAACAGTCATCCACAGCATGGCAAAGCTCATGCACCAAGGTATCCAAAAGTTGTACCGGCTCATCTAATTTAGGGGAGATAAAAATCTCATTAACACCACCACCAGATCGCTCACGAGGCCAACATTGACCGAGCGTTGTTCTGGGGCTGCTGGAGGCTGGAAAGCCACAAGAAACCCTTACTGGAGGGATTGCGTAACCCGCCTTTGAAAATACTGGCTCCAAATGCCTTACAGCATCCTCAAGCCATGCTTCACGTACTGTATGTTGCTTCATCTAACTTATCTTCTATCGAATTTCTGGGACAAAAAGCTTAAATTGCGATCATACGCCACCATAAGTAGAATGAACCAATGAAAGATCTAGAAAGCCTCAGCGCCTCCCAAGCCATTAAAGCTCTCTCAAAAAGGGAGATAAAGGCCACTGATTTACTGCTCTCCTGTCTCGACCGCATAGGACAACGGGAGAATCATGTAAAGGCTTGGACGAGCCTTGGCAAGGAAAATGCCTTAACGCGCGCCAAAGAGCTGGATAAGGGGGCATTTAAAGGTATTTTGCATGGCTTACCTATCGGTGTGAAAGATCTATATGACACCTATGATTTGCCGACCTCTTACGGCTCGCCCATCTACGCCAATCACTATCCAGCAACCGATGCCGTCTCAATTGCATTAATACGACAGGCAGGCGGCATCATTCTCGGCAAAACAGTTACTACAGAGTTGGCATCATTTAAAAGTGGTCCAACAACAAATCCGCATAATTCAAGGCATACGCCCGGAGGATCCTCAAGCGGCTCTGCTGCAGCGGTTGCCGACTTCATGGTGCCACTAGCGACTGGTAGTCAAACAGCTGGCTCAATGATTCGTCCAGCATCCTATTGTGGCGTAGTAGGCTTTAAACCGAGCTTAGGTAAAGTCAGTATCGCGGGCGTGAAGAGCCTATCGGTCTCATTGGATACTTTGGGATGCTTTGGCAGGACTGTAGAGGATGTAGGGTTGGGTGTGGCAGCCATGAGCGGTGATCATCGTCTTGCAAAGATTGAGGCGCTACATAACAAGCCCCGCATTGCCATTTGCAAGACTTCAAACTGGTCTCTCGCCCATCAGGAAACTGCAACTGCAATGGCGGTAGCACGGCATGCGGCGGAGCGCATTGCTAAATCCACTGTTGCGGACTTAAAGCTACCCAAATCCTGTGATGACATCACACAAGTACAAACTCGCATCATGCTCTCCGAAATGTCTCGCAGCTTTCTATTTGAGCGAACCCACTATTCAAAAAAATTAAGCTTAATATTGAGCAAGCAACTCAGTGACGGCGCTGCAATTAGTTATGAGCAATACGCAAAAGATTTACTGTTTGCAGACAATGCAAAATCATCCATCAACGCACTTTTCAATGATGAGATTGATCTATTGATAGCTCCAAGCGCTACGGGTGAAGCACCTGATTTAAAAGATGGGACAGGTGATCCTGTCTTCTGTCGAGAATGGACTCTATTAGGATTGCCGTGTATCAACATCAATGTAGCCAGCGGCCCCAACGGATTACCCGTTGGCGTGCAGCTCATAGCTGGGCCTGGCAAAGATCATTTTCTTTTAAGCGCAGCAAGAGCTTTTGTACACGCTCTGCCTGATCCCACTTTAAGAGACCAGGCATAGAGCAAGATCAGTCAAGCGTAATGTTTGCCGCTTTAATTGCTTTGCCCCAGAAAGGAATTTCTTTCTTCACCAAAGCATCAGTTTGCGCTGGATTGAGATAACGCAGCTCTACTCCAGCTGCATCCGAACGTTCTTTAACCTCCGGCAAAGCCAAACTCTGTTTTACTGAGTTCGTCAGTTTTGTAATAACAGGTGCTGGTGTACCTGCTGGTGCATATAAGGCAACCCAAGACTCTAGCTGAAATGAAGGAAGACCTGCTTCTGCAGTGGTTGGTACATTAGGCATACCGGGATGACGATTTTTTCCAGTAACAGCCAAGCCTTTTAATTTACCGCTTTGTACATGCTGCATCAAAGAAGGCGGTGTACTAATAAACACTTGTACCTGCCCTGCCAATACATCTTGAATTGCAGGCCCCGATCCCTTGTAAGGTACGTGCACCATTTCTACACCAGTGGTTTGCTTGAAGATCTCGGTACCAATATGAGAAACCGAGCCATTACCTTGTGATGCGTAATTTAATTTACCTGGATTTGCCTTTGCGTATGCAATGAACTCCTTCAGATTGTTGACCGGCACTGATGGGTGCACTGCAATCACATTTGTTGAGACAGTTAACAAAGCTACAGGTGAAAAGTCTTTAATGGGATCCCAAGCTAGCTTGTCAAATAATGCAGGGTTACCTACGTGGTATCCAGAGTAAGAAATTAATAAAGTGTATCCATCAGGCTTTGCATTGGCGACATATTGATATGCAATATTTCCGCTGGCGCCAGGCTTGTTATCGACTACTACGGTTTGACCAATCACTCTTGTCAATGGCTCGCTCAACAAACGCGCCGAGGTATCAACCAATCCGCCCGGTGGATTAGGAACAACCAAAGTAATGGGCCTATCCGGAAATGATTGAGCAGATGCCAATCCAGCTAAGCCGAAGCTTAATACCGCCAATACATTACCTATAACTCTATTTTTATTCATCAGTGTCTCCAGATTTTTATTGTTGAAACTTATCTTTGCCCAATTTTTACACTACCAAATACTGCTTGTGCTTCACGTGGCAAGCAGCGCCAATAACGCTCATTTGCTGTGACCGTTCCATCCAAAGCCGCAGCAGCCTCCCAAGCCCAACGCGGCTTATATAAAAACGCTCTTGCTAATGCAATTAAATCTGCATCGCCCGCTTGTAAAATGCCCTCAGCTTGCTGAGGCTCTGTAATTAAACCAACTGTCATGGTTGGCAAACCTGATTGGTCTTTAACAATCTTTGCAAACGGTACCTGATAGTTTGGGCCAATCGCAATTTTCTGCTTCGGAGAGATGCCGCCTGAAGAGATATGAACAAAATCACATCCCAATGGCTTTAGTTGTTTAGCAAAATCTGCAGTTTCTTCGGGCGTCCACCCTCCTTCAATCCAATCGCTAGCGGAAATTCGGATGCCAAGAACTCCTTGATAAGCAGCTCTTACGGCTGCAAATAGCTCCAGTGGAAAGCGAATTCGATTTTCAAACGAGCCGCCGTATTCATCGGTGCGTTGATTGGCAATCGGCGATAAAAATTGATGCAATAAATAACCATGTGCCCCATGAAGTTCAATCCCATCAATACCAATGCGATCTGCGCGCTTGGCTGATGCAACAAAATCAGCGATCAACTTCTTTAACTCATCCTTGCTTAATTCATGAGGTGGGCGCTCTCCGTCTAACTGTGGAATCGCTGAAGGCGCTAGCGTTTCCCAGCCACCTTGATCTTTGGCAAGCAGTTGACCACCATTCCAAGGAGTGGCGCTAGAGGCTTTACGACCTGCATGAGCTAGCTGGATAAAAACTGGTACAGCGGGGGCCAAGGAGCGCGCTCGAGTTAGCTTATCTTTTAGAGCCGCTTCTGTGCGGTCATCCCAGAGCCCTAAGCAAACCGGGGTTATGCGGGCCTCCGGGCTAACGCCCGTTGCTTCAATAATGAAAAGTGCTGCGCCGCTATTGAGTAAATTACCCCAATGCATTAGATGCCAGTCTGTTGCCTCGCCGTTATTGGCTGAATATTGGCACATTGGAGCCACTACTATGCGATTAGCCAGCTCGAGGGGTCCACGTGGCGAATTGAGGGTGTAGCTAGAGAATAAAAGACTCATTGAATGCCTTAAAAAGCCCGAAAAAGGGGCAAATATACGAAAATTGCCGTAAAGCTATAAAATAACTAAAAGCAGAATAAACGAGATAGCAAAGTCGTGCAGGCCATAAAGCCAAGCGCCTTTTTTACTAATAATCCTATAAACACACACCTCAAGAGACTATGAACGCACCCCAAGCCTTTGAATCAAAAGAAGATATTGGCCACTTTGTTGGCGGCAATGTAGTTAACCCTAAAGATGGCCGTTTTGCCGATGTATACAACCCTACCAAAGGGTCTGTAGCTCGTCGCGTCGCCCTTGCTAGTCGCAAGGAAGTAGATGCTGCTGTAGCAGTTGCGCAAAAAGCTTTTGAGACCTGGAGTCAAACTAGCCCACTACGACGTTCCCGTATCTTGTTTAAATACTTAGAGCTCTTAAACGCTAATCGCGATGAATTGGCTGCGATCATTACAGCGGAACATGGCAAAGTATTCACCGATGCGCAAGGCGAAGTTACTCGTGGAATTGAAATTGTGGAATTTGCCACTGGCATTCCAGAATTGCTAAAAGGCGATTACACCGAACAAGTTTCTACAGACATTGATAATTGGGTAATGCGTCAGCCACTGGGCGTAGTTGCTGGTATCACTCCATTTAATTTCCCTGTCATGGTGCCAATGTGGATGTTCCCAATGGCTATTGCTTGCGGCAATACATTCATTCTGAAGCCTAGTCCTACCGACCCAACTGCATCTCTATTCATGGCCAAGCTCCTCAAGGAAGCCGGTCTTCCTGATGGCGTATTCAACGTGGTCCAAGGCGACAAAGAGGCAGTGGATGCTTTGATTGAAAATCCAGATGTTAAGGCTGTGAGCTTTGTAGGCTCTACCCCAATTGCGAACTACATTTATGAGCGCTGCGCTCATTTCGGCAAACGTTCACAAGCATTAGGTGGGGCTAAGAATCACATGGTCATCATGCCTGACGCCGATATTGATAAAGCAATTGACGCATTGGTTGGCGCCGCATACGGCTCAGCTGGCGAACGCTGTATGGCGATTTCAGTAGCAGTCTTGGTTGGTGACGTTGCTGAAAAAATCATGCCAAAACTGATTGAGCGCACTAAGACGTTAAAAGTGAAGAACGGCATGGAGCTTGATGCCGAGATGGGTCCAATCGTCTCTAAGGCAGCTCTTGAGCGTATTACTGGCTATATCGAAAGCGGCGTAGCTTCTGGCGCAAAACTATTGGTAGATGGTCGCGGCCTCAAAGTTCCTGGCAATGAAAATGGCTTTTTTATTGGCGGCACGTTATTTGACAATGTCACCCCCGATATGAAGATCTACTTAGAAGAAATATTTGGACCAGTATTGTCTTGCCTGCGTGTTGCTAACTTTACAGATGCACTCAACCTAGTCAATTCTTGCGAATTCGGCAATGGCGTCGCTTGCTTCACTAGTGATGGCAATATTGCTCGTGAGTTTGCGCGTCGCGTTCAGGTAGGCATGGTTGGTATTAACGTACCTATTCCAGTACCAATGGCGTGGCATGGTTTTGGTGGCTGGAAAAAATCCATCTTTGGAGATATGCATGCATATGGCAAAGAAGGCGTTCGTTTCTACACCAAGCAAAAGAGCGTAATGCAACGCTGGCCTGAAAGCATTGCTAAGGGCGCAGAGTTTGTGATGCCTACGTCTAAGTAACTCTTGGATGTAAATTGCAAAAAAGCGATCTTAGGATCGCTTTTTTATTTGCTCGGTTTTTATAAGGCCGTTACTGAAGGGTATTTTTTAATGCTGGGATCATTGGCATTGATAGCACATCGATACCCTCTTCTCTTAAGGCCTCAGCCTCATCCAAAGTTGTCTGACCTCGAATACTTCTCTCGGGAGATTCTTTGTAGTGAATCTTTCTGGCTTCATCAGCAAAAGAGTCGCCGACATCTTCTGAGCGCCCCATCAGCTCTCTCATGCCCTTCAAGAAGGCTGCTTGGACTTGTGCCTCTAGCTGGGAATGATCACTACCAGTAAGCGCAACCACTCCTCCACTCAGATTCTCAGATTCAGCTTTAGGAATAGCCAGTTCTGTAGAAGATGATTTACCAATATGCGGTGCTGAAGGCATCCGAGTAATTTCAGTGCTGTCACAAACCGGACAAGCAAGCATCCCCTTGTCTTGCTGGGCAAGACAATCCTCTTCCGAAGCGAACCACCCTTCAAAACGGTGATCTAACGGGCAAGCTAAGTTATAGACTTTCATAAAACGTATATAGGGGCAAAAACGATAAATTCAATACCCCCCATTTTAATCGGGTTTGGGAACGCCCTATTCGATTGGGGTTGGCTTGACCAAACCCCTGCGATAACGCTCAAGCCAATAGGCTGAAATCGTTGTTTTAACGTCCGTAATCTCACCATCCTCAACCCACCCGATTAACTGCTCTAAGGGAGCCGCAAAGACGTCTAAGAACTCCTCATCGTCAACATGACTCTTGCCAGGGACCAAGTCTTCAGCCAAGTAAATATCAATAAGCTCCGTGGAATAAGAAATCACCGGATGAATACGGCGGATGTAGCTCCACTTCTTAGCTGTATAGCCCGTCTCTTCCTCGAGCTCTCTTTTGGCGCACAGAAGATGATCTTCACCAATCTCCAGCTTGCCCGCTGGAATCTCTATACAAGCTTTTGCGATTGGGTAGCGATATTGGCGCTCAAGCAGTACCCTGCCATCATCAAGAATTGCAACAATAGCTACAGCTCCCGGATGAGTTAAATACTCACGAACAGCCGCTTCGCCATTCGGCAAGGCAATCTTGTCACGCTTCATTTTCAGGAAAATGCCACCATAAATATCCTCCCCAGAAATGCGCTCTTCGCGCAAATGAGAATCTCCTGATGGTAGATCTTGAAATGATTTTTCAGTCATTTACATATTCCTCTTGAAAATCGATGACATCATCATACAAAATAGCCGTGACACTTCATTGTCATAAACAATAAAGGCTCCCTAAGGAGCCTTTATTTACATTGGATCTTGTATTAGGAGCCCAATAAAGTGCGACGCATAGCATCTAAGCATAGCCCCATTAATCCAGCAGGAACAACACCGATTGCCAATACCAAAATGCTATTTAAACCCAAGATGCCTTTAGCAAAACCAGAGCCACTCACAGTGATCTCATGCTCAGGCTCATCAAAGTACATTACCTTGACAACTCTGAGGTAGTAGAAAGCGCCGATCAAAGATGCAATCACAGCGATTACAGCCAAGAATGTATGCTCCGCATCAACCAAGGCCTCAAGAATACCCAACTTAGCGGCAAAGCCTACTGTTGGCGGAATACCAGCCAAGGAGAACATCATCACAAGACCAATAAAGGCAAACCATGGGTGCTTCTTATTAAGACCTTTTAAGCCATCTAAGGTTTCGCAGTCGTAGCCCTTGCGTGACAGAACCATCAACAAACCGAAGGTGCCAAGAGTAGTCAAGACATAAGTAATGGCGTAGAACATTGCTGCGCTAAATGCATGGTCATCAAATACAGACAACATACCTAAAAGAACAAAGCCCATTTGCGCAATAGCTGAATAAGCCAGCATACGCTTAACGTTAGTTTGAGCGATCGCAGTAACGTTACCTACAACTAGAGATAAGACTGCCAGCAATACCAACATTGGTTGCCAGTCGCCTAGCAATGGCAATAAGGTGTTTACTAACAAACGGAATAGCAATGCAAAAGCGGCCAACTTTGGAGCTGCGGCAATCATCAATGTAACGGCCGTTGGTGCACCTTGATAAACATCAGGCACCCACATATGAAAAGGCACTACACCTAATTTAAATGCCAAGCCGGCTACGATAAATACCAAACCGAAAGCCATAACCAAGTGGTTAACTCTAGGATCAGCCACTACCTTGAAAATTTCAATGAGATCCAAAGAGCCAGTAACACCATAGAGCATGGACATGCCATAAAGCAAGAAGCCTGACGCCAATGCACCTAAGATGAAATACTTAATACCAGCCTCAACACTCTTCTCACTGCTATGACGCATTGCTACTAAAGCGTAGGTTGGCAAAGCCATTAACTCCAGGCCGAGATACAGAGTCAATAGATTTGCGCCAGAGATCAATACGAATTGACCAAGCAAAGCGAGTAAAGCCAATACGATGAAGTCCGGACGGAATAAAGCGCGGTCCATCAAGTACTGCTTGGAGTAAATCAAACTTACCAATACAGCAATGCAAGAACATGCTTTAAGCAAGTTCGAGAAAGGATCAGACTGGAATAGCCCATTCATTGCGACTAAAGCTGGATCACCCATACGGCCCACAAAAGCGAACACCAAGTAAACCAACAAAATGATTGTGAAGAAATAAACAAATCCAACGCCACGCGGAGTATGGAAAACGTCCTGCTCCACACCAGGAGTTGATATCACTCTTTCAGGAACGTAAACACTCGCAACCAGCAGTAAACAGGTTGCAATCAGTAAAACAAGTTCCGGCAGGATGGCGTATAGGTCGAATGCTTGCATTTGTGCTTACTCAGAGTTTGCTAACAGCAACATGCTGTAGCAGATTAATCACAGCTGGATGGATGATGTCAGTGAAAGGCTTTGGATAAACACCCATACCAATCACGCAGATCGATAGAACTGCCATCAAGAAATATTCACGGCAGTTTAAGTCCTTCAACTCCTCTACATGAGCGTTATTGATCGTGCCGAAAAATACGCGCTTGACCATCCATAAAGAATACGCAGCACCCAGGATCAAGGCTGTTGCAGCCAAGATACCAATGACGAAATCATAATCAACAGCAGCCAAAATAACCATGAACTCGCCTACGAAACCAGAGGTTGCAGGTAAGCCGCAGTTAGCCATCGCCATCAATACCGCAAATGCAGTAAATGCAGGCATACGGTGTACAACGCCACCGTAATCCGCGATCTGACGGGTGTGCATACGGTCATAAAGCACGCCAATAGAAAGGAACATTGCGCCAGCAACAAAGCCGTGTGAAATCATTTGCACAATGCCGCCCTCAATACCTAAAGGACTAAAGAGGAAGAAGCCTAAAGTTACAAAACCCATATGTGCTACAGAGGAATAAGCAACCAGCTTTTTCATATCCTTCTGGACTAAAGCAACTGCACCTACGTAGATCACAGCCACCAAAGATAGGAAGATTACAAATGGTCCCAAATACTGACTAGCATCTGGTGCGATTGGTAATGAGAAACGCAGGAAGCCGTAAGCACCGAGTTTCAACATAATTGCAGCCAAGACTACGGAGCCACCAGTTGGAGCTTCTACGTGTACGTCCGGCAACCAAGTGTGCAATGGCCACATTGGCACTTTCACAGCAAACGCCATAAAGAACGCAGCAAATAATAGGATCTGCTCTACGATATCTAAGCGTGCGTTTTGCCAAGCCAAGATATCAAAGGTATTGGTTACGTTGTACAGATACAGCATGGCAATCAAGGTAAGCAAAGAGCCAAGCAAGGTGTACAAGAAGAACTTGAATGCAGCGTAGATACGATTATGTCCACCCCACACACCAATAATGATGTACATCGGTATCAACGTTGCTTCAAAGAAGACATAAAACAATAAGGCATCAAGCGCACAAAATACGCCAATCATTAATCCAGAGAGGATCATGAAAGAAGCCATGTATTGAGATACTTTGGTTTCAATAACTTCCCATGCTGCAATCACTACAATAATGTTGATGAAAGCAGTAAGAACAATAAACCAAACAGAGATGCCGTCGATACCTAGGTAATAGTTAATGTCGTAGCGCGGAATCCAGCTAATCTTTTCAACAAACTGCATGCCAGGATTTGCAATATCAAATTGCAAGATCAAAGGCAGGGTTGCAATAAAGCCGAGTACGGCACCGACAAGAGCTAACCAGCGTACGCCGGCAGTTGGCTTCTCAGACCCATAAAACAAAATAATGAGTCCAAAGACAATCGGGGTCCAGATGGCGTAAGAAAGAATCATAGTGGCTACTTAAGTAACAAAGGCCTAGCGAACAAAAGGCAGATAAGCGTACAAAACCCAAGCTAACAATACCGCCAGGCCCGCAATCATTGCGAAAGCATAGTGATATAGATAACCGGATTGCAAATGGCGGATAACTCCAGCAAAGCGCCCTACTGCATGCGCACTGCCATTAACAAAGAAACCATCGATAACCTTTTGGTCACCGCGATGCCATAGGAAGCCACCGATCCAAATGAGGCCCTTAGCAAATACAGCTTGGTTAATTTCATCGAGATAGTATTTGTTGTCAAACAATTTCTTGATCGGAGCAAAAGCTTCTGCAACCTTGCCCGGCAACTTTGGTGCCCACAAGTAGCCGATAGCTGCAGTTAATACACCTAACACTACTAATAGCAATACAGGTGAAGTAAATGCATGAATCGCCATAGCAACTGGACCGTGGAATTCATCTTCCAATTCTTTCATCACTGGATGGCGCGCCAAATCGATAAAGATTGAATCACCAAAGAATGTTCCGAACAACAACGGTGAGATAGTGTAGAAACCAATGATCACAGATGGAATAGCCAAGAGAATCAATGGCAAGGTCACAACAAACGGTGACTCATGTGGTTTTTGACCTGGAGCTAATCCGTGGTGCGCATGATCGTCACCCTGCTCTGCATGATCATGATGATGGTCATGCGCATGTGCATCATCGTGACCCCAGCGTGCTTTTCCATGGAATACATAGAAATACAAACGGAATGAATATAAAGCAGTGACAAATACGCTTGCCATAACCGCAAAGTATGCAAATCCAGAACCAGGAATATGGCTTGCAGCTACCGCTTCAATAATGGAGTCTTTTGAATAGAAGCCCGAGAAGAATGGCGTACCTACCAGCGCTAAGTTGCCAAGCAACATCATGAGGCAAGTAATCGGCATGTATTTCCAGAGACCGCCCATCTTACGCATGTCTTGTTCATGGTGCATGCCAAGAATCACGCTACCAGCAGCAAGGAACAATAAAGCCTTAAAGAAAGCATGAGTCATCAAGTGGAAGATGGCTACTGGGTAAGCAGAAACGCCCAGAGCAACAGTCATGTAACCCAATTGAGACAAAGTGGAATAAGCAACTACGCGCTTAATGTCATTTTGGACAATGCCAAGGAAGCCCATAAAGAGTGCTGTGATAGAACCGATCACTAAGATGAAGCTCAATGCAGCATCAGACAACTCAAATAAAGGCGACATGCGTGACACCATAAAGATGCCAGCGGTAACCATGGTTGCAGCGTGAATCAATGCAGAAATTGGAGTTGGGCCTTCCATTGAATCCGGCAACCAAACATGCAATGGAAATTGAGCCGACTTACCCATGGCTCCAATGAACAAGCAAATACAAGCAACGGTCATCAAATTCCAGCTGGTACCGGGCAATGTTTGCGCAGCTAATGCGGAGTTCTGAGCAAAGATGACGTCGTATTGCATCGAGCCTGTGCTGGCCAACAAAATACCGATACCAAGGATGAAACCGAAGTCACCAACGCGGTTGACTAAGAAAGCCTTCATATTGGCAAATACTGCAGATTGACGTTCAAAGTAGAAGCCAATCAATAAATAAGAAACTACGCCTACTGCTTCCCAACCAAAGAAGAGCTGCAATAGGTTGTTACTCATTACCAACATCAACATGGCAAAGGTAAATAAGGAAATATAGGAGAAGAAGCGGTTGTAACCCTCTTCACCATGCATATAACCAATAGTGTAGATGTGAACCATCAGCGACACAAAGGTTACTACGCACATCATCGTCGCAGTAAGCGGATCAATTAAGAAGCCAATATCTAGATTGAGCTCACCCAATTGCATCCAGCGGTAAACAGTTCCATTGAAATAGAAACCATCCATCACTTGAACTAAAACATTACAAGACAAAACAAATGCAATTGTGACGCCCAAGATGGTTACAAATTGACTTGCGCCATGTCCGATGCGATTGCCGCCTAATTTAGTGCCAAAGAATCCGGCAATGATGGAGCCAACCAATGGCGCCAAAGGAATTGCGCAGAGTACGGGAATATTTAAGGTCAATTGCATGACTAGCCTTTAAGGTGGTCAAGATCTTCGGCATTAATGGTGTCAACCTTACGGAAGAGCACAACCAAAATTGCCAAGCCGATAGCTGCTTCAGCAGCTGCCACTGTCAAAATAAAGAATACGAATACTTGACCTGCCATATCACCCAAATAATGAGAGAAGGCTACAAAGTTCATGTTAACTGCAAGAAGCATCAATTCGATTGCCATCAGCAATACGATCACATTCTTGCGATTTAAGAAAATACCAATCACGCTAGTTGCAAAGAGAATTGCACTAAGTACCAAGTAGTGAGCGAGAGTAATGCTCATTTCTTCTCTCCTCTTGTGTCTTGCTTTGCGGCCATGTCTGAACCCATTTTCACAATGCGCATACGATCTGCCGCAACCACATTGACTTGTTCGTGAATATTTTGTGACTTAGAGTCCTTACGATTACGCAAGGTCAAAGCGACGGCTGCAATAATTGCAACCAATAAGATCACTCCAGCAACTTCAAACGCATAAACATAATCAACAAAGATCAGCATGCCTAAAGCTTGAGTATTGTTTGCCATCATTTCTTCTGGCATCGGCTGCACTGGTGCATTAGTACCGATGAAGCTGCGAATGATCACTATAGAGAGTTCAAGAACAATCACAGCACCCATCAAGAAAGCAACTGGCAGGAACTTTTTGAAGTCACGACGCAAATGCTCTAAATCCAAATCGAGCATCATGACTACGAAAAGGAATAAAACCATCACCGCGCCAACATAAACCAAGATCAAGGCGAGACTTAAAAACTCGGCTTTGAGCAACATCCAAAGGCCAGAGGCACAGAAGAAAGCCAAGACTAAAAATAAAGCTGCATGGACTGGATTTCGAGCTGTGATCACACGCAATGCAGAGATAACAAGTAAGCCTGCAAAGCCATAGAAGAAAACAGCAAACAAAGTAGATGGATCGAATGTCATATTCAGTTCAGCTCAATTCGATTAACGGTAAGGTGCATCAGCTGCACGGTTTGCGGCGATATCTTTTTCATACTTATCGCCAACAGCTAAAAGCATGTCTTTAGTGAAGTACAGGTCGCCACGCTTATCACCGAAATATTCAAAAATATTGGTTTCAACAATCGCGTCAACCGGGCACGCCTCTTCGCAGAAGCCGCAGAAAATACACTTTGTTAAGTCAATGTCATAACGACTGGTACGACGAGTGCCGTCTTCACGCTCAGCGGTTTCAATAGTGATTGCATAGGCTGGGCATACTGCTTCACAGAGTTTGCAACCAATACAGCGCTCTTCACCATTTTCATAACGACGGAGTGCATGTAAACCGCGGAAACGATTAGACAATGGCGTCTTCTCATCCGGATACTGAACAGTGATTTTTGGCTTGAAAAGATAGCGACCAGTAATCGACATACCAGTAAGGATGTCTTTGAGCATCAAGCTATCGAGGAATTGGGAAATTTTCTTAAACATGATTGGTCAACTTATTTCCAAATATTCCATGGGGATACGACCCATGCGCCGATAACAACCACCCAGAAAACGGAGATGGGAATAAAGATCTTCCAACCCAAACGCATGATTTGGTCATAGCGATAGCGCGGCAATGTGGCACGCAACCAGATCACACAAGACAAGAGGAAGAATGTCTTGCCAAATAACCAGAAGAAACCTGGAATATCGCGCAAGATTGGCAAATCAACAATCGGTAACCAACCGCCTAGGTACATGATTGAAGCAACAGCAGCAATCAAAATCATGTTGGCGTATTCAGCTAAGAAGAACATCGCAAAAGACATGCCTGAATACTCAACCATGTGTCCAGCAACAATTTCAGATTCACCCTCAACCACGTCAAATGGATGACGGTTAGTTTCAGCAACGCCGGAAATAAAGTAAATCAAGAACATCGGTAGCAATGGGAGCCAATTCCAAGAAAGGAAATTCAGACCCATATCTGCAAATACACCCTGTTCTTGAGATGCAACGATTGCGCTTAAGTTTAGAGAGCCAGAAGTAAGCAACACGGTTACCAATGCAAAGCCCATCGCAATTTCGTATGAAATCATTTGGGCTGATGCGCGCATGGCACCAAGGAACGGATACTTTGAATTAGATGACCAGCCAGCCAAAATCACGCCATAAACACCGATCGATGAAATAGCCATGATGTAAAGCAAACCAGCATTAACATCAGCCAAAACCATCTTGGCTTGAAATGGAATGACTGCCCATGCTGCAAACGCAGGCATGATTACCATAATTGGCGCTATGAAATAAAGAACTTTACTTGCTTGTGCAGGAGCAATAATCTCCTTCATCAAAAGCTTTAATGCATCTGCAATTGGCTGCAACAAACCTAATGGACCAACACGGTTTGGCCCAAGACGAATATGCATCCAACCGATGAGCTTTCGTTCCCAGAGGGTTAAGTAAGCTACACAACCAAACATTGGCAATACGATAATGACGATGCGCACCAAAGCCCAAACCAATGGCCACAAAGAACCAAAAATGGCTTCACCTTGGGTGGTAACGAGGTTCAAGAAATTATCCATCTCTGACCTTATGCCTTACTAACAGTTACAGGGCCAAACATAGAGCCCAATTTCGCACTAGCCATAGTGCCAGCAGAAATTCTGACGGCGCCTGGCGCTAGGTTTACTTCTAATGTTGCTGGCATATCTACTGTCTGACTGCCTTGAGTAACGCGCACAGCATCGCCCTCTTTCAAGCCCAATTCAGAGAATGTCTTTTGATTTAAGCCAGCTTGATTGCCGCGTTTTGCATCACGTGTAAGTTGCAGCGCTGATGAACGACGAACAATTTGATCGCCGGCATAAATATTGACATCAGCCAAACGCTCAAGACCATTCAAAGGAGCCGCATTTCCATTGGCAATAGAAGTAGCTGAAGTTTTATTACTCAGACGAGTGCAATAGTTTTCAGGTAATGCCTCTCCCAAGACTTCTTCAGGAAGATTAAATAAGAAACCATCAAGACCCAGAAGACCGCCGAGCACACGAATGACTTTCCATGCCGGACGTGAATCGCCTAATGGTTTTACTGAAGGTTGAACAGTTTGGGCTCTACCCTCTAGGTTTACAAACGTAGAAACTGTTTCTGAGAATGTTGAGATTGGCAGAATGACATCAGCCACCTCAAGTAAATCTGCACTCTTATAAGCGCTCAATGCGATGACTGTGTTTGCCTTAGCCAAAGCAGCACGTGCTGCAGTTGGATTTGGAAGGTCTGCATCAGGCTCGATATTCATCAAGAACACTGCACGGCGCTCGCCAGACAGCAATGATTCAACACCAGCACCGTTAGCGTTAACCAATGAAGCACCAACTGAATTGCCACCAACAGGCAAGAATCCTAAAGTTGCACCAGTTTGCTCTGCAATAAATTGAGCCAGCACATGTAAATCAGATGCATGTTGGTGAGCAATAGCAGCAGAACCTAGCAATACAGCCACTGATTCACCGGAAATTAGGCTGTCTGCAATTTTTTGGGCTGCTGGTGAGACTGCTAAGTTAGCTGTGCCAGCTGGTGCGCTGACTGATTTTGCTTTGGCTACTGCTTGAGCAACTTCACTTAATGCATTGAGCCATGTGCTTGGAGCAGCAGCGATACCATTACTTGGAATTAACCAGTCGTCACCACCAGCGTCAATACGAGTTACTTGTAATCCACGTTTGCTTGCAGTACGGATACGAGCGGCCAACACTGGCTGATCTTTACGCAAGAAGCTACCAACGACTAAAAGGCGATCTAATTCATTGATTTTGGCAATCGGCATGCCGAGCCATGGCGCGCTTGCAGAAGCAGCCACATCAGATTGACGCAGACGGGTTTCTACTTGTTTTGAACCTAAACCGCGAACCATCTTTTGTAAGAGATGCAATTCTTCTGTACTGGAAATTGGGTGAGCTAAAGCACCGATTGCCTCAGGACCACTTTCCGCTGAAATAGTCTTCAAAGAATGTGCAACATAATCAAGTGCTGATTGCCAATCTGTTTCTAACCATTGACCGCCCTGCTTCACCATTGGTGTTGTGACACGATCAGAGCTATTTAATCCTTCGTAAGAGAAGCGATCGCGATCACTAATCCAACATTCATTAATTGCTTCATTTTCTAACGCAACAACGCGCATCACTTTATTTGCATTAGTTTGAACTGAAGTGTTCGCACCTAAGCTGTCATGCGGGCTTACTGAACGCTTACGACCCAATTCCCAGGTACGTGCAGCGTAACGGAATGGCTTGCTGGTTAACGCTCCTACTGGGCATAAGTCAATCATGTTTCCAGAAAGCTCTGAATCTACAGTCTGACCTACGAAAGTAGTAATTTCTGAATGCTCACCACGGTTGACCATACCTAATTCCATTACTCCAGCAACTTCTTGGCCGAAGCGAACGCAACGTGTGCAGTGAATGCAACGGGTCATCTCCTGCATGGAGATTAATGGTCCAACATTCTTATGGAATACAACGCGCTTTTCTTCGTCGTAACGAGAATTGGATTTACCGTAACCTACCGCCAAATCTTGTAACTGGCACTCACCACCTTGGTCGCAAATTGGGCAATCCAATGGGTGATTAATGAGCAAGAATTCCATTACAGAACGCTGCGCTTCTACCGCCTTAGCTGAATGCGTAAATACCTTCATACCTTGGGTAACTGGTGTTGCACATGCAGGTAAAGGTTTTGGTGCTTTTTCAACTTCAACCAAGCACATACGGCAGTTAGCAGCGATTGATAATTTCTTGTGATAGCAGAAGTGAGGAACGTAGGTGCCGAGCTTGTTCGCGGCGTGCATCACCATCGAACCTTGCGGAACTTCTACTGCCTTACCATCTAATTCGATTTCTACCATGCTCACTTTTAGATATCCCGTGCTCTAAATCTTTATAAAGGTTTCGCAGAATCTAAGCAGCGCTTATGTTCTACGTGATACGCAAATTCATCCATGTAATGCTTCAACATGCCACGCACTGGCATCGCCGCTGCATCACCTAAAGCGCAAATCGTACGGCCCTGAATATTGGCTGCTACGTCATTAAGCAAATCCAAATCCTCTGGACGCCCTTGTCCGTGCTCAATACGGTGAACAATGCGCCATAACCAACCGGTACCTTCACGGCAAGGAGTGCACTGGCCACATGATTCCTCGTGATAGAAGTAAGACAAGCGCTCTAATGCGCGAACCATGCAACGCGTTTCATTCATCACAATGACGGCACCAGAACCCAGCATCGAACCAGCTTTAGCAATACTGTCGTAATCCATTGTGAGTTCCATCATTTGCGCGCCAGGCACAACAGGCGAAGATGAGCCGCCAGGGATAACCGCTTTTAATGTCTTGCCATCACGCATACCACCAGCAAGCTTCAATAGCTCTGCAAATGGGGTGCCCAAAGGAATCTCATAGTTACCAGGATGAACTACATCCCCAGAGATAGAGAAGATTTTTGTTCCACCGTTATTCGGCTTACCAAGATCTAAGTAAGACTGACCACCAATTGCCAAAATGAATGGCACAGCAGCGAATGTTTCGGTGTTGTTAATTGTTGTTGGCTTTCCATACAAACCAAAGCTTGCTGGAAAAGGAGGCTTAAAGCGTGGCTGACCCTTCTTACCCTCCAAGGACTCCAACAATGCAGTTTCTTCGCCGCAAATGTAAGCACCCCAACCTGGAGATGCATGCAATTGGAATGAAAAATCACTACCTAAAATTTTGTCGCCTAAATAACCTGCAGCGCGCGCTTCTTCCAAAGCCTCTTCAAAGCGTGAATACACTTCCCAGATTTCGCCATGGATATAGTTGTAGCCAGTTGTAATACCCATGGTGTACGCACCAATAATCATGCCTTCAATCAAAGCATGCGGGTTGTAGCGCATAATGTCGCGGTCTTTAAAAGTACCAGGCTCGCCTTCGTCGCTATTACAAACTAAATATTTTTGTCCTGGAAATTGACGTGGCATAAAGCTCCACTTCAAACCCGTTGGGAAGCCCGCACCACCACGTCCACGCAGTGATGAAGCTTTTAATTCAGCAATGATGGCATCAGGCGCAACTTTATCGTTGATTAAACGACGTAATTGCTGATAACCGCCACGGCTTTCGTAATCTTTTAGACGCCAGTTGTCACCATTTAATCCAGCGAGGATCAAAGGCTTGATATGACGATCGTGCAAGCTGGTCATGCTGCTTTCCCTTCTGCACGTAATTCATTTAACAATGCATCAATCTTTTCTTTGCTCATGAAGCTGCACATACGCTTGTCATTCACGAGCATTACTGGTGAATCACCGCATGCACCCATGCACTCACCCTCTTTTAGTGTGAAAGTACCGCATGGAGTTGTCTCGTTGTAGCCAATGCCAAGCGTTTCTTTGAGGTATGTAGCAGCAGTTTCACCATGCGTTAACTGGCATGGCAAGTTTGTGCAAATTACCAATTTGTACTTACCAATTTTCTTGGTGTTGTACATGTTGTAGAAAGTAGCCACTTCATCAACAGCAATACTTGGCATTTCTAAGATCTGAGCAATAGTTTCAATCACCTCAGGAGAAACCCAGCCCACCTCTGTTTGAGCGGCAATCAAACAAGCCATTACCGCTGATTGCTTGTGCTCTGGTGGGTACTTAGCGATATTGCGATGAATATCAGCCATTGTTTTATCGGATAGTTGAAGAGTTGTAGTCATTAAATAATCCTTGGCACGCTAATTAGCGGTCAATCTCCCCGAACACGATATCTTGGGTACCGATGATGGTTACCGCATCAGCCAACATATGGCCACGTGACATCTCATCCATTGCAGATAAATGCACGAAACCTGGTGCACGAATCTTCATGCGGTATGGTTTATTGGCGCCATCTGAAATCAAGTAAATACCAAACTCACCTTTTGGATGCTCAACAGCAGAGTAAGCCTCACCATCAGGAACGTGGATGCCTTCAGTAAAGAGTTTGAAATGGTGAATCAATTCTTCCATATTGGTTTTCATATCCACGCGCTTCGGTGGAGAAACCTTATGGTTATCGCTCATTACAGGGCCTGGATTTGCTTTCAACCAAGCCACGCATTGTTTGATGATGCGATTCGATTGGCGCATTTCTTCCATGCGAACTAAATAACGATCATAAGAGTCGCCATTCACACCAACCGGAATATCAAAGTCGAGACGGTCATACACTTCGTATGGCTGCTTCTTACGTAAATCCCATTCGATGCCAGAACCACGCAACATTGGACCAGTGAAGCCCAGTTGCAATGCACGCTCAGGACTCACAATACCGATATTGACTAAGCGCTGCTTCCAAATACGGTTATCGGTTAAGAGATTGCAATACTCATCGACGTTGGCATCAAAGCCATTCGTAAATTGTTCAATGAAATCCAACAAGGTACCGCTGCGGTTCTCATTCAAACGCTTTACTGCAGAAGCACTGCGAATCTTGGATTTATCGTATTGAGCCATTTGATCAGGCAAATCACGATATACGCCACCTGGACGATAGTAAGCAGCATGCATACGTGCGCCAGATACAGCTTCGTACATATCAAAGATATCTTCACGATCGCGGAAGGCATAAAGGAACACCGCCATCGCACCAACGTCAAGGCCGTGACAACCGATCCAAAGTAAGTGGTTCAATAGGCGAGTTAGCTCGTCATACATCACACGAATGTACTGAGCACGCAAAGGAACATCCACTTGTAATAACTTTTCAATGGCCATGACATAGGCATGCTCATTGGACATCATCGAAACATAATCCAAACGATCCATGTATGGAACATTTTGAATCCATGTACGAGTTTCAGCTAATTTTTCAGTGGCGCGGTGCAACAAACCAATATGCGGATCGGCGCGTTGGATCACCTCACCGTCGAGCTCAAGCACTAAACGCAATACGCCGTGCGCAGCAGGATGCTGAGGGCCAAAATTGAGGGTGTAGTTCTTAATTTGTGCCATGACTTAAACCGGACCTCCGTACTGCTCTTCACGAACAATCCGTGGAGTAATTTCGCGAGCCTCAATAGTGACGGGCTGATAGACAACGCGCTTTAACTCTGGGTCGTAACGCATTTCAACGTTGCCACTAATTGGGAAATCTTTTCTAAATGGGTGACCAATAAAGCCATAGTCAGTCAAGATGCGACGTAAGTCGTCATGACCATCAAATAAAATACCGTATAGGTCAAACGCTTCACGTTCAAACCAGTTAGCAGAATTCCATACCGGCGTAATTGAGGCAACCAATGGATAGCTATCATCTGGCGCAAACACACGCACACGCAAGCGCCAGTTATGTTCAATAGAAAGTAAATGGCTCACAACACCAAAGCGTTGACCGCCCCACGCACCTTCACGGAAGTCTTGATAATCCACGCCACATAAATCAATCAATTGCTCAAAGGCAAGAGATGGATCATCACGCAACAACATGGCGGATTCAAAATAGGTGTCTGCATTAACAACAACAGTAACTTCACCTAATGCAATCTCAATTGATTGAACGCGCTTACCTAAAACTTTTTCTAAATTGGCGGCTAATTGATTTAAGCGATCTGACATGATTTAAGCCTTCCGCGCAATCGTGCTGGTACGCGCGATCTTGGATTGCAGCTGAATAATTCCGTAGATCAACGCTTCTGCAGTTGGAGGGCAACCAGGAACATAAATATCCACTGGCACGATGCGGTCACAACCGCGAACAACTGAATACGAGTTATGGTAGTAGCCACCGCCATTTGCACAAGAACCCATTGAGATTACCCAACGTGGTTCAGGCATTTGGTCATAAACCTTACGCAAAGCTGGAGCCATCTTGTTACATAAAGTACCAGCCACAATCATCAAGTCTGATTGACGCGGAGATGGACGGAATACCACGCCAAAGCGGTCTAAGTCATAACGGGATGCGCCAGCATGCATCATCTCTACCGCACAGCAGGCCAGACCAAAGGTCATTGGCCATAAAGAGCCATTACGAGTCCAGTTAATCAACTGGTCAGCTGTAGTGGTTACAAAACCTTCTTTGAGAACGCCTTCTAATGCCATATCTATCACTCCCAGTCGAGAGCGCCCTTTTTCCAGATATATACAAATCCCACAATGAATTCCAACAAGAAAATCACCATAGAGGCGTAGCCAAGCCATCCAATATCACGTAGTGCTACACCCCATGGGAATAGGAATGCAGTTTCTAAGTCAAACAGGATGAAGAGAATGGCGATTAAGTAGTAGCGTACGTCGAACTTCATACGCGCATCTTCGAAAGCTTCAAAACCGCACTCATACGGAGAGAGTTTTTCAGCGTCAGGCTTCGAAGGAGCTAATATTTTTCCGAGGAACATGGGGACTAATCCCACCCCAATACCTACGAGGATAAAAAGCAGAACAGGAAAGTAATTAGCGAGATTCAAAATAGCCCTGATTCGTTTGTCTAGTAAATCCTAAAAGCAGCAAATTATTAATTATTCCACTACATAAAGTATTGATTCAGAGCAAAAACCCTTATCAATACTCGTTTTTGGTGCCGACGGCGAGACTCGAACTCGCACAGCCTAAGCCACTACCCCCTCAAGATAGCGTGTCTACCAATTTCACCACGTCGGCATCTTGCAAAACCCATCAATTCTACTGCATTGCACCACTCTACTACCCCATTTTTAGGGCATTTAAATACGTAAAAACCTACTTTTTTACTTAGGAACTGCTGGCTTACTTGGGTCTTGAACTGGAGCAGCAGGAGCTGCTGGCGCCGCTGCTGGGGCTACCGTACCAGAAAGCACACCAGGACTCACTTCTTTCTTGTTACCAATCCAGGTAATACCCAGAGTGCTGATAAAGAAAACGGCAGCAAAAATAGCTGTCGCATGAGAAAGGAAGTTGGCTGAGCCACTAGCGCCAAAGAGGCTGCCAGAAGAGCCAGAACCAAAGGCTGCACCCATATCGGCGCCTTTGCCCTGCTGCAACAGAACCAAGAGAATCACAGCCAAGGCTGAAATTACCTGCAATACGATCAATAAAGTCTTAAACCATTCCACAGCTTATCTCCAAATAAAAAATCTATGCCTGGCAGATAGCTAGAAAGTCTTGAGGATTCAGTGAAGCACCCCCAATCAATCCACCATCAATATCCGGCATGGCAAACAATTCAACGGCATTGTCAGGTTTGACACTGCCGCCATACAAAATTCCAACATGAGACGCTACATCTTCGTTAAATTCGGCTAATTGCTGACGAATAGCATGATGCATGTCCTGAGCCACCTGAGCGCTGGCAACCTTACCAGTGCCAATCGCCCAAACAGGCTCATAGGCAATCAGACAGTCTGCTAAGCGATCCTGCAGCACGCTGACCTGTTTAGCAATCTGTGAGCAAACAATCTCTTCTGCTCTACCAGAATTTCTTTCGTCAGCCGTCTCACCAACACAAATGACCGGGGTCATGCCGTTATCTAAAACCTGAAGAGCTTTAGCAGCTACAAGCTCATCAACCTCATGATGCATTTGACGACGCTCAGAGTGACCAACAATGACGTAAGTACAACCTAATTCATTGAGCATTGAAGCCGCTACCTCACCGGTATAAGCTCCAGAGCCAAAAGCTGAGACATCTTGCGCGCCTAAGCTTAAAAAGGCCATTGAATGCGCTTTGATTAGCTCGGCACACTGCGGCAAATATGGAAATGGTGGACATACAGCATATCTACGACCTGATGGCATTCCACTCTCCATGCCACGAGCAACGGTCTTGATCCAGTCTCGATTGCTTGCAAGACTGCCATTCATTTTCCAATTACCAATAACGATGAGTGGTCGCATAGGGGTGTTGAATTATCTAAACAGTTAAAACGATTTTGCCAACGTGTTCAGATGACTCCATTAATGCATGAGCATCAGCGGCCTGATCTAGCGTAAATGTTTTATAGATAACTGGTTTGAGCTTGCCAGCATTAAGCAAAGGCCAAACATTTTCAAATAACTGTTTAGTAATTTGCTTCTTGAAAGAAACTGGACGTGGACGCAATGTTGAACCAGTAATAGTCAAGCGTCGACGCAAAATCTGATTGGTACTCACTTCCGCTTTAGAGCCACCCTGGATGGCAATGATCACGATGCGGCCGTCGTCAGCCAGGCAATCGATTTCCTTTTGCACATAAGCGCCGGTAACCATATCCAGAATGACGTTGACACCTTTGCCATCTGTAGCTTTTTTGACTTCCTCAACAAAATCTTGTGTCTTGTAATTGATGGCAAGATCGGCACCTAAAGCCACGCAAGCAGCACACTTTTCATCTGTACCAGCTGTAACAAATACCTTATGACCCAAAGCTTTGGCAATCAAGATTGCAGTAACCCCAATACCACTGGAACCACCCTGAACCAATAAAGTCTCGCCTTCAGCTAACTCGCCACGCATGAAAACATTACTCCAAACGGTGTAGAACGTTTCTGGTAAAGCAGCAGCTTCTTGGTCGCTAAATCCTTTAGGGTATGGCAGACACTGAGCAACAGGTGCGGTACATAGTTCCGCATAACCACCACCTTGAACTAATGCACACACCTTATCGCCAAGCTTCAATCCAAACACATTGTCAGAATGAGATAAATCACCGCCAACAATCTCACCAGCCACTTCAAGACCAGGAATATCGGATGCGCCCGCTGGAACTGGGTAATGCCCTTTGCGTTGTAAAACGTCAGGGCGGTTAATGCCAGCGGCCAAAACTTTGATCAAAATTTCGCCAGTACCGGCAGCTGGAGCCACTAGATCTGGACGACTGGCCGGAACCAGCATCTCTGGAGCGCCAAACTCTTTGATTTCAACTACGCGCATGAATACTCCTGCTAGCTAAAAAGTAATTAAGCGGATTCGCCAGCCGCTGGAGCAGCCTCAGCAGCCACTTCAGTAGCGCCAGCTAAAGGAGCAATCGTGCCGCCCTCATCAGCCATCGCAGCTTTTAGTGACAAACGTAAACGACCACGTTCATCAGCAGCTAACAATTTCACGCGAACTACTTGGCCTTCTGCCAAATAGTCTTTAACTTCTTTTACACGCTCATTAGAAATCTCTGAGATGTGCAAGAGACCATCTTTACCTGGAAGAATGTTTACCAAAGCACCGAATTCGAGCAACTTCACAACTGGACCTTCGTAGATCTTGCCAACTTCGGCTTCAGCAGTAATGCCTTCGATACGTGCTTTTGCTTCTGCCATGCCTTCAGCAGATGTAGAAGCAATAGTTACAGTGCCGTCATCTTTAATGTCGATGCTGCAACCAGTTTCTTTAGTCAACGCTTGAATTGTTGCGCCGCCCTTACCGATCACTTCACGAATCTTGTCTGGATGAATCTTGAAAGAAACCATGCGTGGAGCGTGTGCCGACAATTCTGTGCGAACTGAACCCATCGCTTCTTGCATTTTGCTCAAGATGTGCAAGCGGCCTTCTTTAGCTTGCGCCAAAGCTACTTGCATAATTTCTTTAGTGATGCCTTGTACTTTGATGTCCATCTGCAATGCAGTAATACCATTCGCTGTACCAGCCACTTTAAAGTCCATATCGCCTAAGTGATCTTCGTCACCCAAGATGTCTGTCAACACAGCAAAACGATTGCCATCAAGGATCAAGCCCATTGCCACACCAGCAACGTGTGCTTTAACTGGAACACCAGCATCCATCATTGCTAAACAGCCACCACAAACAGAAGCCATTGAAGAAGAACCATTGGACTCAGTAATCTCTGAAACCACACGAATGCTGTATGCAAAATCTTCTGCGCTTGGCAATACTGGAATCAATGCACGTTTAGCTAAACGACCGTGACCAATTTCACGACGCTTAGGGCTACCTACACGACCTGTTTCACCAGTGGCAAACGGAGGCATGTTGTAGTGAAACATGAAACGATCGCGGTATTCACCTTCGAGCGCATCAATAATTTGCTCATCACGTGCAGTACCTAATGTTGCAACAACCAACGCTTGAGTTTCACCACGAGTAAACAATGCTGAACCGTGTGTGCGTGGCAATACGCCGTTACGAATTTCGATTGGGCGAACAGTACGAGTATCACGACCATCAATACGTGGCTCACCATTCAAAATCTGGCTACGAACAATCTTCGCTTCGATTTCAAACATGATGTCGCTCACAGCAACAGCATCAACATCACCCTCTTCGGATAACTTAGCCAATACTTCTTTAGAAATTTCTTTGAGCTTGTCGGAACGTGCGCCCTTTTGACGAATCTGATAAGCCTCACGCAATGGTGCTTCAGCCAATGCAGTTACCTTAGCGATGAATGGTTCGTCCTTAGGAGCAGCAGTCCAATCCCACTCAGGTTTGCCAGCTTCACGAACTAAATCATTAATAGCGTTGATCGCTGTTTGCATTTGGTCATGACCATATACAACTGCGCCCAACATGACTTCTTCAGATAATTGATTTGCTTCAGACTCAACCATCAATACAGCTGCTTGTGTACCAGCAACGATCAAATCGAGTTCGCTAGTAGCTTGTTCTGTACGTGTTGGATTCAAGAGGTATTGGCCATTTGCATAACCAACGCGTGCTGCTCCAACTGGGCCGGCAAATGGGATACCTGAAACAGCTAAGGCTGCAGATGCAGCGATCAAAGCAGGAATGTCAGCAGGTACATCTGGGTTGATTGACAACACGTGCACCACAACCTGAACTTCGTTCAAGAAACCTTCTGGGAATAAAGGACGCAATGGGCGGTCAATCAAACGGGAGATCAATGTCTCGCCTTCAGATGGACGACCTTCGCGGCGGAAGAAGCCACCAGGGATCTTGCCTGCTGCGTAAGTTTTTTCTAAGTAATCAACAGTCAATGGGAAAAATGATTGGCCTGGCTTTGCAGACTTAGAAGCAACAACCGTACCCATTACTACTGTGTCATCTACGTTAACGATAACGGCACCACCAGCTTGACGAGCAATCTCGCCAGTTTCCATTGTTACTTGATGATTGCCCCATTGAAAACTTTTTACTGCTTTTTTAAACATTGTCATTCTGATCTTCTCCAAATTGTTCACGCAAGACTCACATGAGCATTGCGCTTGTCGTGGGATAAAGCAGTGTCACGACAACACTGGAGCGATTTCGGATCACAAGGGATGCCATTCCAGGGAGGCTCTGCATACAACCCAGAAACTCATTGGAATGACACAATCCCCTACACAAATGATCTAAAGCGCCCAAAAAAACATGCCATCTGCTTAAGACTGATCCTGCTAGGAAACAACCTTAAGAAAGATGGCATTGCATACCGATAAGAATTACTTACGGAGACCTAATTTCTCAATCAATGCGCGATAGCGATCCAAATCTTTGCCTTTGAGGTAATCCAAGAGGCGACGGCGACGTGAAACCATCTTCAACAAACCACGACGGCTGTGATGATCCTTAGCGTTAGCCTTGAAATGGGGGGTTAATTCATTGATGCGGGCTGTGAGCAATGAAACTTGAACTTCAGGACTACCCGTATCGTTTGCGCTGCGCGCGTTTTCTTTGACGATTTCCGCCGTTTTAATATCAGCAACTGCCATTTTTAATACTCCTAACTTGCGAACACCTGAGCTTTCACCCATTAAGTGTCGTGCGTGTTTAACAAAATAAAACAAAAAAGCTTTAAAAATCAAAGCCATCGAATTGTATCAGACAGCACCCCAAAAGAGGGAATTGGCTTTCAAGTATTGGTATTCTCTAGTAGTGAATACCTTGTTTAACTGAAAATAATATATATAAATCAACAACTTACAAATATGCCTTCCTTTTATCAAGCTATCAGCACCCTTTTTTTCTTAGCTTTTGGCCTAAACACCCCTGTTTTTGCCCAATTTTCAAACCCCTTTGCCGCAGACAAGACGGTTGCCCAGCAACGCCAAGATATTTTGGTTAAAAACCAAGTCATACTGAAGCAACTTTATGCAGCACAGCCTAAAGCAAAAGATTTGATCGAAAAATCTGCTGGCTATGCGACTTTTAGCAATTTTGGTATGAAGATATTGATAGCCGGCGGTGGTACGGGTAGCGGCGTTGTATTGGGTAAAGATAAAAAGCCTGTGTATATGAATATGGCCGAGGTTCAAGCCGGTCTAGGAATTGGAATTAAATCCTTTCAGAACATATTTGTTTTTCAAACTGATGCAGCAATGAATGATTTTGTGAATTCAGGCTGGACTTTTGGTGGGCAAGTTACTGCAGCAGCGAAGTATGAAAAAGATGGTGACGCCTATCAAGATGCAACAGTTGTTGCTCCAGGGGTCTTGATGTACCAACTGACGGACTCAGGCCTTGCCGCTGAAATCACCGGCAAAGGCACCAAGTACTATAAAAATACTGACTTAAATAAATAGACGTGATGACGCTTAAGGCGTCATCTGCGCATTGAGCTTGGCCTGACTCGGGTCATGTAACTTGTTCAAGGCTGACAAGTAGGCCTTCGCAGAGGCTGCAATGATGTCCGGATCAGTACCCACACCATTCACAATACGGCCACCTTTTGCTAAACGCACGGTCACTTCGCCTTGCGATTGCGTTCCTGAAGTAATCGCATTAACCGAATAAAGCAACTGTTCTGCTCCACTCTTAGCAATGCCTTCAATAGCATTCAAGCTAGCATCAACTGGACCGTTACCTTCTGCTTCTGAACTAATCTCTTTGTCACCCATACGGAAAGTCACACGTGACTTAGGTCGCTCACCAGTTTCAGAATGCTGGCTTAAGGAGATAAATTTGTAATGCTCGCCCTCTTCTGCTGCAGCTGAATCAGACATGATGGCAATAATATCTTCATCAAAAATCTCAGACTTCTGATCTGCCAAAGCCTTAAAACGAGTAAATGCTTCATTCAAATCAGCCTCAGCCTCAACCGCAATTCCCAATTCTTGCAAGCGTTGCTTGAAGGCATTGCGACCTGATAACTTGCCCAAAACGATCTTGTTTGCTGACCAACCCACATCTTCTGCGCGCATGATTTCATAGGTGTCACGGTTTTTCAAAATACCGTCCTGATGAATCCCTGATGTGTGTGCAAAGGCATTAGCCCCAACCACTGCTTTGTTAGGTTGAACTACAAAACCCGTAATTTGAGAAACCAACTTTGATGCTGGCACGATTTGGGTAGCATCAATACCGCAAACCATATCAAAGTAATCCTTGCGGGTACGCAATGACATCACAATTTCTTCTAATGCAGTATTGCCTGCGCGTTCGCCCAATCCGTTAATCGTGCACTCGATTTGACGAGCTCCGCCGATCTTTACGCCAGCCAAAGAGTTCGCAACAGCCATACCCAAGTCATTATGGCAATGCACTGACCACACTGCTTTATCTGAGTTTGGCACTCGTGTGCGCAAGGTCTTAATAAACTCACCATACAACTCAGGGGTTGCGTAACCAACCGTATCTGGAATATTAATGGTGGATGCACCTTCATTAATTACGGCCTCAACGACTCTGCATAAGAAGTCCATCTCTGAGCGATAACCATCTTCTGCTGAGAACTCAATATCAGCAGCCAAGTTACGCGCAAAACGAATGGAACGCTTAGCTTGCTCCAAAACCTCCTCTGGGGACATGCGCAACTTCACAGCCATGTGCAATGGGCTCGTTGCCAAGAATGCATGAATGCGCTTAGCATTAGCTGCTTGCAAGGCATCAGCAGCACGGGTAATGTCCTTGTCATTGGCTCTAGCGAGTGAGCAAACAATCGAATCTTTGACGGCAGCTGCTACAGCAGAAATAGCCTGGAAGTCACCTTCAGAGCTAGCAGCAAAACCTGCCTCGATTACATCAACTTTGAGGCGCTCTAATTGACGGGCAATCCGCACTTTTTCGTCTTTAGTCATTGAAGCGCCTGGTGACTGCTCGCCATCACGTAAGGTGGTATCAAAAATGATTACTTTGTCGCTCATTACTACTCTCCGGTTTTAAATACTGCTGAACTCATTAATTCAATCTTATAAAACAAAAACCCCAGCAATTTGCTGGGGCTGGTATGTGGTGGCTAATGAATTTCTTTTATCTCATTAACTCAGGCCTTACCCGCCCCAAGCTTTAGGCTTAGTGCTAGCAGAAGAAGGCTAGATAAAAGTGGGAAATTCATAGTCATAGAATTACTATACCCCAAAATTATGGAATTAGCTAAAACGCTTTCCACTGAGTCGTTCCCAGGCCCAAATGACGTAGCCGGATATGGAATAGACCACAAACAAGCCAAATAGAGTCAACGGCGGATTCGATGAGATCAAAACAAAAGTGAGGATCATCAAAACCATCACACCAAAAGGTACACGGTAGCGAACATCTAGGGCCTTGCCACTATAAAAACGGGCATTAGAAACCATAGTGAGGCCGGCATAAACAGCGATAAAGAAGGTTACCCAGGGAATCGCCGTATCTCGCACCGGAATCTTGTTGTCATCAGCCAACCAAATGAAGCCAGCCATTAAGGCACCAGCTGCTGGACTTGGTAAGCCTTGGAAAAATTTCTTATCCACTACGCCTGTATTCACATTAAAGCGGGCTAAGCGCAAAGCTGCGCCAGCACAGTAAGTAAATGCAGCCAACCAACCCCATTTACCCAAATCTTTTAAGGCCCATTCGTAAGCGACTAATGCAGGTGCAACGCCAAAGGAGACCATATCGGCTAGTGAATCGTACTGCTCGCCAAACGCGCTCTGAGTGTTAGTCATGCGCGCTACACGACCATCCATTCCATCCAAGACTAGGGATGCAAAGATAGCAATAGCAGCCATTTCAAACTGATGGTTCATCGCATTAACAATGGCGAAGAAACCGCAAAACAAAGCGGCGGTAGTAAATGCGTTTGGTAGAAGATAAATGCCCTTGCTGCGTAAGCGAGGCTTTTGAGGATGCAACTCCTCTACTTCG
Source organism: Polynucleobacter yangtzensis (assembly GCF_001595965.1). GTDB lineage: Bacteria > Pseudomonadota > Gammaproteobacteria > Burkholderiales > Burkholderiaceae > Polynucleobacter > Polynucleobacter yangtzensis. Next base: position 198,397 of record NZ_LOJI01000035.1, read on the forward strand.
TAATCAATCTCATCGCCCAACTCCTCTGCCCACTGTTGATCAGAAGTAGCAGTATTTCTATTGGAGAGACGACTCCGGTCTATGCGACCACGACGGCGAAATGTTGTCAAAAAATATCCTAGTGAATAATATTTCGAATCAATCTAAGCTTGGCAAACGGGCCAAAGCTGTATTTGTTGCAAATACTTTATCACCAACACTCACCAATGGTTCGGCGCTTAGTGGTAAATACACATCTACGCGCGAACCAAAGCGAATAAATCCATAACGCTCGCCCGCCTTGAGGCGGTCACCAACATGGATATAGCAAAGAATGCGGCGGGCTATCAAACCAGCAACCTGAACCAAAGTCACGATTTGTCCATTGGCATCAATCACAACGGCATTACGCTCATTCTCTGTTGATGCTTTATCTAAATCTGCGTTTACAAACTTACCAGGGAAATACTGGATCTCTTTCACCAAGCCATTGACTGCGCTACGGTTAGAGTGAACATTAAATACATTCATGAATACACTAATTTTGAGCGCTTCACGACCAGCATAAGGATCATTGGTTTTCTCAACGACCACAATACGACCATCAGCCGGAGATAAAACTAAATCACGACCCATCGCAGGAATGCGTTGCGGATCGCGGAAGAACTGCAGAACAAAGATAAAGATGATCCAAAGCGGCCAAGACCAAGCAATGCCACCGAGATAGTGGACAAGTAAGGTCACTGCCCCCACTAACGCTAAATACGGCCAACCTTCTTTCGCAATAATGGGGTGTGGATACATCATCTTTGTTCTGAGCCTTTTTATTTACTTCAATTGGTTGGTTGCTTAGTTTTTAGTCTGGTCAACCAACTTGTTCTTAGCAATCCAAGGCATCATAGCGCGTAATTTAGCGCCCACTACTTCGATGTCATGTTCTGCATTCAAACGACGACGAGAAATCAAAGTAGGTGCACCCGCTTTGTTTTCCAAGATGAAGCTCTTAGCGTATTCACCTGTTTGAATATCTTTCAAGCACTGACGCATTGCATTCTTAGTATCTTCAGTAACTACGCGTGGACCAGTAACATACTCACCGTACTCAGCATTGTTAGAAATTGAGTAGTTCATGTTGGCGATACCACCTTCGTAGATCAAGTCAACGATTAACTTGAGCTCATGTAAGCACTCGAAGTAAGCCATCTCAGGAGCGTAACCAGCCTCAACCAAAGTTTCAAAACCAGCTTTGATCAACTCAACTGCGCCACCACAGAGAACAGCCTGCTCACCAAACAAGTCAGTTTCAGTTTCTTCACGGAAGTTTGTTTCGATGATGCCAGCACGACCACCGCCGTTTGCAGTTGCGTATGACAAAGCAACATCACGTGCGGAACCAGACTTGTCTTGGTACACAGCGATCAAATGAGGTACGCCGCCACCTTGTGCGTAAGTACCGCGTACTGTGTGGCCAGGAGCCTTAGGAGCGATCATGATCACGTCCAAATCAGCACGTGGCTGAACTTGACCGTAGTGAACGTTAAAACCGTGAGCAAAAGCAAGAGCTGCGCCCTGCTTGATATTACCGTGAACTTCTTTGTTGTAAACATCAGCGATTTGCTCATCAGGCAAGAGCATCATTACTACGTCTGCATCTTTAACAGCTTCGCCAACTTCTTTTACTGTCAAGCCAGCATTCGCCGCCTTGCTCCAGGAAGCGCCATCTTTACGCAAACCAACAGTAACGTTAACGCCAGAATCTTTGAGGTTCAATGCGTGCGCGTGACCTTGTGAACCATAACCAATGATGGTGACTTTCTTGCCCTTAATGAGGGACAAATCAGCGTCTTTATCGTAAAAAACTTTCATGCTCTTTCCTTGTATTGAAAATGTAATTAATGCAGTAATTAGTTAAAAAAATTAAACCTTGAGGATGCGCTCTCCGCGACCAATTCCAGAACCACCCGAGCGGACAGTTTCCAAAATCGATGCGCGATCGATCGAATCAATAAAGGCATCCAGCTTGGCACCATCGCCAGTCAACTCGATGGTGTAACTCTTGTCAGTCACATCAATGATGCGACCGCGGAAGATATCGGTAGTGCGTTTGAGCTCTTCACGCTCTTTTCCTACAGCACGAACTTTGATCATCATGAGCTCGCGCTCAATATGAGGACCTTCACTCAAATCAAATACCTTAACGACTTCAACCAAACGGTTTAAGTGTTTAGTGATTTGCTCAATGACATCATCGGACCCAAAGGTAACAATTGTCATGCGAGATAAGGACGGATCTTCGGTCGGTGCAACACTTAATGTATCAATGTTGTAACCACGAGCAGAAAAAAGACCTACTACGCGCGATAAGGCACCAGGCTCGTTCTCAATCAGTACAGAAATAATATGACGCATTAGAGATCCTCACTACCCAAAAGCATTTCAGTAATACCCTTACCCGCTTGAACCATAGGCCAAACGTTTTCTTCTGGGTCAGTCTGGAAGTCCATGAATACAGTGCGATCCTTTAAGCGAATCGCTTCTTTAAGTGCGCCCTCAACATCGGATTTCTTTTCAATACGCATACCAACGTGACCATAGGCTTCAGCCAACTTCACAAAGTCAGGCAAGGAGTCCATATATGAGCTCGAATAGCGCTTGTTATATGTGAGCTCTTGCCACTGGCGAACCATACCTAGGTAACGGTTATTCAAGGACACAATCTTCACAGGAGTGTCGTACTGCTTACAAGTCGATAACTCTTGAATGCACATCTGAATGGAGCCCTCACCAGTAATGGTGAACACATCTTTTTCAGGGAATGCTTTTTTGATGCCCATGGCGTATGGCAAGCCAACACCCATGGTGCCAAGACCACCAGAATTAATCCAACGACGTGGCTTATCAAACTTATAGAACTGAGCAGCCCACATTTGATGCTGACCTACGTCGGAGCAAATAAATGCATCACCACCCGTGAGTTCCCACAATTTCTGCACAACGTACTGTGGCTTCACAATTTGAGAAGCTTCGTCGTACTTCAAGCAATCTTTTTTTCGCCACTCATTAATCTGATCCCACCAGGCAGCAACCTTATCGCCATTCTTACGTGGGCCAGCTGCCTTGATTTGAGCAGTCATCTCAACCAAAACTTCTTTGAGGTTGCCAACGATAGGAACATCTACCTTCACGCGCTTAGAGATCACAGAAGGATCGATATCAATGTGAATGATTTTTCTTGGGTGACTTGCAAAGTGTGCAGTGTTACCGATCACGCGATCATCAAAACGCGCGCCAATCGCAATCAACACATCACTGTGCTGCATAGCCATATTGGCTTCGTACGTTCCATGCATGCCGAGCATGCCCACAAATTGTGGACTTGTTCCAGGAAATCCACCCAAGCCCATCAAGGTATTGGTAACTGGATAACCCAAAAAATCGGCGAACTCTTTTAACTCAGGAGCAGCGTCTGACAGAATCACGCCACCACCGGTGTAGATATATGGACGCTCAGCTTCTTGTAATAAAGCAACCGCTTTACGAATCTGGCCGCTATGACCCTTAACAACAGGGTTGTAAGAGCGCATCTCCAGTGTTTCTGGATAAACGAACGGGCCTTTTGCAGCTGACACATCTTTAGGAATATCGATCAATACAGGACCTGGACGACCAGTTTGCGCGATATGAAAGGCCTTCTTCAAAACTAGCGGAAGATCTTTAACGTCTTTCACAAGGAAGTTGTGCTTCACAACTGGGCGCGTAATACCAACAGTGTCAGCCTCTTGGAAAGCATCTTCACCGATAGCATGAGTCGGAACGTTACCGCTGATGATCACCATAGGGATCGAATCAGTGTATGCGGTTGCAATACCAGTAACCGCGTTGGTAACACCAGGGCCTGAGGTAACTAGTGCTACCCCAACCTTACCGGTTGCACGAGCATAGCCATCAGCAGCATGAACAGCTGCCTGCTCATGACGAACAAGAATATGTTCAAACTTGTCCTGCTTAAAAATTTCGTCATAAATAAAGAGAACGGAGCCGCCTGGGTAACCCCAAACGAATTCAACACCCTCTTTGTGCAATGCATGAACGAGCATCTCTGCGCCAATCATTTCTGGAGGCGCTGCATCATTGTTTGTATTTGTTGAGTCTTTGTTAGCTTTGCTAGCTAAAAATTCGGCGCTGCTTGTATTCATCTTCTTTCGTCCTTTGCAATTTTCGGCAAAAAATTGATTGGTCTGTTCTGTCTCTTGCTTATGGCCTGAGTTCGAACGGCGCTGCTACCGGAAAAAACCACTTCTTGAATGAGATTCTAGGTAGTAAGCCCTATATTCTATAGCAATCCCCTAAAATGGCTGAATTCTTACCGATTCAGGTCTAATCCATTTCATGGCATCAGCCCAAGAACTATCTGACTTTCTCAGCAGTGTTGAGCAGCGCGCCTTTAAGCAGGCGGTATACGCCGTGCGTGACGACGACGCAGCATTAGATATTGTGCAGGATGCCATGATCAAACTGGCTGAAAAATATGGTGATAGGCCGGCAGCAGAGTTGCCCTTAGTTTTCACCAGAATTCTGCAAAATCGAATTCATGACTGGTTTAGAAGGCAAAAAGTCAGAAATACCTGGGTCACCCTTTTTTCCAATATGGGCAAAAAGGCTGATGAAAGCGATGATTTTGACCCCTTAGAGTCCCTTTCTGCCCCTGATGACAGTGAAATTCACCAAGATGGGGCTCAAAAGCTTGAAAAAAGTCAGCTTTTACAGGCTTTGGAGTCAGAAATATCTAAATTACCTGTACGTCAACGAGAAGCCTTCCTGATGCGTTATTGGGATGAGCTAAGCATTACTGAGACGGCACTAGCAATGAGTTGTAGCGAAGGTAGCGTCAAAACCCACTGTTCTAGAGCCACCCAAACATTAGCTAAAGCATTGAAATTAAAAGGAATTACGCTGTGAAACACTTAGATGACCAACTAACCCAGACCCAAGCAGACCAATTTGGTCAGGCTAGCGCTGCCCTGCTCCATCAAGGTGCTCACACCATTCCTCAGAACATTAAAGATCGCCTATACGCAGCTCGTATGAAGGCGCTATCCGTCAAAAAACCTGAAAAAGTACGCATTCAAAAGCAAGTTTTAGCTGGATCTGGCCGTAACTGGACACCTGGATCAAGCAGCGCTTGGGATACCTTGGGCTGGATTGCTCCACTGGTAGTTTTGGTATTTGGTTTGATTGGTATCGCTCAATGGCAAGATGATTCTCGCATCAATGACATTGCTGAAGTAGATGCGGCGCTATTGTCTGATGACGTACCACCAGATGCTTATGCTGATAGCGGATTTATGGCCTTTCTTAAAAATGGCCCTCTATCTGAGTCAGATAGCCCATCAGACACGATTCAAAGCAAATAATTCCGACTCATTCGATGTCATTAAAAACTAGAACGCAAAAGACTTGTGGACTAGCGATTTGCGCTTTAGTGTGCGCACTGATCGTTAGTCCGGCAATTGCACAGCTACCACCAAGCACATCAAACGGTAAGGTAGCAAACATTCCCGAGAAAAAACCTGATGGGACATGGGAAGGCTTAAAGCCAGCTCAACAAAAAATACTTGCACCACTTGAAAGCGATTGGGATTACATGTTGCCCGATAGCCGCAAGAAATGGATTCAAGTCGCCAATATTTATCCAAAGATGAGCGTTCAAGATCAAGAGCGCCTTCAATCTCGTATGACCAGCTGGTCGAACCTCTCTCAAAAAGAGCGTCGCCTAGCACGTGAAAACTATCTCGCTAGCCTCAAATTCCCTGCGGAGAAAAAAGCTGAGGCCTGGACTGCTTACCAAAAGCTAAGTGATGAGCAAAAAAAGAAGCTAGCGGAATCTGAAGCAAAGAAAAAGCCAACTGCTGCTAATGCACCAACATTGCAACAGCACCCAATATCTCCAAAAGCAGCTCTACCGCCCGCTGTTATAGCTCCAAGCGCACCAGCGCCTTCAGAGGGCTCAGGATCTGCCGCAGAGAGCAGCTCACCCGCTAGCTCATCAAGCAATTCACCAAATAATTAAGCAGTCTATGACGCCTGCTGAACTAAACGCATTACCCTCCCCTCAATTTTGGCGTCGCGTTTCATGCTGCCTCTATGAGCAACTTGTATTGCTGGGGGTAATAGCATTTACGTTTTTGGTTCCAAATCTTGGCTTAGGAATTCTCTTCGGTATTTCATTGCCGAGTTGGCTTACCTTTTTGTATCTATACGCCGTCTTAGGAATTTATTTTGTTTGGTATTGGACCAAGTCTGGCCAGACGCTTGCCATGCAAACATGGCGTGTTCGCATCATCGGCACAGGTGGGCATACCCTCACTAAACGACAAGCCTTTTGGCGCTATGTCTATGGCTCTCTATGGCTAATTCCATGCGTTTTATTGCAATGGGCTTTTCATTTAGAGAAATGGCAAATCATTGAGATGCTTTTTGCGGTAGCGTTATTTATTTGGCCATTGACTACTTACTTAGACCGCCGTAACAATCTATATCGCCAAAGTCTGCCCGATCGCTTTGCAGGAACCCGCTTAGTCGAGCTGCCTAAAAATCTCGTGACACTGAAGTGATGACTACGTCTTACGCCTCACGTAGACATTCAATTGCGGTAGCCTTTTGAATCCTCTTTTGGAAACGATATCCCGAAGCCAGACAAGCAACTACGCCAAAGGTTACGCCCATAAATAGCGCCTCACCAAACGCATTAAATTGAATTTCCATTACGTAGTGACCCAAAGCCCAGGCGGCAATCCCAGAAGCAAGACCGGCCAATACTCCCGATACCAGCCCAATCATTAACAACTCGATGTTGGCAATATTCGACAATGTAATGCGAGAGGCCCCCAATGCCTTTAAAAGGGCTGCGTTTTTATAACGCTCATCCTGCGTGGCAGCTATAGCCGACATTAAAACCAAAATAGCAGCAACGATAGTAAATGCTAGTAGCAAGCCCAAGACCGATGAAAGCTTATTCAACACCTCTTGAATTTGTTGCAAGGAGGCTGATACATCCACAATCGTTAAGTTGGGATAAGTTTGACTCAACTGAAAATCTAAGGATTCCTGTTTTGGCGATTGATAGTAAGAAGTAATCCATGACTGCGGCAGTGACTGCAATTGAGCTGCAGGCATGATCACAAAGAAGTTCACTCGCATTGAACCCCAATCTAATTTGCGCAATGAGGTGATTGGAGCGGTAATTTTTTCACCTGCCACCTCAAAAGTCAGTTGGTCGCCTATTTTCAGCTTCAAGGTTTTGGCTATACCTGTTTCCATGGAGATCTGCGGCGCATCGCCCTCGATCCACTTACCTCCCAACAGTTGATTGCCTAATGGTAATTGCTCTGTATACGATAAATTAAATTCACGATCTACAAGGCGCCGGGCATTTTCTTCAGCATAACTATTTGGTGTTATATCTTTGCCGTTAATTTCGGTTAATCGACCTCTAATCATTGGATAAAACTGCGGCGCAGACACGCCTACATTTTGCAAAGACTGCGTAAGCCCCTGCTTTTGATCCTCTTGAACATTGATCATGAAGCGATTAGGTGCATCGCTAGGTATATTGCCTTGCCAAGCACTCAAAAAGTCCGCACGCAACAAAAGAACCAACAGTAAAGCCATGAGCGCTATGCCTAAGGCTGTAATTTGGACGATGGCAAGACCCGTTCTTCGACCTTGCGAAAGGATCACAAAACCAAGGGCGAATCGCCTAGTTGGCATAGAACAAGCTAGCCTTAAAAATCCCCAAGAGACAAAAGCAAAGATAGCAATTGCAGCAGTAAAACTGAGACTGGTCCATAAAGCTAATTTCCAATCGCGTGCAGCAATCATGATTAACCCTAGCGCGGTTACCAGCCCACAAGTAACAGTCCAAATTGTTGAGACATCTACACCATCAAATTCTTTGCGGATCAAACGAATTGGTGAAACCTTCACTAATCTGAAAATAGCTGGGCCCGCAAAGCCAAACAACAAGCTCCAGGCAACTAAAACACTCCAGAGCACTGGCCATATGGATACCTGTGGCAGATCCGACATTACAAGATTACCCAATAACAGCGTTAAGACATTTTGACCAAGATAGCCCAATAGAGACCCCAAAAAGGCTGCAATCAAACCAAGCATTAAAAGCGTTTGACCCTGCCGAATCAGAATTACTTTTGATTTTGCTCCCAAGCACTTTAGAACTGCACAAGCATCCGCCTGTTTACGCGTGTAACGATGTGCAGACAAAGCAATTGCAACAGCGGCTACCATGGCCGTCAACAACGCAATCAAAGACAGGAATCGATCTGCGCGCTCAAGCGTTTTGCGCATCATGGGTTGAGCATTCTCAAGTGTTTCAATGCGAACACCCTTGAGACCCTCTTTTTCAATATATTGATTTGCCCATGCGCCGTAGGCAGAAATTTGCTGGTCTGAACCCGCAAGTAACAAACGATAAGTTACTCGACTACCTAACCCAATTAATCCTGTTGAACTTAAATCATCCAAGGACATCATGACTCGAGGTGCGAAGTTCATAAAACCTGCGCCACGATCAAGTTCGCGCTCAAGAACGCCAGCAATTACAAAGGTCTTATCACCCAGCCGTATGGAGTCACCCTCTTTGGCAGACAAGCTTGCTAACATCGCCGGATCAACCCAAACGGAACCCTTCTCAGGCCCACTACTTAGAGTCTTACCTTCGGAGCCTGTCTGAACGCGCAATGTACCGCGCAATGGATATTGAGTGCTTACCGCTTTAAGTGATGCAAGCTTACTGCTAGAACCAGTGGTAGCCATACTTGGGAATACTACCGTCTGCGCTATTTTTAATTCTTTGCTTTGCGCTTCATTTAGAAATGAGCTTGGTAACGGCTGGTCAGAAACAATCAGCAAGTCTGATGCTAAGAGTTGCCTAGCATCGAATGCAAACGCCCTTTGCATTCGGTCTGCCAAGAAACTTACGCTGGAAAGCGCTGTAACAGAAAGTGTTAGCGCAATAAAAAGCCAAGCTAACTCAGTAGAGCGAAAATCGCGCTTCAGACCACTAAAGAAGCGAAAGATCAATTGGCTCAAATTGCCTGAATTTGACCGCCATCAACACGCATGACGGTACCAGTAATGAAGGAGGCATTTTGACTGGCTAAGAATGCAGCTGTATCACCATATTCTTTTGGATCCCCATATCGCCCCATCGGAATTTGAGCCAAGCTTAGCTTGACTACATCTTCATAGCTTTTGCCTTCGCGATTGGCGCGGGCCTCATCAAGCTGACGCAAGCGATCTGTAGCCACTCTGCCCGGCATGATGATATTGACAGTGATGCCATCAGAAGCAACCTCTGACGCCAAGGTTTTTGACCAAGCCAGTAGTGCTGCGCGCAAAGTATTTGAAATAGCTAAGTTTTTAATGGGAGCAATAGCACCTGAAGTCGTGCTGGTAATAATGCGACCCCATTTACGCTGGCGCATACCTGGCAAAACACGATCAGTAATGGCGATAAGTGATAGCACCATATCGTTAAAGCTTTTTTGCCAAAGCGCTGGGTCTTGACCAGCGGCAGGAGTTGGCGGCGGACCACCAGTGTTATTAATCAAGATATCAATTGGACCTAGCTCTTTTTCAACTTTTGAGATTAAGCCATCAATAACTGATGGGTCTGATAAATCCCAATTCAGGGCTAAAGCCTTTCCTCCAGCCGCCTCAATTAACTTGACAGACTCCTGCAAGCCAGCCGCATTGCGACCGGTAACAGCGACTTTGACGCCCTCGCGTGCTAAGGATACAGCCATGGCCTGTCCTAAGCCACGACTAGAAGCCATTACTAAGGCAACCTTACCCTGAATTCCTAAATCCATTTTGTCTCCAAAAGCTAATTTTTATATTTAATCTAACTGCAATTTTTGTTTAGCAACCACTTCTTTATAAACAGTGTACACAGCCTTAATTTCTTTCGCAAAGGCTTCAGATCCATTCACGTTAATGATAGACCCCGTGTCTTCAATGCGCTTTTTCACAGCCGGGTCGGCAACTACTTTTTGTAGCGCTGCATTGTATTTATCTACCACTTCTTTTGGAATGCCAGCGGGGCCTAACAAGCCGTAGTACGCCATGCGATTGACTGGCGCCAAACCAACTTCAGCAAAAGTTGGGACATTAGGCAGTTGAGCCAAACGCTTAGGAGCAGCAACCACAATCGGGACTAGCTTGCCATCTTTAATAAACGGCAATGATGAAGGTAAATTATCAAAAATCATCGACACTTGTCCGCCAACCGTGTCAGCCAATGCCGGGCCAGCACCACGATAAGGAATGTGCACGATAAACACACCAGTCAAGCTTTTAAATAATTCCGTTTGCAGATGACCAATGCCGCCTGTGCCAGAACTTGAGTAGGAGTACTTGCCAGGATTTGCCTTTAGTACTTCCATAAAGGTTTTAAAGTCTTTTGCCGGAAAGGATGGATTAACCGCAATAATGTTTGGTGTTGCCGCAATATTGCTAATAGCCGTGAAATCAGCAATTGGGTCGTAGCCAATCTTTGGATTGATAGCCGGGTTAGCAGCTGTCGTAGAGACGGTTGCCATTCCGATGGTGTAACCATCCTTGGGGGCACGCATAACCTCTAATGCACCAATGGAGCCACCGCCACCCGCCTTGTTTTCCACAATGACAGGCTGACCCAATTGGCGTCCCAAGGCATCACCTACTGCACGAGCGATGATGTCAGTACTACCACCTGGCGCAAATGGAACCACCAAACGAATTGGCTTCACAGGAAAATTTTGCGCCTGAACCACAGAACCCGCCGCCAAAAGAGCAGTCGCACTGATGAATTTAAGAAGATTTAATTTAGTGAATTTCATAAACTTACTGACCTATAGGTTTGGGTAAATTGGCTGCATATTTAGAAAGCTGCACTTCATACTCTTGAAAGATTTCTGCTAAGGCTTGCTGCTGACCTAATACAAGCGCCTCTGGAGTATTGTCTTTAAGAGCCACTCGTTTTGTATAACGATTTGCACCAATCAAGGGATTGGTCTTGCCCGAATTGGTTACAGTTAAGAAAAATTCAACACTCACCACTGCCTCAGGTTTAACGCGGTAATCACCATAAAACTCATTTACCGATAACTGCAACGTGTAATAAGGAAAAAAACTGTTGCTTTGACCAACGGTTGCCGCAAAAATATTCGCTTGGTTAAACCACTTGCGCTCTGCATTTGAGATCATTTCCGAAGGAATGACGGTATACACGTTATAGAAATCTTTTTCATAACGTTGATCGCCCAAGCGATAAATCAAAGACTTTGCATCAAATGGTGGCGCTACCGAGACTGCCCCAATCTTTAACCAAAGGTCAGACCGGGTTTTGAGTGGTGCAGCAGTTCGTTCAGGCGCAATCATCCAACTTGTGGGGGCCACTGGCGCTCGTGTTGGAAGGGAACAAGAAACCATACCCAAGATTGCCGTAAAAAAGAGAATTCGTTTAATCATTTTTGCGCTCCAGAACTGCTTGAACCATTTAGCGGCGGTGTAATTTTCGCTGGCGGTTCACCCCATATCAAGCTAGATGGTGATTGACTTGCAATGCGACTAAATTCGTTGAGATTCTCGCTGGCCTGCTTCAGATTCTCAATCGTTGCGCTAGTATCGCCCTGAATGCTGGTAACAGTTTGACGTAATGCAACCATCGTGCCAACCAACTCTCGCATCAAGATACTGAGCTCATCTTTATCGGTTACTTTGGCAATGCGAGCCATGATCACGTTGAGCTGCTTAACAGATTCAATCACGCCTTCATTGCTTTTGCCATCACCAGCCATTAATACATTTAAATTACCCAATAAGGCATCGAGTTTCTTCTGAGTGCCATCAATATTCATATCATTGAGCGCACCAATGAGCTTTTGAATACCAGAGATGATTTCATCTGCCTGGTTTGGCAAAGAAGGAATCACTGGATACTCAGGCTTCCATGAATACGGAAGTTGCGGTGAGTCAGCGGCATTGCTAACGAAGTCAAATTCGACGTAGTTCACTCCGGTAATACCCATTGACTTAACACGAGCCCGCAAATTATTTTTTACAAACTCTCCGATCTGATCTTCATTCACCTTATCGCCAAAAATCTGCATTCTGACAACAACGTATTGACGACGGTCATGAAAAGGCAAATCTCTTTCATACATGTCGCCAGAGAGTCCAATCATGGTTACTTGACCAATCTTGACGCCCCTAAAGCGCACGGATGCACCCGCGTCTAAGCCTGTGACGGACTGTTTGATATAAGTTTCAACGTAGAATGATTTTTTAAAGATCTGACCAGAACCAAAGATCAAAATAACCGCCAATAGCACCCCAATTGCGGCCAGAACAAAAACGCCTAGGCGGAAATAATTCGGATTTGAGTTATTACTCATGCTGCGTCCTTACTCATAATGCGATTGAAGAATTGATGCACTCTAGGGTCCTTACTGGTATCTCGTAACACTTTTGGATCGCCCTCGGCAATGATGCCTTTGGAATCCTTATCCAACATGATGACCTTGTCAGCGATGGCATAAATACTAGCCAACTCATGAGAAACGATTACAAAGGTAATACCCAAGTTCTTTGATAAATCTTGGATAGTGCTATCGAGATCTGCTGAGGTAATTGGATCAAGACCTGCTGAAGGCTCATCCAAAAACAAAATTTTGGGATCAAGCGCCATCGCTCTTGCGATCGCTGCGCGTTTTTGCATGCCGCCACTGATTTCACTGGGCATATAAGTCTCGTAAGGCAAGAGACCAACCAAATCAAGTTTACAGCGTGCCAAGAGATCCATTTGCGCCTGCGTCAGCTGGGTATATTCCTGCATAAACAAGGTGACGTTATCTAGGAGATTCATAGATCCAAATAACGCGCCCTGCTGATACATCACACCAAAACTAGTCATGATCTTTTGACGTTCTGCACCTATTGCCGTCGTGATGTTTTGACCCTCGATCAGGACATTGCCAGCCAGGGGTTGATACAAGCCGAATAAGTTTTTTAGAAGGCTGGATTTTCCGCAGCCTGAGCCGCCAAGAATCACAAAAATTTCACCATTGTTAACAGTGAAATTCAAGTTCTGCATAAGCACCTTAGATCCATAACCTACCGTAAGGTTCTGGACATCAATTGCGTAAGGAGAATTATTCGGAGTAATTTGTGCGTCCATCAGAAGCCTGTTTTATAGGAGATGAAGGCAAAAATACCGTCAACAATGACGATCATCACAATGCTGCTAACTACTGCACGAGTTGCGGAGATACCAACAGCGGCTGCACCAGTGCCAGTTTGCATACCGCGCAAACAGCCCATTGCTGAAACAACGACACCAAACAGAGTTGCTTTTAATAGGCCAGAAAGAATATCTTCTACGTCGACAGCAGATAGCATGCCGTTATAAAAATTCACAAACGGTATACCGTAAATCAACATCGTCAACATCGAAGAAAAAATACTAACGATATCAGCGAACAAAGTCAAAATTGGAGCCACGAGGATGCCAGCTAAAACGCGTGGCACTACTAAAAAACGAATAGGACTTAAGCCACCTGAAACTAAAGCGTCTACCTCGCTATTAACTGTCATCGTGCCAATCTCAGCAGCAAAAGCTGCCGAAGATCGACCCGCTAACAAAATAGCGGTAATTAATGGGCCCATTTCTCGCACAATCCCCAGAGCGGCCAAAGGACCAACAAACGAGACTGCGCCAAACTGCTGCATACCAATAGCAGCCTGGAATGACAAAATCACGCCGATCAAAAAGGCCACCAAGCCAACGATTGGGAGCGCTGCAATACCTGCTTCGACTGCGGCATTAATAAAATCACCCCAACGGACTTGCTTTGGATTTCGAACCGACCACACTAAATCAGAAAATAGATGCCCTGTAAAAGTAATCAGCCCTACTGTGTCATCTATTAAGTTTTGAACTGCCATTCCCGTGCTAACTACAAAACTTCTCTTAGGCTTTACTGCTGGCACTGGAAATAAATTACTAATGGGATCAAACTCTTTAAGCAGAGGTTGATAGCGTGGATCTAAACCTGATAACTCATACTTAGCGCCAGCATTTATCTGCGCCTCTTCAATAGCAATTAAAAAAGCAATGCCAGCACCATCCAAGGAACCCACTGTTGCAGAATCGACAGTGAGTGTTTTGGCTTTGACGTCGCCCTGCTTTAACCATGCATCTTGAGCATCGCGAATCTGGGTCCAAACTCCACCCAAGGAATAGACGTTCACAATCCCGCTGAGCGATACCATTGCAGAAGTGGCGTCTATCTGTGACCAAACAGCAACTGGGGCCTCAGAAACGTCAGAAATGGTGTCAGAAATGCTCATAACCCAACTATAAGGGATACAGGTTTAAGTTATATAAAACGCTGAAAAATGAAAAGGGCCCAGTTTTGCAACTAGGCCCTCATATAAGTTGGTGCGGCTGGCAGGAATTGAACCCACGACCCCTTGGTTCGTAGCCAAGTACTCTATCCAGCTGAGCTACAGCCGCAACATCCATAATTATGCCATGGAAGAGAAGAACTACATCACCCCCGCTGGTCACGAACGCATCAAGACCGAGCTCCTAAAGCTCTTAAACCTTGATAGACCGGAGGTTGTCAAGGTTGTGCACTGGGCTGCCAGCAATGGTGACCGATCCGAAAATGGGGACTATATCTATGGAAAAAAGCGCCTTAGAGAGATAGATAGGCGAATTCGATTCCTCAATAAGCGCCTTGAATTTGCCGTAGTTGTGGACAATTTAGCCCGAAAATCCGGTGAAAATGACGCCGACCAGGTCTTCTTTGGGGCAACTGTCACCTATTCCGCCCTAGAGGGGCCCCAAGCAGGCAAACAGACGGTTATTACGATTGTTGGGGTAGATGAGGTTGATTTAGATAAGGGACATGTGAGCTGGGTATCGCCAATAGCCAAAGCACTCATCAAATCCCGAATCGGTGATTGCGTTTTTATTCAAACGCCAACTGGACCTACTGAAATTGAAATCCTAGACGTTCAGTATCTTTAGAGCTATATAGCGCGGGTACGAGTGACACGCATAACATCAGGATTAGCACGCAAGCTACGCATCACTTTAGAGAGATGCAGGCGATCGTAAACTTGGATCGTAAAGCGGATTGTCACGGAGTCCTCCTTGAAGCGATCCTCCATCGAAACATTCATGATGTTTGAATCAGCAGCAGTCACACTGCTAGCAACTCTTGCTAATACGCCCTTGCCTTGGCGAGTATCAATTGCTAGGTCTAACTCAAACTCACGATTGAGCTCTTTACCCCACTCCACCTCAACCCATTTGTCACTATCCTTGGAAAGCATGCGCAAAGCGACCGGACAATCGTTGGTATGAACTTGGAGGCCTTCGCCTTTACCGAGATAGCCGATGATGTTATCGCCTGGAATCGGATGGCAGCAACCCTGGAAATGAATTGAATTACCCTCGCGACCATCAACCAGAATCGCCTGTCGTTGATGATGGTTAATTTCTTGATTTGGTGCAACCCAATCAGAAGCGCCTAAGCGCATCTGCTCGGAACCACCTTCGTCATCAATCAAAATCTTCAGACGAATTGCCAACTCTTGTGGAGATCGCCTACCTAGAGCAATGTTGACACAAGCCTCTTCCCTGGTTTTGTCACCAGTCCAGTGAGTCAGCTTTTCCCAGATCTCTGGGCTAAGCAAGGCAGCATCTACGCCCTGCTGGCGCAATGCATTTGCTAACAAGCGTTCCCCAAGCTGCAGTGACTCGGAATAATGTTTTGTCTTTAATGAATGGCGGATGGAAGCTCGGGCTTTGCCGGTGCGAACAAAAGCAAGCCATCCCGGGTTGGGCTGTGAGCTTGCAGAAGTGATGACCTCAACAATGTCACTATTTTTTAACTCACTACGCAGTGGTAATTGCAAGCCATTGATCTTGACGGCCACGCAAGTATTACCGAGATCGCTATGAATGGAGTACGCAAAATCAAGCGCGGTAGCACCCCTCGGAAGAGCCCTAATCTGTCCAGTTGGCGTAAATACATATACCGCATCCGGGAATAAATCGATTTTGACGTGCTCTAAAAATTCTTGTGAGTCGCCGCTACTATCTTGAATATCAATCAGAGACTGCAGCCATTGATGAGCACGGTTCTGCACCTCACTCATATCAGGCGAACCATCTTTATAGGCCCAATGAGCAGCTACGCCAGCTTCGGCAACTGCATGCATATCAGTCGTGCGAATTTGAAACTCTACTGGCACACCTGATGGACCCAATAAGGTGGTGTGTAAAGATTGATAGCCATTTAATTTTGGAATGGCAATGTAATCCTTAAACTTCCCAGGCATTGGCTTATACAAGGAGTGCAAAATGCCTAAAGCGCGATAGCATTCATCAATGGAATGGACTGTCACGCGGAAAGCATACACATCCAATACTTGTGAAAAACTTAAATGCTTAGAACGCATCTTGTTATAGATGCTAAAGAGTGTCTTTTCACGGCCACGAAGATCAACTTCTAGATTTGCTTTGGCAAATGCCATGCGAGAAGCCTGCAAAATCTTCTCGACCATTTCCTTGCGATTGCCACGCGCCCGTTTGACCGCTCCTTCAATCACCCTAAAACGCATTGGCATTGAATAACGGAAGCTCAGATCCTGTAGATCGCGGTAAATGACGTTCAAACCAAGACGGTGGGCAATGGGTGCGTAGATTTCGATTGTTTCAGCGGCTACACGGCGACGCTTCTCCATCGGTACCGCATCGAGAGTACGCATATTGTGCGTGCGGTCAGCCAGTTTTACTAAGATGACACGAACATCGCGCGCCATGGCCATGAACATTTTGCGAAAGCTTTCCGCTTGCGCCTCTGCATGACTCTGAAATTCTAATTTATCGAGCTTGGTTAAGCCTTCAACCAGCTCGGCTACTTTGTTGCCAAATTTTTCTACTAAATCCGCTTTAGTACAGCCAGTATCTTCAATCACATCATGCATTAACGCTGCCATGATTGAGGGAGCATCTAAGCGCCAGGTTGCGCAGAGCTCTGCTACGGCAACTGGGTGGGTGATATATGGTTCGCCACTATGACGATATTGACCTAAATGCGCAGCATCAGAAAACTGAAATGCTTTCTTAATTTGCGCGATCTCTTCAGGCTTGAGATAAGAGAGCTTCGATAACAATCCCTCAATTGAAACTACCTGATGTTTGAGAGGAAGATTGGGCGCTGAGGTAGGCCCAAACAAATGACGACTCGATTGCGCCAACAAACTCGCAATGACAGATTTCCTACCACTTTGGGATGAGTTGGAATCTATATCCAACAATTGCGCTTGAGCTAAGTCAAGCGAAGCGTCTTTAGGCAAGCCGCTTCCTACTTTTTCCGATGTTTTAACTGTTCCTAAAGGGAGCTCCACACCGGAACTCCTTAATTACAGAGGTACTTTGGTCAACATGTCACGGTCAGTTACGCCAGCAGCTACTTCGCGCAATGCAACTACAGTAGCTTTATCTCTGGACTCAACACGTGGGGAGTGACCTTGCACCAATTGGCGTGCACGATAAGTAGCAGCCAAAACCAATTCAAATCGGTTTGGAATCGTTTTAAGGCAATCTTCTACAGTAATACGGGCCATGCTGAACTCACTTAATTTAGCTTCAATACCTATAGGATAACTGATTAGACCCCGAGACGCTTCAAAAGCGCTGGATTTCTGGCCATACTGGGCCCGGAGCGCAGGCGACTGGAAGCCAAAATATGTTTTAAATCCACCAAAGCCTGATCAAAGGAATCGTTCACAACGATGTAATCCGCCTCATGGGCGTGCGTGAGCTCGATATGGGCAGCCGCTAAACGGCGCTCAATGGTTGCCTCATCATCCTGACCACGCTTACGCAAGCGCTCTTCCAGTGCCTCAATAGATGGTGGAAAAATGAAGATCCACTGAACTGATGGAATTAATTTACGAATCTGCTGAGCACCCTGCCAATCGATCTCCAGCATGACATCACTACCTGCTTGCATTTGAGACTCAATCCACGGTTTTGATGTGCCATAAAAATGACCATGCACTTCCGCCCACTCTAAAAAGTGACCTTGATCGCGCTCTTGCAGAAAATCTTCTTTACCCAAAAAACGATAGTCTTTGCCATCTACTTCACCAGGTCTTGGTGCACGAGTGGTGGTTGATAAAGATAATTTCAATCCCTGATCATCTTTTAATAAAGCATTAACCAATGAAGACTTGCCCGCACCAGAAGGCGCAACAATCATCAACATACTGCCTTGATAGGATGGGGTCGTAGTAGAGTTAGTCATGAATTAATTACTCAGAGGTTTACTCAAGATTTTGAACTTGCTCACGCATTTGCTCAATAAACAATTTAAGCTCTAGCGCTGCTTGTGTGCATTCTTCTGAAACAGATTTGGAGCTCAAGGTGTTGGCTTCGCGATTAAGTTCTTGCATTAGAAAATCTAAACGCTTACCTACCAGACCTTTGCCTGCAAGTGCTGTATCCACAGCCTGCAGATGGGTTTTTAAACGGGCAAACTCTTCAGCAACATCGATACGAACAGCGTACAGAACAACCTCTTGGCGGATGCGCTCCATGAGCTCAGCACCAGCTTTGGCCTGTTCTTGTGCCGCCAGAGCTTCTGATAATCGCTCAGTTAACTTCTCTTGATATTGCGCTACGTATTCAGGAACTTTAGGTTCTATGACCTTAACGATGTCACGCATCTTGCCAGTAATACTGGTGAGAACGCCAACTAAGGCTTTTCCTTCAGCATGACGACTTTCCATGAGAGCTGCTAGAGCTGCTCGCCCAGCTTCAACGGCGGCAGTAATCCAACTATCTTCTTCACCGCGAGGCTCAGAGACAACGCCAGGCCAACGCAATACCTCAGCAATGCTCAGCTCTTGCGCCTTTGGAAAAGCGTCTTGGGCTTTTTCTTGCAAGGTATATAAGGCATCAAGGCGATCTTTATTGATAGCACCTAGAGCGTGGGGATTGGATTTGGCTGAATTAGCCGCACCTGAATTGACTCGCCATGCAGCCCGGAACTCGACCTTGCCACGAGAGAGGCTTTGGGTGGCTATTTCCCGTAAGGCAGGCTCAGCCCCACGGCATTCATCCGGGAGACGAAAACCAAGATCCAGAAAGCGGCTATTTACAGCCCGACATTCCACCTGCAGATCTGCAACTACACCAGCTCCCAGGGAGACTTGGCGAGAAGCGCTGCCATAACCAGTCATGCTCGATATCATATGGACATTGTAGATTCATTATTGATCCAGACCAAAACAACAGGACCCCATTTCCATGAGCACTGCCAATCCAGCCAATATTGCACGTCCGAGCGGCCGTCAGCCAAAAGACTTGCGCCCAGTAACTATCTCCAGAGCCTTTACAAAGCATGCCGAAGGATCGGTATTGATTGCTTTTGGGGACACCAAGGTCCTTTGCACTGCGAGCATCCTAGAAAAGGTGCCACCCCACAAAAAGGGTTCTGGCGAAGGCTGGGTAACTGCCGAATACGGCATGCTCCCCCGCTCCACTCATACCCGCAGCGATCGTGAGGCTGCCCGCGGCAAACAATCTGGTCGCACCCAAGAAATTCAGCGCTTGATTGGTCGCGCAATGCGTAGCGTTTTTGATTTGAAAGTTTTAGGCGAAAGAACCATTCATCTGGATTGTGATGTGTTGCAAGCTGACGGCGGTACGCGCACAGCTTCTATTACGGGCGCATACGTCGCTGCAAGAGATGCAGTTAACCAACTTCTAAAAAGTGGTGCACTCACCAAGGATCCAATCATTGATAGCGTAGCCGCCATTTCTGTTGGAATCTATCAAGGCACTCCAGTGCTTGACTTAGATTACCCAGAAGACTCTTCTTGCGATACCGACATGAATGTCGTCATGACAGGTAAAGGCGGCATGATTGAAGTACAAGGTACTGCTGAAGGTGCTGCTTTTTCCAGAAATGAACTCAACGCACTCCTGGATCTTGCTGAACAAGGTATTCGTGAGCTTACTCAAATGCAAATCGATGCATTGAAATAAAGATCCCAATGCAAAAGCTAGTTCTCGCCTCCAATAATGCTGGCAAGGTAAAGGAATTTCAGGCGCTTTTAGCTCCCCTGAATTTTCAGGTCATTCCCCAAGGTGAATTAGGCATTCCTTCTGCAGAAGAACCTCACTGCACTTTTGTAGAAAATGCATTAGCCAAAGCACGTCACGCTAGCGCTGCATCGGGTCTGCCTGCCTTGGCCGATGACTCCGGCATTTGTGCCCATGCTTTAAATGGCAAGCCCGGTGTTTTATCAGCCCGCTTTGCAGGCGAGCAAGGCGATGATTCAGCGAATAATCAAAAACTCATTCAAGAATTAAAAGATCAAGTTGATCGAGGTGCGCATTATGTTTGCGCCCTTGTCTTTGTCAATAGCGCAGATGATCCTGAGCCCCTCATTGTCCAGACTCGCTGGTACGGGCAAATTGTTGACCAAGCGTCCGGCAGCAATGGCTTTGGGTATGACCCTCACTTCTTTTTGAAGAATCAAAACTGTACAGCTGCCGAGCTGGATCCTGTCCAAAAGAATCTCATAAGTCATCGCGGTCAAGCACTACGCGAACTGATTACACAACTCAAAGCTCGTGCTTAATTCCAATCCTAATAAAGTGAGTCTGAGTGCATTGCCACCATTGGCTTTGTATATCCACTTTCCCTGGTGCGAAAAGAAATGCCCTTATTGCGACTTCAATTCGCATCAAATTAAAGAAGGAAAAGCGGGTTTTGATGAGGCTCGGTATATCAACGCACTAATTGCTGACTTAGAAACGGAGCTACCTAACACTTGGGGACGACAAGTTCACAGTATTTTTATTGGTGGCGGCACACCGAGCCTACTCTCTGCAGAAGGCATGGATCAATTGCTTTGCGCTATACGTGCCAGAGTGAACCTAGAGCCGGATGCTGAGATCACGATGGAGGCTAATCCCGGATCGGTCGAAGCAGAAAAATTTGCCGGTTTCGCCAAGGCCGGCATCAATCGGGTTTCCTTGGGTATTCAGAGCTTTCAGGATGAGCAGCTTAAAGCTTTAGGTCGCATTCACAATGGCGAAGAAGCGAAGCGAGCAATTGAAATCGCTTTACAACACTTTAAATCCGTGAATCTAGATTTAATGTACGGATTACCCAAGCAAACCCTTGAAGCAGCAAAGGCGGATATAGGAACTGCTCTGTCATTCAAGACGCCCCATTTGTCTTTCTATAACCTCACCCTAGAACCTAATACCTACTTTGCTAGCTTTCCACCAAACCTTCCTAGTGAAGACGAAATAGATGCGATCTATGAGCAGAATTTAGATTTACTCACTAAGGCAGGCTATCAACGTTACGAAGTCTCTGCATACGCCCAGAAGAATCAAGAGTGCAAACACAATCTGAACTACTGGCGTTTTGGTGATTACATTGGAATCGGAGCAGGAGCGCATGGCAAAGTTTCCTACCCAGATCGAATTACGCGGCAAGTCCGAGAGCGCCAACCTGAGGCCTACATGACTGCGATGGAGTCGAAAGGTAATGCGCTCATTGAAAACCGTGAGATAGCAGCCAAAGATATTCCCTTTGAATTTATGCTCAACACACTAAGGTTGACCGATGGGGTTGATACCAGTACTTTTAGCGAACGTACGGGCTTGCCTTTAAGCGTTATTAGCAAAGGCTTAGATGAGGCAAGTAAAAAAGGATTGTTAGATGAAAATCCTAGCAGACTAAAAGCAACTGAACTAGGCATCCGCTACCTCAATAATCTGCAAGAAATGTTTTTGGATTGATTGAGATTAAGTCTGGAGCTCTAGATTCCTACTTACCAATCCAAGTTGGTGGCTCACCTTTTAAAAATGCAGCAACGCCATTCTTAAAGTCAGTGCTGCCATAAGTTTCGCTAATGAGATCATTGCAATCTGGCAGATTATTTTTAATAAGTCTTGCAAGAACAAGCTTGCTCGATTTTTGTGTAATGGGCGCTAATTTGCTGAGGCGCTCTGCAAGCATATAAGCCTCTTTACCCAAGTTCTCCTGTTCATGAATGGCTAGAACATAGCCTTGCTTTACCAACTCTTCAGCAGAAATCATTTCCGCTAACAGCAACATCCGTTTCACAATATTGATACCTAGATGTGCCACGAGCCAAGCGATATTGCCCGCTGATAAACAATTACCAAGGGTTTTAGCTATGGGTACGCCAAATTTGGCTCCCGGTGAAGAAAGTCGAAAATCGCAACAGCTAGCAATAGCCAGACCACCACCTACTGCCATGCCGTCAATCACAGCAATGGTTGGGATTGGCAAAGTAGCAAGAGGGGCAAGATAACTTTCGATACCCTCTTCATAGCGTACGCCATCATTACCGCTCTTAAATCCAGCAAACTGCGCGATATCACTGCCAGAGACAAAGGACTTACCTCCAGCACCACGAAAGATAGCCACTCGGACCTTTGGGTTACTGGTTAGATCTTCACATATAGACTTCAAAGATTGATACATAGCGACGGTCATCGCATTGCGCGCCGCCACATGATCAAAGGTAACGTGAGCAATGTTGTCGCGTATCTCTAATGCGACTTGCGCAACATTACCCTCTTTACCGGACTCACTCATGCAAACTATTCAGCTTTGATATTTAAGCTCTTCACAAGACGCTGATATTTAGCAAGCTCACCAGCCAAGAACAAACTAAATGCCGCAGGCGTCGCAGGGCCTTCTGGCTGCAATCCTTGGGCATCCAATGTCTTTTTGATTTCTGGATCATTCATAGCAGCTTTAACTGCTTGATCGATTTTATTAACAACAGCTGGGTCCATCGCTTTTGGCCCCATCACGGAGTACCAATTAGTAACATCAAAACCAACAATACCTACTTCTGCAAATGTTGGCACATTAGGCAAGAGTGATAAGCGTTTTGGAGTTGAAATTGCCAATGCTTTTAAATTGCCTTGACGAATTTGTTGCAAGTTTGGTGGCAAAGTATCAAAGTTCATCGTGATTTGACCGCCAAGCAAGTCAACAATCGCCTGACCGCTGCCTTTGTAAGGGACATGGTTCATCTGGATACCAGCAATCTTAGAGAACAAAGCACCAGCCAAATGCTGAGTACTGCCAATGCCTGATGATCCGTAGGTCATCTGACCTGGATTTTGCTTGGCAAGGGAAATCAATTGCGCTACTGAATTTACTGGCAATGAAGATTTCACAACCAATACGTTTGGCACATAGCCCAAATAGGTAATCGGCGTGAAATCCGTTGCTGGGTTATACGGTACATTTGTTAATACAAATGGAGAAATCGCATTCGAATTAGAGTGCCCCATCAGCAAGGTGTAGCCGTCAGGATTAGACTTGGCAACCAAATCCGCACCAATCGTGCCGGCAGCTCCAGATTTATTTTCAATAATGACGCTTTGCCCCAAGATTTCACTCATCTTTGGCGCAATTGCACGCGCAACAATGTCAGTGCCGCCACCAGGCGCGAAACCCACAATCAGGCGAATCGGTTTTGATGGGTAGGCCTGCTGACCCACCGCAAAAAATGAACTTGTGGCTAGCGTGATTGCGAGCAAGCTACGCATAGCCCATTTAGGCGTTTTAACCAACATAAAGTCTCCAAAATTGTTTTAATTGTGTTTGTTAATATTGCAGGGTAATTCTAAACATATAAAAACAATTGAGACAATGACGAAAACACCTATAAATAGCGCTATAGATGGCGCGCACCATGGATCCACCAAGCCATTACCCCTATCTGGAGTGCGTGTTCTTGACGTAAGTCAAGTAATGGCAGGCCCCTACTGCTGCATGCTCTTGGCTGACCTTGGTGCCGATGTCATCAAAATCGAGCCTCCAGGCACTGGAGATCAAACCCGTGGCGCAATGGGATTCAAGATGAAAGGTTCAGACAGCATGGGCTTTCTGAATATGAATCGCAATAAACGCAGCCTCACTCTTAACCTGAAAACAGAAGCAGGCAAAAAAGTTTTCTTTGAGTTGGTCAAAACGGCCGACATCTTGGTTGAAAATTACCGTCCCGGTGTGATGAAAAAATTGGGCATTGACTACCCTTCATTACAAGCGATAAATCCAGGCTTGGTCTATGCCAGCATCTCCGGTTTTGGGCAAACGGGTCCATGGGCTGATCGCCCTGGGTTTGATTTAATGGCGCAAGCCATGTCTGGCGTAATGAGTGTTACTGGATATCCTGATGGGCCACCAGTCAAAGCTGGTGTACCGGTTGCTGATATTGGCTGCGCACTATTCGCTGTGTACGGAATTTTGTCTGCCTATATTGGTAAAACTAAAACGGGTGAAGGTCAGTTTATTGATGCCTCACTGTTTGATTCTGCTTTGGCATTCTCGATTTGGGATACCGCTCAGTATTGGGGCACTGGTGTTGAGCCATACAAACTGGGTACAGCAAATCATATGAGTGCCCCCTATCAAGCCATGAAAGCATCAGATGGTTATTTTGTGATGGGCGCTACGAATCAAAAATTGTGGAAGCTTCTCTGTGACAAAATTGAGCGTCCGGAACTGTTTGAAGATGCGCGCTTTAAAACAAATCCTCTTCGTTTAGCAAATCGCTTAGAACTCGCCGCTGAATTAGAAAAATCATTTACCAGGAAAACCAGCGATGAATGGGTGGATGCACTTCTTGCAGCAGGAATACCCGCCGGCCCAATCAACACTTATCCAGAGGCATTTGATAGTGAACATGGCCGTCATCGCAAGATGCGCATGGAAATTGATCACCCAATTGAAGGCAAAGTTCCCAATATTGGCTTTGCCGTCAAGATGAATGGCACTCCTCAGCAGGTTTATCGCCACCCTCCTTTACTGGGCGAACACACCAGCGAGCTTCT
Source organism: Polynucleobacter yangtzensis (assembly GCF_001595965.1). Lineage (GTDB taxonomy): Bacteria > Pseudomonadota > Gammaproteobacteria > Burkholderiales > Burkholderiaceae > Polynucleobacter > Polynucleobacter yangtzensis. Next base: position 223,364 of record NZ_LOJI01000035.1, read on the forward strand.
TGCAGAATTAGGCATTGCCGGCGAAGAACTGAAGTCGTTGGAAGCTGGCGGCGCATTTACGGCCTGAGAAATTCCTCTGTTTCGGATTAAAGAAATGGGCTCCTAGGAGCCCATTTCTTTCTTACCTACCCGCTGAATGGCTTAGGCGCCATCAGAATTGGCAATTGGAGGAGCCTCAAATGGATCCTTACTTGGTTTGGCTGGTGGAGCTTTAGCCTTGGTGCCAGGCATTAATTCAAAATCTGGAGTAAAGGTTGTCATGGTGCTACGCAGCTGATCAAAGACTTTACGATCACCTTCAAACTTGGCTTTACCTTCGGCCTGAAGTTTTTCAAAAGTAGTTTGACCACCCATGACTTTTTCTAAGTCGCTACGATTCACGGTGATAGTGAGGTTTGGATTTTTATCCTGATAACCCTTGATATTGGTCAGCGCAGAATTACTCATCTCCACAACGAACTTCTCACCATTATCTGGAGTACTCAGATTGATAGTGAACTTCATGCCAGCCGCTTTTTTGCTATCCATGCTGATTGCTAGAGCATTGAGCCACAGCTCCGTAGTCATTGCTCTGATCATGTCAGGGCCATTGGTCTTCGGTGATGCACCAGAAGGCATGCCATGACGTAATTCGTATGCAGCACCTAGGAAGCTATTGCGTACGCTAGGGCTTTCTTTTTGATAGCCAATTTGCTCAAAAATATCTGCCAGCAAGTCTTTAGCGGCAGTATTGTTAGGCTCTGCATAAACCAACTTGTTTACGATTTCCATCGCTTCGCGATATTTACCTTGCTGATAGAGCTGTTTGCCCTTTGCCATGATCTTGCTAGAACCGCCCATCATCTCCACATATAGCGGCGCGGAATCTTTTGGTGACAACGGAATCAAAGTGGCAGGATTGGCATCCCAGTAGCCCAAGTAGCGATTGATCACAGCACGACTGTTGTGCTCTTCTGATCCGTGGTAGCTATGCGCTGCCCATTGCTTTTTCAAACTCTCAGGTTGTTTGTAGACGTTGTGGACTTCATTAATCGTGACACCATTGTTCGCCAAATGAAGCACCTCGTTATTCAAGTGCGCATAGCTATCACGTTGAGTGCGCATCACTTCCTGAACACGCTCATTACCCCAACGCGGCCAAGAATGCGAAGCAAACATTACCTGAGCTTCATTGCCATAGCGATACAAAGCATTGTTAATGTTCTTAGACCATGCCAAAGCATCACGTACTAGAGCGCCACGTAATGTGTAGATGTTATGAATAGTGCCGGTAATATTTTCAGCAGCCCAGAATGCCTTGAACTGCGGGAAATACGTATTCATCTCGGCTGGTGCTTCTGTTCCTGGTGTATTTTGGAACTCCATCTCCACACCGTCTACCGTCATTTTTTCAAATGGCTCGTTAATCAAAATGGTTGGCTCAATTAAGCCCAGATTGCCGGCAGCAGTATTTTTACCAATCGATTGATCAACGTGACCAAATGGGCTACGCGGCAATAAGACGCCATACTGGAAATACAGGCGTCGTGTCATGGCATTACCAGCGTATACGTTCTCTGCTACGGCATGATCCATAAAGCCTGCTGGAGCAATGATTTTCACCTTACCGCTCTTCACATCAGCCTCTTCCACTACGCCACGAACACCACCAAAGTGGTCGGCATGTGAGTGGGAGTACACAACAGCAACGACTGGGCGCTTGCCTAGTTTTTCATTAACCAACTCCATAGCCGCTCTAGCAGTTTCTTTTGAGGTCAATGGGTCAAACACAATCCATCCGGTATTCGTTTTAACAAAACTGATATTTGATAAGTCAAAGCCGCGAACTTGATAAATCTTGCCCGGTACTACCTCATATAAGCCATAGCCCATATTGAGAATCGCTTGGCGTTGCAAGGATGGATGTACGCTATCAAAATCTTTGCCCTGCAAGAGAAATTCGTAACTACCCATATCCCATGCAACGTTGCCAGCATCGGCCATGATGGTTTTATAAGTTGGCGCAGCAATAAAACCTCTTTTAGATTCCTCAAAATCACGCTTATCTTCAAATGGCAGTGTTTTGCGCAAACCATTTTGGAGCTCTACCGTGTAGCTCGATGGCATTTTGCCCTTGGAGTCAAAATGCTTACCTTGCATGGCGCCAGGGTCAGCAACTACACCCCCTCCACCAGCAGCGACAACTAAACCTGAAGTCATAAAAGATGCCAGTATGGCAATTTGAGAAAGTTTGGTTTTCATATCTCTGTCCAAATGAAAATATTGATAAAACATCTACATAACAAATGATATGGCGCGTTAAATCCAAGGCAATTAGCTTAAGAGCTAATAATTGAGTGAGTTACGTGAATTAGGTAACTTCTGAATCAACAGGAAGTCGAACTAGGAACTTAGCCCCGCCTCCAGGATTCGGCTCAAATACGATAGAGCCGCCATGGCGAGTAACGATGTGTTTACAAAGCCATAGACCAAGACCCATACCGGACGACTTACTACTAGAAAGCAGTTCAAATAACTGATTCCGAGATGCCTCAGGAATGCCATCGCCATTATCTGCAACAGTTAACAACACGCCACCCTCAGTATGTTGAGCGTCAATATTCAACTTCTTAACTTGTTGAGAGGAGGTTACTAAAGCCTGTATGGCGTTATTTACCAGGTTTAATAGCACCTGCTGAATCTCACCGCGATTGGCCTGAATCATTAAATGGGGTTGGACGCTCAAGACTATCTGAATAGATTTTGCAGTTATCTCAGGTTTTGCAATGCTGAGAACTGCTTCAATTAACTCTGCAAGATCAACCTTGGAAGATTCTACTTTTTCATCGGAAAAAATCGATCGTAATGAGCGAATGATTCCTGCAGCACGCTGATTATCAGCAAGCAAGGTAGCAAAAATTTCCTTCTCAAGAGCCGGGTTTAACTGTCCCTCTGAAAGCTTCTTTTGTAAAAATTGAATATTCAGACTTGACGCACCCAGCGGTTGATTTAATTCATGTGCAATAGCAGCAGATAAAGCACCAGTACTGGCGGTCTTATTAGCTTTAAGCAATGAGCCTATAAGGGTCTCACGCTCTTGCAGTAACGCTTTAATCTCCTGATTTTCTTGACTTGACTTAAGACTTGAAAAAGCAATTTGTTCGGACCAGTAACTACCAATCGCAATGTAGGACAAGGTATTCATCACTATTTGCATAATGGTGAAGAAGATTAAAACTTGTGGCAGGTCATCTATACGTTTAATCGTAAAAGAAAGTGACACTAAGATAAATAGCCTTCCAAGCGCAAATATCATTTCAGCGGAACTTGCATATTGCAAATATTGCAACTGTCTCGATGGACTTCTCTTGCGCTTAAATGACAACTCATAAATTTGCCAACCAAATAAACTACTTAAGACAACGCATATAAAAATCGTGCGGATCTCAAATGTTGCAAATTGGCGCATTGGCTCAAATATCAAGAAAAATAGTAGTGAAATTACAATACAGATGACCTGATGTTTTTTAGTAACAGTCCTATTAAGCGAATAGCAAAATAATCCTTGTAAGATTGCTGCGATAAAAAATAGTGTGTTGGCAATCGTAAATCCAAATTCAGGATTTTCTGTGCCTCTGTCATTGAGCAATATTCCAACACCAAATATGCTTAAGGCAAAGATGCTTGAAGTGAGTGAACCCATCCAATAAATACTGGGTTTAATGGACTTATGTGCACGATAGTAATGATTGACGCCAAATAATAAGCCTAACTGGATCGTAGCTAATATAAAAAAATAAAGTGCGAGCATTGGCTTCATAAGCTATATGGTACATCCAGAAAATTAACTTATATTAGCCCTAGAGCTAGTATTCCAGTCGCTTAAAATGAATTCCTTCTGATTTTCATTGATAGTTTTTGGCATGCGCCTGCGGTTTACCCCATATCTATTAGTCGCCCTCTGCCTCATGATTGGCTTGCCCAGGGGCGCATACGCACAATCTGTTTTATATAACGCTGCAAATAATTACCTCAAAAAACGTGCGGATGCCTTCATGACGATTACTGGTTACTCGCTTACACCAGATGTCACCACTGGCTCCCTATCGATCCGCAATAAAGATGGCGACAACTCTGATTTACAAATGATCTCTTTAGGTGGCGGCGATCGTATTAGCGCCAACTTTCCACTTTATCTTGAAGGCACCATTGCAGTAAACCGCTACAACCCCACTTTTTCAGACGGCATAGGCAACAGCTCGGTTACTGTTCCCGTCCACTGGAATAGCGTTACCGGTACCGGAGGTATTGGCTGGGATTTTCCGATTACGGATGAATTACGCTTTAGACCAATTGCGAACGTCATGCTCGGGCATTTAGAGAGCGACCTCTCAATCGCCTCTCGCGTGATTGAAAATCGCAAGGGAGTTGACATGCAATTTCTAAATGGCGGTCGCATGAACTCTTATGGTTTAGGTGGCTCAGTTATGCTCGACTATGAGAACTACAAACCCAATCAAGAAATTGATGTGGAATTGCGTTACACCAATATTCCTGTCCAGACTTTTGATAGCTCTACTGCTGTCCAAGGCTCTGCGGACTCTCAAAGTCTGGCTCTTTGGGCTCGAAGTCGGATTCCAACGCCAATCACATTATTAGATCGACCTCTGCGTGCAGTCTTTGAACTCGCCCATACTGAGTTCCTTGGTGACTTACGAGGAGCTTTAGGATTTAACTCACTCTCTTCGGTAGGCACAGGCATTGAATTGGATCGAAGCGCCTCGGACCCCATCTTTAGTCGTGTCAGGGTCGTTTTCCGCTATCAATTTGGCCAGAACGTGCACGGCACCTCCATCGGACTAGCTGCCAGCTTCTGATAAGAGCAATACAATAGCCGTAGATACTAGAACTAACAACGTAGTATCAACACTTTGCCGCATCACCTCCGAATGCTGGTGCGCTTTATTTACCTTAAGGATCTAACTATTATGAAAAAAATTATCATTGCTGTTGTTATCGCAGCTATCGCGGTCGGCGCCTACTTCATGCTCACAAAACCTAAAGCTCCTGTAGCTGGTGTAGCCGCTCAAGAAGCTGCTCTAATCTATGACGGTGAAGTAACCAAGATTGATGCTGCAACTCGCACTGTTACCCTCAAAAATCAAGACGGTGAAACCTCTATCGTTGCCGGCCCTGAAGTGAAGAACTTTGCAGAAATTAAAGTTGGTGACCGCTTTGACGTTGTTTATGAAATGGCTATTGCTGTTGAGTTGGTTAAGGTTAAAAATCCAGGCGCAGTTGGTGAACAAGTTAGCACCAGCACTGTAACTGCTCCACAAGGTGATAAGCCAGGCATGATCACTACTAATACTGTGACTGCAACTGCTAACGTTGAAGCTATTGATGCAGCTAAAAATATCGTTTCTTTAAAAGGTCCTCAAGGAAACATCTTCAAGGTTAAGGTTAAAAACGCTGAACTATTGAAAGATATTGCTGTAAATGATCAAGTTAAAGTGGTTTACACAGAAGCAATTGCTGCAGTAGTAAGCGCGCCAGCTGCGAAGAAGTAAGACTGCAAACTTTTCTAGTAGTAAGAAAAACAAAAGCCCGCTATTAGCGGGCTTTTTCATTTGACTTGGCGGAAGAGGTGAGATTCGAACTCACGGAGGACTTTCATCCTCGCCAGTTTTCAAGACTGGTGCATTCAACCGCTCTGCCACTCTTCCTTTAATTCGACTTACTGTGAATCACGGTTAATTCAAGTGCTAGATTATAGAGAACTTTTGATTTGACCCTCTAAATACTTGGCAATAGCCAGGCTGGAGGTCAGCCCGGGCGACTCAAAGCCATATAGATTAAAGAGCCCTTCTAGGCCGTGGTCCTTGGGTGTATTGAAGCAAAAGTCGCCTGCCGGTGAATTCGGCTGGACTATTTTTGCCCTCACCCCCGAATAATCTGGTTGCAAAGCATTGTCTTTGAGACCTGGCCAATACTTTCTGACTGCCGCATAGAAGCCATCGCCCCGCTTTGGATTCACTGTGTAATCGATTTGATTCTCATCATCGATTTCTAACCATTCAACATCAGGTCCAAATTTAGCTTGGCCACCCATATCTAAGGTGAGATGTACTCCTAGACCACCAGGCTCTGGAATGGGATAAATCAAATGCTTAAACGGTGATTTACCTGAAAGAGAAAAGTAATTGCCTTTTGCAAAATAGGCTTTGGGTATTTGCTCTTGTGCAAGTCCTTCAATTTTTTTCGCAATAGCTGGCGCACTCATGCCGGCACAATTAATCAGAAGCTTCGTTTGAATTTTCATGGCGTCTGATCCACCGATTTCTAATTCAAATCCGTCTTGAGCCTTTGATCCTATTGGCTTAGCGCTGATCAGGGGTGACTGATAGGCGATCATGCCGCCAGCATCTTCAAAGCCACCCAGCAAGGACAGCATGAAACCATGACTATCAACGATACCGGTTGAAGCTGAAAGTAAGGCAGCAGAACATTGGAGCTCAGGCTCCATAGATTTTGCTTGCTCACCAGTGAGCATTTTGATTTCTGGGACGTTGTTTTGTTGTGCTTTGTATAGGATTGCTTGCAAGTCATCCAATTGAGAATCATCACTGGCTACGATGAGTTTGCCATAGGGCTGAGTGGCAACGTGATGGGTGCGGCAGTACTCATAAAGCATGCGATTACCCTCAACACATAGCTTTGCTTTGAGAGAATCTTTGGGGTAATAAATACCAGCATGGATTACTTCGCTATTGCGGGCGCTACTAATCGTGCCAAATGTACTTTCCCGTTCGAGCAAAATCGTTTCTCGGCCTTGAAGAGCCATCTCCCTGGCGACAGCCAGGCCAATGACCCCAGCCCCAATAACAACACAGTCAACCCGGTCCATTTACCCGATCCTGCGTCTAGATTTGCTTATATTCATGGTGAAATCGTAACATTTTCAGTGGTTTAAGGTGGTTTTTGGGGTTTATGAGGGTCAGTTATTGATAAAATTCATAGATGTCTTTAAAACCCGTAGCAAAGAACTCGCACCCCCTCCATCAAACCAACGGCATCGTTTTAGATAGCGCCTATCAAGGTATTGATGAGGCTGGCTGGAAATCCTTGTTTCAACAAGCCAAAGACGCGAAATTAGCACAATTTATTGCCGATCTTTTTGCTGGTAAAGCGGTCAATAATTCAGAAAATCGCCCCGCCCTTCATTCCGCCTTACGCAATTTAGATAAGTCACCCGTTTTGGTGGACGGTAAAGATGTCATGCCAGACGTTGCAGAAGTTTGGCATCGCATTGAGGCTTTATGCAATAAATGGGTTGGAGTAACTGATGTCATTCATATCGGTATTGGTGGATCTGATTTTGGTCCACGCCTAGCGATCGAAGCATTAGCTCATGTTCCCGACATTGATAGCCGTGGCATGCGGTTGCATTTCCTGGCTAATATCGACACAGCAGAACTCAATCGTATTTTGCAGCGCGCATTACCGCACAGCACTAAAGTCATCATTGTCTCTAAGTCATTTACGACTCTTGAGACCACCATGAATGCCAAGGCGGTAGTCAAATGGCTCAAGATCAACGGTCTTACAGATAGTCAAATTGGTAAATCACTCTTTGCTGTTACAGCCAATGTACCTGCAGCCAAAGAGTTTGGTATTGATCAAGACCATATCTATCCTTTCTGGGATTGGGTTGGCGGGCGTTACTCTGTTTGGTCCGCAGTTGGCTTACCAATCGCGTTGCAATACGGCTTTGATACTTTTAAAGAATTCTTATCAGGTGCACAGGCCATTGATCAGCACTTTAAAACTGCGCCTCTTGAAGAAAATCTACCTGTCATCATGGCACTTAGCTTGCTGTATCAGCAAGAGAAACACAACATCAAGTCATACGCTGTCATTCCGTATGCGGATGCTTTAGATTGGTTTCCGAAGTGGTTGCAACAGCTTGATATGGAAAGCAATGGCAAAAGCGTCGATCGCGATGGCAAGCCAGTGAAGTTTTCTTGCCCGGTTGTTTTTGGCAGCTCAGGCAGCAATGCACAGCACTCGTATTTCCAGTTGTTGCACCAGGGTACAGAAATCATTCCAATTGATTTCATTGCGGTACGTGAACCGATGAGTAATTTGCCTGAGGCAAAAGCGCATCACCGCATTTTGCTTTCCAACTGCTTAGCGCAAGCGCAAGCTTTGGCAAATGGCAAGAAGACTGATAACCCAAATAATACCTACCCAGGTAAGCGTCCTAGCAACTTGCTGATCCTGCCTAAGCTGAACGCCTTCTACTTAGGCGCACTCTTAGCGCTTTATGAGAATCGCACTGCTGCACTTGGCGCGCTATGGAATATCAATAGCTTTGACCAACCTGGTGTTGAGCTTGGCAAAGTATTGGCTAAGCCAATTGAAGCTGCCCTGAAGAATGATGGCACTGTACAAGCCAATGCCGGCATTGATGAAGTCACTGCCGCCCGTATTAACTTATTTAATCAATAGTTTTATTAGCTCTAGCCTCAGGCTAGACATCGAAAGAACGCTTATGCAACTCTCTCCATCCATTTTCAAAGCTTATGACATCCGCGGCATTATTGATGAGACCTTAGATCCATCGATTGCGAAATTGATCGGTCAAGCATTTGGCACCGAGATGCGTGAACTAGGCGAAACAGAAATTGTGATTGGTCGTGATGGTCGCCTATCTGGCCCTAGCTTGATTGAAGCTTTAACTGAAGGTTTGTTGTCAACTGGCATTAATGTGATTGACTTAGGAATGGTGGCTACACCGATGGTGTACTTTGGCGCCAATCAAACGCTCAATGGCAAAAAGCCAAAGTCCGGCATCATGATTACCGGCAGCCACAACCCCCCTAACTACAACGGCTTCAAGATGGTTCTGGGTGGCGCAGCAATCTACGGCGATCAAATTCAGGCGCTACGTAAACGCATTGAGGCGAAGAAATTCGCTACTGGTCAAGGCAACAGAAGTGAGTTCGATATTTTCCCAATGTACTTAGAGCGCATTGTGGGTGATGTGAAACTAGCCCGCCCTATCAAGATTGCTGTCGACTGTGGCAATGGTGTTGGCGGTGCTTTTGCTGGTAAGCTCTTCAGAGCATTGGGCTGCGAAGTCCAAGAACTCTTTTGTGAGGTAGATGGTCATTTTCCAAACCACCATCCAGATCCCGCGCATATTGAGAACTTACAAGATCTCATCAAGAACTTACAGACTACCGATAATGAATTAGGTCTTGCCTTTGATGGTGATGCTGATCGCTTGGGCGTTGTTACCAAAGATGGTCAGGTGATTTTCCCAGACCGCCAAATGATGCTTTTTGCTAAAGATGTTCTCTCCAGAAATCCTGGTGGGCAGATTATTTATGACGTTAAATGCACCCGCAATCTCGCAACCTATGTGAAACAGCATGGTGGCGAGCCTTTGATGTGGAAAACAGGTCATTCTCTAGTTAAAGCCAAGCTTAAGGAAACTGGTGCACCACTTGCCGGTGAAATGTCTGGTCATATCTTCTTTAAAGACCGTTGGTTTGGCTTTGATGATGGCCTTTACACCGGCGCACGTTTATTAGAAATCCTCTCTAAGGAAAAAGATCCTAATCAAACGCTGAATGAATTACCAAATGCGATCTGCACGCCAGAATTGCAACTGGCTTGTGCCGAAGGTGAACCATTTGCCTTATTGGAAGCCATTAAAGCGAATGCCAAGTTCCCTACTTCTGAATCGATTAATACGATCGATGGTGTGCGCGTTGAATATGCCGATGGCTTTGGTTTGGCCAGACCATCTAATACGACTCCAGTAGTCGTGATGCGCTTTGAAGCAGACAGCGAAGAGGCGATTGCCCGAATTCAGGCGGAGTTTAAGGCCGTATTACTTGCCGCTAAGCCAGATGCAAAGCTGCCGTTCTAGCAATCCAACAAAGATTACTAGGGTCGATTAAGATTTCGTATGAATTCAACTGTAAGCACCCCCATTTCCTTTGATTACCCCCAGCAAGATGCTGCTGGCGCTACTTGTACCGCCCAAGCTTGGGCCAAGACTCCACCCCAACTTCATGGCACCGAGAAAGCGGCAGTGATTGCCCGCATCAAGCAGCTCTTGGTTGAGAAACACGCCACCTTAGTTGCCCACTACTACGTAGATGGGGACATTCAGGACTTAGCTTTATCTACTGGCGGCTATGTTGCTGACTCTTTGGAGATGGCACGCTTTGGAAAAAATCATGCTGCCAAGAATTTGATTGTTGCTGGTGTACGCTTCATGGGTGAAACCGCCAAAATTCTCAGCCCAGAAAAACGCGTCTTCATGCCAGACTTAGATGCAACCTGCTCTCTGGACTTAGGTTGTGACGCTAGTGACTTTGCCAAATTTCGTGCATTACATCCAGATCGTACTGTCGTTGTATATGCAAACACTAGCGCTGCAGTAAAAGCACAGGCTGATTGGATGGTCACGAGCTCATGCGCTTTAGCAATTGTTCATCAGCTCAAAGTTGAAGGCAAAAAAATATTGTGGGCACCAGATCGTCACCTTGGTCGTTACATTCAAGACCAAACTGGTGCAGATATGTTGCTTTGGAATGGCGCTTGTATTGTTCATGACGAATTTAAAGCGGTGGAGCTTGAGATTTTGAAGGCGGCTCATCCCAATGCAATGATCCTAGTTCACCCTGAATCTCCGCAAGCAGTGGTCGACCTTGCAGACGTTGTGGGCTCTACCTCCGCCATGATTAAGGCCGTAGTAGAAGGCTCTGCTACCGAGTACATCGTTGCTACAGATAAGGGTATCTTGCATCGTATGCAGCAACTGGCTCCAAACAAAAAATTGATTGAAGCGCCTACCGCTGGTAATAGCGCCACTTGCAAAAGCTGCGCGCACTGCCCTTGGATGGCCATGAATGGCTTGCAAGGAATTTTAGATTGCTTAGAAAACGCTTCTGGTGAAATCTTCATCGAAGAGCCTATTCGGGTTGAGGCATTGGGCTGTATCGAGCGTATGCTCGATTTCACCAAAAATCATCCCGACCTCTTAGCTAAAGCACAGCATGGCTTTGTAAAAAATATTGGCGCTGCTTAATTTTTATATTTATATATGTTTGATAACAACGAAACTTTAGAACAGGCCCGTCAACGCAATATTCATGATGCGCTCATGGAAGATATTGGCAGTGGCGATTGGACAGCAAAGCTTGTTCCTAGTATGCCGGTAAAGGCTCAGCTCATTGTTCGTCAAGAAGCCGTACTTTGTGGCGTAGATTGGTTTGAAGGCACACTCAAAAAACTCGACCCCAATGCCAAAGTTACTTGGCATTACCTTGAAGGCGACTTAATGAAACCCGATACCAAGGTTTGCGATATTGAAGCCGACTCTCAGGCCCTACTCTCTGCTGAACGCACTTGCATTAACTTCTTGCAAACACTTTCTTGGACGGCCAGTATTACTCGTCAGCACGTTGATGCCATCGCTGGCGCCAGCCCGAATCCTCAAGGTTGCGCCGTTTTAGATACTCGCAAAACGATCCCAGGATTACGTCAGGCTCAGAAATACGCCGTACTCGTTGGTGGCGGCAAGAATCAACGTTTAGCACTTTGGCACGGAATCCTCATTAAAGAGAACCATATTGCTGCAGCTGGTAGTGTTACGGCAGCATTAAAAAATGCTCAAGCATTAAATGCGGGTGTGGATATTCAGATTGAAGTAGAAAACTTTGCTGAACTGGAAGAAGCTTTAGCTGCAGGCGCCAAGAGCATCTTGATCGATAACTTCAATACCGATCAAATGAAGCAAGCAGTTGCAATCACCGCTGGGCGTGCTTTGCTAGAAGCTTCTGGCGGCATCAACTTAGATCAAATGCGCGCTATTGCTAGCACTGGCGTAGACCGCATCTCTCTTGGCAAGCTGACCAAAGATGTAAACGCAGTTGATTTCTCGATGCGCATTCTTTAAGGTTTTTCAGTAGATTCTTAGCTAAATTATAGAGTTTCTTACAGACTTAATGTATCCTATTGGCTACATTAATGAATGCACGAAATAAGGAAAACAGAAGAATTTAAAGCTTGGTTAGATACTCTGAATGACTTAATGGGAAGGGCAAAAATACAAGCAGGAATTAAACGGCTAGCAGAAGGCAACCAAGGAAATGTGAAATCAGTTGGAAGCAAAGTCTTTGAAATGAAAATTGATTTTGGACCGGGCTACAGGATTTATTACGCAAAACAAGAGAATACGGTTTACCTTCTCCTTATCGGAGGCAGCAAAAGAACTCAGGTTAAGGATATTCAGATCGCTAAACTTTTGGCTAAAAATTTGTAAAGAATGAAATGGAAAAAACGATTACCAGCCCCTATGATGTAGCAGAACATTTACGCACACCAAAAGAAATGGCACTTTATCTCCAGGCATGTATTGAGGAATCCAATGGAGATGCAGCTTTTATTGCCAGAGCACTTGGAGATATAGCGCGTGCCAAAGGAATGGCTCAGGTAGCGAAAGAATCCGGACTATCAAGAGAAAGTCTTTATAAAGCGCTTTCTGGTGATCGCATACCTGGCTTTGATACGGTCCTTAAAGTACTGGCAGCTCTTGGCCTATGTTTACATGCAAAGCCTATCGGCAAAATACGCGCTTAATTTACTCTTACCTACCCTTATAAATAACCTGCTTCTCAAGGGCATTACGAATAAATTCAATATTGTTTCTTAGGCTATAGCAGTCAGCAGTAGCTAGCTTGGCCGCTTTAGAGGCCAGCACCCTTCGCTCCATATCATTGAGCACTTCAATATATTCGCCTCGACGATTAGGATCAAAAGTTTGAATTGTATTCTGCTCAAATTTATCCAAGTCTTTATATATTGAATTGATCTGCTTCTTTGCCAAGTTGGTTCTATAGCTAGGAATTGACTTAATGATGGGGTAAGCAAAAGCAGCAAAAGGAAGTAAGAGGAAGAACATGCGCTCCAAAAACTCTGCCAACCAAAATGGCAAATACTTCATCAAGGTTGGCGTACCTTTTTCATAGAAGAACTTTGCTTCATTACTCAGGGGTGCTTCGGTATTCATATAGACAGGGAACTCCCCCACTCTTGAGAAATACGATTTTGCTCCATTGATTTCTTTTGCAGCCTCTAAGAATAAGACCTGAATCGCCGGATGTAGGCGATCATCAATCAATAGATTTGTCGTGGTAGAGATCAACTGAATAGGGTGGTCTGGTATGTTTTTTCCCAGATCAAATCCACCCATAGGCACTCCCAACTCTTCAAAATATGGCAGAAGACGCGTGTAGGCATCTGCACGGCTAAACGTCACCAAGCGAATATTCGGGTTTTTTATCAGTCTTTGCACATTTGGCGAGTCATAGCCGTCAACCAAAAATACGGCATCAATTTCTCCTTGCTCAATAGCATTAACAGCATCGGCATTATTCATACTCAATAAATTGGGTGCAGTAGATGTGAGATGATTTTGCTTCAGAATGCTGACTGCTTGAGCATGAGTACCGCTGCCAATGGGTCCAATATTGATTCTGAGCTTGGTAATATCTCGATCAGAAACATGAATGCCTTCGTTAAAAGTGTTCTTGCGGTAAAAAATCCATACAGGCTCATAGTCAACGCTACCCAGAGATTGCACACCAGATAAGTTATCTACGGCAATCATGCCACCCTGTACAAAAGCCGCTTGAATAGGATCTTTGCGATCAATTAAATGTTGTAGGTTTTCTTTAGAGCCATGAGTCTCTATGAGTTTTAGCTCAATACCTCTTTTTTCAAAATAGGCTTTATATTTTTCACCCAAGACCTTGTAGGATCCACCGGTACCTGTGGCCATTAAAACTTTATCGGGTGGTGCGGGTTTAGCAAACCAGATGAGAACGGCTAGAGCAAGAAACAATAAAAAGATAAGAGGCCACACTTCTTTAATTAAGCTGAGGCCATTCTTAATTTCATCTGCGGCAGTTTGATATACCGCAGAAATATGTTCGTAGACTTCCTCTTTAAAGCTAGCCATGAAATTCCTCTTGAGATATGACTAGCTTATCACCAAAAATGCTGTTTTATAGCCTTGGTAAAGGCTTTTAAGGGGCTGAATCGCCTTCAGAGCCTTCTGCCTGGGGAGTCAGGATAGTTGGATAAGAAACTGCCCAAGTGCCTGGGTAGTCGCGACTGTAATGAAGGCCGCGGCTTTCCCTGCGCATTAGCGCTGAACGCACAATAAGTTCCGCACACTCCAGAAGATTGCGTAGCTCAATTAAGTCACGTGTAACCTTAAAGTTCGCGTAATACTCCTGTACTTCATATCTGAGTAGCTTGATTCGATGTAATGCGCGCTCTAAGCGGCGATTGGTTCTCACGATGCCAACGTAGTTCCACATCAGCGAACGTAATTCATCCCAGTTATGGGCAATCACCACTTGCTCATCAGCATCCTCAACCTGACTCTCATCCCACAAAGGCAAGTTCGGCATTGCTGGGGTCTTTAGACTGGAGATGTCTTCTGCAGCGGCCTTACCTATAACAACACACTCCAATAAGGAGTTACTAGCTAAACGATTGGCTCCATGTAAGCCGGTGTAAGTTGCCTCTCCTACTGCGTAGAGCCCAGGCAAATCAGTACGTCCTTTAAGATCGGTGACTACACCACCACAGGTGTAATGCGCTGCAGGTACTACTGGAATTGGCTCTTTGGTAATGTCTAAACCGAGGCTCATGCAACGGGCATAGATCATTGGGAAATGCTCTTTAATAAATACTTCACCCAAATGAGTTGCATCTAGATGAACATAGTCCAAACCGTGCTTTTTCATTTCAAAGTCAATTGCACGTGCAACAATATCTCGCGGTGCTAATTCATGGCGCTCATCATGCTCAGGCATAAAACGGGTGCCATCAGGCAACTTCAATAAACCACCCTCACCGCGCATCGCTTCAGTAATGAGGAAAGTGCGATCACTCGGGTGATACAAACATGTCGGATGAAATTGGATAAATTCCATATTGCCCACTCGGCAGCCTGCACGCCAGGCCATGGCTATGCCGTCGCCGGTAGCGGTATCAGGGTTGCTGGTGTAGCGATAAACCTTTCCTACACCACCTGTAGCTAAGACAACTGACTTTGCTTCAATAGTTTCTACACGATTATTTTTAATATCGAGTGCGTATACGCCATAACAACGATTAGGCTTGCTACGTTGCGTCTTGGCATCTAGCTGTCGATTGGTTATGAGATCCAGCGCAATCCAATGCTCCAAGATCTGAATATTTTTGTGAGCCCTGGCTTTATCCAAAAGTACTTCATGAATGGCTTTGCCAGTGGCATCTGCGGCATGCGCAATGCGACGATGACTATGGCCACCCTCGCGAGTTAAATGCAAGCCCATTGGACCAGATTCATCGGTTGTGAATGGAACGCCCTGCTCCACCAACCAACGAATGGCTTCAGCGCTTTCTTCAGCAATGTAACGCGCTGTCGATTCAACTACGAGACCTGCGCCGGCATCCAAAGTATCGGCTACGTGCGAATCAATACTGTCATGCTCTTTATCTACTACCCCAACAATACCGCCTTGCGCCCAAGCGGTTGCGGCTTCACCCAAACCGCGCTTTGCCATCAGAATCACTGGCTGAGACTCGGCCATATGCAATGCGACGGTTAAGCCCGCTAACCCAGCCCCAATAATGAGGACAGGGAGTTCTGCTTTATCGCTGGTGTTTGAGGAGGGTTTTGAACTGGCCATTGAGCTCGTATTCTAAAGGGCAATGGTTTTCCACGGTTTAAATACAAAAAGGCTCCTTTAGGGAGCCCTTTTGTGATTTGCTGGAACGGCTATTAGACGTTAGACATGACCTTAGATCCGCCTGGGGCATTGGTGCCATATCCCATGATTTGAGACACTTCACCGCCTTTGGCCAGCTTCACTGCGCAATACTTAAACTCTGGAATCTTGCCAAATGGATCTAAGGCAGGATTGGTGATCAAGTTTGCAGCAGCCTCATAGTAAGCAAACGGAATGAAGATCACGCCTCTTGGTGTGCCGTCATCTCTTCGAACGTGAATTCCTACCTCACCACGACGAGACTGCACAGTGATCACATCGCCAGCAGATACTCCCAATTGAGTCATATCTTCACCATTCATAGATACGGTAGCCATAGGCTCAATGGCATCTAACACGGTAGCACGACGCGTCATACTGCCCGTATGCCAGTGTTCTAACTGACGACCTGTAATTAATACAAATGGATACTCATCATCAGGACGTTCATTTGCTGGAATGATGTCTGCTGGAACCAGCTTCACTTTACCATCCGCTGTAGCAAATTGATCATCAAACACAATTGGGCGACCTGGATCTTCAGCTGATAAGCATGGGTAAGTCACGCTAGATTCTTTTTCTAGGCGCTCCCAAGTAATGCCTTTGATGGCGCCATGCATCGCTTGACGCATTTCGTCATAAACAGCAGCAACGCCAGCATCAGGACCTTGGTAATTCCAATTGAGACCCATGCGTTTAGCAATTTCCTGAATAATCCACAAGTCCGGCTTTGCATCGCCAGGAGGATTAATGGCTTTCTTGCCCATCTGCACCATACGGTCAGTATTGCTAGCCGTGCCTACCTTCTCAGGCCAAGCACTTGCAGGCAGAACCACATCCGCTAACAGCGCTGTTTCTGTCATGAAGATGTCTTGTACGACCAAATGCTCTAAAGATGCCAATGCATGACGTGCATGATTTAAGTCTGGATCACTCATCGCAGGGTTCTCGCCTTCGACATACATGCCACGAATCTTGTCCGGATCAGAATCGGGCGCAGTGATCTTATGCATGATCTCTACCACTGTGTACCCTGGCTTTTTATCAAGCGGCGTATCCCAGAACTTTTCAAACCAAGCATGTGCTTCTGGATTGTCCACACGTTGATAGTTCGGGAACATCATCGGAATCAAACCAGCATCACTTGCGCCCTGCACATTGTTCTGACCGCGCAATGGGTGCAATCCTGAGCCTGGCTTACCAATTTGACCAGTGATACTCACCAAAGCAATTAGGCAGCGTGCATTATCTGTACCGTGAACGTGCTGACTGACGCCCATGCCCCACAAAATCATAGCTGACTTGGTAGTCGCAAACTCACGAGCAACCTCTCGCAGCGTCTCTGCTGGAATACCGCAGATCGGTGCCATCGCCTCTGGGCTATAGCCTTTGATATTTTCTTTTAGAGCTGCAAAATTATTAGCCCGATTTTCAACAAAGTCTTTATCTACTAAGCCTTCTTCAATGATCGTATAGATCATGGCATTGAGCATCGCCACATCAGTATCCGGCTTGAACTGCATCATTCGCCATGCATACTTGCTGATATCTGTTGCACGTGGATCGCACAAAACAATTTTTGCGCCACGTTTAGCTGCGTTCTTAAACCAAGTAGCCGCCACAGGGTGATTTGCTGTTGGATTAGAGCCAATCAAGAAAATCATGCTGGAATGCTCAACATCATTCACCTGATTACTTACAGCACCTGAGCCTACGCCCTCTAGGAGCGCGGCAACAGATGATGCGTGGCATAGACGTGTGCAATGATCTACGTTATTGCTACCAAAACCAGTGCGTACTAGTTTTTGGAATAAGTACGCCTCTTCATTACTACCTTTTGCGGAACCAAAACCTGCTAACACTTTTAAGCCGTGTTGATCCTTGAGTTTCTTGAGGCCGCCAGCTGCAAATTCCAGAGCCTCTTCCCAGGTTGCTTCACGGAAGATATCTGACCAGTCTTGCTTGCCATCTAGGATGGACTCATCCTTAGGAACGCCTGCTTTACGAATAAGTGGCTTAGTCAGGCGCTGTGGATTATGGATATAGTCCATACCAAAGCGGCCTTTAACGCAAAGGCGATTGTGGTTGGCTGGGCCATCACGACCTTCTACGCTAACAATTTTTTCATCTTTAACGTTATAAGTGATTTGACAACCCACACCACAGAATGGGCATACTGAATCTACCTTGCGGTCGACTGTTTGCGAACCGATTAAACCTTTAGGCATCAATGCGCCAGTTGGACAGGCTTGTACACACTCGCCGCAAGCAACGCAAGTACTGTCGCCCATTGGATCGTTCAAGTCAAAGACGATTTCACTATGAGCGCCACGCATGGCGTAACCAATCACATCATTGACCTGCTCTTCACGACATGCACGTACACAGCGATTACATTGGATACAAGCATCTAGATTGACAGCCATCGCCGGATGAGAAACATCGCTGCTGACTTTTGCGCGGCGAATTGCTTTGAGTTCTGGGCGAACGGTAACGTCCATGCGTGCAGCCCAAGTGCTGAGCTCGCCATGCTGGTTCTTTTGCTCTTCTTCCTTGGTATCGCCCACCCACTTAAAACCCTCATCAGGCATATCGGAGAGCAACATCTCTAAAACAAGCTTTTGACTCTTCACGGCACGTTCGCTATTGGCTTTGACTTCCATGCCAGGGGTTGCGCTTCTGCAGCAACTTGGCGCCAGAGTGCGTTCACCATTGATTTCCACTACGCAAGCACGGCAGTTGCCATCTGGGCGATAGCCATCTTTGAAGCATAGATGTGGAATATCAATACCGTGGCGTTTGGCTGCCTTGAGGATGGTTTCACCTTCATAGGAAACAATCGTCTTGCCGTCTAGCTTGAACTCTACGGTTTGTAATTCAAGTTCTTTAGGATTTGTGGGTGCGTTCATGTTTGTCTCGTTATTCCCTGATTTTTTATATGTACTTTTATTAAGCTACTTCTTCTGGGAAATATTTATGAATACAACGAATGGGGTTTGGTGCAGCTTGACCTAGACCACAAATAGAAGCATCCACCATCACTGTGGCTAAGTCTTCTAAGGTTTCTTGATCCCATGATTTGGCTTGCATCAATTGAGCGGCTTTGCCTGTGCCTACACGGCAAGGAGTACATTGACCGCAACTCTCATGCTCAAAGAAGTGCATGACGTTCAAAGCCATATCGCGTGCTTTGTCTTTATCGCTAAACACCATCACTGCAGCAGAGCCAATGAAGCAGCCATAAGGTTGCAAGGTATCAAAGTCGAGTGGAATGTCATTCATAGTAGCCGGCAAAATACCGCCTGATGCTCCACCAGGCAAATAGCCGTAGAACTTGTGGCCATCTTGCATGCCACCGCAGTACTCATCAATCAACTCTTGAATGGTGATACCGGCAGGAGCCAACTTCACACCAGGCTTCTTCACGCGACCGCTCACGCTAAAGCTACGCAAGCCCTTGCGATCATGACGACCAAATGAACTAAACCATTCTGGTCCGCGCTGAACAATATCGCGCACCCAGTACAAAGTCTCAAAGTTGTGCTCAAGAGTTGGCCTGCCAAACAAGCCAACTTGTGCAATGTATGGAGGACGCATACGTGGTTCGCCACGCTTGCCTTCAATACTCTCAATCATGGCGGACTCTTCACCGCAGATGTAAGCACCAGCACCACGACGCAATTCAATCGTCGGCAAATTGAATGGCGGATTAGCTTTCAGTTTTGCTAACTCAACCTCTAGTAACTCTCTGCAGCCATGGTATTCATCGCGCAGGTAGATGTAGCAAGCATCGATACCCACTACATTAGCAGCAATCAACAAGCCCTCTAGGAAGCGATGAGGATCACGCTCTAAGTAAGTACGGTCTTTAAATGTTCCTGGCTCGCCTTCGTCAATATTCACAGCCATTAACTTAGGGGCAACTTGGTCTTTCACAATGCGCCATTTACGACCCGCCGGAAATCCTGCACCACCCAATCCACGCAATCCAGAATTTTCCATGGCCTTGATGATGCTCTCCGCATCTTTCTTACCCTCATGGATTTCTTTAGCAAGCGCATAACCACCTTGCGCACGATAAGACTCGTATCCAACATAGTCAGGAGAAAGGGCCTGCATCTCACCTTGCGGTGATACGCCCTGCTCAGCTAAAGCAGCAGGCTCAAATACAGCGTCATCTTTAGCCATCGGCTGTGTGGTCAACTTATTTTTTACGGCAGCAGAAACTTTATCGGTAGTAGCAAATAGCACTGGGTATTGATGTACCACCGCTACAGGAGCTTGCTCGCAACGCCCTACGCATGGGGCTGCAATGACTTTAACATTGGAATTACCCAAGATGCCTGGCAATTTGGCTAATAGATTTTGCGCGCCAGCTAATTCACAGGCGATGCCATCACAAACACGAATCGTGATGTCTGCTACTGGATCGTTACCGCGCACAACTTCAAAGTGGTGATAGAAAGTAGCAACTTCGTATACCTCTGCCATTGGCAAATTCATTTCTTTTGCTAAGGCAACTAAATGACGATCATGCAAAGCGCGATACTCATCGTTGAGCTTGTGAAGATTTTCAATGAGCAAGTCACGACGATGTGGAGCGTCTCCAATCAGCTTGCGCACTTCTGAAACAGAAGCATCATCAACTTGACGACCCTTCAACTTACTCTTACGACGAATGGTTTCCCTCAAATCATCTGCCGTTGCAACAGCAACCGCTTTGACTTCTCCAGAAGGCTTTGGATGATTCATATTTTGTAGTCTCTAATTTTTTATATTTATTGCTTTGCACGAATGCAGAGTTTTACCCATCTTGCCCATTAAAAGTCCTGCCAAGCCAAATACTTAGCAGACCTGCAATACGCAAAATAACGCTTTATTTTGGGTTATTTAACACCCCAAGTCCTTGACGGCGCTCAAGGACTTGAATTCAGGGTTTACCCTAGTTATAGAAGGGATGGGGAAGGCTTGTCGCCAGGGGGAAGTGAGTAATCCAACTTGCGCTCGTAAAGCCTTGCTTTGTAGCAATCCTGATAGCCTTTGCTGCCAATTTGCCAGCCGATGGAGGTGCAGTCGTCTTGAGCGGCTGATTCAATAGAACCGCAGCCAGTTAGACCCAAAACGACAAGTGCCGCCAAGCTTGAGAAAATACGCCTTTTTGTTGAATTCATGACCTCAAGTCTACTTGATTCTGATCTCAACATCGAGTGGAATCCCCTCTTTTCCTGCCTCTACCGTCTTGACCTCGCCAAGCTGAATGCGATCCTTAAGGGTGGCTTCGGATTTAGTCATAAATCCATAGGCCGTTTTAGCTCTATTTTTCGCCAATTCCTTTAGCTCGGAATCAGTGATTTCTATGCCAGCAATCAACTCATCATGCAATTGCTCGTTACGCTTCTCGCCATCTGGCAGCGTCAAAAGACGCTGGCCCAACTTAATGCGGCCAATGTATTGAGCGTAAGCAGCTTTTAGCCCTGATTGCACCCTTGGATCTTGCAAGCTAGGCACAGGTATTGGCTCGCCGGGTGTTAATTTAAATCCGGCATCTATCAAAATAGCTGAATCAGCCTTAGCCCTAGCAAGTTCTTTTCTATCTTGCACAAGATCGTAGGTTCCAATAATTTCCAAACTTGAATTTGGTCGCTTAACAAGATACTCGCCAAACTTTTCTAAGCGGTCTTGGTCAACAGCTAAAAATACCGCTTCACCAGGAACGGCATTAATGCCCTCTTCACTACCCATACCCACTAATGCCGCCAAGGCCCTAAAGGGTGCTGTAGCAATATTCGTTAAAACATTGCTAATAGCCTGCCATACCAAGCCACTAGCACTAAATTCTGGAGAGTCGACATTGCCTGCAATTTTGACGGTGACGTCGATGGTGTCATCAGAGTCTTCGAGTAAAGCAATTGCTAAACCTAAGGGTAATTTTTTGCCTGTAAAGTCTGGCACCTCATCACCCAGCACAACCTTCTTGATGATGATCTGATTGCTGCCGTCTAACTCGCCATCCTTTGCGCGGTAATTTAAGTTGAGGTTTAAGCGCCCACTCGCTATCTGGTAGCCGGCAAATGTCATCACTGCCGGATTGAAAGCGCTCAAAGGCAAATTGCGGAACGCCATCAAGATGTCATGATTACGACGGGGGTCATCAAAGGATGCCTGCCCTTTTGCTCGCATACTTCCAGAGCCTGCAACCACGCCATCCATTGCAACAGTTGCAAAACGCCCTGGCGTATTACTAACCCCTAAGAGAGTTGCATTAAATTTCTTAATGTCCACTTTGAAATGCGGACGCATCGCCAAGTCCGAGAAGAATACTTCGCCGTTCTTGAGGTTAGTAGAGCGAATATCTAGATTGAATCCAGTGGCATCTTTCGATTTGGCGCTATCAGCTGTATCAGTTTTTTGTTCGCTTGCAGGCTTTGCAAATAATCTTCGGAAATTAGAAAACCCTTCTTCATTGATTTCAAATTGAAGCGTTGGTGAATCAATAATCAACTCATCAATTGAAAGGCTGCTACTAGATGCTTGTTTAGATTTCAGGCTTTTATATTCGAACTGACGAATATCGGCCATCTTCCAAACAATTAGCGGATATTTTTGATCTTTTTCTAGAACCGTTAAATCTGAAATATGAATGTCGCCCGCAAATATATCGGCTTCAGGTCCAAATTTCATAGTGAGCGCTGAATGAATTGCGCCACTTTTACCGATTAACTCTTTATTGGCCGGCAAGAGCGCAACGAGTGGAGCGATTGCTAGATTCTCAAGCTCCAGCTTTCCATCTACCGATTTTGATTCTGTATTGAAGTCCCAGTGAGAGCGAATAGCGCCATCATCTAACTTCACATTCAATTGCACACCCAACTTACCAGGCTGAGGATTATCCAATCCACCCGCAATGGCAACATGCTGATAAGTAATGGTTTTGTTAATGCCGGGCACTAAAACCTGTAAAGCACCAAGATTAAAGTCGTATTGACCGCGAACACCCGACACCACGCCCTGCTTGTCGTAGTTGGCTACATCAAGCAATTTCATCGTAAAAGGCTTAAGTTCTTCTTTCAACTTCGTGGAGTCGTCTAACAAACTTAATGAGGCGGAACTCACCAGCAGTTCATCGATAGATATTTTTTGCGGTTTATTGGACTCGCTGGGATCTGTGGGCGGCATTGATTTCTCAATAGCAGCAATCAATTCCTGCCAATTCCAGACTCCTGGATGCGCGCCCTTTGATAGCTTCTTCTCCACCAAGATCTTGGGCTCGACCAACAAAATCTCATCAAAACCTAGCTCACCTAGGACTAACTTTGTCCATTTGGCAGTAATAGCTAACTTTTTAAATTCCAGTAATTTTGAACCGCCCGACTTTGCCAAATGAAATCCATCTAGCTCTATCTTCAGTCTTAATGGAGAAATACTGAGATCTTGATAGCCAATGTCATAACCAATCTTGGCAGCAAATTCCGAGGTTGATTTTTTAATAAAACTGGGAACAAAGAGATGGGCTCCCGCCCAAAAGATGACGACACAAGAGAGCACCAAGCCGGTGAGCCTGATCAGCCATTTTTTGAGACGAGGCAATTGAATCAAAACCATTTAATGCAATGCAAAATATCTACTAAGACACAACCAATTATTGTGCTGGCGGAAAGCCAACCTTCTGAGTCCACATATTGTTGAATACGTTGATGATCGGTTTCTCATAAACACCGGCCTTGGTGTAAGGCTCGTCTTTTAACCATGCATCTACATCTGCCCTGCTTGGAAAGTCGATTGCAATCAAACTACCCAAAGTGGTTTTTCCATCCTCAGAAGTCAACGGTCCAGCAAAAGCCATGCGGTCAGCCATTTTTGCCAGATACGCGCGGTGCTCAGGACGAACTTGCACGCGCAAGTCAGCAGTGCCGGGACGATCCATCAATAACATTGTAAAAATCATATTTTCTCCATTACTTGGTTCTATTTTTAATACATAACTAACTAGATACTACGGGAAGTTGCAAAAGAAAAACCACCCGAAGGTGGTTTAGGCATTACTTGGCGGAAGGGGCGGGATTCGAACCCGCGGTAGGCTATTAACCTACGCACGCTTTCCAGGCGTGTGACTTAAACCGCTCATCCACCCTTCCGGAACCGATGATTATACGATTGCCGAAAGGGTTTCCTCTAAAAGCTTGTTTAGGAGCTTACAGAGACTCTTTGAGCTGGTCCAAGATGTGTGGATTTTCAAGGGTTGAGGTGTCTTGAGTAACCTCTTCGCCTTTAGCAATCACACGCAAGAGACGGCGCATGATCTTGCCAGAACGGGTCTTAGGCAAGTTATCACCGAAACGTACGTCCTTAGGCTTAGCAATCGGGCCAATCTCTTTGCCAACCCAGTTACGCAACTCCGTAGCAACCTTCTTAGCTTCTTCACCTGTTGGGCGACCGCCTTTGAGAACTACGAATACGCAAATCGCTTCACCAGTCAATTCGTCTGGACGACCTACTACCGCAGCTTCGGCAACCAATGGGTTTGCAACTAAGCATGACTCAATTTCCATGGTTCCCATACGGTGACCAGAAACGTTCAACACGTCATCGATACGACCGGTAATAGTGAAGTAGCCAGTATCTTTGTTACGGATTGCGCCGTCACCTGCTAGATACAAAGTGCCACCCAACTCTTCTGGGAAATAAGACTTCACGAAACGATCAGGGTCATTCCAAATCGTACGAATCATGGAAGGCCATGGACGCTTAACCACCAAGATACCGCCTTGACCGTTAGGTACATCAACACCAGCTTCGTCAACAATCGCTGCCTGAATACCTGGCAATGGCAATGTGCATGAACCTGGAATCATTGGTGTTGCACCTGGCAATGGAGAAATCATGTGACCGCCAGTTTCTGTTTGCCAGAAGGTGTCGGCGATTGGGCAACGTGAACCACCTACATTCTCGTAGTACCACATCCATGCTTCTGGATTAATTGGCTCGCCAACTGAGCCCAAGAGACGGAGTGATGACAAGTCGTAGCTCTTTGGATGTACAGCTTGGTCATTGCTTGATGCTTTGATCAATGAACGAATTGCTGTTGGTGCTGTGTAGAAAATGGTTGCTTTGTGTTTTTGGATCATGTCCCAGAAACGGCCAGCATTTGGATATGTAGGAACGCCTTCAAACACAATCTCTGTAGCGCCAACTGCAAGTGGACCATAAGTAATGTAGGAGTGTCCTGTTACCCAACCAATGTCGGCAGTACACCAGAACACATCGTTTGGCTTAATGTCAAAAGTCCACTTCATTGTGAGAATCGCCCACAAGAGGTAGCCGCCTGTTGAGTGCTGCACACCCTTTGGCTTACCGGTTGAACCGGATGTGTACAGAATGAACAGCGGATGTTCAGCGCTTACCCACTCTGGTTCACAAGTAGTTGCTTCATTAGCAACGATTTCTTGCATCCAAACATCGCGACCTGCTTGCATAGCAACATCAGTGCCAGTGCGCTTGCTCACGATGACATGCTTAACCTTAGGGCACTCACCTGTTGAGAGAGCTTCGTCACAAATAGCTTTCAATGGCAATGCTTTGCCACCACGGAACTGGCCATCAGCAGTAATCACTGCTACTGCGCCAACGTCCATAATGCGATCGCGCAATGCTTGGGCTGAAAAGCCACCAAACACTACTGAGTGAATTGCGCCAATACGAGCACATGCTTGCATGGCCACAATGCCTTCGATGGTCATTGCCATATAAATAATGACGCTGTCACCAGACTTAACGCCCATCTTGCGCAATGCGTTTGCCATTTTGCAAACGCGCTCAAGCATCTCTTTGTAAGTTACTTTAGTTACAGTGCCGTCATCGGCTTCAAAAATAATGGCTGTCTTGTCACCAAGACCAGCTTCAACTTGACGATCTAAACAGTTGTATGACGCATTGGTTGTGCCATCTTCAAACCATTTGTAGAAAGGGGCTTTGGACTCATCCAAAACTTTAGTAAATGGTTTCTTCCAATAGATGTTCTCTTTAGCAAGACGACCCCAGAAACCGTCGTAATCTGAATTTGCTTCATCACAAAGCTTCTTATAGGCTTCCATGCCTGGAATTGCCGCGCTCTTCACAAAGTCTGCAGGTGGGTTAAATACGCGGTTTTCTTGTTTTAATGGTTCCATGCTTCACAGCCCCTCTATCAAATAATCAATAATCTAAAATCAACTACAAATGCGAAAAAATGTCGCAAAATGACAGGTTTACACCCTCAAGACCTTAGAAGATAAGTGAAAACACTGGGGATTTGCTCTATGGCAAACCCTTAAAATAGGGCAAACCTTACTAATAATGTGGAAATAAGCATAAAACCATGACAAATATCAAACAAAACGACCTTATTCAGAGCGTTGCTGACGCCTTCCAGTTCATCTCCTACTACCATCCCAAGGACTTCATTACCGCCTTGGGTAAGGCTTATGAGCTAGAACAGGGTCATGGGGCTAAAGATGCTATTGCTCAAATTTTGACCAATAGCCGGATGTGCGCCGAAGGTCACCGTCCAATGTGTCAAGACACAGGTATTGCCGTAGTTTTCCTTAAAATTGGTATGAATGTGCAGTGGCCAGATGCCACGATGAGCGTTACTGAGATGGTGAACGAAGGCGTTCGTCGCGCTTACCTCAACCCAGAAAATACCCTACGCGCTTCAGTTCTGGCTGATCCAGCTGGCAAACGTAAAAACACTGGAGACAATACACCTGCTGTAATTCATTACGAAATTGTTCCGGGCGACGATGTTGAAGTGATTTGCGCCGCTAAAGGTGGTGGCTCAGAAAACAAAGCCAAGATGGTGATGCTCAACCCGTCTGACTCAATCGTGGATTGGGTTCTGAAAACTGTTCCTACTATGGGCGCTGGCTGGTGCCCTCCTGGTATTTTGGGTATTGGCATTGGAGGCACACCAGAAAAGGCCATGCTTATGGCTAAAGAGTCTTTGATGGAGCCAATTGATATTCAAGAACTGATTGCTCGCGGCGCTAAAACACGCGCTGAGGAGTTGCGCTTAGAACTTTATGACAAAGTAAACAAACTCGGTATTGGTGCACAAGGCCTTGGTGGCTTAGCTACCGTTCTCGATATCAAGATCATGGAATACCCAACTCATGCCGCTTCATTACCAGTGGCAATGATTCCAAACTGCGCAGCTACCCGTCACGTGCATTTCCATTTACATGGTGATGGCCCTGCTAAATTAGAAAAACCTTCGCTATCTGACTGGCCAGACGTGACTTGGACTCCAGATATTCAAAAATCTAAGCGCGTTAATATGGACACCCTTACCGCCGAAGAAGTGGCGAGCTGGAAGCCAGGCGAGACTTTATTGCTCAACGGCAAAATTTTGACTGGACGCGATGCTGCTCATAAGCGCATTCAAGATATGCTCGCCAAAGGTGAAGAGTTGCCAGTGAGCTTTAAGAATCGCGCAATCTACTATGTCGGACCGGTTGATCCAGTGCGCGATGAGGCAGTTGGTCCAGCAGGCCCTACTACCGCTACTCGCATGGACAAGTTCACGGAGATGATGCTTGCTAAGACAGGCTTAATCACCATGATTGGTAAAGCGGAGCGTGGTCCTGTAGCAATTGAGGCGATTAAGAAACATAAGTCGGCTTACCTTATGGCAGTTGGCGGCGCCGCTTACTTGGTTTCTAAAGCGATACAGACGTCCAAAGTGGTTGGCTTTGCTGACTTGGGTATGGAAGCGATTTATGAGTTTGATGTCAAAGACATGCCGGTGACGGTTGCCGTGAACTCAGAGGGCATCTCTATGCACGAGACTGGACCTAAAGAGTGGCAAGCCAAGATTGCTGGTATTCCAGTCAAGGTGGCTTAATTACTGAATTAGTAATTTATCTTTAAACACCGGCAATTCATTGGCACTCATCGGAGTATTTGATTCTGGCGTTGGAGGCTTATCCATCTTGGATGAGGCTCTGCGTCAGCTTCCACAACATGATTACATCTATCTTGCCGACTCCGCTAATGCACCCTATGGTGAAAAATCTAGCGATTGGATAGCGCAACGTAGCCTAGTGCTCTGCCGCCATCTAGTTAATCAAGGTTGCGATGCTATTGTGATTGCATGCAACACTGCAACAGCTGAAGCCATTAAACAAATTCGGGAAGAGTTATCTATTCCTATTATTGGTGTTGAGCCCGGTATTAAGCCAGCAGCGATGCAATCGCAGAATCATATTGTGGGAGTGTTGGCAACAGAGGCAACCCTTAAAAGCGATAAATTCAACGCATTATTGGCAACCTTGCCAAGCGACTGTCAATTCATTAAGCAAGCAGGTGCTGGTTTAGTACCCTTAATTGAATCTGGCAAAGCCGATGGTCAAGAGACTCTAGAGTTGTTAGCTAAACATTTGGAACCGATTCAGGATGCTGGTGCTGACACCATCGTACTGGGTTGCACCCACTACCCCTTCCTCAGAAAAGCTATCCGTAAGTTACTGGGTGAATCCATCACATTGATTGACACCAGTGATGCTGTTGTGAGGCAACTTAAGAGACAGTTAGATGTTCTGAAATCCAGTGGCGCTACCCCTGAATTTGGATCAGTACTTTTGCTTAGTAGTAAAAACGAAAATCTACTTTTATCAATGGCGCAAGACTTAATGTCCGCAGATCTTGCATCACATTCAGTAGAGGCGCAGATCTTAGGTGAAGTTCGATGAGCGATTTGCTAAAAAAATTAGACGCTCATCTACCGTTTAATAAAACTGAACGCATCATCATTGGTGTTGTATTGCTCTTTCACGCCCTGCCTGCGTTAGAGTTTTTACACCTCAGTAAGCGCCCTCCTCCAATGGACGACACACGGGTCATGGCAAACCTAGTTAGCCCAGAGGCTAGCAAGACTCAACAGCCGCCCGCCGCCACTCCACCAAAGCCCAAAGAAGAGAAGAAAGTAGCAAAGGAAAAGCCTCAAGAAAAGCCATCTGAGAAGCCGAGTCCTACGCAGGCGCAACAGCCTCCAGCGCAACAAAACCAATCTCAAAGCAAATCAGAGACTCAACCACAGAATGCAGCGGTAGCCCCTGCAACCAGTGGGGGTGCTAGTGGGACTCCTATTCAAACGGACATTGGTAAACTGGTTGTGGTTTATCAGCCTGATGCAGATGCTTATTACCCGTCCTTTTCGAAACGCTCTGGTGAGCAAGGAACTGCTGTAGTTCGATTGATTATTGATGAAACAGGTAGCGTAGAAGATGTAGCCTTACTGCAATCAAGCACCTTCCCCAGGTTGGATCGTGCCGCAACAGAAATTGGCAAACGTTATCGCTTTAAACCTTTTGTAGTAAATGGCTCACCCCAAAGAATTTCAACTAATCTCTTAATTAAATTTAACCTCAAGAATTAATCAATATGAATACACCATTTGGCATAGCAAATCTCTGGCTTGAAGGCGATGCAATTACGAGATTCGTTGCAATCGCTCTACTCATCTGCTCTATTGTGACTTGGGTAATCTTGCTCACTCGACTTTGGGATCTGCGCAATCTACGTAAACTGAAACCTGAGCTTGAGCAATTCTGGCGTGCCACCTCTTTTGATGAAGGTCTAAAAGTGTTTAGCAACCATTCATCCAATCCCTACTATCAAATTGCAAAGTTGGCGACCAAGGCATCAGCCCACCACCAAAACCAATCCTCTAATCACCGTGAATTACTGCAAACACTGAATTACTCCGAATGGATGGCTAGAAGCGTAAAGAACAGTATTGATGCCATTGCTGCTGGACTACAAAAAGGCTTGACCTTCTTAGGCTCTACTGGCGCG
The DNA here is from genome assembly GCF_001595965.1 of Polynucleobacter yangtzensis. GTDB lineage: Bacteria > Pseudomonadota > Gammaproteobacteria > Burkholderiales > Burkholderiaceae > Polynucleobacter > Polynucleobacter yangtzensis. The sequence continues at coordinate 253,018 of NZ_LOJI01000035.1, forward strand.
ATTGCCCCCTTCATTGGTCTCTTCGGAACTGTTTGGGGCATCTACCATGCATTAATCGCCATCAGCAGCTCTGGTAGCGCACAAATAGATCAGGTTGCCGGCCCTATTGGTGAAGCACTCATCATGACTGCTTTTGGTTTGGCCGTAGCGATTCCTGCAGTTCTGGGTTTTAACGCCATTAATCGTGCTAACAAATTATTTGTTGCGGACTTAAACCGCTTTGGCAATGACTTATTGGCCTACTTTGTTACTGGTGCTCGCGTTAACTCCGGGGAATAGTCATGTCTTTTCATATTCAAGACGACCAAAACGACGATAGCATCATGTCGGAAATCAATATGACGCCGATGGTGGACGTCATGTTGGTACTGCTAATTATTTTCATCATCACACTTCCCGTAATTCAACAAGCGGTGAAGGTGGAGTTGCCCAAGGCCAATAGCGTACGCAATGAAGTGAAGCCAGAATCAGTTCAGCTCTCTATTGACGCTAATGGTCAAATCTTCTGGAATAGCACAGCAATTGATCTGAAGACTTTTGATGGATATGCTGAAAAAGCCGCTCAGAAGGATCCACAACCGGAAATTAACCTACGGGCAGACAAGTCGGTAAAGTATGAATACGTAGCGCAGGTTCTTGCTGCATCACGCCGCGCAGGTTTAACTAAATTGGGATTTGTGACTGAGCCAAACTAAGTTTTGGCTGACAATAGTTGAGCTTACTTAATCTTGTAAGGCGCTTTGGATAGCAAGCAAGTCTCCTCGCTAGTGTGAGTACCGTTACCTATGGTGGCACCTAGGATGCCACCCTGTATTTTTTCCACCTTCTTGAACTTGCCGGTAACCGGATCAAGAGTGATATTGGTAATGACATTACCTGCCGGATAGGAAACTCCCATCACCTCTTCTGGCTGAAACTTTGCTTCGATAGAAATCAAAATATTCGGGCGTGCAAGAGTAACACTCTTCACCACCTGTGATCCGAAAGCATCAGACTGATCCAAGTCGCGATCATCTAAAAAGACCTTTGCCTTTTGGGAACCAGAAGCAAGCATGAGTTTCATTGCGTATTCTTCGGTATAACCTTTCTCAGAACGCTTGCACTGAAACTCCATGACATCAACACCCCATGCAAGAGCAGATGAAATAGTCAAGCAGGAGCAAATGAGAAGTTTGGGTAAATTCATAAGTGAGGTATGAGTGTCTTTGGTGCCCGAGGCCGGAATCGAACCGGCACGACTTTTTTGAGTCGGCAGATTTTAAATCTGCTGTGTCTACCGATTTCACCACTCGGGCTCGCACAAACAATAAAGCCGTGCTAAATAAATCAAGACAAGCGAAATTTTAGCATGCAAGCCTGTTGCCAGCCCCTGAAGCTCCTTTTGGGCGGCTGACCAAGGCCGGACTTGATAAAGCAATTAAAATACCTTCATGAATTTACCGGCTAAACCATCTAGACCAAATACGTTTTTACGGGTCTTTTTTTGGCTTATCGGACTTTGCCTTGTGGCTGGATTAGCTGTAACTGTGGCCTATTTATATTCGGCTCAATCCAATATTTCCGGCAAGCGCACAATTAAGAGTCTGGGTGACTCGATTGCAATCACATTTGATGAGGTCGACATTCCTCATATCAAAGCAAAAAGTCAGGCTGATGCTTACTTTGCCTTGGGCTATCTTCACGCTAGCGAGCGCTCGTGGCAAATGGAAATGAACCGCCGCATTGCCAGTGGTCGACTCTCAGAAATTCTAGGAAACGATACTGTCAAAATTGATCGCTTTGTGCGCACCTTGGGCATCAAGCGCGCAGCAGAACGTCAATTTGATCGCTACCCTGTTTCTGCCAAGAGATTATTACAAGCTTATGCAGATGGTGTGAATGCTGGCAATGCGCAGCTGGGATGGGCGCTACCAATTGAGTATTTTTTGACAGGATCCAAGCCGGGCCACTGGTCTCCAACTGATAGTGTTGCCTGGATGCTCATGATGGCTTACGACCTTGGTGGTAACTGGCATAAAGAATTGCAAAGGCTAGAGCTATCTCAATATCTCAGCACTAAACAAGTTTGGGAAGTTACCCCACCAAATGAACCTGGTGAACCCGTCAGCAATATGGATTTTTCCAAGCTATATCGAGATCTGCAAGTGTTTCATCCAACTCCCGGCCCAGCAGAAGCTAAACCTCAAAATTTGCCAGCAACAGAGTTAAGCCAGTGGTATCGACTTGGCGGGAAAGATGGTATCGGCTCAAACAACTGGGCCCTAAGCGGAAAGTTAAGCTCTACTGGAAAGCCTTTATTAGCCAATGACCCCCATCTTGGCTTATCCGCTCCGGCTATTTGGTATTTTGCACATCTTGAGGCACCAGGAATCAATGTGATTGGTGCAACCCTACCCGGAATTCCGGGAGTTGTTTTGGGAAGAACGGATAAGTACGCATGGAGCTTTACTAATACTGGGCCAGATGTACAAGACCTATACATCGAACAAATTGATACCAAGAATCCCGGTATGTATCGCGGTCCAGATGGTCCACTGCCTTTTAAAGTTCACCAAGAAATTATCGATATCAAAGGAGCGCCCTCTTTTACTTTTTTAGTAAAGGAAACTCGACATGGACCAGTGATTTCGGATTCATACCGCCAAGCTAAACGTGTGATTAATACCGATCGCTTTGCGTTAGCACTTCGATGGACGGCACTTGATATTGAAAATCAATCTGTGGTTGGTTTGTTGGAAATGAACCGCTCTGCCGATCTTGATCAATTTAAACAAGCATTACGAAAAAATTACGCCCCCATGCAAAATGTGGTGATGGCTGATACGGAAGGCAATATTGCCTATCAAGCCGCTGGCATTGCTCCAAAGCGACTCCTGCATCATGGTTTATATGGAGTAGCTCCAGCGCTTGGCTGGGAGAAGCAATACGACTGGAATGGTTACGTTCCCTTTGAGCAACTTCCCGCCAGCAACAATCCCGAGCAAGGGTGGATTGCCACAGCCAATCAAAAGATCATGGCAGCGAATGATCCTAATCCTTTGACTGGTGACTGGGAATTGCCAACGCGCTATCACCGCATTGTTGATCTCATCAAAGCAAAAAGTATTCACTCATTTGATGATATGAAAACAATGCAAGGCGATACCCTATCTCTTGCCGCCACGCCACTTCTAGATCTTTTTAAGTCTAGCCAGTCATCTCACCCTTTAAACGCAAAAGCAATGGAGATTGCCAGAAATTTTGATGGTGATATGAAAGTGGATAGCGCAGGCGCTCTTATTTTCAATGCCTGGGCAGATCAACTTACTCGCAACCTCTTTTCGCGCTTAAGTTATTTGTTCACCGAAAATTATGGCTCACGAAACTATCGTGCACCCCTACTTAACCAGGTACAAAATCCTAATAGCCCATGGTGTGACAACCCTAAAACGGAGCGCGTGGAGTCTTGCCAGGAATCAGCTAATCTTGCTCTTGATAAGGCGCTGGATTACCTCAGCAAAGAGTATGGCAATGATCCTCAGTCCTGGGCTTGGGGAAAAGCGCACTTAGCCATCTCCGAGCATCGTCCATTTAGCAAAATTCCTCTGTTGGGAGACTTCTTTAATATCAAAACCCCATTCCCTGGAGACAGCTTTTCAGTCAACGTCGGACGCTTAGAGCTAATGCAATCTAAAAATCCATATGAAACCCTTCAGGCCCCTAGCTTAAGGACTGTCTTCGATTTCTCAGACCTAGAAAAATCTGTCTTTGTCTATCAAACGGGCCAGTCGGGATGGGTGCAAAGCAAGCTGTACCGCAATATGAATGCTCTTTGGGCTAAAAATGATTACCTCCCCTTGCAGATGAAATCTGAAAAAATCAGTCGCCAGCTAGAATTGAGCAATAAATAGTGTTCCAAGCTTTTTTTGGCACATCAACTAGAGCTAGTTAAAATACTCTATCAATGTCAACAGTCATTAATAAGGACTAAATTCCCATGAAATCCATTGCCACCCTACTTACTATGTCTGCTGCGTTACTCGTTAGTGGAAATGCTTTAGCTGCTTGGCAAGAGATTGGTAAAAATGATCAATCAGTTGTATTTGTGGATACCGCCACTTTGCAAACCCAAGGTAATTTGGCGCAAATCATGTCGATGTTGGACTTTTTAAAACCTGGTCAAGATCCGCAAACTAAAGAGAACGTAAATTCAATTATTGGTTTGAATGAATATGATTGCAGCACCGGGAAATACCGCCCACTTGAATTTAAAGTTTTCACTGGAAATCGCGGCAAGGGCAAAGTCATCGTAGATCAAAAAACTCCTGATAGCGTTTTTGAAGCCATTCCAAATGGCTCATGGGCAGCTGGAGTATTTAATGTTGCGTGTCGCAGCAAATAAACATCATCACTGGGGGTGGAAAACTGCCCTTGGGCTTGGCTTCATTTTTGCATTGGGATTATTGACCGCTTGCGCCGCCCCGCTGGCAGTCCTAAGCAGTAGCGGTACAGCCGCAGCTAGTACTGCAGGTACTGCTGCGATTGCCAATCCCAGTACTGCAGCTAGCTTAGCCTCTACCGCGGCGACAGGAAAATCCCCCTTAGAACATGCCGCATCCGCGGCAACCAAAAAGGAATGTAGTTTCTTTAATGTCATCGACTCCAAACCTATCTGCATTGAAGTCGTTTTACCCACTGTCACAGATAAAAGCGAACCTTTATTGGGTCCAGCGGACTCAAGTAAAGACACCGCTAAGCAATAGCGCTTTACTTGCCCCCTCAAAGACATAACAGACTAAAATTAGCACTTATTAGCAATCAACTGACGATTTAATATGGCCACAGAAAACTACTACCTCACCCTTACCTGCCCAAATAAGCCCGGAATTGTTGCTGCAGTTTCTACTTATATTTTTGAACTGGGTGGCGACATTGAAGAAGCTCAACAGTTTGATGACAAGGCCTCCAAACGATTCTTTATGCGGGTGAGCTTTAGCTGCCCTGCGAATGCCGAATCATTGAGAGCTGGTTTTTTAGAAATTGCCAAGCGCTTTGAGCTTACTTGGGAATTGCGTGCCGTCAAAGATCTCAAGCGTGTCTTGATCATGGCCTCAAAACTAGATCATTGCTTGGTTGACTTGCTTTACCGCTGGCGTATCGGCGAATTGCCAATGATTATTTGCGGTATTGTTTCCAATCACCCTCGTGACGTATACGCTAGCATCGACTTTGCTGATATTCCTTTCTATCACCTGCCAGTGACTCCAGAAACCAAGCCGGCTCAAGAAGCAAAACTGCTAGAGATCGTCGCTGACTCTAAAGTGGATATGGTGATATTGGCGCGTTACATGCAGATCTTGTCTGACGATTTATCAACCAAGCTTTCTGGGCGCTGTATCAACGTGCATCACTCATTCTTACCAAGCTTTAAAGGTGCCAAACCTTACCATCAAGCTCACGCCCGCGGCATCAAGCTCATCGGCGCTACCGCTCATTTTGTTACCAGCGATTTAGATGAAGGTCCGATCATTGAGCAAGACGTTACACGCGTTACGCATGGCGATACACCAGACGATTTAGTGCGTAAGGGTCGTGATTTGGAACGTACGGTTCTCTCTAGAGCTCTACGTTACTACCTACATGATCGCGTTCTCATTAATGGCGCGACTTCAGTAGTCTTCTCCGACTAATATAGTGGGAGCTGTTTAAGGCCTTACCCCTGGAGACTCCAGAGGTAAGCCTCTAGCACGCCACATCAGAAATAACTCTAACTGCGCCATCTCTGGCGAACCATATTCAAACTGTTGAGCCCTAACACCGCTCATGCAGTTACGAAGTCGACGTTGCACAGAACCCAAGGTTTGCCATTCCAAACGGTAAATAGGGTAAGCATTAGGATGTCCCTGTGGAATCAGACTTCCACCCAACTTCAGACCCGCCCTATCTTCATGGCATTGCGCACAAGATAAATTAAGTTGCCCCATCCTCTCATTAAATGTCTGGCGACCTTTCTTCAAAAAGGGTGCATTTGCTGAAGTCTCGCTGATGGAGATGGGCATGCCTTTAGATTGAAAAGCGACAAAGGCTGTTAGCGCCAAAAGATCTTTACTCTCATAAGTCAATGGGGATGCTCCCTGCGCTCCAACGCGACACTGATTTATTTGCCCTTCCAGAGTCTGCAATTTACCTTTGATCACCTTTGGAAACTGAGTGGCTACACCACGCATCGATTTCTTTGCATCGCCATGACAAGAGCTGCAGGACTTATTTTGAGGGCCTATTTTTTGCTGCCATAAAGTCTCGCCATCACCCAGCCAAAACATTGCAGGATTTAATGAAGGGTCGTCCTGCATTGCTTTGTTTTCAGCAGACATCAACTCATAGCTAGATTGCTGCTTTACTGTGACCTCTTTTGGAACGCCCTGCACAAGGGAGCTCCCCAGAGTGAAAAAGCCAACACTAAGAAATAGAGAAAGAGCTAAGTTCACGAAACAGTAATACTAGCCTGATTTACTGCTTCATAACCACCATCTCCAACCCACTTAAATTCAAGAGTTCCAGATTCTACTGCGACAGTGGTGAAGATAATTAAGGGGTTGGCGCCAATACCAGAATAGAAATCTGCCTTGAATACCTCTACATTGTTATAGGTACATGTAAACGTGCGAATAATGTCGCGAGGAATCTGCTTACCGCCTTCGGTATAACGGAAACCTGACTCCATATCATGCTGCGCAATCGCACGAATCTCAATAATGGAACCTTTCTTTGCCGTTGACGGCATAGTGATTGATGTGCGGGAGGTTTTACTCATACCATCTCCGTACAGGCAGAGAGAGTCACCAAAGTTTCAGCTGAGCCCCGCCAAAAGCTACCATTACTCATCTGTGCAATTGCCCAAACTCTTTGACTGTCAGCCAAACGCACACGAGTGGTTACGTTTGCAGTGCCTGAACGTGGCGTCAAGTAAACAGTAAAGATATTTGGCGAAGGATTGGCCTCAGCTATTACATGAATCGTCTTGACATAATCGTTAGCCGTCATGGGACTATCCACGCTAACCTTTAAAACAACTAAATTTCCGTTTTCCACCAATGGAGGGATCGTCAAAGTCACCTTGCCATCTTTAATTGGTGCTCCTCCAATGATTTTTTTTATCGCCTCATCTGCATCCTCTTTTTTTGCAAAGGCTTTCAGGGGTGTTAAGCAAGTTGCTATGGCTAATAGACCAAGTCCTTGTACCTGCTTTAACCAGCGTCGCCGGCGATGATGAACGATTTTCTTCATTTTGATTTCGTATAGCTCATTAATTATTCAAGGTCACTAAAAAGGCAATGACGTCTTCTATCTCTTGGCCAGTCAATATGGTTTGCCCAGCAAATTTAGAGGAAACCCGGTTGAGATTGCTGGTTTGGTAATAAGACGGCATGATGGTTTGCGGATTGAAATGTGCTGCATTCACAATACGCGCCCTGAGTTGAGGTGCACTCAATCGAGCTACGCTTGCTTTAAGCTCTGGAGCCAAGTTACCTTGAAAGCGCTCCTCCGGAAAGGGGCCGCTATGACACAGCAAACACAAGCCCGTTTGACGACTTGCCACAATTGCTCGACCACGCACCGGATCACCGGGCTCAACAGAAAGGGGTTCGATAATCGAACCCCCCTTAATCACTTGAGCCTGTGCAACCTGGAGATTAAGGATGACTAGCAAAGATACTGCTAGCGCAATCCTCTTTCTCATGAGCACAATTTCAATGAGTCAACTCTTAAACCAGCTTAATACCGCTGTTTTTGAGAGGGACCGTGCGCAGGCGTTTGCCAGTTGCACGATAAATAGCATTGAGAACTGCTGGTGCAGCAACCGCAATCGTTGGCTCACCTACACCACCCCAGTCCTTACCGCCACCTTGAATGATGATGGTTTCTACTTTAGGCATTTGCGAGAGGCGAATTGAACCGAAGGTATCGAAGTTCTTCTGAACAACAGCACCCTTTTCAATCGTGATCTCTTCTTCAAACAATGCAGACAAGCCATACACAAATGAACCAGATACCTGACGAGCTACCTGCGCAGGGTTCACTACATAACCTGGGTCTGTAGCAGCAACAATGCGATGAATCTTCACTTCATTGCCATTCGTCACTGAAAGTTCACAGGCAGCAGCCACATAACTACCAAATGAGCGCATTTGAGCAACGCCACGGAATACGCCTGGTTTAGCAGGAGTATTCCAACCAATGCCATCAGCGACAGCATTCAATACCGCTACCGCACGAGGATACTTTTCCATATGCTTGCGACGGAACTCAACTGCATCGACCCCAGTAGCCTCAGCCATCTCATCCATAAAGGTTTCGAAAAAAATCGCATTTTGGTTCACGTTCACACCACGCCAGAATCCGGGGGGTACAGTTGTGTTTCGCATCGCATAATCAATATTGAGATTAGGGAAGCTGTAGCAAATTCCATGCTCACCAGTCGGATCTACGCCCTGGAACGCTAAAGGATCTTTACCTTTGTTTGCCGCTACAACAGCTGGACGAACAGCAGCCAAAATGGATTGGCCAGATAAACGCATGTTTACCGCTGTCACGTTCTTCTTATCATCGATTGCAGCAGACATCTTGCACATCATTACCGGATGGTAACGACCTTGCGTCATATCTTCTTCGCGAGTCCATATTAACTTGATCGGCGTGCCTGGCATTTGCTTAGCAATATTCACCGCTTGCGTTGTGTAATCTTGGAAAGCGCCGCGGCGACCAAAGCCACCACCCAAGTTCACTTTGTACACATTGCATTTATCGGCTGGCAAACCAGAAGCAGCGATAACAGCAGCTAATGATGCTTCACCATCTTGTGTTGGTACCCATGCCTCACATGAATCTGCCGTCCATTTGGCGGTAGCTGTTTGTGGCTCTAGGGTTGCATGATTCAAGAATGGATAGAAGTAAGTTGCCTCCAATGTCTTGGATGCGCTAGACATAGCTGCTTTTACATCACCATTTGTATTGTGAGCAAATGCATCATTCGCAGTTAGACCCTCTTCCAACATCTTCTTGATACCAGCACTAGAGAGCTCTCCATTTGAACCGTTATCCCAAACAATATTGACTTGGTCTAAAGCAGTTTTAGCTTGCCAGAAAGTATCAGCAACAACTGCAACTGCGGTGTCGCCAACTTGAACAACTTTCTTAACGCCCTTCATGCTTTGGGCTTTAGTTGCATCATAGCTCTTAACTTTGCCACCAAATACTGGAGATTCCTTAATGTTAGCCACCAACATGCCTGGCATCTTTAGATCGATTGCATAGACCTGTTTACCGGTAACCTTGTCAGCTACACCGTCAATACGGTTCACAGACTTACCAATGAGCTTCCACTCTTTTGGATCTTTTAATGGTGCATCTTTTGGCACTTCCAACTGTGATGCGGCAACAGATACTTTACCGAAAGTCGTTTTCTTACCAGATGGTGTGTGTGTAATCACGCTGTCTTTAGCGACACATTCTGATACAGGTACATTCCATTGATTAGCAGCGGCCTGAATCAACATCATGCGTGCTGCAGCGCCGCCTTTGCGAACATATTGTTCAGAAGTACGAATACCGCGGCTACCACCAGTTGAGTAACTTCCCCAAACTTTGTTACGCTTTAAATTCTCACCAGGAGATGGGTAGTCGTAAGAAACTTTTTTCCAGTCGCACTGTAACTCTTCTGCAACCATCTGTGCCAAACCAGTAATGGTTCCTTGACCCATTTCAGAGCGAACAATACGCACGACAACATCATCGTTTGGCTTCACCACAACCCACACACCAATTTCTGGGGTGGCTAATGGAGTCATTGCAGTAGTACCAGTACCCATAGCAGCATGAGCAGTAGACATAAAGGAGAGATCAAAGCCAATTGCTAATCCAGTGGCAATTGCACTAGAACCAATAACAAAGTGGCGACGGGAAGTATTTGTATTTGTAGTCATGTGTTTCCCCTTAAGCCTTGCTTACAGCATGAATAGCTGCACGTACTTCTTGGAAAGTACCACAACGGCAAATATTAGTGATGGCCGCATCGATTTGCGCATCTGTTGGCTTCGGCGTGTTGCGCAACAAAGCTGTCGTTGCCATCACCATGCCAGATTGACAGTAACCGCACTGAGGCACTTGGTTATCAACCCAAGCTTTTTGCACTTTAGATAATTGGCCATTCTTTTCCAAGCTTTCAATGGTCTCAATTTTTTTACCCTCTACTGCAGCAACAGGGATAGCGCAACTACGGACAGCCTGACCTTCGAATAGAACTGTACAAGCACCACATGCGCCAATACCGCAACCGTATTTAGTGCCAGTTAATCCAATTTGTTCGCGGATTACCCAAAGCAATGGGGTCTCTGGATCAACATCCAGCTTGTACTTTTTGCCATTCACATTTAGTTCGGCCATGCGTGGTCTCCTGTTAACTCTTTTATTGTTATTAGGGTATTAAAAATACCCCTCCTATTAGTACGTTCATCTTAACCAAGAATTGATTTATTGCTTTGCAACATAAATTATTGAGCAGTAAGATCAATACATGATCTCTGGCCTTGTACAAATCCTTCTCTTTCAAAGTCTTGGCGAGCTTGTCTCTAAGTTTCTACTGCCGACGCTACCTGGACCAGTCATTGGGCTAGTGCTTCTGGTTCTTTGGCTAGTTTTGCGCAAGGGGATCAATTCCGAGCTGGCAATGGTTGCCGACGGCTTCAGCCAATACCTTGGCCTGCTCTTTGTTCCAGCAGCTGTTGGCGTTGTGCTATTTCTGCCTCAATTGCAAGCCAATGCTCTTGCCATTATTAGCGCCCTGATCGGTAGCGTCATACTCACTATCGCCTCCAGTGCTTTTGTTGCACGCCTCCTGAGCAAGAAAGAAACTCATGAGTGAAAAGCACTCCATAGTCGAGATATGGGTCTACTTATCTGGGAGCCCGCTGTTTGCCCTATTTATTACCCTAGCCGCCTATCAAATTGGGCTAGCCATTTACAAGGCAACCCATCAGAATCCGCTAGCCAATCCAGTGGCCATTGCCATTCTGATTGTGGCGAGCATGATTCAATTTATTGAGATGCCCTACTCAACCTACTTTGAGGGTGCGCAGTTTATTCACTTCCTATTGGGTTCGGCAACCGTTTCTTTGGCAATACCTATTTATAGAGGCCTAAGTAGTCTTAAAGGAAGATCCATTCCTTTAATTGCGTCGCTGTGTACTGGTGGCTTAGTTTCGATCATTAGCGCTGTGGGCATTGCTACCCTACTCGGGGCGGACTCCAGCATTACTGGGGCTATGTATCCCAAATCAGTTACAGCACCAATTGCCATGGGTATCGCCGAGCGTATTGGTGTCTCACCCACCCTCACTGCTATCTTTGCAGTGAGCACCGGAATCCTAGGTGCAATCTTGGCGCCTTTTGTTCTCAATGCATTGGGCATGAAGGCCTGGTGGCAAAGAGGCTTCGCTATTGGCATTGGTGCGCACGGCATTGGTACATCACGAGCCTTTAGCATTCACCCTGAAGCAGGAACCTATGCCAGCCTAGCCATGGGAATGAACGGCGTAGTGAGCGCCGTTGCGATCCCTGTGATTTATCACTTATTCAATAAGTGATAACTTGCTTGATCTGATTACTTAATCTGCATAGCGACATCAATCGCTTCGCCTAGAACGCTGCAGAGAAATTGCACTTCTTCTGGCGTGGAGATGAATGGAGGGCCTACTGCAATCGCATCACCAGCCACACGAACTAGCGCGCCCTTTTCGATACAAGCTTCTAGGACTTTCATGGAGCGCAGACCTGGCTTACCTGGTACAGGATCTAACTCAACGGCACCTGACAAACCAAAATTACGAATATCCAAAATTCCGGACTTGCCTTTTAGTGCATGCAAACCATCCTCAAGCACAGGCTCAAGCGCTCGCGCACGATTGACCAAATCATCGGATTCAAAAATATCTAGCACTGCGTGACCAGCAGCTGCAGGTATTGGATGACCTGAGTAGGTATAGCCGTGAAAGAATTCAATGGATTGTTCTTGACCACCATTAGTAATGATGCTGTCGTAAATATCGCCACGCACAATCACACCACCCATTGGAATGACGCCATTTGTAATTCCCTTAGCAAAGGTAATCATGTCAGGCGTTACGCCAAATCGATCTGCGCCAAAGTTAGCACCCAAGCGACCAAAACCGGTAATCACTTCATCAAAGATCAATAGAATGCCGTGCTTAGTACAGATCTCACGAATCTTTTGAAGGTAACCATCCGGCGGAACAATAACGCCTGTAGAGCCTTGTACCGGCTCCATAATGACTGCGGCAATCGTATTGGCATCATGTAATGTGACAATTTTTTCCAGCTCTTCAGCCAAATGAGCGCCCCACTTTGGCTGCCCTTTTGAGAAAGCCATTTGCGATAGATTGAGCGTGTGCGGTAGATGATCTACGCCTGGCATCATCATACTGGCAAACATTTTGCGATTGGCAACCATGCCACCCACTGATATACCTGCAATACCAACACCGTGGTAAGCGCGATCCCGCCCAATCAGGCGAGTACGCGAGGCATTACCCATCACACGGTGATAACCAATTGCAATTTTTAATGCAGTATCAACTGCCTCTGAACCAGAGTTGGTGAAGAAGACTTTGTCCAATCCCGCAGGCGCCATTTTTGCAATACGGGTCGCCAATCTAAATGCCGTTTCACTCGCCATCTGAAACGCAGGGCAATAATCCATGGTTTCAAATTGTTTTTGGATGGCTGCACCAATACGCGGATCAGCGTGCCCTAATGGGGAGCACCAGAGCCCTGATAGTCCATCAAATAGCTTTCGTCCATGATCGTCATAGTAGTAAGCTCCTTTAGCGGACTGCATGATCTTCGGATGATGCTGAAAATAGCGATTAGGAGTGAAAGGCAGCCAATAGGCTGACATATCAACTGACTTTACAGAAGTGTCCATGCTTGTCTCATATGTGTTTATTGGATTTATTCGATACTATAGCAATCAAACTGAATTTCATTAATCACCCTCATGAATTTAAGCAATAAGCACTATGCCAAATACTAAAGAACCAATTACAGTAGCTACCTTAGCAGCCTTCAGCGCCGCCTGGAATCGTCACGATATTGATTCTCTAATGAGCTTCATGAGTGATGACTGCGTCTTTCAGACTGCAGCAGGGCCGGAGGCGTATGGAGCACGCTATGAGGGTCTTCAAGCAGTAAGGTCGGCATTTGAAAGTGCCTGGATCAACTTTCCAGACGCCCAATGGACTCATGATCGACATTTTGTTCACGAGAATTTTGGAGTCTCAGAGTGGACATTTACTGGAACGGCGGCCGATGGATCACGCGTAGAAGCTGACGGGGTAGATGTCTTCACTTTCAAAGATGGCAAGATTCAACTAAAGAATGTTTTTCGCAAGAATCGACCGAATTTGCCGGCAGCAAAATAATTGGAAATGCCCTAGACTAAATCCCGATGAAATACGACCCGCTTTATGACCCCCTCACCTCCCAAAACCCTGGGACAGGTCGAGACTATGCGCCAAGCTACTGGGTAGCAAGCGCCGGTACACCTCCACCAAATGATGGGCCCGTCACTCAAGACTTTGATGCCGATGTTGTTGTAATTGGTTCGGGATCAACCGGGATTTCAACTGCACTTTACTTAGCACAAGAGCATGGCATCAAGGCAGTGATTCTGGAAGCTAACCAAACTGCTTGGGGTTGCTCTAGCAGAAGCGGTGGTCAAGGACAAAATGCCAGCGGTCGCTTGTCTCGCTCTCAATGGATTGAGCGCTGGGGTTTAGATACTGCCAAGAAACTTGATCGAGAAATTTATACCGGCTTTGAAAACTTCAAAGAATTAGTGAGTCAAATTGATTGTGATGCCACTGATGGCGGTCACTTATACGTTGCCCATCGCACAGAGAAGATGACTTACCTTCAGAATGAAGCGAAAGTTCGAAAAGAAGTATTTGGCTACGACCCACTCCTCATGAGTGCGCAAGAGCTAAGAGAGCAATACTGCGACGATCGTGATGCTGCTGGAGCACTTCTAGAGCGTGAAGGTGTTGGCATTCATCCACTCAAATTTACCTATGGATTACTTCGGAAAGCGCAAAGCTTGGGAGTGAAGATCCATACCAGTAGCCCCGTTGAATCTTGGGAAACAATCAATGGCGTTCATCACATCAGAACCCCCGGCGGCATTGTTCGCGCCAAGCGGATTGCCATCTGCACCGGCGGCTATGGTGTGCAGGGCTTAAAGCCCATCAAAAATCGCATCCTTCCAATTTTGTCAAATTCAGTGGTGACTAGACCGCTGACTGATGCAGAGATAGCAGCATGTAATTTTCGTACACACACTTTCTTGACGGATACACGCACTTTACGTTTTTATTACCGCCTACTGAAAGACAATCGTTTGCAGTTAGGTAGCCGTAGCTCCATTAGCGGTGCCGATGCAAATGCCCCAGAACATCTCAAACTATTAACAGATGCTATCGCTAGAAAGTTTCCACCGTTAGCAGGTATTCAGATTGATTACTCCTGGTGGGGATGGGTAGATGTCAGTCATGACATGATGCCTCGCATCACTCAACCCGATCCAAAGCAAATGGTATGGCACGCTTTAGGCTATGGTGGTAATGGCGTCTCCTTCTCTACCTGGGCTGGCAAACGCTTGGCTGAACTAGTGGCTGGAAGCAAAGTCAATTCTGAAGTATTTAAGTTACCGATTTATAACTCCCCTCTCGAATTTCCTAATCTCTTTGGAAAAGTGCGCTCGGAGACACTGGCTCCATTTAGAAGATTGGGGCAAAGCTTTCTCTATAAGTGGTATTGGCTCATAGATGAAAAATAATCCTCTCACTCAAAAACTCAACTCACACTCTACAAAGGCACCCATGAATCTCATTCATCGCATCGTCTTCGGCATCACTGCTGCTCTTGGATTAGTCAATGTCAGCATTGCGGCACCCGATACTGATTGGCCCAAAAAACCGATTCAAATGATTCTCTCCTTCCCTGCGGGAGGCTCAACTGATGTCTTTGCGCGTAGTATTGCTGCACCATTAGGAGATGCCTTGGGTCAGGCGGTGGTAATTGAAAACAAACCCGGCGGTGGCGGAATGATTGGTATGACTGCCGCAGCCAAAGCAAATCCAGATGGCTACACAATTCACTTTAGCGCCTTAACAAATCAGGCAATTGCCCAAGCCCTTTTTAACAACCCGCCCTTTTCCTTGCAAAAAGACTTTGTTTCCGTAGCACTAGTGGGTTCAGTACCTCATGTCTTAGAGGTGAATCCAAGCGTTCCCGCCAAGAATATGACCGAACTAATTGCATTTATTAAATCCAAGAACGGCAACTTTAATTACGCATCACAAGGCAATGGCACCCTATCTCATCTAGAGTCCCAATTATTTATGCAGCGTATAGGCGCTACCGGGGTACACATCCCCTATAAAGGTAGCAGCTTTGCATTGCCTGATTTAATCGCTGGCAATACTTTGATGATGTTTGACAGCATTACAGCATCTTTGCCACATATTCAAAGCGGTAAGCTAAGGCCAATCGCAATTGCCTCTTCAGAGCGCTCACCTTTGATGCCTAACGTTCCTACCTTTGAGCAAGATGGCATGAAAAAATTCGATGTGGAGAATTTGTTTGCCATCTACGCACCTAAAGGAACTTCACCTGCAATAGTTGCACGCCTGGAAAGAGAAATTCGCAAAATTCTGACAAATCCAGACTTTAAAACTAAGTTAGCTAATCAAGGTATACATCCTCAGTTTGCTAATTCAGAAAAATTAGCTGAGATCACCATTGCTGAACATGAAAAGTGGGCCAAGATTGTGAAGGCTTCAAATATTAAAATTGATTAATTGATTCATTCGTAACCGCATTGCATAACTAGAAGACTTACTATGTTGATTTCCCCTCCCTTTGGTGGTGGCCGCGCTCCTGTTCTGGCCAGAAATACCGTTGCTAGCTCTCAGCCGCTAGCAACTCAAGCTGGAATTGAGGTTTTACAAAACGGCGGTAATGCGGTTGATGCTGCGTTGGCAACTGCCATTACCCTTACCGTTGTCGAACCTACAATGAATGGTTTAGGCGGTGATGGCTTTGCCATTCTGTGGGATGGGAAAAAGCTACATGGCTTAAATGCTTCTGGTCGTGCTCCTGCGGCATGGAAGCCTGAGTATTTTGCCGGCAAATCAGCGATGGATTTAATCGGCTGGAATACGGTAACCGTTCCAGGCATGGTCGCGGGTTGGATTGACTTGTCTCGCAAGTTTGGAAAGTTGCCGTTTGCTCAATTATTCAAACGCGCGATTGATTACGCTGAAAATGGTTTTCCGGTATCTCCGGTGATTGCACGTCAATGGCGTGAAGCAATTCCGATTCTGAAGAATCAGCCAGGCTTTTCTGAGTCATTTTTGATTGATGGTAAATCTCCACAGGCAGGTCAAATCTGGAAATACCCAGCGCAAGCTAAAACGCTAAAAGAAATTGCCGCTACAGAAGGCGAATCCTTCTATAAAGGTCCACTCGCTCAGAGCATGGTCGACTTTGCACAAGCCACCGGTGGTTGCTTCACTATGCAAGACTTTGCTGACAACCAATCCGAATGGGTTGAGCCCCTCGCCTTTGACTACGGCGACTACACCCTCCATGAAATTCCCCCGAATGGCTCAGGTATAGCAGCCCAAATCGCTTTAGGTATTTTGCAAGCAGCGAACGTCAAGCAATACCCCGCTAACTCTGCGCAGCGTATTCATTTACAAATTGAAGCAATGCGCATGGCCTTTGCCGATGTGTATGCCTACGTTTCGGATGCACGCTCAATGAAAATGCCTGTTACAAGCTTGTTAGATAGAGAGTATCTAGCAAGTCGCGCTGCCATGATTGATCACCATCAAGCTGGCAGCTATGGTGCTGGTGACCCTCACTCTGGCGGCACAGTGTATTTATGCGCTGCCGATGAATCCGGCATGATGATTTCTTATATTCAGTCAAACTTCAAAGGTTTTGGCTCTGGCGTAGTTGCACCAGGTGGCATTGCTTTCCATAATCGAGGCATGAGCTTCAGATTAGAAGATGGGCACCCCAATCAAGTGGCGCCGGGTAAGCGTCCGTTCCATACGATTCTTCCCGCATTCCTGACCAAGGACGGCAAGCCCACCATGGCATTTGGCGTGATGGGCGGCAACATGCAACCTCAGGGTCATATCCAGTTTGTGATGCGCTTTGTTGATGAATATCTCAACCCTCAGGCTTGCTCAGATGCGCCCCGCTGGCGCATTGATGATTTAGGTAAGCTCACGGTTGAAGCCTCAATGCCAGCAAGTGTTGTTGAGGGCTTAAAAGCTCTAGGCCATGAAGTAGCCGTACAACCTGCTAATAGCCTTGATTTTGGTAGCGCACAAGCGATTGCTAAGTTAAGTGAAGACGCAAATTCAGCCTATATTGCCGGCAGCGATCATCGCCGTGACGGTTTGGCAGCCGGTTTTTAATTTCCTAAAGAGCAAAAGCTTCCTGTAAAACGTTAAGACTTGCAGATAAAGTCTTGGGATTACTCTTCCCAATTTTCTTAACGAGGCGCAATTTATCTATGGATCTAATTTGATCCAAAAGAATCAGTCCTTTTTTACCGTCGTGTGTGATGGGAATTCGAAAGCCTGCGGGCCTACCCTTGGTGGTCATTGGCGCTACGATAACTGTTCGTAAATGATCGTTTAACTCTTGCGGCGAAACCACAATATAGGGTCTTGTTTTTTTAATTTCACTACCAATTGTTGGATCCAAGTTGATAAGCCAGATCTCGCCGCGGGACACCATGCTTTTTACCAAACCCAGTCTCCATCTTCCTCGTTTGCAAAGTCACCGAGAACCAATTCATCCTCTCCTGCCCTGACAAGGTTTTGTGCATCCCGAGCCCAATGTTCACGCAATATATTTTTTGGCTTACTGAGGATAATTTTTTCGCCGTCAACTGCCATCTCAACAACCCCCTCAATCCCAGTTTGCTCAAGAATAATCTTTGGAATAACCACACCCTTAGAGTTACCAACAGGTCTTATAGCTATTTGCAAAGGCGCGCTTGCTTGTTGAGGAGATTTATGACTTTTATTCATAGTAATAACAATGTTATTACATTAAAAACGGCAAGTCAAATAGACTCAAATACCCCTATTTGGCGGAAGGAAGGCAATTCATATAGAAGCGCTTGATCTCCTGATCACAACTTACATCTCTAGGTTCAATTGGTCTTTGTAGAGAAATGCCTTCGATCGTTTTACAACGACTGAGGGCTACATAGACCTGCCCTGAGGCAAAAGCACCTGATGAGAGATCAACCTTCACCTTATCCAGAGTCTTGCCCTGACTCTTGTGAATAGTTACTGCCCAAGCAAGCATTAGCGGAATCTGCACGTAAGTGCCGATGATGCTCGGAGAGATCTTTCCTGACATCATGTCGTGATCATAGCGATAGGATTCCCACTGATGACCTGTTACCTCAACAGTATTGGAGTATGGTCCGTTTTGTACCATGACCTTTACCTTATCTGGCAGCATCTCACGGACGACTCCGATCGTACCGTTGACCCAACGCTTTGGAAAGCCTGGATCTGTTGCTGTAAACATCACCTTAGCGCCGATCTTGAGTACTAAACTATTTGGTGACGGTAGATTACGCTCATCGACATTGAATTTTCCAGTCGATTTACCGGCATACACCTTACCCTCGGTGGTGATGGCTCGCAGCCCAGCTCCATTGATTTGATCAGCACGGGCATTTGTCGTGGTGAGAGTAATAGTCTGCTCATCAACTTGCTCATCTTTGCGATAGCACTGCGCATTGAGGATATCAATTGCCTCATCAACATCTTGATTAATCCGAATGCGGTTGAGTAGACCGGCAAAGTGCTCATCTTTTTGCCGGAATATTTTAGAAAGCTCAACCATCGTGACATCTTTACGATGCAATGCCATAGCGCAGAAGAAATAAGGCCCCTCATACCCACGATCAGCCAGTACTTGCATATCGCTACTCGAGACCACCGGAGGTAGCTGAAATAAATCCCCAACAAACATCACCTGAATGCCACCAAAAGGCTGACCTTTTTGCGGACCGTTCTCGCGTAGAAACAGATCCATCGCATCAACTACATCAGCACGCACCATGGAGATCTCATCAATGATGAGTAATCGAATGTCTTTGTAAAGCCGCTTGTCACGCAGCGGCTTGATATCCTCTTCAGGGAAGATGAGTCGCGGTGGCAATCTAAAGAAGGAGTGAATCGTTACCCCTTTGACTTGCAATGCAGCCACCCCTGTAGGAGCAACCACCACCACATTACCCGGAATAGCCTCACGTAGATAACCAATTAAAGTGGTTTTACCGGTGCCCGCTTTACCACTTACAAAGATATAAGGATCGTGTCGCTCTATAGCCTCTATCACCGCCTCGTAATCGGGTGTGATTTCTATATCGGAGGATTGCGGGATTGGGGTAGACATCCCCTATTGTTTCACGGCATCAGCCACGCACCGAAATCCGATGTAAACCACAGCGATATCGCCTGGTTTTGATTCCACATCAGACTCTTGCTGTCTTTCGGGGCCATACCACCATGAAGCGCCACGAGTAATGTAACCACCATTGCGCTCAGTTGCAGTCCATTCCCAGACATTACCACCCATGTCATGCATGCCATTGACGCCAGGCTTAGTAGTGTTGGTAGTCACGTGCCCAGTGCCGCGATTAAGCGCACCAGCTGGAGCCAAACCTTTGTAGTCACCACATCCACTTAGGCAGTGTGAAGGGCTCGGATTTGTACCACCAGGGAAAGGATAGCGTTGACCCTTTGAGTACCCAGCCGGAGGATTGCTTCTTTGCTCCAGGAAAGCAGCGCTAGTCCACTCTGCATCTGTTGGCAAACGTTTGCCGTAGTAACGACAAATCGCTTCTGCTTCTTTTTGATTTAGATGAACTGCTGGCTCAGCATCTTTTGCAGGTACACCATAAGGCGTTTTCCAGGTCCATCCTGGTTTTTGAACAAAACTGCCTTCATAAGATAGACCGCCACCTTTCTTCTCTGCAGCACTAACAAAGCCAGTCGAGGTGGCAAATGTTTTGACATCAGCAATATTCATCTCGGTTTGATCCCAAACGAGATTACCAACTTGGACCGTAGGAATCGATGATTTTGGAGCACCCTGACTTGGAGATGACCTCAGCATGAAGTATGCAGCAATAGCCGTTAGTAGCAGACCAAATAGGATGGTAGAGAAATCAAATTTTTTCATACCAGAGACTGTAATAGAAAAAGCTCCACTTGGGAGCTCTCGAGATATTTAGTGGGGCGAACGACGGGGCTCGAACCCGCGACAACCAGAATCACAATCTGGGACTCTACCAACTGAGCTACGTCCGCCACTGAAGACATAGATTATAGCTTTTTGCTCAAAAACCTGTCAAAAATGCCTCTTTGCAGCCCGTATTTAGGGGCTTTCGAACTCAAAAGCCGCCCAATCTCCAAGGCACAGGCTGGCATCTATGAAAAAGTCTGTGATAGCCGCCTTGCTCTGCACCTTCGCTAAGGCATGGTGATCCGAGAGTCGTTGACGCCAATAGCGCGAGCCCGCCCTGCCATGAGCAAGCCCCAAAATATGTCTTGTGAAGGCGCCTATATAGAAAGGCTTGCCTTTAGCCTGGCATTCATCAAACCAGGCGTGGACCTGCTTAACCAATGCAATTTGTATGCGATGCCATTCAGTTTCACTAAAGAGGTATCCGGCAGCGTCACCATCAGTATTGATCATGTCATCCCAACCCAGGAGCAATGCCGGGAAATGATAGGCCGCCCTTCCCACCATAAAACCATCAAAGTCATCCCAATGACCAGCAATTTGCTCATTAGTTTCTAGACCACCATTTAGCAAGACTTTTAAAGTAGGGAATTGCTTTTGCGCATCTAAGCGAAGTTGTGCAGCTACTTCATAACGTAATGGTGGCTTACTGCGATTCTCTTTTGGGGATAGACCTTTTAGGACTGCATTACGCGCATGAATAGTGACTTGACTAGCACCCGCATCAGCAACTGCCAGAATAAAGTTCAGAGCAAATTGATAATCGGCTTCTGAGTTTGCAGCATCCATGGAATCTAAGCCCAGCCGATGTTTCACTGAGATCGGAATATCAACTGCACTCTTCATTGCCTTGACACAGTCAGCCACTAAATTAGGCTCTGCCATTAAGCATGCACCAAAGGCACCGCGCTGGACGCGCTCGGAGGGACATCCACAATTCAGGTCAATTTCATCGTAACCCCACTGCTGAGCTAGCTCTGCTGATTTAGCCAAATCAGAAGGCTCGGAACCTCCAAGCTGAAGCACTACCGTATGCTGGTCTTGTGAGTAATCTAAATGACGTGGCACATCCCCATGCAACAGAGCACCTGTAGTAACCATCTCGGTATATAGAACAGCCTCTTTAGTAAGCGTGCGATGGAAAGAGCGGCAGTGGCGGTCAGTCCATTCCATCATTGGTGCAGTGCACAATCTCTTCTTTTTCTTGTTTTCCACAGACACTTTTTGTCAATAATTTATTACTGATTATTTTAGTGTGTTTTGGCTGGAAGCCAAATAAAACCTGATCCCTAGAGCCTTTAAGAGAAATGTTTACGCAAAGGAAAATGAATCACGAAAACACAAGTCACACTAATTATTTAGACATTTCTAAAAACTATCAGAGAAATTTGTCCTAAATTTGCCCTAAATTCATCATATTTTTTGACTATTTGTACGACTGCTAACGACCCAAAGCAGCTATTTGAAAAGGCTATTTTTGCAGCAATATTACCCGTTTGGAGCGTTACCTACCTTCTCATATGCAGCTAACTTGGCCTTTAAATTACGCTCCTCCTGGAAGCGCTCAGTCTCATCCCGAACAACTGCAGCTATAGCAATAGGTTGATTTTGATCATCAAAAAGCATGCTCACTGAAAAAGCAATAGAAATAGAGCGACCATCTTTATGGACAGCAGGCACTCTCAATAAGGCATTTCCATACTTTGTCACACCAGTCTGAATGGTATGAAAATATCCTTTTGAATGGCGCTCTCTAAAACGCTCGGGCGTAATAATACTGAGAGTTTTTCCTAGGGCCTCGTCTGAGCTATATCCAAAAACACGCTCGGCGGATGCGTTCCAAAACAAGATATTCTCATCTCGATCGGAAATAATCACAGCCTCGCCAATTTGGCTAACAAGTGTTTCGAAATCTATAGCATTTGGCATTTTTAAACTCTATTTTTAAGTAATTTATGACTAAGCATACCCCAATAAAAAACCACCCGAAGGTGGTTCTCAGGAGGCGCTTCTATTTTTAGTAAGTCTTGTAAGAAAGATACTTGCCTGACAGCACGACTTGAACACGATCTCCTTTTGGATCTGGCTCACGCTGAATATCCATTGAGAAATCAATTGCACTCATAATGCCATCGCCAAACTCTTCATGGATTAGCTCTTTAATAGTAGTGCCATAAACACTCACAATCTCATACCAACGATAGATCAATGGATCTGTTGGCACGGCAGTTGGCAGGGATCCTTTATAAGGAACAATTTGCAACCAAGCCATTTCTTCATCAGTCAAATCAAATAACTTGCCAGCGGCTTCAGCTTGCGCCTTAGTAAAGGTCATTTGACCTAAACAACCCGCAGTAACCCACTCCTTTGATTCGCCTATTGCTTTTGCGATCTCACTCCATTTCATGCCATTGCGAACTTTGGCTTCGATAATTTTTTGTGTAACTACTGAACGATCCATCTTTTTCTCCTAGTTTTAAGTTTTAGTTTATTAAGCAACAACCGCATCAACGCCTGGAAGCACTATTACAGGCTTGTAACCATCTAACTCACCATTAGCTCCTTTTACCTGCAGATCCTTTGATCGATTGACTAGAAAATCTACCAAATGGTTTCGCATTGGGTAATACATAGCATCATGATGTAAATTAGCCCGCTTTCTTCCTTTGGGCAAAGTATTGACAACGATTTCAGCAATACGTGCATTAGGGCCGTTACTCATCAGCATAATTTTGTCAGAAAGCAAAATTGCTTCATCAACATCATGGGTGATCATAAATACAGTTTGATTCGTTTCTTTGCAAATTTTGAGAAGCTCATCCTGAATAACCCCGCGAGTTAACGCATCCAAGGCGCCAAATGGCTCATCAAGTAGTAGCATTTTTGGCTCAATTGCAAAAGCTCTTGCAATACCAACCCTTTGCTTCATACCACCGGATAATTCAGATGGTTTTTTATTTTCAGCATTTACCAAGCCGACCATCGCTAGATACTTTTTGGAATGCTCAGTAATCTGCTCTTTTGACCAATCGGGATACTTTGACTTCACCGCAAAAGCCACATTCTGCAGGACTGTCATCCAAGGCATTAATGCATGCCCTTGAAATACAACGCCACGCTCTAAACCAGGCCCCTGAATTCGCTTGCCAAGCATGATGGCATCGCCGCCAGTGGCTTCTTCAAGACCGGCAAGCACATTCAAAATAGTGGTTTTGCCACATCCGGAGTGACCGATGATGCAAACGAACTCACCTTTTTCGATTTCAAAATCTATTCCTTCAAATACCGGAGGTGCATCAGCTTTATATGCCTTACTGAGGTTTGAAACTTTTAGAAATGTATTTTCAATCTGCATAAGAAACCGCCTTTTGTAACTTGCCAAATGCTGTATCAAGCAACATTCCAACAATACCAATTAAAAGAATCGCAAAAATCACACTGGAGAGTGACAGGTTATTCCACTCATTCCACAAGAAGTAACCAATTCCAGTGCCGCCAACAAGCATCTCAGCAGCAACGATTACTAACCATGCAATCCCCATAGAGATGCGCATACCTGTCAAGATCGTTGGTGCAGCGGCAGGAAGAATAACTAAAAATGCCTTCCGCAAAGGAGAAACCTCTAATGTTTTAGCAACGTTTAATAATTCTTTACGTACATTGGCAACTCCAAATGCTGTGTTTAGGAGCATTGGCCATACGGAACAAATAAAGATCACGAAAATTCCAGAAATCGCAGAGTCTTTAATGGTGTAAAGCGCAATAGGCATCCAAGCCAATGGTGAAATCGGTTTGAGGATTTGAATGAATGGATTAAATGCCTCATAAGCCAAAGGTGACATGCCAATCCAGAATCCAAACGGAATAGCGACAATCATTGCCAACAAGAATCCCAAGGCAACACGCCCCAAAGAATAAGCAAGTTGAATACCGATTCCCTTATCGTTCGGACCATTGTCATAAAAAGGGTGTGACAACTGCTTATAGATAGTCTCCCCCATTTGCGTTAAGGTTGGAAATCCAGTTTTTTGAACGGGCTCACTACCACCTTGACCCATAAGGCTGCTGTACTCACTAGAGGCAGTTGATACCCCAGGCGGCGGCGTAACCTTTTGTGTTGTCGCCATATGCCAGATAAACAAGCACATGAGTAAAATTACAACCGATAGAATTGCGCCCTTAACCTTAATTGATGCTGTTTTCATTCATTTACCTTATATTCACGCTTTATTGGTTTGAAAAGATTTTAGATAGGCTGCTGGCTGGCTAGGATCGAACTCTTTACCCATAATCTTGTCTTTTTTGTATCCCACTTTAGCCAATGGTGGAACTGCAATTCCAGTCTCACTCATATATTTTTTAGCGTCGGTCAGCAAAAATACTTTTTCAGAGATGTCCTTGTAATTCACATCGCCTTTGACGTAACCCCAACGCTGCATTTGGGTCAACATCCAAGTTGCCATGGAGTACCAAGGGATTGGATTGAAGTCGATACGATCTGGTACGTTCTGCACATTGCCAAGACCATCTGCAAACTTACCAGTGAGAACCTGCATGACAACCGTCTCGGGCTGGTTAAGGTAATTCGGCGTAGAAATTACCTTAGCAATTAAAGGTCTATTTGCGGGGTCACGTGCCATCGTGGAGGCATTGAGCACTGCGCGATAGAGGGCTGCAAAAGTATTTGGATTCTTACGGATAAATTCTTCAGAAGTTCCAAAAGCACAGCAAGGGTGACCATCCCAAATCTGCTTAGTCAGAATATGAATAAATCCGACCTCGTCATACACTGCGCGCTGATTAAATGGATCAGGCCCTAAAAAGCCATCAATATTGCCGGCACGTAAGTTTGCAACCATCTCTGGTGGAGGTGTAACGCGAATCTGAATATCTTTATCGGGATCTAAGCCAGCTTGAGCCACGTAATAACGTAGCAAGAAGTTATGCATGGAATATTCAAATGGGACGGCAAACTTCATACCCTTCCAATTTTTCGGATCGCGATTATCTTTGTGCTTGTTAGCTAGTGTAATAGCCTGACCATTCACGTTCTGAATTGTGGCCACACGCATCTGAGAAGGATCAGAACCTAAGCCCATTGACATTGAGATTGGCATTGGTGATAAAAAGTGTGAGGCATCATGCTCTTTATTGAGCATCTTGTCACGAATTAAAGCCCAACCTGCGGTCTTATTAAGCGTAACGTTCAGGCCTTGTTTTTTATAAAAACCCAGCGGGTCAGCCATGATGAGTGGAGTCGCACAAGTAATTGCGATAAAGCCAATTTTTAGGTCTGGTTTTTCTAATGGAGCTTTTTCTTGTGCCATTGCCTGCAAGGAGCCTACTGGCAAGAAGCCTGAGAGCGCGCTCATTGCCCCACCTACTCCAACAGCCTTTAAAAATGCGCGCCTACGATCTTCTTGAGGAAAAAGAGCCTTAACTAAGCTGGCCTCAA
Organism: Polynucleobacter yangtzensis; assembly: GCF_001595965.1. Classification (GTDB taxonomy): domain Bacteria; phylum Pseudomonadota; class Gammaproteobacteria; order Burkholderiales; family Burkholderiaceae; genus Polynucleobacter; species Polynucleobacter yangtzensis. The sequence goes on from NZ_LOJI01000035.1 coordinate 278,876, forward strand.
CAAAATCTGCGCTTTGCTGCTCGGCATCCATCATTGCTGAAAGTGAGTTTGCATGATCCAGCTCGGATGCATGCTGTCCACAGCTACAGCGGTTGCTAAACAGAGGTCTATCTGGATCAAATGGACGATATGAATTCATTTATAGCTCCTAGTAAGTAATTAAGATGCGGCTTGCAATTCGTTGAAATGGTTTTTTGACTCAACCAATGGGATAAGCGTATGCAGTTTTTTTCTATAAACCTCTCCGATCATCACTACAACAGGTTGCTTATCTAAAAAATGATGATGAACATCACCAAAGCGTAATTCATCTAATGTGCAGGCGAAACTACGTTGCGATGGCAGGCTGACCGATTCCATCAAGCAAACCGGGGTATCTATCGAGTAGCCCTGAGCAATCAATGTTGTCGCGACCTCAGATAGCTGATCACGCGCCATATAGTAAATAGCAGTTTTATGATCTTCATGCGCGCAACGGCCAGGAAGAGTAGTCAGCGTCAGAGTTCTACTTAACTCCCTGGTGGTTGGAGGCTGCCTTAACTCTGCCGAGGCTGCTAAGGCAGTGGTGATGCCTGGAACAATCTCATAGCGCACATTTGCTTTCTCGAGAGCATCAATTTCTTCCTGTGCACGACCAAAGATCATCGGATCCCCGCCTTTCAGGCGCACAACTACTGAGTACTTTTCTGCAGCATCCACCAATTGCTTGTTAATGAAGTGCTGAGAGCTCGAATGTGATCCGCATCTTTTCCCTACCTGCACCAACTTAGTGCTAGCACACCACTCCAACATAGAAATATCAATGAGTGCATCATAAAAAACAATATCCGCATTACCTAAAATCCTGGCACCGCGTACAGTAATAAGATCAGAGGCGCCGGGACCAGCACCAATAAGGAATACGCCCGGTTCAATACAGTGGGCTGTATTGGTAATGACTGTTAATGGTGCAATTTGTTTCATGCCTCATTTTTAACAGCCGGCAATATCTTCAAATTTCTTACGTGAACCAAAATGGCGCATGTAATTATTTGGTGCACCAATACCAAGCCATCAACTCAATTGAGGCAAGCGCAACTTCTTTATCGTTAGTTATCGACCAAAGGAGCTCAGCATGAAAGAGAAAACTAGCATTAGCGGCTTATCACCAGAAGCCACCACCCCCACTGTTACTGATGCCAATCCTACGCGTCGCAAACTTATACAAGGCATTGGTTCTGCAAGCATTCTGTCCTTAATAGATCCAATGGTTAAAGCTGGAGCATGGGCAGCAGGCTCCGATGCCCCCGAAAAAACGGATGTGAAGGTCAGCTTTATTGCCCTTACAGACTGCTCATCGGTCGTCATGGCCAACCATCTTGGTCTAGATAAGAAGTACGGCGTCAAGATCATCCCCACCAAAGAGGCATCATGGGCTGCAATCCGTGACAAGCTAGTGAATGGTGAAAACGACATGTCGCACATTCTGTATGGGCTGGTATATGGATTACAGATGGGCATTGGTGGCCAACAAAAAGACATGTCTATCCTCATGTCACTCAATAAAAATGGTCAAGCAATTACTTTATCTAAAGCGCTTTACCAAAAGGGCGTTACTGATGGCGCAAGCCTTAAAGCTGTAATGGATAAAGAAAAGCGTGACTATACATTCGCGCAAACCTTTCCAACCGGTACACACGCTATGTGGCTCTACTACTGGTTAGCGAACTACGGAATCAATCCATTTAAAGACGCGAAAATTATCACTGTTCCGCCCCCTCAAATGGTGGCAAATATGCGCAGCGGAAATATGGATGGCTATTGTGTAGGTGAACCCTGGAATGCCCGCGCAATCATTGACGGCATTGGCTTTACAGCCATTACTACACAAGCAATTTGGCAAGATCATCCTGAGAAGGCGCTGGGTACAACTTCCGACTTTGCAAAGAAGTATCCCAATACTTGTCGTGCAGTTACGGCGGCAATCTTAGAGGCTGGAAAATATATTGATGCATCGACTTCGAATAAGCATGCAACTGCGGAAGTTGTCGCTGCACCTTCATTTGTGAATACTGACGTTGCTGTAATTCAAGATCGAATGATGGGTCGCTACAACAATGGTATCGGCAAGACTTGGGATGACCCTCATGCGATGAAGTTTTATAACGACGGTTTGGCAACTTTCCCATACCTGTCTGATGGCATGTGGTTTATGACTCAACATAAGCGTTGGGGATTACTCAAAGAACATCCAGATTACTTGGCAGTAGCGAAGAAGGTTAACAACATCGCTATCTACAAAGATGCGGCTACGGCCTCCAAAACCCCATTACCAAAAAGCGATATGCGCTCCAGCAAATTATTTGATGGTGTTGTATGGAATGGCTCCAACCCTGCTGCTTATGCAGATAGCTTCAAGATCAAAGCATGAAAAAACAAAAACTCGTCATGATTGGCAATGGGATGGCCGGAGTCCGGACCATCGAGGAACTATTAAAGCTCGACCCAGAGCTTTATGACATCACCATCTTTGGTGCAGAGCCCCATCCCAACTACAACCGCATTTTGCTGTCCCCAGTATTGGCTGGCGAACAGACTCTTGAGCAAATTGTTCTAAATGACCTCGATTGGTACAAGGGTAATGGCATCCATCTTCATCTTGGCAAAACCATAACTAAGATTGACCGCAAAGAGCGCACTGTTATTGCCGATGATGGCACCGTTGAAAGCTACGATCGCTTATTGCTCGCTACCGGCTCTTTACCATTTATCTTGCCTGTTCCAGGAAATAACTTACCTGGCGTGATTGCGTATCGTGATATCAAAGATACGAATGAGATGATTGATGTGGCAACGCGTTACAAAAATGCCGTTGTCATTGGTGGCGGCCTACTTGGTCTAGAAGCTGCAAATGGTCTGGCCCTCAGGGGGATGAGTGTGACTGTGGTCCATCTGGCTGAATGGTTGATGGAAAGACAGCTAGATAAAACAGCGGCTGATTTACTTCAAAAATCCTTGGAAGAAAAAGGTCTTAAGTTTTTACTGAAAACTTCTACCGAGGCAATTACCCCAAATGCAGCAGGCGATCGTGTCGGCCATATCCGCTTTAAAGGTGGGTTAGAAATACCTGCTGACTTAGTTGTTATGGCGGCGGGTATTAAGCCCAATACAGCTTTAGCTGAATCTGCAGGTTTACATTGCCAAAGAGGCATCGTTGTTAATGACACTTTGCAAACGTTTGACCCAAGAATCTATGCAGTTGGTGAGTGCGCAAGCCATCGTGGAACTGCATATGGTTTAGTTGCGCCTTTATTTGAGCAGGCTAAGGTTTGTGCAAATCACCTTGCCGAACACGGTATCGGTCGCTATGAGGGCTCCGTAACGTCAACAAAACTGAAAGTGACAGGTGTTGATCTCTTCTCCGCTGGAAACTTTATGGGAGGCGAAGGTACTGAAGAGATTACTCTGGCCGATCCTATTGGCGGAGTGTATAAAAAATTAGTTCTTAAAGATGATCGCTTAATTGGTGCTTGTATGTTTGGCGATACAGCGGATAGTACTTGGTATTTCAAGCTCATGCGTGACGAACAAAGCATTGCAGAGATTCGTGACACGTTGATGTTTGGTGAATCTAATATTGGCGACGTTGGTCATCAAGGTCACAATAAAGCTGCCGGCATGACTGATGCAGATGAAATTTGCGGATGCAATGGGGTCACTAAAGGCACCATTGTCAAGGCTATTCGAGAACAGGGTCTATTCACACTAGATGAAGTAAAGAAATGTACCAAAGCCAGCAGCTCCTGTGGTTCTTGTACAGGCCTAGTTGAGCAAGTTCTGATGAATGTTCTTGGCACGGATTATTCAGCAACCCCTAGAAAGAAATCAATTTGTGGATGCTCCGATCTTTCTCATGATGAAATTCGTCAAGCCATACGCTCAGGTCACTTAATTTCTCAAGAGCAAGTTCGCACCGAACTGAACTGGAGAACACCTAACGGTTGTGCGACTTGTCGCCCTGCCTTAAATTATTATTTGATCTCTACATGGCCACATGAAGCAAAAGATGATCCACAATCCCGCTTCATTAATGAACGCGCTCATGCCAATATTCAGAAAGATGGCACCTACTCAGTTATTCCGCGGATGTTTGGTGGACTAACTACCCCTTCTGAACTACGCAGAATTGCTGACGTTGCTGAGAAATACCAAGTACCAACGGTTAAGGTAACTGGCGGCCAACGAATTGACTTACTTGGGATCAAGAAGGATGATCTTCCAGCGGTTTGGAAAGAGTTGGATATGCCATCAGGTCATGCCTATGGCAAATCAATTCGCACAGTGAAAACTTGTGTTGGTGATGAGCACTGTCGTTTTGGTACCCAGTCCTCCATGAAAATGGGCGTAGATCTTGAGAGAATGCTCTTCGGTATGTACGCACCTCACAAAGTTAAGCTGGCGGTGTCTGGCTGCCCACGAAACTGCGCAGAAGCTGGCATCAAAGACGTTGGCATCATTGGCGTTGAGTCCGGCTGGGAGCTCTATATTGGTGGTAACGGCGGCATTAAAACAGAAGTAGCGGAATTTCTCTGTAAAGTTAAAACCGATGAGGAAGTTCGTGAATATTCTGGGGCCTTCTTACAACTGTACCGTGAAGAAGCTTGGTATTTGGATCGAACTGTCCATTACTTGGCAAGAGTTGGCATGGAATACATTAAGCAAAAGGTGGTCGACGATGCTGAAAGTCGTAAAGCTCTCTATGAAAGACTGCTGTTTGATCTAAAAGATGCTCCGGATCCCTGGAAAGACTTTGAACGTGCTGGTGTAGATGTTCGTCAATTTAAAACTATTCCTATAGTCGAGGTTGGAAATGTCTAATACCGCCCAAGTTGATCAGTGGCAAAAAATCACAACGGTCGAAGAAATACCAGTCCTAGGCGCTCGCGTTATTGAGGCTCCCGCCGGTCAAATTGCAATTTTCAGAAATTCAGAGGACGAAGTATTTGCCGTATTGGATAAGTGCCCTCACAAGGGTGGCCCCCTTTCTCAGGGCATCGTTCATGGAAAATCCGTAACCTGCCCACTACATTCCTGGAATATAGATCTCTCTACCGGCTGTGCCGTTGCCCCAGATGAAGGCTGTGCAAAATCCTTTGCAGTCAAAGTAGAGTCTGGTGTTGTTTGGCTAAACCGTGAGGAATTACAAGCTAGTCATGGCAGAAGTTAAAAGCACCTGCTGCTATTGCGGTGTTGGCTGTGGCGTCATTATTGAAACCGCTGAAAGCAATGGGAAGATCGAGGTAACCGGGGTTCGCGGCGACCCCGATCACCCTGCAAACTTTGGCAGACTCTGCAGTAAAGGCTCAACCCTTCATCTCACTGCAAACCCAAGCCTTCAGATGCAGGCTCGACTGGGATCACCAGCTATCCGCAACACAAAGGGTGAAGAGCCCAAAGATATTTCTTGGCCTGAAGCAATTCAGACTATTGCACAAAAATTTGCCGATATCATTAAAGAGCATGGCCCAGAATCCGTTGGCATTTATGTCTCTGGTCAATTGCTGACTGAAGACTATTACATCTTCAATAAGTTAATGAAGGGCTTAATTGGCTCGAATAATATTGACACTAATTCACGCCTATGCATGTCTAGCGCAGTAGCTGGCTACAAGCAAACTTTGGGAATGGATGCCCCACCCTGCTGCTATGAAGATATAGATTCAGCATCCACGATCTTTATTACCGGATCTAATACTGCTTTTGCTCACCCAATTCTCTATAGACGTCTTGAGGATGCACGCAAAAATAATCCGAGTCTCAAAGTTATTGTTGTTGACCCAAGAAAAACCGATACCGCCAAAGAAGCTGATCTCTACCTACAGATACAGCCTGGTACTGATGTAGCCCTCTACCACGGGATGCTTTACATCATGCTCTGGGAGAAATGGATTGATGAGCCTTATATCAACTCATATACGGCGGATTTTGATGCGCTGCGTGATTTGGTTAGAGATTTCACGCCCAAGGCAGTTAGCCAGATCTGCGGAATTAACGAAAAAGACTTGTTCCAAGCGGCTCAATGGTTTGCTACTTCTCCCGCAACCCTATCGATGTACTGCCAGGGACTAAATCAATCCGCTTCAGGCACCGCAAAGAACGCTGCCTTAGTTAACCTACATTTAGCTACCGGACAAATAGGGAAAGCTGGTGCTGGACCATTCTCCTTGACTGGACAACCCAATGCGATGGGTGGCCGGGAGGTTGGAGGCTTGGCCAACCTGTTATCTGCACACCGCGATCTTGCTAATCCAGAACACCGCGCAGAGGTAGCCAACCTATGGGGAGTTCACTCCGTTCCTGAAAAACCAGGGCTTAGTGCAATACCGATGTTCGAGGCATTGCGTACTGAAAAATTAAAAGCTATATGGATTGTCTGCACAAACCCCGCACAATCAATGCCTGATCTCAATGCAGTTCACGAGGGATTAAGCAAGGCAGAATTTGTTGTAGTGCAGGAAGCTTATGCACACACAGCCACTACCCTATATGCAGATGTATTGTTGCCCGCCACTACCTGGGCAGAAAAAGTAGGAACAGTTACTAATTCAGAGCGAAGAATTTCTAAAGTAAATCCCGCAATTGACCCCTATGAGTCTGCTAAACATGATTGGCAGATCGCTCTTGAAATTGGGCTAGCTCTAGAAGCGCTATTACCAGGCAATAGAAAAGAAGGAACATCCACTCTATTTCCTTACAACGGACCGGAAGATATTTGGAATGAACATCGCGAGAGTACAGCGGGTCGCGATCTCGACATTACTGGTCTAAGCTACAAAATCCTTGAGGAACGCGGACCACAACAATGGCCTATGCCCAAAGGGGATTTCTTTGGTAAGAAGCGACTTTATGAAAATGGTGTTTTTCCTACCAAAGATAAAAAAGCTCACTTTATTGCCGCTCCCTATAAAGCAACCGCAGAATCCGTAGATGCTCGCTACCCATTTGCCTTAAATACTGGGCGCCTTAGAGATCAATGGCACGGTATGAGTAGGACTGGAACCATCGGAACTCTTTATGGCCACTCACCAGAACCCTGCGTAGAGCTTTCACCTAAAGATGCAGGCAGGATGAATTTGGCTAATGGTGATTTAGTTCATGTCACTAGTCGCAGAGGTAGTGAGATCTTCCCAATCAAAGTCTCAGACGATATCGCCTCCTCGCAAGCCTTTATTGCCATGCACTGGGGTTCTGAATTTATTTCAGGCGCTGCTGGTAAAACACCTGGCCGCGGAGTTAACGGCCTTACTTGCAACATAATCGACCCTGTATCCGGTCAGCCCGAACTGAAACATTCAGCCGTCAAGATATTGCCAGCAAACCTTCCCTGGCATTTAGTGGCTTTCGGCTTATTTCCCAAAGAAGAAGTATTTTTTATTCAAAACAGTTTGCGCAGCATCTTGCCTCATTTTGATTCCGCCCAATGCGTTCTATTTGGGAGAGAGCAGGATAGCGGCCTTATTGGGGTTTCATTCAAGGCCGCTCACCACGATGACCCTCTTGAAGAATTAGGCTCTCTTGCCGCGCAAGCTTTAAAGCAAGTGATGCAGAAATTCAAGCTAGATGAAACATCTGGAGAGCCTGTAATGCGCTATAGCGATAAGCGCAGAGGCGTAGTACGACTTGTTCGCGCTCAAGAGAAGGTTCTATCTGCAATGCTGACTGGCTCCATTGAAAGCCTAGCAAGTACTACTTGGTTAAGGGAGTACCTAGAAAGCGGCTTAGATGCAAAAGCGCTTGGTCGGTCTTTATTGATACCTGTCAGCAAACCCCCCGTGGAAATTAAACCCAAAGGTAAGGCAATTTGTAACTGCTTCAATGTTTCAGCGGACTCAATGAAAGAATGCTTAAGCAAGATGCCAGCGGGTACTTCCCTTGATGATGCCATGACCTCACTTCAATCTGAAACGCAGTGCGGAACTAATTGCGGATCCTGTAAACCCGAAGTCAAGCAAATTATTGTCAACTTCTTCAATAAAGTGGAAGTAGCTGCATAATCTTGCAATGAGCATTACATCATTCTTAAAGGTAATTGGCCGAGGCAGCAAGGGCGCTGGCGATCTTGATCGCAATCAGGCAAAAGAAGTCTTCACTCAAATTCTGGATGGTAATGTCAGCGATCTTGAGCTAGGTGCATTTTGTATTGCTATGCGCATCAAGGGTGAGTCCGTATCTGAGCTTATGGGCTTTATGGATGCCCTACAACCGCATCTCAATCTACTGAATCTTGGCACACGCCCCACCATAGTCTTGCCAAGTTATAACGGGGCTAGAAAACAGGCAAATCTCACACCACTTCTTTCTGGCATGCTTGCTAGTTATGGTTTCATAGTGCTTGTTCAGGGGGTCGAAAAAGATCAAACAAGGGTAACGAGCCATGAAATCTTTAAGTCCCTTGGCTGGCCAATTCTCAAGACCAAAGATGAATTTGGCGCCCTCTTGGCTTTGAATCTACCGATCTTTTGCCCTCTTAATATCATCTCCCCAGCGCTTCAAAGGTTATTAGACGTCAGAGAAAGAATTGGCCTGCGGAATACTGGTCATGTACTAGCAAAACTCATTAATCCAACGCTTCAGAACCCTTGGCAAGTTTCTAACTACACACACCCAGAATACCCAGAAAAATTACGGGAATTTTTCCAACTTCGTTCAGCCAATGCAATTTTGATGCGGGGGAGTGAGGGTGAGCCAACTGCCTCCCTACTACGATTACCTGAAATGCATTTTTTACCTTCAAATAGAAATGAAGTTGCCAGCCCAGAAGAACGCTTCGCGGACCCTAATCCATTTTTCGATATTGATGCCTTATCAACAGCATCTATTACCAAGCAGATACTCTCAGGAGAGATCAGGTGTCCGAGCTCAATCCTCAGGCAAGCCGATCAAATATCAACGATGGCCGGCTTACACTAAGTCATGCTCAGAACAGTTAAACGTTTGGCATGGGTTTCATTTGGAGCCATGATTGCACTAGGTCTAGCCCTACTCTTGACGAAACCTCCAACATCACCCCTGCTACTTGCATCACTGGGTGGCTCAACAATATTTCTGTTTGGCTTGACAAGCGCCCCTGCAGCACAACCAAGAGCTTTATTTGGCGGGCACCTCATCAGCGCACTCATTGGCATTGTCTGTTACCAGCTCTTTGATGATGCCTTATGGGTTTACTTGCTCGCAGAAGTGATTACTTTAGTAGTCTTATTGCTGACCCAAACGGTGCACCCTCCAGCTGGCGCCAATCCACTCATCATGATCCAGACTCACGCTGGCTTTGGCCATCTTATAGTGGTTGTCTTGGTTGGCGTGACGATTCTTGCGGTTGTAGCAGCAATTTGGAGTCGCCTCACTCCTGGCAAAACTCTGCATTACCCAGTGAAGTGGAATGAACCCTCACCGCAATCCAAAGATTGGAGTGTTTGGGGTTAGCAAAGCTTAGCCCGACGAGTGCTTTATTAAAGCTTTGTCTGAAAAACTCACCAGGGCCAATACAAGAGAGTCGGCTAAAACAGGATGTAAGGCAAAGTCATAACTATTTGTGCCGGCCATCACAATAAACATACTTAAGAAAACCGCTGGCGGATGGATACACCCTAGCAAGTACATCCCAGCGATCGTGCCAATAATGCTGACCGTAATACCTATGGAAACCGAGGGAAAAATATAAACACAAATAAAGGCGATGCAGGAAGCCAATAAATTTGCCTCGATTAATACCAACGGAGAAAAGAATTTACTATCGGGAAAGAGAAAAATACATAGTGCACTTACTCCAAATACGGCCGTCACCATATTCTCATCTTGCGTCATATCGCCCCATAAATGATTCAAGAATGCTATCGCAAGAATGGTTACGCCCACACCAATAGATATTCTGAGCCTATCGAACCAAGAATATTGCCCCTGTGGTGGTGCAATTTCATTTAAGAAGTTGCTCAATTTATTGAAAATATTTTTCATCTAATATCAATGGACTGGTCAATCGCTTTCACAAAATCAGATTGAGTAATCATTCCTACCAACTGCCTATTATCATTAATCACGGGGATATGGTGATGCCCATCGCCACAAAATATCTCGGCCAAATCAAGCATATTTCGATCTTCACTAATTACCCTTACCGGCTTACTCATCACCTGCCCAACAGCATTGGGCAAACTATTTAAACCGGGAACAGCCGTTCGCATAAAACCCCTGATGCGCTGTCCAAAGGTTTGGTGAAAATCCACTGCTGCACTTTTAAGAAAATCCTCTAGGGTAATAATTCCAAGCACCCTTCTTGCACCATCTATGACTGGCAAAGCCTTAACATGACGCTTGCGGAGTAAATTCCATGCCTGATCCAAAGGCGAATCCATACTCACATACATGACATCTGTGGTCATAATATTTTTACACAACATACTTTGTAGCTTCTTTTGATAAGCCCCATGCTCAACTTGAGAAATCAAATTGGCCAAGTCATCCTTACTGATATCAAGGACTTGGTTATATCTCTCCAAGACAGCGCTAATTTCCTGGTCCTCAATCTTACGATTTCGTTTTTGTAGCGGAGATGAATCTAAGGCTGCCTTAGGGCGTTGCGGATATGGCTTGCCCGTTAGGGAGTTATAAATGACTGCACACAAAACTAGCAAGACAGCATTGCCTAAGACTGGAAAGAGCACAAAATGAAAATCCGTCAATCCGTTCAAAGGGATTAATAGCGCTAAAGCTGCAGCGGGTGCATGCAAACAACGTAAAGTAAACATTGCCAAGATTGCAAGTCCAACCGACAGAGGAATTAAGAGTAGCAATTCATGGACAAACTGCGAACAAGCAACGCCTACAAAAGCAGAAATGCAACTACCCCCTATAACTGCCCATGGCTGTGCCATTGGACTTGAGGGCAAGACAAATAATAAAAATGCGCTTGCGCCCATCGAGGCGACAATCCATGGTGATGTGTTTCCGTAACTTGCAAGCAATAAACCAAGAGCTGCCACTGCAAGCAAACCTAGCACAACTCCTAAAACTGATCTAATCCTCTCTAACCAAGAAACTGAGGTAGCTTCCGGCAGAAGAATGGCAGTTAACTTTTTAAAGAAATGTCTCAAAAGCGGTCTCAATAAAGGTTTATTTTAAATGCACCAAAAGTGGTACTAATTTGTCTATTGTATGCAAGTCCCTGTTTATTCTTATTATTCAGAAATATTAGCTATAAGGCGCCATGGAACAAAAACTACCTCTACCCCCTTTTAATAAAGAAACGGCAATTCAAAAGATTCGAATGGCTGAAGATGCTTGGAATACCCGCGATCCCGAAAAAGTCTCCTTGGTGTATACGGAAGATACCATTTGGAGAAATAGAGCTGAATTTCCAAAAGGCCGAGATCAAGTAAAAGAGTTTCTTCGGCGCAAATGGGCCAAGGAGCTTGACTACCGATTAATTAAAGAATTATGGGCATTCACAGATAACCGCATCGCAGTTCGCTTTGCTTACGAGTGCCGGGATGATTCTGGGAACTGGTCACGAAGCTTTGGTAACGAGAATTGGGAATTTAATGAGAATGGCTTCATGATGAGACGTTTTGCCAGCATCAATGATCTACCCATCAAAGAATCAGATCGAAAATTCTTTTGGCCCCTTGGAAGGCGGCCTGATGATCACCCGGGACTGAGTCATTTTGGCTTCTAGTAATTTAGATTCGCTCGGCACCTTTGCAGATGCACTGATCCACAGTCGTCAGCATGTTTCACCTAAAAGACTTATTGCGCCTGGTCCCAGCCCATCCCAGAAATTAGAAATTCTGAATGCGGCTGGAGCCGCCCCCGATCATGGAAAAGTAACGCCTTGGCACTTTTATGAAGTCAGTCCCGAAAGTCGAAATTTATTAGGCGATCTATTTGCAAATGCCCTTAAATCAAGAGATCCCAACGCAACACTAAATCAGCTTGATGAAGCAAAGCAGAAGGCCTTTCGGGGTCCCTTACTGCTACTGGCAACTGCCAGACTAAACAATTCGCTAGATAATATTCCCGAACAAGAAAAACTCATCTCCGCAGGATGTGCAATTCAGAATATTTTACTAATGGCTAATGCTTTAGGGTTTGGCTCAGGGCTATCAAGCGGTAAGGCTCTTTATAGCCAAAAGATGAGGGAGCTATTTTTACTGAAGGATAAAGAGGTGCCCCTGTGCTTCATCACCATCGGCACTATCTCGGCTCATAAACCCAATAAACAAAGGCCAGATGCAAGTTCATATAGCTCAGTTTTCTAATTAAGTCTGTTGGATATTTCTACTCTCCAAGCAGTAAATTGGCCTAACTGACTGTCACCTACAAGCCGCTAAAGCCCTTGGCTAGTTTGGTAATAATTACTCAGGACAACTTAATGTAAAGAATATTTACATCAAAAAATCGCATTAAATTCTTGTCCTAAATTTGCCCTAAATTGGTTTTTAAAAAAATAAAGCCTTGTTATATATGGCTCTGATGCCTATATCGCCCCCATCCATCATGGGGGCGACAGGTAAGCGTTTCTTTTGGGGTTGGGTCATAAACTTCAATAAAAGTGCGATTTAGACTCCATTTTAAATGGATAAGGGCAACCGAAGTTGCCCTTATCCATTCTGTGTACAGAAGCTGTTTTTACTTACTTGAGCTTTGCTAACTTTGCTTCAAGCTCTACCGCAAGATCTAAAGCGCCCATATAACCAGACTTGAGATGATTTGGTAGATCAGGATCACCAACCATCGCACCCAGCGTTTCAACCAGGCTAAAAACAATTCCTTTGGCGGCACCACTAGCAATCGTATTGTTAGCTACAGCCTCATCAATATGATTTACTGCGTCAAGAAAATAATCATGCCCCGGCAAACCGTCTGGCCCTAAAGCTTCTTGAGTCATTTGCGTTTTCCTTTATATCTAGATTTAGAGCATCTGATCTACTTTATAGAAAAACTTGCGTGCATAAGCAAGAATCTCTTTATCAGTAGGATGATCAACAGTTTCTACACCAACAATATTTTCGGCAATCTTAGCGTCATGTTTATGAGCATGCTTAATGAGTTCTAATTTTGCAGAGCCTGGTCCGAGAATCAAAATTTCTTTGGATTCATTAACGGCATTAATTACTGAATGCAAATACTTGGAATCTAGAGCGAGCTTACCGCTACCAACTTCGCCACCCTTGTGATGGAGATGGGTATGAGTGGATTTGCTGCGAATCACTTCGGCTTCACTAGCCTGTTCGCTCAAAAACATAACGTGAGCTTCTTTGTGATCAATCCAAATAACTGCGTGATTTAATGACATATTCTTCCTATTATTAATATTGACTACCCTTTGAGAATACTCCCCCAGAGACTCCAAAACGTCATTTATGCTTGATTTAAATCAAATAGACTGAGTTAAAAAAATTTCCTAGAGTTCAAGGGTCTTTTGACTGGAAAAAGCCCTTAATTGATGGGTAATGGGATCCGTAAAAGAGACTGCTTTTGCTAGCAATTGCAAAGGCTTAGAAAAGTCCAGGTCGTATTCCTGGTATGGCGTTAGAACAGGATAAATCTGATCGTTTTTAATGGGAATGTTTAGGGTATTGAGATGGCAACGCAGTTGATGCTTCTTTCCACTACCCGGTGTTAAACGATATCTCGCGAATGGAGACTTAATATCCAAAATCTCAATCAAGGTATCTGAATTTGGCTCACCCTGCACTTCACACATCTGCAAGAAATGCTCAGACTCCTCTAGACGACTTTGATAAGTCATAGGGAGCTTTTGTTCGAGCTCTTTTGAGAAAGGCGCAATAGCCTCATAGACTTTGTTCACCGCTCTATCTCTAAACAGATTCTGGTATTGAGCACGCTCATTTGGATTAACCGAAAAGATAACTAAGCCAGCAGTGTCTCGATCAATGCGATGAATTGGGCTTAGCGTTTGTATGTCTGTGGTTTTCTTGAGGCGATTGAGCAAGGTTTGATGTAAATAAAGACCACTCGGTGTTACCGGCAAGAAATGGGGCTTATCGGCAACGAGAATATGTTCGTCTTGATAGAGAATTTTCTCTTCAAATGGAATTTCTGGCTCGCGCTCTAACCTTCTGAAGTAAATTAAATGCGTATTAGGGAGATATGCATCATTGAGAGCTAGAGCATGGCCCTCTTGATCAAGAATCAGCCCTTCATTGAAACGAGATACCCATTCTTCTCTCGCAATATGAGGAAATTGTATGACAAAAAAGCTGAGCAAATTCGCATGAGCTTGATCAGCAGGTAGATATACCCGCGATGCTGACACCCCTTCTGAATTAACTCTCATAACACCCCATTAGCAAATGCTTTTTGGTTACTAGTTTAAATTAATCATCTGTACGGTTTTCTATTTAGCTTCTCCTCAAAAGAAGAGCCACCCTAAGGCGGCTCTTCTTCAAAGTGTTTGAAACTTAGTCTGCGTAAATACCTGCAGACTTAATGATTGGAGTCCACAAATCAATCTGTGCCTTCAAATGCTTTTTCAAGCCTTCTGGGCTGGCATTTGCTTGTGATGGAATCTCTACACCCAACTCAGCCATATGCTGCTTATAGAGAGGATCCTGAATTGCACCTTGTAATGCCTTAGCCAACTTATCCATCTCTGCCTTAGGAGTTCCCTTTGGCGCATATACGCCATGCCAAACTTTAACTTCAAAGTTCTTCAAGCCCTGCTCATTCAATGTAGGAATCTTGTCAAAGGCTTTAATGCGCTGCATAGTTGTTGAACCATAAGGCTTCACTGTATTGGTAGCCAACTGACCTGAGAGGTTGGTTGTCTGGTCACACATCAACTGCACTTGACCACCGATTAAGTCTGTCAATGCAGGCGCAGTACCTTTGTAAGGAACGGTTGTTAAATCCAACTGAATACGGCTCATGAAGAGCAAGCCACACAAGTGACTAGCAGAGCCCACGCCAGCATTGGCATAAGCAATCTTGCTAACGTTAGCTTTCATGTACGGGAGAAGTTCTTGATAGTTTTTTGGTGGCAGGTCTTTATTGCCAACCAAAATCATTGGAACGTCAGCAACCTGACCAACATACTCGTAATCATTCATTGGATCAAAGCCCAAGTTTTTATACAAAGCTGGTGCTGTAGACATGCCAATGTGATGAATCAATAATGTGTAGCCGTCATTCTTGGAGTTAATCACTCGCTTAGCAGCAATGGTGCCACCTGCACCAGGACTGTTATCCACGATCACTTGGCCTTTGAGCTGCTTACCCATAGCCAGAGCAAGTTCACGTGCAACCTTATCGGTTGGTCCGCCAGCGGAGAATGGGACAACTAATGTAATTGGGCGATCACCAGGGAAGTCAGCTGCTTTGGCAGCAGAAATGCTGACTCCTAATGCACACAGCGAAATTGCTGCAATGCGGAAAATTGATTTAGACATTTTCACAGTAACCTAGCCTTTCGTGATTTAACAAATAATCTAATAGTTTAGAGAATTTGTTACTTCAACGGGGGAAATTCTCAGCAAAAACGTTGTCTAATTACGTAAGGTATTGAAATAACGGTCTTTTATCCTCAGAGCAACCGCAACCAAGCCAATCATGATGGGAACCTCAACGAGTGGCCCGATCACCGCTGCAAATGCCGCTCCTGAATTAATACCAAATACGGCAATGGCAACTGCAATAGCGAGTTCAAAATTATTACTCGAAGCTGTGAAAGACAAAGTACAGCAGCGCTTGTAATCCATCCCCATCTTGGTCGTTATAACAAAGGTAATCACAAACATCACACCGAAGTAAACGAGCAGTGGAATGGCAATAGTTAATACATCGCCAGGTAACTGCAGAATCAATTTGCCTTTCAAGCTAAACATCACCACGATTGTGAATAACAAGGCGATTAAAGTGATCTTCCCAATCTTTGGCACAAAGTGTTCGTGATACCACTCTTTAGAGACAAATTTAAGTGTGATGTATCTAGTGAGTAATCCGGCAATACAAGGAATACCCAGGTAGATAAAGACTGTTTTAGCTATTTCGGCAATGGTGATGCTGACATTAGAGCCAGCCAATCCGAAGTATGGTGGCAGTACTGTTAAAAAGAAATAGGCATACAGACTAAAGAATAGAACCTGAAAAATGGCATTAAATGCTACCAAGCCAGCTGCATATTCTGTAGAGCCTTTAGCAATGTCATTCCAAACAATCACCATGGCGATACACGGCGCAATGCCTATCAAGATCAGTCCAGCCATGTACTCTGGTTGGTCAGGCACAAATGTAATCGCCAGAATAAACATAAATGCAGGTGCAATGATCCAGTTCATTAGGAAGGCAATGGCAAAGATCTTCTTATCTCTAAAGACGTCTGGCAAGTCTTCGTAGCGAACCTTTGCGAACGGTGGATACATCATCAAAATCAAGCCAATGGCAATGGGGTAATTGGTGCTACCCACCTGAAATGAGTTGATGAATCCCTCTACTCCAGGAAAAAAGTATCCCAAGCCTATGCCCAACGCCATGGCGATAAAGATCCATACTGTTAAGTAGCGATCTAGAAAAGACAGTTTTTTAGTTAGTGAAGTCATGATGCTGTTGGTATCTGTGCGTGAATGTTCTTGAGACTCATGGAATCTAATTTATCTAATGGCATTGCTGCCAAGATATCGATGCGCTTTTTGAGACCATTCATCACCTCATTAAAAGCTGCCCTCTTTTCTATATCAGTGCCCTGCACTTTGGATGGGTCTGGAAAGCCCCAGTGTGCCGTTACTGGATTACCAGGCCAGAATGGGCAGACCTCACCCGCAGCATTGTCGCAAACAGTAACGATGAAATCCATCTTAGGCGCATTGGGCTCACCAAAAACGTCCCAGCTTTTGGATTTGAGTAAGGCGCGGTCCATACCAAGTTCCACAGCGATATCTGCCGCAATCGGATTAACACTGGTTCCAGGTGTAGAGCCTGCTGAGAAACCTCTTAACTTGCCACTTGGATGTGTAGAGGCCAATGCCTCCCCCAAGATTGAGCGCGCTGAATTATGAGTGCAAAGAAAAAGAATGTTGTATTGCTTCATACCGATTTAGAGCTTTTGACTACTTTGACAGTGCCGCAATCTTTCCCACCACAGCAGTTTTCTAATAAAAATTCACTGAGATTTTGTACAAGCTTGGCATTCGGTCGATAAATTAAGTTCCTACTCTGCCTCTCAACAATTAAGAGATCAGCATGAACTAGCTCCTTGAGATGAAAACTCAAAGTAGCATTCGGAATACCCAACTTCTCAATAATTTGACTTGGTGTTAGACCAACATCCCCTCGCTGCACAATCAAACGAAAGACATTGAGTCTAGATTCTTGGCCTAAAGCCAAAAAAGCTTGAACAGCATCTATATTTTTCATATTTCCAATTATATAGAAATATATGACAGAAATATTACAGGCCACTAGGGCCTGTAATTACTTTGATACTTAGCTTGAGATTGGTCTTCTCTTTACTTTTTGAGCTTACCAAATGCCGCTGCCATCGCATTATTGACGGGTGGAGCCTGTCTTCTGTCCTCTTGAGACTTTCTAGGCTCGGCTGTTCTGGGACGATTTGGGGCTCTTTGTTCGGGCTTAGCACCTGCTTTAGAACTCTCCCTTGGCGCTTCATCTGATAAGCGCATTGTTAAGGCAATGCGTTTGCGCTTTTCATCCACCTCAAGCACTTTGACCTTCACTACCTGCCCTGCTTTAACAACACTATGCGGATCCTTAACAAAGGTATTAGATAAAGCAGAAATATGCACCAAGCCATCTTGATGTACGCCAATATCGACAAAGGCGCCAAAGGCCGCTACGTTAGTAACAA
Source organism: Polynucleobacter yangtzensis (assembly GCF_001595965.1). GTDB lineage: Bacteria > Pseudomonadota > Gammaproteobacteria > Burkholderiales > Burkholderiaceae > Polynucleobacter > Polynucleobacter yangtzensis. Next base: position 296,736 of record NZ_LOJI01000035.1, read on the forward strand.
CACCTTCCAGAATCATGTCCGCTTTCAGATCGCTAATCTTTTCTACACCATCTTTAAAAGTTGCAGTAGTAAATTCAGGACGCGGATCGCGGCCAGGCTTCTCCAATTCCTTAATGATGTCGGTTACTGTCGGCACACCAAACTGACCATCGGCATACTTTTCTGGTGAGAGTGATTTAAGAAGACTGGAATCGCCAATCACTTCTTTTACACCCTTCTTAATATCTTTCAGAATCTTTTCAACCAATGGATAGGATTCTGGATGGACTGCAGAGGCATCCAATGGATCATCGCCATTCATGATGCGTAAGAATCCAGCCGCTTGCTCGTAGGTCTTTTCGCCAAGACGCGGAACACTCTTGAGATCTGCTCTCGATTTAAATGCGCCCTTGCTATCACGGTAAGCCACAATACCTTCCGCTACGGTAGAACTTAGCCCTGAAACCCTTGCCAGCAATGGCGCAGAGGCTGTATTCACATCTACGCCAACAGCGTTAACACAATCCTCCACAACTGCAACCAATGATTTGGCCAATTGGGTTTGCATCACATCATGCTGATACTGACCCACACCAATTGATTTAGGATCGATCTTGACCAACTCTGCAAGTGGATCTTGTAAGCGCCTGGCGATAGATACTGCGCCTCGCAATGAAACATCTATCCCTGGCAATTCTTTTGAAGCGTACTCCGATGCAGAATAAACAGATGCACCCGCTTCAGAGACAACAATCTTGGTCAGCTTTAACTCAGGCTTTGCTTTAATAAGCTCTTGAGCCAATTTATCGGTCTCACGCGATGCCGTGCCATTACCAATAGAGATTAAAGTCGCATTATGCTTCTCGGCCAATTTAGCCAAGGTATACAATGAACCTGCCCAATCATTCTTGGGCTGGTGAGGATAGATCACATCGGTATCAACCACTTTGCCCGTGGCATCTACTACCGCCACCTTCACACCAGTTCGCATACCAGGATCAAGACCAATCGTTACTCTAGGGCCAGCTGGAGCGGCCAAGAGCAGGTCCTTTAGGTTGCGGGCAAATACATTGATTGCCTCGGTTTCTGAGCGCTCACGCAAGGCAGTCATGAGTTCTGACTCTAGATGTAAGGAGCACTTGATGCGCCAAGTCCAGCGCACAGTATCAGCCAACCATGTATCGGCTGGACGGCCATCATTTTTAATCTTGAAGTGATTAGCAATACGATTCTCACAAGGATTGTGAGGTGAATCCCACTTTGGCTTCTCTTCTTCAGAATCTAAACGCAAGCTCACCATCAGTATTTGCTCACGGCGACCTCTAAATAAAGCTAAAGCGCGATGCGAAGGAATGGCTTTAATGGGTTCGGAGTAATCAAAGTAGTCTGCAAACTTTTCACCCTCTTGCTCTTTGCCAGCAATCACTTTGGACTCTACTACTCCGTGGTCTTGCAAATACTCTCTAAGTGACTGAACTAGCGCGGCGTCTTCAGCAAAACGCTCCATCAGAATCTGACGAGCACCTTCGAGAGCAGTCTTGGTGTCAGGTACCCCAGGGTTACTGGTTCCATCCACTTCAAATGCTTCTTTAATGTATTTAGCAGCTTCTGTTTCAGGATCTAAATTAGAGTTAGCGAGCAAATCATTTGCTAGCGACTCTAAGCCAGCCTCCAAAGCAATCTGTGCTTTAGTTCTGCGCTTGGGCTTGTAAGGGAGGTATAGGTCCTCTAAGCGAGTTTTATCCTCTGCCAGCATGATGGCTTTGAGTAACTCCGGCGTCATCTTGCCCTGCTCTTCAATTGAAGCAACAATCGTTTTACGACGATCTTCTAATTCACGAAGGTAACTCAGACGCTCTTCCAATAGGCGTAACTGTGCATCATCTAGGCCACCAGTTGCTTCTTTGCGATACCGGGCGATAAACGGCACAGTTGCACCCTCATCCATCAAAGCGATGGCAGCTGCTACTTGGGCGGGTTTAGCGGAAAGTTCTTGGGCAAGACGTTGTTCTATTGATGGCAGCATTTATTTTATTTTCTTACTCTGATGCGTTCTATTTTTGGAATATTGGTATTGATTGAAGAACAAAAGCCACCCGTAGGTGACTTTTGTTGTGTAGCAAAGCTAGCTTATTCGCGTGAGGCTTTTTTACGCTCATGCTCCTTGAGGTAGCGCTTACGAATACGAATACTCTTTGGCGTTACTTCAACCAACTCATCATCATCAATAAATTCAACAGCGTATTCCAGGTTCATAGCAATTGGAGTCACCAAGCGAACCGCCTCGTCAGTACCAGATGCACGAACGTTGGTTAATTGCTTGCCCTTAATAGGGTTCACAACCAAGTCGTTATCACGACTATGAATACCAATCACCATACCTTCGTACAAAGGATCGCCAGGGCTTACGAACATACGACCACGGTCTTGCAATTTCCACAAAGCGTAAGCAACTGCTTCACCATCATCTTGGCTAATCAATACGCCGTTATGACGCTCACCCAAGATGCCGTCTTTAGCTGGTGCATATGAATCAAATGTATGGCTCATCAAACCATTACCGCGAGTCATGGTCATGAAATCGCCTTGGAAGCCGATCAAGCCACGTGCAGGAATGCGGTACTCAAGACGTGTACGACCTTTACCGTCACTCACCATGTCGAGCAATTCACCCTTACGCTTACCTAAGTCTTCCATCACGGCGCCTTGGGTTGTATCTTCAACGTCAACCGTTAAGTTCTCGTACGGCTCCATCTTCACGCCATCTTCCTCATGGAACACAACGCGTGGGCGAGAAACTGCTAATTCGTAACCTTCACGACGCATTGTTTCTACCAAAATAGTGAGATGCAATTCGCCACGACCAGACACTTCAAATACAGTGTCATCATCAGTCTCTTTAACGCGCAAAGCCATGTTTGACTTCAATTCGCGGTCAAGACGCTCACGAATCTGACGGCTAGTAACGAACTTGCCTTCACGACCAGCCAACGGGCTAGTGTTCACCATGAAGTTCATGGTCAAGGTTGGTTCGTCAATCTTGAGCATTGGCAATGCTTCTGGAACGTCTGGCGCGCAGATTGTTGTTCCGATAGCCAAATCTTCAATACCGTTTACCAATACGATATCGCCAGCTTGCGCTTCGTCAACGATTTCGCGCTCTAAGCCACGGAATTTCAATACTTGGTTAATACGGCCTTTGCGTTGAACGCCGTCAGGACCATCCATAAATACAACGTCCATCAAAGGCTTAACAGTTCCGCGGTTAACACGGCCAACACCAATCTTACCTACGTATGTGCTGTACTCAATCGAAGTAATCTGCAGCTGCAAAGGACCTTCTGGATTGTCATCACGAACTGGAACGTGCTTTAACACTGTGTCAAACAATGGGCGCATATCGCCTTCACGAACATCATCAGTCAAGCCAGCGTAGCCATTCAAGCCTGAAGCGTAGACAACCGGGAAGTCTAACTGCTCTTCAGTAGCGCCTAATTTGTCAAACAACTCAAAAGTTGCATTGATAACGTAATCAGTACGTGCACCTGGGCGGTCTACTTTGTTAATAACAACGATTGGCTTCAAACCTAAAGCCAAGGCTTTCTTGGTTACGAAACGGGTTTGTGGCATTGGGCCTTCAACCGCATCAACCAAGAGCAATACACCGTCAACCATAGAAAGTACGCGCTCTACTTCACCACCGAAGTCCGCGTGTCCTGGGGTATCAACGATGTTGATATGTGTGCCGTCATACTCAACCGCACAGTTCTTAGACAAAATAGTAATGCCACGCTCTTTTTCCAAGTCGTTTGAGTCCATGACGCGTTCGGTCATTTTTTCATTGGAGCGGAATGTGCCAGATTGGCGCAAGAGTTGGTCAACCAAAGTAGTTTTACCGTGGTCAACGTGGGCGATGATGGCGATGTTACGAAGTGCGCGTTTAGTCATGTGAAGCTTCTAAAGTTAAAGATAAGTAAAAGGGTTATAAATAATGTTTAATGTGCCTGCGAAATTAAGCGTTTCGGATGTAAAACTCCAGAGCGCCAATCAGCAGTACCAATAAAGTTATGGGGAGCAGCAGTTGCGCGATAGATGCGAACTAATGCCTCGATAGAAGGTAAATTGAGCGGAACACGTTGCCCCATCTCCAGGCGCTTAGCCTGTTGCTCATCCACCGTGAGGTGTGGCAATGTTTGTAAGAGCGCATCTACTGGCAATATATAGTCAGCAGTATTTTGTAGGCCGCTTTGGATTGATTCGATCGTAAAAGACTGCTCGAGAGTTAGGTGCCCTACTTCAGTACGGCGCAAGCCCACTAAATGCGCACCGCAACCCAGCGCGTTACCAATATCTTCAGCCAGAACACGAATATAGGTGCCCTTGCTGCAACTCACTTCTAGAGTAGCTTCTGGCCAGTTGATATTAGTCCAGCGAATGGAGTGAATAATGATGTCACGTGGTGCGCGTTCTAATTCAACACCAGCACGAGCATATTCATAAAGAGGTTTGCCATCACGCTTCAAAGCCGAATACATTGGCGGTACTTGAGAAATGGCACCAGTAAATTTAGGTAGCAGCGCATCTAAGGCGGCTTTTATTTCTGCATCACTTGAGAATGCTGGTAAAGGCAACTCTTCAATAATTTGGCCTTCTGCATCACCTGTATCAGTGCGTGAACCAAATTTCACTTGGGCAATATAAGTTTTATCAGCCTCGAGCAAGTCTTGGGAATACTTAGTAGCTTCACCTAAGCAGATAGGCAGCAGACCAGTAGCCATCGGATCTAAAGTACCGGTGTGCCCTGCTTTATCAGCGTTAAAAGCGCGCTTGACGGCAGTAACTGCCCCCTGTGAACTCATTCCAGCAGGTTTATCTAGCAGCACTACGCCGTCGATTCTAATGGCCATGAATTACTTAGTCTCGTCTTTTTGATCGCTCTCGACTGCCTGATCGATCAAACGAGACATTTCTATGCCATGCTCAACTGAGCTGTCATAGTGAAAATGCAATGTAGGCACTGTATGAATGTGCAAACGTTTAAACAGCAATGAATGTAAGTAACCCGCTTTTTCCTGGAGCGCTTTTAAAGCATGTTCAGGCTCAGCACCCAAAACAGTAAAGAACACTTTGGCATGCGCTAAGTCCGGCGTGAGCTCGATACTTTGCAAAGTAATCAAACCTAAGCTTGGACTGCGCAATTCACGAGGAATGAGCTCGGCCAGGTCTCGCTGAATTTGATCGGCGAGACGCTGGTTGCGATGCGGGCTAGTCTTATGCATATTGCTTAGAGTGAACGTGCAACTTCAGTTATTTCAAACACCTCGAGCTGATCGCCTTCTTTGATGTCGTTGTAGCCTTTTAATGACAAGCCACACTCAACACCGGCACGAACTTCTTTCGCGTCATCTTTGAAGCGCTTGAGGGAATCAAGCTCACCTGTCCAAACAACCACGTTATCGCGTAAGAGACGAACACTTGAAGTACGTTTAACGATACCGTCAACGACCAAGCAACCAGCAATTGCGCCAACTTTTGATACCAAGAAGACTTGACGAATCTCAACGAGACCAGTGATTTCTTCCTTCTTATCTGGTGTCAACATTCCGCTCAGAGCCAATTTCACTTCATCAACTGCGTCATAAATAATGTTGTGATAACGAATATCAACGCCATTGTTCTCGGCTAACTTACGTGCAGCGGCATCAGCGCGAGAGTTAAATCCAAAAATCACTGCCTTAGAGGCAACCGCTAAGTTAACGTCAGTTTCAGTAATGCCGCCCACAGCAGCGTGAACGATTTGCACCTTCACCTCTGGAGTAGAAAGCTTCATTAATGATTGAGCCAAAGCTTCTTGTGAACCTTGAACGTCTGCCTTAATGATCAGCGGTAACAACTTAGCTTCAACTGCGCCTTCTTCCATGTTTTCCATCATGGTTTCAAGCTTGAATGCCTGCTGTTTAGCCAACTTCACATCACGGAACTTGCCTTGACGGAATAATGCAATCTCACGAGCTTTACGCTCATCAGGGACTACTTGCACCGCCTCGCCTGCAGCAGGAACTTCTGACAAACCTTGGATTTCCACTGGAATTGATGGGCCAGCCTCATTACAAGGCTTACCGTTTTCATCCAACATCGCACGTACACGACCAAATGTAGAGCCTGCTAGCAACATGTCGCCACGCTTAAGCGTTCCAGATTGAACCAAGATGGTTGCAACTGGGCCCTTACCTTTGTCCAAACGCGCCTCAATGACCAAACCTTGGGCTGGCGCATCTTTAGGAGCCTTGAGTTCCAGAATTTCAGCTTGCAAGAGAACGTTCTCTAGCAAAGCATCAATGCCTTCACCTGTTTTAGCGGACACTGGAATAAATGGCACATCGCCACCGTATTCTTCAGGAACAACCTGCTCAGCGACCAATTCTGTTTTAACGCGCTCAGAATTTGCTTCTGGTTTATCAATCTTATTGATTGCAACTACCAAAGGTACGCCACCTGCTACTGCATGGTGAATCGCTTCTTTAGTTTGTGGCATCACGCCGTCATCAGCAGCTACTACCAAGATCACGATGTCAGTTGCTTTAGCACCGCGAGCACGCATTGCCGTAAAGGCTTCGTGACCCGGAGTATCCAAGAACGTAATCATGCCGCGTGGAGTTTCTACGTGGTACGCACCAATATGCTGGGTAATGCCACCAGCTTCACCGGTAGCGACTTTCGCTGCACGAATCTTATCGAGTAAAGATGTTTTACCGTGGTCAACGTGACCCATCACCGTTACAACTGGCGGACGTGGCAATAACTCTGCATCATGACCGTCAGTGCCGAGGTCCAAATCTGGATCATCTAATTTCGCAGCAAAGGCTTTGTGACCCATTTCTTCAACGATGATCATTGCAGTATCTTGATCAAGCACTTGGTTGATGGTGACCATTTGACCCATACCCATCAATAACTTAATCACCTCTGCACTCTTCACTGCCATTGCATGAGCTAACTCAGCAACAGTAATCGTTTCTGGAACATGAACATCGCGTACTACTGGCTCAGTAGGCACTTGGAAGTTTGTGTCGACGTTTGCTTCAGCGATTTGACGCTGCTTCTTACGGCCGCCACCTGAACGCCAACCACCAACACCACCAGATGTATCACCACGAGTTTTTAAGCCACCAGGTTTCTTGGCGCCTTCTTCTTGCCATGTGGATGATGTTTCAGAAGATTTAATAGTCTTGCCGCCAACTTTGGTAACAGCCTTCTTCTTATCATCAGCACCTTCAACTTTTGCAGGCTTATGCAAAGTACCTTTTTTCGCTTCTTCGGCGGCAATTTCACTTGGTGCCTTCAGAACACGAGCAGGAGCACTCATCATGTCGCGAATCGCCAAAGCTTCCGCTTCAGCGGCAGCACGACGTACACGAATGTCAGCTAATTCTTTTTCCTTAGTTGCAGCTAAGTCTTTTGCAGCTTTGTCAGCAGTCGCCTTTTTCTCTGCGGCAACTGCAGCAGCATCCGGAGCATTATCTACAGGAGCAACTTCTTTCACTACTGGAGCGGCAACTTCTTTTTGACGCGCCTCTTCAGCCGCTTTCATTTCCGCTTCTTGACGAGCTAGCAACTCAGCTTGGCGAGTTGCCTCGGCTGCGCGTTTCTCTAATTCTTCTTCAGAAATAACTGGTTTAGCTGGCGCAGCTTTAGCTGCCGCTTTCGCCGGAGCTTCCTGTGCCGCCGGCTCAGAAGCTTTGTCACCCGCCTTAACGAGTACGCGCTTTTTACGTACTTCAACTTGCACAGTGCGAGTACGTCCAGCAGAGTCTGCTTGACGAATCTCTGAGCTTTCGCGCTTGATTAAAGTAATCTTTTTGCGCGCGCCTGTATCAGCGCTACCATGCGCTTTTTTCAAGTGCTCGAGTAGGACAGTTTTGTCCTTCTCGGTAATGCTGTCGTCCTCAGAACCTTTTTCGATACCGGCCGCCTTCAACTGCTCCAAGAGGTCTGGCGCGGTACGTTTTAATTCTTTAGCGAGTACTTTTACTGTTGTTGCCATGCACTACTTCCTCTCATGAAGTAAACCAATGTTCGCGCGCTTTCATGATGAGCGTTTTCGCAGTTTCTTCGTCAATTTGTGTCGCCTCAACCAGCTCATCAACAGCCAGTTCAGCAAGGTCGTCACGGGTATGTACTTGATTTTCAGCAAGCTTCGCAATCAACTCTGTGGTCATTCCCTCTAAGGAACGCAAGTCTTGTGAAACTTCGCCAATACGCTCTTCTTTTGCCAACTCCATCGTTAACAAGGAATCACGAGCACGAGTACGCAACTCATTCACAGTGTCTTCGTCAAAAGAATCGATTTCTAACATTTCAGACAATGGCACGTAAGCCACTTCTTCCAATGTATTGAAGCCTTCTTCAATCAAGATATCAGCCACTTCTTGGTCTACGTCCAATTTGTCCATAAACAATTGGCGTACAGTAGAAGCCTCTTTTTCAGTTTTCTCAGCAGACTCTTCAGGAGTCATGATGTTGATCTGCCAGCCAGTCAAATCGCTCGCCAAGCGAACGTTTTGTCCACTACGGCCAATCGCGATTGCCAAGTTCTCTTCATCAACTACTACGTCCATCGCGTGACGCTCTTCGTCAACCACGATAGAAGAAACTTGGGCTGGAGCCAAAGCACCAATCACAAACTGCGCTGGGTCTTCAGACCACAACACGATATCCACTGCTTCGCCAGCTACTTCGTTACGCACTGCGGTAACGCGTGTGCCACGTACACCAACGCAAGTACCGATTGGGTCGATACGTTTGTCATAAGTAATAACAGCAATCTTTGCGCGGATACCAGGATCACGGGCAGCGCCTTTGATCTCTAACAAGCCCTGCTCCATCTCTGGAACTTCATTCTCAAACAACTTGATCAAGAATTCTGGGCAAGTACGTGAGAGTTCAATTTGTGGGCCACGAGCTTCACGATCCACTTTGAGGATGTAAGCACGTACGCGGTCACCAGAACGTAAGTTCTCTTTTGGAATCATTTGATCGCGGCGCAGCAACGCCTCAACACGACCAGATTCGATAATGAGGCCGTTCTTATCAGCGCGTTTTACGGTACCAGTCATGACTTTTTCGCCACGCTCAAGGTAGTCGTTCAAAATTTGTTCACGCTCAGCATCACGAATGCGTTGCAAGATCACTTGCTTAGCAGCTTGTGCGCCGATACGGCCGAAAGCTAAAGATTCGATTTGCTCTTCGATATAGTCGCCAACTTCCATGTCGGCAAGTTGTTCTTGTGCTTCAAATTGCAGAATCTCTTTATCAGGCTCTTGCAAACCGGCTTCGTTTGGAACTACCAACCAGCGACGGAAGGTTTCGTATTCACCAGTTTCGCGATCAATCGAAACGCGGATATCCACGTCTTCTGTGGCATAACGCTTCTTGGTTGCAGAGGCTAAAGCCATCTCCAACGCCTCGAAAACGATAGCTTGATCAACGTTCTTTTCACGCGCTAGCGCGTCTGCCAACATGAGAACTTCTCGGCTCATGACTTTCTTCCTTTGAAATCAATAACAGGGACCAACCGAGTCTTATCGACCTCGGCTAAAGAGAACTCCAATTGAGAAGGCTGACCATCAGCACCCTCAAATACCAAACCAAACTTTGCATCCGGTGAATTCAATTCACCACTCAACAAACCTTGCAACTCACCACGAAAATTCTTGCGATTGCCAACAGCAACACGCAACTTCAAATCCACTTGCATTCCAGCGAAGCGCTCATAATCTGCGGCACTTTTTACCGGACGATCCAATCCTGGAGATGAAATCTCTAAGCGCTCATATGGAATATTTTCAACCGGCAAGGTATAGCTCAACTGATGGCTGACCTTCTCGCAATCTAATACCGTAATCAAGCGCTCGTAATCTGGGTTTTCAATCGTGACGCGCAGCAAACCTCCGGCTTCACGCTCAATCTCAACTAGCGTGTAACCTAAGTTTTCCAGCTCTGCAGAAATAACCTGCTGATCCTTCACGACACCCCTTCATACCAAAATGGCAAAAAAAAATGGGCTTCAAAGCCCATATTCTCGAAATTCAGAACAGGCCGACTTACGTTGATCGCAACATCAGTCGGTAACCACTAAAAACAGCAGAATCCTGCTGTAAGACCAAAATTATAGCCTATTTGGCAGAAAACCGATACAAATCAGAAGCTTTCGCCCGGATTTCGCGGTTTTCTTGGTCCTTTATTGAATGGCTTACGTCCCTTTGGTGCACCTCTTTTGGGCCCATTTCCAGGGCTTTGAGGGTTTCCAGTCACAAATGCGGACTGTCCATGATGAACTTTGGCGCCTTTACTACGGTTTTGGCCTTGGCCGCCGCCCTGGCCTCCACGACCACCTTGACCGCCCTGACCCGGCCTTCCGCCTTGCGTACGACCCCGGAAAGGACCGCGCCCATCACCAGATCCACCGCCACCACCAGGTTTGCCACCCCTACCTTGATGAGTCAGGCCGTTGTGACCGCTAGCAAGGGTTAAGGCGTCACGGGAGCCCCAGTAAGAAACTGAGGTTTGCATTGGATCCGGCTGGAAATCTTCACCCATCGGGCGACGATCACGACTATTAGGATTAGGGTTACGACCCTTATCTTGTGGCTGAGGCATTTTTAACCCTGCAGACTTCATCAAGTTATAGATGCCGCCAGCTTCAATCTCTTCCCATTTGCCACGACGTAAGCGTGGAGGCAACAAGAAAATGCCATAACGAGTTCTGATCAAGCGAGATACCGTATGACCAACCGCCTCAAACATGCGGCGCACTTCGCGATTACGACCTTCATTTAATGCAACGTGGTACCAACGGTTTGCGCCTTCACCACCGCCCATTGCTAGGCGTAAGAATTTAGCTTGACCATCATCAAGCGTAATGCCACTCTTTAATAGCGCTGTGTTTTCTTGGCTCAAGTCCCCCAAAATGCGAACAGCGTATTCACGCTCAACACCATAACGCGGATGCATCAAACGATTCGCCAATTCACCTGAAGTAGTAAATAACAACAGTCCTTCAGTATTAAAGTCCAAACGTCCAACTGCAATCCAGCGACCTTGACGTGGCTTTGGCAAACGATCAAATACAGTTGGGCGGCCTTCTGGATCGGATTGACTTACGATCTCGCCGGCAGGCTTGTGATACATGATCACGCGCGGCGGCTTAGTCTGAATCTTGCGATGAACTGGCTTGCCATTAATACGCACTTGATCTGTTGGTCCAATACGTTGACCAATATGAGCTGGTAATCCGTTTACAGAAACACGTCCTTGAATAATCAAGTCTTCCATATCGCGACGTGATCCCATGCCGGCGTCAGCTAATACTTTATGCAATTTAACGGTGTCTTCGTCATCCGCGTCGTCATCTAAACCATCAAGATCTGACCACACTTCATCACGCAAACTCAAAGGCAAGTCATCTACGTTTGCAAATTGCAAACTACTCATTTCTTCTTCTGTTGGTGCATCCGGATCTTCATCTTCGCGCGAACGTTGTGCGCGTTGCGCACGACGCTCTGCTCCAGTTTGATGAGAGATTTCACTCTCATTGACACCATCAGGATTTTTAACTTCTTCAACTTCCGGGGCATCTAAAGCTGCATCAAACTCACCAGATACTACTGAGGCAAACAAAGCTTCGCTCTCAGCTGGGTTAGGGGCTAATTTGGCAGATTGATTGCCGCCTTCACGCGAACCATTGCCTTCACCACCCTCGCGGCGTGGCCGGTCTTTATTAAAAGGGCGCTTTTTATTGAATGGGTATTTACTGCCACCAGCGCCTTGACGGCGCGAACGACGATCACCACGTTCTGCGCGCCCTCCACCCTCAGTCTTCTGACCATCAGCATTTGATGGTGCAGAGTCTGCATTAGATGGAGTTGCCGATGGATTTACTACCGGGGATGAATCGTTTTCGTTAGAGCTTGTCATTAATAATTATTTTGTTTCGTCTGGTTTGTCTTCAGACTCAGGGGTAACTTCTTCTGTAAGTTCTTCGGTCTCTTCAATCACTGTTTCTTCTACTGTGATTTCAGTTACTTCTAAAGCCTCTACTTCAATTGCTTGTTCTTCGCCATCAATGATGACTGTTTCTACGGTTGCAGACGGATCAAATTCCATCACTGCTTGACCTAATTGTTCTGCAGCCGCCATTGGCGCAGCGTCTTCTAAAACTGGCAGGCTTTGTAAATTGGTCAGACTGAGATCATCTAAAAATTGTTTAGTGGTTGCATATAAACCAGGGCGGCCAACTGTTTCTTTATGGCCAATCACTTCAACCCAACCGCGGTCTTCCAACTGCTTCATCACATTACTACTAACTGCTACACCGCGAATCTCTTCAATCTCACCACGAGTCACTGGCTGGCGATAAGCAATGATGGCCAAGGTCTCCATGACTGCACGTGAATACTTAGGCGGCTTCTCAGGTGTAAGGCGATCGAGGTACTCACGCATGGACAGACGGCTCTGAAAGCGCCAACCTGTTGCGATATGAACCAATTCCATACCCTTGTCGTCCCAAGCGCGTTGCAGCTCGACCAATGCTTCATCGATATCTGCCGTAGTGATGTCTTCAACAAACAGGCGAGACAAATCAGCAACGGTGAGTGGCTCCTGTGCGCACAGGAGGGCTGTTTCAATTACGCGCTTATTGTGATCGTCCATAAAAGTCGGGCTACCAGGAATCATCCTGACTAGGCTTTAAAAATGTATTTAGTAATGGGTTTTGGTGTTCTCTAGCGACTACGGACAATCCATCTCATCAGTTCTTATTGGAATATGCCCGCGCTGAAACGAAGTCCTTTTCGTTCACCTTGCACCTATTATAAGGTAGGCTCAATACAATAGCCACATGCATAAGAAATATACCAAACCCCTTTTTCTGACATCTGGAGCCCCTGCCTATATGGAGCGTCGCAAGTTCCTGAACCTTGGAATTGGTGTGGGCACCATTCTTGGGGGCGCGGGCTTGAGCTCCTGCAGTCTTATGAGCAGCAAAAAACCGGTTGTTGGCTTGGTTTTGGGAGCTGGTGCAGCCCGAGGCTTCGCTCATGTAGGTGTTATTAAAGCTTTAGAAGCCCAAGGCATTAGGCCCGATATTGTTGTTGGCAGCAGCGCTGGTAGCGTGATTGCCACCCTATTAGCCTCAGGAGCCAGCGGCAATGAACTCAATCGCTTGGCCCTCAACCTAGATGAGGCCACCATTGCTGACTGGGGACTCCCTTTTGCAGGCCGTTTTGGGGGACTCATTAAAGGGGATGCCCTGCAAAACATGGTGAACCGAGAGGTGCAAAACAAATCTATTGAACAAATGCGCATACCCCTGGGCATTGTTGCTACGGAATTACAGTCAGGCAAAGGTGTTTTATTTAGAACGGGCAACACCGGCTTAGCAGTGCGGGCCTCTTGCAGCGTACCAGGCGTTTTTCAGCCAGCAGTGATTAGCGGCAAAGAATATGTAGATGGTGGCTTAGTGGCACCGGTACCTGTTAGCTATGCAAGACAAATGGGGGCAACTTTAGTAATTGCGGTCAATATATCTTCTGAGCCGGTTCATCAAGATGCCAGCGGAACTCTTGGCGTCTTACAGCAAACCATTTCCATCATGCAGCGAAGTATCAATCAGTACGAATTAAAAAGTGCTGACATTGTGATTCAACCGCAATTAAAACAAATGGGTGGCGGGGATTTCAAATCCAGAAACGCAGCTATTCTTGCAGGCGAAGCTGCAGCACAAGAACAAATGGCGCTCATTAAGGAAAAGCTGAAAGGCTAGTATTTATAAGGCTTATCAGCCCTATTGTCTTAGAGATTGCGTGACTTACGCTTAAGATTTTTGACTTCGTTGAGAAGTTCTTGACGCTCTGAGTCATTGAGGTTGTCGCTACCATCTAAACGGCGCGCGCCATCAAAACGTTTATCCCAGTAGAGACTACCGAGATCATCGACTCTGACATTCGTACCTTTGGAAGGTGAATGAATAAACTTGTTATCGCCCACGTAAATACCAACATGAGAAAAAGTTAAACGCATGGTGTTGAAGAATACGAGGTCACCTGGCTGCAACTCTTCACGAGTAATGGGTTTGCCAACACGACTCATCTGAGTAGATTTGCGTGGCAATAAAAATCCAAGTTTGTCTTTGAAGACATAACCAACAAAACTACTGCCGTCTAATCCAGACTGTGGCAGTTCTGTATCCCAGCGATAACGCACGCCAATCACTTCCATCGCGCGGTTGATTAACTCTTCTGATTTACCTGTAACGGTATCTGCCAATCGATCAGAAACGCGGGCAATGTAAGAGCGCCCTGCTTGGAACATGCTTTCTTTAGGCACAGCTGCATCTGCGCTTGGCTCGACCACAGGGTCTGCCGCATAAGCGGATACGCAAATGAATGCACCCAGACCAAAGCCTAGGAGTTTAGAAAGCATTGTTTTTTTCAATGACATCTGTTCAGTTTAACAAAGAACCCATAATTTACCAAGTCTTCAATTTAGACCTAAGTCCTTGTTTATAAAGATAAATTTTTACTAAATAGGGGCAAATGCACTAAATTAGCCCATTTAGCAGGGATTTAGTCCTCTCCTCCAAACCTGCCTAAGTAAGCTCTGCTGCTGCAAAAAGCTCTTTGGTATAGGTTTGGCGGGGATGCTTTATGAGGGTTTCGGTATCACCGAACTCCACTACTTTGCCACCCTTGAGAACCATGACCTCGTGTGACATTGCCCTAATCACAGCCAAATCATGACTAATCATCAGATAGGCTAAGTTGTACTTTTTCTGCAGCTCGGTCAATAAGGCGAGCACCTGTTTCTGAATAGAAACATCTAACGCGGAAGTAGGCTCATCCAGAACCAAAATTTGAGGGCGCAGGATGAGCGCTCGTGCAATCGCAATACGTTGTCGCTGACCACCAGAGAATTCATGGGGATAACGTAAAAGCGCCGAACGATCCAGACCAACCTCTTTGAGCATATCGACCACACGAGTTTCTCGTTCTGCTGTCGACAGCCGTGGAAAATGCACATCCAAACCCTCTGAAACGATTTGCAATACATTCATGCGCGGTGATAGCGATCCAAATGGATCCTGGAAGATCACTTGTAAGCTCGAGCGAAGCGCCCTTCTCTCCACAGGTTTTAGTTTCTGCCAATCATTGCCAAGCACATCAACATCACCAGATACCTCTGCAGCGGAATCACCCAATAAACCCAAGACCGCCATACCTAAAGTTGTTTTGCCGGAGCCAGACTCGCCAATTACACCAATGGTTTGACCTTGCTTTAGCGAGAAGCTGACTTTTTTCAGAACTTTATGTGGCGGTGCTTTTTTAAACCAAGACGCTGACTCAGAGCTTGGGTAGGCTACTGATAGCTCTTCTGTTTTTAGCAGCACTGGAGCCAATGGCATCAGCGGTGCTAAGTCACGCACAGGCTCACTGTTTACCAAAGCGCGAGTGTATGGATCTTCGGGATGTTCAAACACTTGCTTCGTTGATCCAGACTCCATCAGATTGCCTTGGTTCAGGACAGCCACACGCTGCGCAAAGTGTTTTACTAAATTGAGGTCATGGGTAATCAATAAAATTCCCATGCCGCCATCATCTTTAGATTCCTCTTGTAGCTCTTTGAGTAGATCCAAAATCTGCAAACGCAAACTCACATCCAATGCTGTTGTAGGCTCGTCTGCAATGAGAAGGCGTGGCTTGCATGCCAAAGCCATGGCAATCATGGCGCGCTGTCGCTGACCGCCAGAGAGTTGATGTGGATAGGAATGAAAACGGCGCTCAGACTCAGGAATGCCTGTCTTGCGCAGTAAATCAACCGCCGCATCCATCGCATCTGCTTTAGAGATCAATGGCTGATAAATCTGCACTGCTTCAATAATTTGATTGCCTACGGTAAACAGTGGGTTCAAAGCCGTCATTGGCTCCTGAAACACCATGGCAATTTCGCGGCCACGAATCTCCCGAATGTCTTGAATGGACATGGAAAGTAAATCGACTTCGCCCTTCCCGTCATTTCCATTCCAGAGAATCTTTCCAGAAACTTTCGCGCCCTCTGGCTCAAGTCTCAAAGGCGCCAGCGCAGTCAGGGTCTTACCAGAACCAGACTCACCGACAAGGGCAACACGCTCACCTATACCGATTTCTAAATCAAGATGATTGACGGCAAACTTTTCGCGACGACCTGTTCCAAAAGAAATACACAGATCTTCATAGCGCAGCAAACTCATGAGCGACCTCCACTCATCAAGCCTGCTTTACGAGAATCAAATGCGTTACGTAATGCCTCGCCCATAAAGGTCAATAGCAGCAAGGTTGCTACCAAGACCACAAAGGTGGATAAGGAGATCCACCAAGCGTCGAGATTGCTCTTGCCTTGAGATAACAACTCACCCAAGCTTGGCGTACCTGGCGGCACTCCCAAGCCTAAGAAATCTAAACTCGTTAGAGAGAGGATGGCCGCACTCATGCGGAACGGTAAAAAGGTGATTACCGGCGTCAAGCTATTGGGCAAAATATGGCGCCACATGATTTGTACATTTGTTAAACCCAAGGCTCGAGCTGCACGCACATACTCCAGAGCGCGGTTGCGGAAGAATTCCGCTCTCACGTAATCTGATAAGCCCATCCAACCAAAGGCAGCCAGCAAAATGATGAGCAAGGAAACGCTGGGGTTAAAGATCGAAGCAAAAATAATGAGCAAGTACAACTCTGGCATAGCCGACCAAATCTCAATCAGTCGCTGAGAAATCAAATCAAACTTACCACCAAAGAACCCCATCAAGGATCCAGTGATGATGCCCACAGTGACACCAACAATCGTGAGCGCTAAACCAAAAAGTATCGATAGGCGAAAGCCATAGATGAGTCGCGCCAAAACATCGCGCCCGCGATCATCCGTACCGAGCCAGTTTTCCCAAGAAGGAGGCGCTGGGTTAGGCACTTTAGAGAAATAGTTGAGCGTCTCGTAGCTGTAATGAATCGGTGGGTAAATTGCCCAGTTACCGTTGCTCGTGATGTTGTGACGAATGTCTGGATCCAAGAAATCAGTCGGCGTGGCGAAGTCTCCACCAAACACGGTTTCTGGTTGGCTTTTTACGATTGGAAAATAGAAATGCCCCTCGTAACGAACTACCAAAGGCTTGTCGTTGGCAATCAACTCGGCGCACATCGATAAACCGAAGAGCACCATAAAGATCCACAGGCTGGCATAGCCCATGCGGCTATTTTTAAAACGTTGCCAACGATTCATGAACCCCCTCCCGCACCAAACTGAATGCGTGGGTCTATGTAGACATAACAAAGATCAGAAATTAACTTCGTAAATAAACCAATTAAGGTGAATAAGTAGAGAGTGCCAAATACGACTGGATAGTCACGGCGCATCACTGACTCGTACGAAAGCAAGCCAAGCCCATCTAAGGAGAACAAGGTCTCTATCAATAAGGAGCCCGTAAAGAATGCACCAATAAACGCTGCAGGGAAACCCGTTACCAGTGGCAAGAGAGCATTGCGGAAGACATGCTTCCAAAGAACTTGCTTTTCTGTAAGACCCTTTGCGCGTGCAGTCAGGACGTATTGCTTACGAATTTCTTCTAGGAATGAATTCTTGGTCAACATAGTCACTACTGCAAAGCTTCCCAGAACAGATGCAGTAATTGGCAATACCAAATGCCACAAGTAATCCATGACCTTACCAATGAGGCTCAGATCACTCCAGTTATCAGAAGTTAAACCTCTTAACGGGAAGATCTGTAAGAAACTCCCTCCACCAAAGACTACTAGCAATAGGACGCCCAACACAAATCCCGGAATCGCATAACCCACAAGGATCATGCTGCTAGTGATAGCGTCAAAGCGTGAGCCGTCTCGTACCGCTTTAGCAATACCCAAAGGAATAGAAACTAAATAGGTAATAAAGAAAGTCCATAAACCGATGCTGATTGATACCGGTAATTTTGAAACCACTAAACGCCAAACGCTTTCGTGCTGGTAATAACTTTGACCTAAATCGAATCTAGCAAAGCGACCCAACATCATGAAATAACGCTCAAGAGGTGGCTTATCAAAACCATATAAGGCCTTCACCTCTTCTAGACGCTGTGCATCAACACCTTGACGACCACGATAGGTTGCACCAGAGCCCGATGACTCTGAGCCGCCTGTGGCTGCACTACCTTTACCCTTTAACTCCAACACCATTTGCTCAACTGGACCACCTGGAACAAATTGCACTACGGCAAAGGTAAGTGTTAACACACCCAAGATTGTTGGGATCATCAAGAGCAAACGCTTGAAGATGTAGGCGCGCATTTGACCCTGCATTATTTAGACTCCTCTTTCCACCAATTTTGCATGATCCACAGTTCAGCTGAATAGTACAAAGGTGGCTCTGGGTAGCGCATCTCATGACGGAAGGCAACGCGATGGGTTGGGTTGTACCACTGAGGGACTACGTAATAACTATTCCACAAGACACGATCAAGCGCTCTAGTAGCAGTTCTCAACTGTTCACGATTTTGCGCCTTGGTAATTTCATCAATTAAGGCATCGACTACAGGTGATTGCACGCCAATCACGTTATCAGAACCTTTTTCTTTGGCAGCTTGGCTACCAAAGCGATCCCAGAGCTCGTTACCTGGGTTTTGAGAATCCTGGAATCGTACGGTGGTCATATCAAAGTCATACTCGTTCATACGCTTTTGATGCAAGGCAAAGTCGCTCGTACGAATATCGACCTGCACTCCCAACTTCTCTAAGTTGCGAACATACGCAGAAATGACTCTCAAGAAGAAACCGCCATCCTCCACGATCTCAAAACGAAACGGCTCGCCCTTTTCATTGCGCAATGCGCCATCGCGATACTGCCATCCCGCATGCATGAGAAGCTCTCTTGCTCTCTTTAGGTTCTGACGCAAACTTCCAGGCGGCTTAGTTGATGGCGCCGCAGGCATTGGATCAAAGACAGCATCTGGAACCCATTGTGGATATTTAGCTTTCAGAGGTTTAAGTAATTTCAACTCAGCTTCAGTTGGTTTGCGAGGGCCGTCAAAATTGGCACTTAAGTCGCTATTCGTAAAGTAGCTATTGATGCGACTGTATTGATCAAAAAATATCTGACGATTGAGCCACTCAAAATCTAAGGCATACCCCAAGGCTTCGCGAACACGCACATCCTTAAAGATTGGGCGGCGTACATTCATTGCAAAACCTTGCATCCCAGCACCGTTGTGATTGAGGAATGCCTTTTTCAGCAAAATACCTTTATCAAACTTTGAGCCAACATAGCCTTTGGCCCAAATCTTGGCGCGATACTCGACTAAAGCATCAAACTCCCCTGCTTTAAAGGCTTCTAACCTGACAGCATCATCGCTGTAGAGCTTGTACAGCACGCGATCAAAGTTATAAAAACCAACGCGCACGTTAAGTGGCTTACTGAGTTGGTCGGCCCAATAGTTTGGATTCTTTTTATAGACAATCGACTTGCCAGCTTTAAAAGACTCAATCAAATAAGGGCCACTTGCAATCGGCGCCTCAAAGGCAAGCTTCTCGAATGGGATCATCGACCCATCGGGCCGCTTACCCCAGTTACGTGAGAACACTGGAAAGGTACCCGCCAAGATTGGTAACTCTGCATTGTCATTTTTAAAGTCAAAGCGGATGGAGCGCTCAGACAAAACTACTGCTTCTTTAATGTCAGCAAAAGTTGTCTTGTAGCGTGGGTGGGCCTTACCACTCATTAAAGTATCAAAGCTATATTTAACGTCAGCTGCTAGTACTGGACTACCATCAGAAAACTTCGCTTCCGAACGAATATGAAACGTCACGGATTTATGATCTTTAGCCACCTGAATATCGTCAGCCAATAACCCGTAAATACTGGATACCTCATCAGCACTTCCCTCGGCCAAAGATTCAAACATCAAATCAATACCTGGGGCAGTAATGCCGCGCAACGTAAACGGATTAAATTTATCGAAGCTGGTTCTTTGCCCCGGATTGGGTAATACCAAGGTGCCACCCCGAGGGGCATTCGGATTCACGTAATCAAAATGGGCGAATCCATCGGGATATTTGGGTTTACCGTATTGCGCAATGCCCTGTCCAGCCATGGCCGTATTGAGTCCTAGCCCCACTAGCAGCGCTAGCAGCAGGAAATGGGCAATTTGGCGAATGGGTTTTAGGGTGGGCATATATGCAACAATTGTAGATAGCTAATCATATTTGAAGCAAAGGACACAACATGGGCTTTCTCTCCGGCAAAAAAATCCTCATTACCGGCCTCCTCTCAAACCGCTCTATCGCCTATGGCATTGCCAAGGCTTGCCACCGCGAAGGCGCTGAACTAGCTTTTACCTACGTGGGTGAACGCTTTAAGGACCGCATCGTTGATTTTGCAAAAGAATTCAATACCGACCTGATTTTTGACTGTGATGTGGGCAGCGATGAGCAAATTAGCGCACTTTTCAAGGATTTGGCTAAATCCTGGCCTCAATTTGACGGCTTCGTTCATGCTATTGGCTTTGCACCGCGCGAAGCAATTGCCGGTGATTTCTTAGATGGCCTCTCTCGTGAGGGCTTCAAGATTGCCCATGACATTTCAGCATATAGCTTCCCAGCAATGGCAAAAGAGGCTTTACCAATGTTGCGCGATAAATCCTCTTTACTCACCCTGACTTATTTGGGTTCGATGAAGAATGTTCCAAACTACAACACCATGGGTTTAGCCAAAGCTTCTCTTGAAGCTTCCGTGCGTTACCTCGCTGGCTCAGTTGGCCCTAAAGGCATTCGTGCTAACGGAATTTCTGCTGGCCCAATTAAAACTTTGGCAGCGTCTGGCATCAAAGGCTTTAGCAAGATTTTGGAAGCAGTTGAACAAACTGCACCACTGCGTCGCAATGTCACCATTGATGATGTGGGCAACACTGCAGCATTCTTGTTATCTGATTTGGCAAATGGTATTACTGCTGAAATCATTTATGTTGATAACGGCTTTAGCCAAGTAGTTGGCGGAATGGACGAAGTTTGAGTGTTCCACTACGCGAGGCCCTGAAGTTTTGGGCCAAGCTGGGCTTCATTAGTTTTGGTGGGCCGGCAGGACAAATCGCCGTTCTACATCAAGAGTTAGTTGAAAAGCGTCGCTGGATTTCTGAGCGGCGCTTTTTACATGCGCTGAACTACTGCATGCTCCTTCCCGGGCCTGAGGCTCAACAGCTGGTGACCTATATAGGTTGGCTGATGCACCGCAGCTGGGGCGGCATTCTGGCAGGAACACTCTTTGTGTTGCCCTCTTTATTCATATTGATTGGCCTATCGTGGGTTTACCTCACATTCGGACAAGTACCTTGGATTGCAGCGATCTTTTTTGGCATCAAGCCAGCAGTCACTGCAATCGTATTACACGCTGCAGTACGTATTGGTAAACGCACCATTCATAACCAAGTATTGCAATGGATTGCTTTGGGTTCTTTCTTGGCTATCTTTATTCTCAATCTCGCCTTTCCGATCATCGTGGCGATTGCTGCTGCTATTGGCTATTGGGGTGGCAAAAAATATCCAGAATATTTTCAACAAAAAAATACCCATAGCAGTAAAGAAACTAGCGGATATGGTAGCGCGCTTATTGATGATCACACTCCCACTCCGGAGCATGCGCAATTTCATTATCAAAAAATGATTCGCCACTCTTTGATTGCTCTGGGTTGTTGGTTGCTATCTATAGGCGCTCTAGTCTTACTCTTCGGCTGGAAGACCCTATATCCTCAGATAGCCTGGTTCTTTACTAAAGCCGCCTTTCTGACGTTTGGTGGTGCATATGCAGTTCTTCCTTACGTATATCAAGGCGCCGTTGATCACTTCCATTGGCTCAGCGCTAACCAAATGATTGATGGCCTGGCGCTTGGCGAAACCACCCCAGGACCGTTGATTATGGTGGTTGCTTTTGTTGGCTACCTTGCGGGACATATTCAACACTTGATAGGTGCTAGCAATCCTTTTTGGTTTGGCGTGCTGGGTGCATGCGTTGCTACTTGGTTTACTTTCTTGCCCTCCTTCTTTTTTATCTTGGTTGGTGGACCACTCATTGAGTCAACTCACGGCAAACTGGGCTTTACAGCGCCACTGACCGCCATCACTGCAGCCGTAGTTGGTGTTATTGCCAATCTGGGTCTCTTTTTTGCCTATCACGTCTTTTTACCGAGAGGCTTTAGCGGCTCGATTTCTTGGATCTCGATCTTGATCTGCGCCCTGGCTGGATTAGCCTTATTTAAATTTCAAAAGGGTGTTCTCACAGTATTGGGTGGTTCTGCCTTAGCTGGATTACTCTTTCATTACATCTCCATCTTGATGGGGTGAATTTTTCTCCAAGATTGGCATAATGGAAGTTATGCGAATCGAACCTCAAACCATCACTCATCTGCAAGAATGGCTCGGTAAAACGGAGTCATTTCAAGACACAGTTACATCAGCGCCAGTGCGCGCCCTCTCAGCCACCTTGGATCGCGAAGATCCCGCGCCCAGCAAGGGTACTTTTTTGCCGGAGTTGTGGCACTGGCTGTACTTTCTACCTCATGCCCGCGAATCTGAAATAGGCCCTGATGGTCATCCAAAACGTGGCGGTTTTTTACCTCCCGTTCCATTGCCACGTCGCATGTGGGCAGGTAGTCGTATTGAATGGCTAAAACCATTAGCTGTTGGCGATGAAATTGAACGGGTTTCCACAATTGAATCTGTCACTCATAAAGCAGGTCGCACTGGTGATTTGATTTTCGTTTTAGTCAATCACAAGATCTCCAATCAAAATGGCTTAGCAATCATAGAAGAACATGACATCGTGTATCGCGATGCTCCTGGACCAGACGACAAGCCCGTGGCCCCTACTTCCGCACCAACTGATGCCAAATGGAGCAAAACAATTACGCCAGATGATGTATTGCTGTTTCGCTATTCAGCACTAACATTTAACGGTCATCGCATTCACTACGATCGTAAATACGTTACGGAGGTTGAAGGCTATCCTGGCTTAATTGTGCATGGACCGTTGATTGCAACCTTATTAGTTGATCTGGTACGCCAAAGCATTCCAGGCTGCAAGCTGAAGAGTTTTGAGTTCCGCGCTATTCGCCCGACTTTTGACATCAATATTTTTAAAGTGAATGCCAAGCCAGATTTGGAAAAAGATCCCAGCGGAAAAACGATTTCGATTTGGGCGCAAGATCATGAAGGTTGGCTCACGATGCAAGCCACTGCCGTACTAGCTTAATCAAACACTATTTATTTATGACTACTCAACACCTCTCTCGTGAGCTCGCCAGCTTTGCAGCAAATCTCAAGGCTGCAGACATCCCTAACGATGTCATGAACCGTGCCGAAGATTTATTGGTAGATTGGTTTGGTTCTGCTATCGCCGGCAAAGGCTCACGCCCGGTTGAGCTTATTACCCAATTTGCGCAGAACATGGGTGGGTTTGATGCGGCACACGCTGGCCCATCTGAGATTCTGGTTTCACGCAAAACCTCCAGCCCCTTTTTGGCGGCAATGGCAAATGCGGCAGCATCCCATGTTGCAGAACAAGATGATGTGCACAATGGTTCAGTCTTTCATCCGGCGACAGTAGTCTTTCCTCCTGCACTGGCTTGCGCACAAGCGCTGGGCTCCTCTGGAGAAGAATTATTGGTTGCTGCAGTAGCGGGCTATGAAGTAGGTATCCGTGTTGGCGAATTTCTAGGTCGCTCTCATTACAAAGTGTTTCACACTACTGGCACCGCTGGCACTCTAGCGGCGGCTGCAGCAGTTGGAAGACTTCTGAAATTGTCTCCAGAGCAAATGCTCAACGCCTTTGGTTCAGCGGGCACACAGTCAGCTGGTCTTTGGGAATTTCTGCGCGATGCGGCCGACTCAAAGCAACTCCATACTGCACATGCCGCATCTACCGGCTTGATGTCTGCTTATATTGCACAAGCTGGTTTTACAGGTGCGCAGCATATTCTGGAAGGCAAGCAAGGTCTTGCAGCTGGCATGTCTAGCGATAGCGATCCAAGTAAGCTCGTAGATCGTTTGGGTAGTCGCTGGGCTTTAGCAGAAACCAGTTTTAAGTACTACGCCTCATGCCGCCATACTCACCCTGCTGCAGATGCTTTATTGCAAGTGATGTTGGCCAGTAAGTTAGCCCCTAGCGATATCGCCAAGGTCGAGACTTTAGTTCATCAGGGCGCTATTGATGTTTTAGGACCAGTCACTGATCCGGCTACCGTGCATCAATCGAAGTTTTCTATGGGCACAGTCTTGGCTTTAGTTGCTCACTATCAATTTGCCGGCCTTCAAGAGTTCGACAAGCACTTTCATGATGATGAGATTTGCGCATTCCGCGAGCGCGTTACGATGATCCTGGATCCCGAAGTAGATGGAGCCTATCCACAACGCTGGATCGGCAAAGTCAAAGTGCATTTAAAAAGCGGGCAAGTCTTGGACGGTCGTGTAGACGAGCCTAAGGGCGATCCTGGCAACACCCTATCTCGCGCAGAAATTACCGACAAGGCAATGCGTCTAGCTGCCTTCAGCGGTGGCGCCAACCCAGCCGAGATGAATAAAGCAATTGATCTCTTGTGGAATATCCGCAAACAAGCCAAGATAGGCTTTCTACTTCCTTCGAATTAAGCACATAACTCTTTTATGAATCCACTTGATACGCCACTAGGCTATAGCACCAACTTTCTTTTTGTCCCGGGCACTCGCCCTGAGCGTTTTGTAAAAGCCCTTGATAGTGGTGCCAGTGGCGTTGTATTAGATCTTGAAGATGCTGTTGCCGAGGAAGATAAAGTCAGCGCGCGCGATGCCATTCGCGCTGCTTGGCCTAACTTTAGCGCTGAGCAAAAGAAACGCTTAGTCATTCGCACGAACTCACCAGGTAGTAAGTTTTATGCGGCCGATCTCATTCTTGCGCAAGAACTGCAAGTGGCATGTCTACTCATTCCTAAAAGCGAATCGCTCGATCAAATTAATGGCGCCGCTTTGATATTGCCCAACACCGCCATTATTCCGATGATTGAGACTGCAGTCGGCTTGGATCAGCTGAAGGAAATTGCTAACTCCAATCAGGTGATTCGTCTCGCCTTGGGCAACTTAGATTTGCAGGCTGACCTTGGCATGGTTTGCGATCGTCAAGAAACTGAGCTACAAACCGCTCGCTATCAAATAGTTTTGGCCTCTCGCCTTGCGCAGATTGCCCCTCCTATTGATGGGGTTACACCCTCTACCGATGATGTTGAGCGTATTGCAGAAGATGCGGAACGTGCAAAACGCATGGGTTTTGGCGGAAAACTGTGCATTCATCCTAAGCAAGTGGGTATTGTTATTGCCGCCTTTACACCCACAGAGGAAGAGCTGGCATGGGCCCAGCGAGTGATTGATGCAGATAAAGCCTCTAAAGGTGGCGCAGTGAAATTAGATGGCCGGATGATTGATAGGCCAGTAGTGTTATTGGCTCAAAGAACCTTGGCAATTACTGGTAAACACTAGGGTTATTCAAGACAAAAAAGTTTTAAAACTGGCAAAATCGATCTACATAACAACAACATGGAGATCAAATTGAAAGTGAAGAAATTTTTATTTTCAGGAATTGCAGCAGCATTAACGGCTGGCGCATTTCTAAGCACTAGCGCTCTAGCGCAAAAAGACTGGCCTACTAAATCAATCAATCTGATTGTTCCATTTGCAGCTGGTGGCCCAACCGACTCTGTGGCACGTTTGATTGCAGTTCCAATGGGTCAAGCACTTGGCCAAACAGTTGTTGTTGAGAACGTACCAGGCGCGGGCGGCACAATCGCTTCCACCAAAGTTGCGCGTGCAGCTCCAGACGGCTACACCATCTACTTGCATCACATGGGTATGGCAACAGCAAATGCCCTGTATGACAAGCTCCCATATGATCCGATGACCAACTTTGAATACATTGGTCAAGTTGCAGACGTCCCCATGGTTCTTTTGGGTAAAAAAGATTTGCCAGCAAATAACTTTAAAGAGCTTGAGGCTTACATCAGAGCCAACGGTTCTAAAGTTACGATGGCCAACGCTGGTCCAGGCGCTGTTTCACAGTTATGCGGATTGTTGTTTCAAAGCCGCATGGGCGTGAAGTTAACCAACATTCCTTACAAAGGAACTGGCCCTGCACTTACCGATTTACTGGGCGGTCAAGTAGATCTTCTTTGCGACCAAACAACACAAACCATTCCTTACATTAAAGATGGTCGCGTTAAAGCCTACGGCACAACTACCTTGAAGCGTTTGCCTGCCATTCCTAATGTTCCTACTTTGGACGAGCAAGGCCTCAAAGGCTTTGAAGTAAAAGTTTGGCATGGCATGTACACACCAAAAGGCGTTCCTAAGCCAATCTTGGATAAGTTGAATGCTGCCCTGAAAAAAGCACTCAATACTCCTGATGTGCAAAAACGTCTGGCAGATGCCAATATCGATATTGTCTCTCCAGACAAGATGACTCCTAACGGCCTCAAGACACATCTTGATGCGGAAATTAATAAATGGGGTCCAATTATCCGTAAAGCGAATATTCCAGACTAAGCATTAATCGCTTCAAACAAAAAAGCCAGCGCAATGCTGGCTTTTTTGTTTCTTACTATTGAGCTGACCTAGCGGTGAGTAAATTCTTCTTCACTTAACCCGGTCTAAACAAGTATCCAGACCGGGCCTTATCGCGACGCCTTCTATAAATCACTCCAACGAAGGAAATCAAAGCCCAAATCGCCAGGAAAGGATCGAGCAAATAATCCCAAAGATTGCTGGATTCATGCCACTGAGCCGCCCAAGCAATAATGGCAATCGCAATGATCCAAGCGCCCTTCGTCCAATTGGCTAATGCACAAACTACTGCGAATACCAGAACCGCTATTAAGAATGTAATAGATCCATATCCCCAGGCATAGGGATCAATCATTCCAAATCCTAGAGCAAATGGATAAAAGCAGAACGCCAAGATGGCAACGGCAAATTTAAACGCGATAGGCGTCGGCTGGCTTGAAGGCAACAAGGAGCTCCACAGCAATAGAGTCAAGACAATACTGAGATCTCCAGTTACTCCACGCACATAAGCTACCAAGGGTAATTCCATGCCCAAGCCTAGCGGCCAGAACAATACATTTCCGATTAACAGGACCAAGAAAAGCTTTACGGCGAACGGAAAAGGATTGGTGGCGAATTTTTGCAGCACCCAAATACAAATAACCGAGGACGTAATAGATAGCTCTATCAAAGGCAAGATTTGCATTAATGAATTCATTGTTGGGCCTCCGAACGCTGCACTTCCAATTCTTGTGTCTGCACCTTATTTAAAGCTTGTTTTAGCCAAGCACCCGAAAAATAACGATGTCGAATTTTTTTACGATCCCAGGTATACGCTAAATGGGCATCATCACCATCAACAGTAATCATGTACGGATAGGAAAATTCTTTACGCTGCGCATCAGGCAAAGCTTCGTCATCCTCCAATACCTCAACGGTTTGCCATTGACCCGACTTGGTACTGCTCATCATTAAAACCAATCGATGGCGACCGTACTCAATGTTATTTAAAGCCAAGATGCGAGCACCGTTCTTCAGCGTTACACCTGCCACTGCGGAATTAGGATTAGCAATTGCCAAGTCCTCAGACTGTTGCCAGTTTTGGCCTGCATTTTGCGTACTACCAACTGGAATTTGCTTTGGCAATCCAGAGCTGCGCGTTTGTCGAAAATACGCGCTAGCATCTTGAGCGTCGTTCACAAACATCAGAGGCTGAATTGCACTACGGCCAGAACTCATGCGACGCTTATCGATTACGCGCCCGGCGTCTACCCTCAAAAACTCACCGAAGCGCCCTACCCACTCATGATAGGCAGGCAAGCCCAGTGAGCCATCAGTGAATGAGACGCTCGGAGATTTCACAAGGGTGCTTAAGTTCAATAACGGAGAAGCGATCAGTCGCTGTGGATGACTCCACGTCAATCCTTCATCATCTGAAGTAATCGCAGAGATTGAACTTCCCGCCCAACCACCAATAGAAACAGTCACGAAAAATAGCTGCAGCCTTCCATCGGGCAATCTACTTGGTACAGGGTTGCCTAACTTAGCGATATAGCGTAACAAACCTTTTTCGGCGCTAACTCGATCCATCACAACAGTAGGCGCACTCCAGTTAGCAGAATGCGAACCGTATACCGAGCTATAGATCGAGACATCCGCTGCGCCCTCGCGAGTACCTGCAAACCAAAATGCCCGAACCGCACCATCTTTTAATACAATCAACGAGGCTGCATGAACCGATGGAGCTCCAGTATCGGGCAACCAATTTGCTTGTGATGCTGGTGCAATAGCCTTGGACGGGGGCTTGGTCTTGGGTGTTGTAGTTACAGTCTCATCTTCCACTTCCTCCGTTTGAGGAAAAGCGGGCACTACAAATGGCGCCCAAACAGGACGACTATCGATATGTAGAAAGCCCAATACAGCAGCAAGCAATAAAAAACAAAGTGCAAAAATACGACTCATCTACAAACATCCTTCAGGTTTGATAAATCTGGCATAGCAGCTGGAGTGGCAATTAAATACTCATTTACAAATAAGTGTTTGCCAATTTGTCCTGCTAACATCTCCGCAATTTCTTCATTAGAGTGGCGCGCCCGCATCTCCATTCTTTGCCCAACAATCTGACAAGATTCACATAAGGTAGGCGCAACACCAAGAGGCGAATGCACCGCTACCAGAGGATAGCTAGCAGTCAGTCCGTTGATATCAGCAGCGTCTTTGGCTAAGTAGCCGTGCAACTTGCTGCCTGGCAAAAGTAGACGATATTCCTCGTCTTTAGCGCGGTAGTCGCAAGGAACCCAAACATCCTTACCTTGTGTCTGGGCAATAGTCTCAATGGAATAGCGCCCCAGACGCCCCTCTAATGGAGCAAGACTACTCGTTAAAGCACAATAGACCAGGAAGCAAGCTGCTAATGCCAGCACCTTGGTTTGGCTACGTCTAAACAAGCCGACCAAGACCACTAACAAACTCACAGACATCAAGATCCAGTGACAATTAGAATAAGTCCACTGACTAGAATCACCCATAAAATGGGAAAACTGCAAATTGCCGCCAATCCATATCAATAGTGATACCACCAGCAACTGCAGTAGCAAGGCAATTCGGAATCCCCATAAAGGTAACTTATCCCAATACAAAGCAATCAATGCAGCAAATGCTGGCATCACTGGGAGAAGGTAGCGGCCTGAGCGCTGACTAGGCAAACTAAACACAATCAAGAATGCTGCGATCAATAGCAATAACAACACTTCTTCTAGAGTCAGAAAACGGCGTGTACGCCAGCATTGCATCAATGTAGAAATTAGTACAAAGCTAAATAAGCCACCATTAGCAATTGTGGTCAGTAACAGCAACCAAATACTGTCACCACCACGAAGTAAATCCATCAGGTAGCTAGATTGGCGCGCAGCAAACTTGCCAGCATTCTCGCCAAGGACAAATTCCCTCCAAACCGCCTCAGGATATGGGTCCATGGCAAACCATAAGGCAAATACGCCCAAGGCAAGGACGGCAATGAGGATTAACTTATAGAGATCCCGTATTAATACTTGCGGAATACTCCACTGCCGCCAGCGCCAGTAGTAAAGAGCCAAGGCAAAAGAAGCTGGCACGATATATGCAAAGGATTTTGCAAATAAAGCAAAACCAAAACATATTCCCGCCATCAAAGGGAAAAAGAATTTGGATTCGAATGCACTCTTACCCCAATATAAGATTGCAAAAAATGGTAACGAAATCCAGAAGACCTCAGGGGGGTCTGCCAAGAATGGACGACCATAGCGATACGTCGCAAAAAAAGATAGCCAGACTAATGCAGCTAATAATCCCGTTTGTGTTTTGCCACTAAACCGACGCACCGCTAAAAACAAGAAGAAAGCAGTTAAGCCGGTATATAAAACGCTTGGCCAGCGCAAATTAGCCAAAGTCCAATCGGATGCCCAATAGGTGCTAGCAATACCCTGCCAAAAAATAAGCGGGGGCTTCGTGTTTTTTATGCCATCCATCTCGGACTGCAAAGGCAGCCACTGCCCCGCATCTGCCGTCATGCGCACAATATGCATGTAGGGATACTCATCGCCATTTTTAGGGGCAAAACGACTATCTAAGCCGTAAAGATAGGTAAATACACCTAAAAGCAGGATTAATACGGCAGAACGGTAAGAAAATGAGGCACGCATAGCTATAGTTTATAGGGCTTGCAGGAAAGCCCTATAAAACTGTTAATGCCTGTATTTTTGAATGAGCTTATGAAAAATCAATCTGATATGAATATCAGGTTTTAAGAGTTTCTTGATTAAGATACCTAAAAACGAATTAGTAATTTATTACTTAGAAATAATCCGAACGGAGAACCACCATATGCGAGCAAGGTATTTAAAACCCGCAATCCTAGCATCTATTTATATTGGCATTAGCCAGTGGAGTGGCGTTGCCCTCGCGCAAAATGCTGATGCCAGCAATTTATATAAACGTGGTCTTGCAGCCACCTGCGCTAATTGTCATGGAACCGATGGCAAGGGCGTAGTTGACGGCGGTATGCCATTAATTAACAACCTCACCAGCGAACAAATTTTGACTCAAATGAAAGCATTTAAGTCTGGCGCACGTGAAGGCACCATCATGCCGCAGTTAGCCAAAGGCTATACCGACGAGCAACTAGAAACCATCGCCAATCAACTTGGCAAGAAATAATAAGGAAGCCCATCATGGATCGTAGACACTTTATTGGCCAAGGCGCAGCAGCAATTGGCTTATTGGCTGGCTTCTCTGGACAAGCGCACGCTAATTTACAAAAGGCAGAAATTCTGGTGATTGGTGGCGGTTATGGTGGTGCTACTGCCGCTAAATATCTGCGCTTGTTTTCTAACAACACAGCCAAGGTCACATTGATTGAGCCAAATACCTCTTTCATTTCTTGCCCTATGTCTAACTTAGTGATTGGTGGTTCACGCACTCTGGCTGAAATCACCTCACCATATGACACACTCAGCAAACGTCATGGCATCAAGATTATTCAAGATAGCGTAAGTAGTATTGACCCAGACAAGAAAATCGTAAAACTGGCCTCTGGCAAAACTTTGCGTTACGACAAAGCAGTTGTTTCTCCGGGCGTATCACTCAACTTCAAGAGTATTGAAGGTCTTGCACAAGCCAATAAAGATGGTATTACTCTGCAAGCCTGGAAGGCTGGACCAGAAACAGTTGCGCTACACAAGCAAATTGCAGCAATGCGTGAAGGTGGAACTTTTGCGATCAGCATTCCAGAAGCCCCGTATCGCTGCCCTCCTGGTCCCTACGAGCGTGCTTGCCAGGTAGCCAATTACCTGAAACAAAACAACCCGCGTGGCAAGGTGCTGATCTTGGATGCAAACCAAGACGTCACCTCTAAGGGCGCTTTGTTCAAGAAAGTTTGGGCTGAGCAGTACGCCGGAATCATTGAGTACCGACCAAAGAGTAATGTGATTGGCGTAGATGCCAAAACCAGAACACTCAAACTCGAAGTCGAGGATGATGTGAAGGCAGATGTACTCAACGTCTTGCCACAAATGGCCGCTGGTGAAATTGCTATCAAAACTGGCTTAGCAAATTCCAATGGTCGCTGGGCGAATGTGAACTTCCTCAACTTTGAATCGACTGCTCGTAAAGATATTCACGTCTTAGGCGATGCGATTCAGATTGCGCCAGCAATGCCCAAGTCTGGACATATGGCTAACCAACACGCCAAAGTAGCTGCAGCAGCCATCGTCGCAGAACTCAGCGGTTGGGAGGTTAACCCAGCGCCGGTATTAACAAACACTTGCTATAGCTTTGTTAATTCCAAGGAAGTTGTCCACGTTGCTAGCGTCCACCAATACAACGCGGCAGAAAAGACTTTTAAAACGGTTCCTGGATCTGGCGGCCTATCCCCTGCTCCATCTACTCTTGAGGGAGTCTATGCTTGGGGCTGGGCTCATAATATCTGGGCAGATAGCTTGGGTTAAGAAGCCAAGGCCTTCGCTCCTAATAAAAAAGAGACCTTCGGGTCTCTTTTTTATTTCCTGAGTCAATTATGACTTTTGTCTACGACGTCTGCGCCTACTAATCACCAAAAAGGTAATGGCAATTATTGGGGCAGCAATTGCGGCAATAATCTCGGGATGAATAGCGAGTCCAGCCTCCTTGCCGCCCTTGACGATGTATGCCAATAAACCAACTGCGTAATACGTTAGCACCAATACAGACAAGCTCTCTACGGTCTCTTGAAGTCTGAGTTGAAGTCTAGCGCGTTGATCCATGCTGGCCAATAATTTTTGCGTCTGCTGTTCATTTACAAACTCAATACGGGTTCTGAGGGTTTGTGTTGTTCTAGAAATACGGTCAGACAATTCGCGTAAGCGACGTTGAGTCCAGATACAAGTACCCATAGCCGGCTGAAAACGTCGATCCATAAACTCTGACAACGTTTGCACTCCCGGAATAGAGGTTTCGTTTAGCTCCAGTAAATTTTTTGATAGTAGCTGGCTATAAGCCTCGGCTGCAGTAAAGCGAAGCCCATATCCAGAGATCCATTGCTCAATACGGGAAGCCAATCGAGAAAGTTCCTCTAAAAACAACCCATCTTTTTCGGTATTTACACCCGACTCTGCTTGAAGTTTGGAAATTTTTTCGGATACCGCAGCCAACTCCGACTCTGCCTCTCTTAAAGGCAGTGACAGACTTTTGGCCACTGGAAACGAAACCATGGCAACCATGCGGTAAGTTTCAGCTTCAGCTAAACCCCTGGCTATTCGACCAAGTTGTCTGGAGCCCAATACATCATGTGGAATAAAGAAAGAAATAAAGCCATCTTCATCAAGCTGCAAGTCGGTCCACAGCTGTGCTTTCTTACTTGAGAGAATAAAACTACCAAGTACAGTGTTGCCATTAAAAATTTCAGATACTTCCAAAGCCTCAGCAAATAAAGGGCGATGCTCAAACACTAAATCTAAGGCAGAAATTCTTTGTCCGCCAGACTCAGAAATAGTTGGGCAACCCAAACCCTTGAAAAGCAAATCCAGATCACGCTCAATTTCTAACCTCGACTTGAGCAATGGTTCTTTAACCTTGGTCTTATTGTGAACAATGACTGCAATGGTTGCAAATTCACCATGCAACTCCCATTTCACCAAAACTCTTTCTGGTTCTGGCGCCAAATGCAGTGTCATAAATGAGTGGTCATCTCTGCTAGGAGCACAACCTAAAGCATGGCTTAGCTTTTGTACCCAGGCAATCTGCTGCTTACGTGTAGCAGCGTCCAATAAGAAGGATTGAGAAATCACCCTCTCGTTTGGCCATAAGGGAATAGGAGGTCGAGCATGTACCTCTTCATGCAATAGCGCTCTAGATGGGTGATCGTATGGTCTCATAGCTTATGTATTTTTTTATTTCTTTAGATCATATACCCAAGCTATCTCACGCATACCCATGAATCTAAATAGGTTCGCTATTTATATCGAAATTCTCATATCCATAGGGGTGCTCACCCCTATTTAAGCAATTGCGTACGTAATCGATACTGGTTCGCAAGGTGTAGTAATCGCTCGACAACCGCTTAGAGACTTTGATTCTGAGCGCTTGATACTCCAGTAGATTTAGCCTCTTCAGATACTCGTCGCGCTGCTCATTATTAAATCCATTCAGCAATTCTTGCTCTAAGGCTTTAAGAGAACCATATAAACGATTGATCTTATTTTGCATCCGCTTCGTACGGTAGCCAGGCAGAGATTGCAGGATCGGGTACGCAAGAGCACAAAATGGCAACAGAATAAAGACTAGTCGATTAATCAGTTCGGCCAACCAAAACGGCACGTAGGTCGACAATAGTGGGTAATGATTATTTTCGTAATGTACTGCTATGGGACTATCGGGCAATATCGAATCCTTGAAAGAAGGAAATTCTCCTCGCTCTGAGAAAAATGAGCCGCGACCATTGATTTCACGAGCAGCCTCTAAAAAGAGGAATTGAATTGCTGGATGCATGCGATCATCTACCAGTAGATTAGTAGTGGTAGCAAGTAACTTCATATCCTCTGGAGGGAAGTTACGAGCTAGATCAAAAGATCCCTGAGGCACCTCCAAAATATGAAGGTAGGGGATGAGTTTGACATAGGCTTCAGCACGCTTAAAAGTGACGACATGCACAGATGGGTCATTAAGTAGCGCCTGCACATTAGGGGCTTCAAAAGCATCGACGATAAAAGCACCGTCAATTTTTCCTGCTTGCAGTGCCCTAACCGCTTCTCCTCCAGGTAAATATACGAACTGTGGAAGATGCTCAAATCCTGATATTTTCAAAATCTTAGATGCTTGCGCGTAAGTGCCGCTACCCTTCACGCCAATAGAAAGGGTTTTAGATGAGAAATATTTGAAATTTCCTCTGTGCGCCTCTAGATCACTATTTTTCACTTCTGGGCCACGATAAAAAAACCAAACCGGATCGTAGGCGATCGCTCCCAGCGATTGGACTCCCTTGATTTCTTTTGCGTGAGCCACCCCTGCTTGTACAAATGCAGCCTGAACAGGGTCATTACGGTCCGCTAAGCGCTCGATATTTTCTTGCGCGCCTAAGGTCGGCACAAGCTCCAGGGTGACGCCCTTACTAGCAAAATATTCTGCATACTTTTTTCCCAGCGCCTCATAAGATCCACCTGGAGATCCAGTAGCCATTAACACCCGATTTGGCGGGGGTGGATCTGCATACCACCAGATACCCATCAGTATGGCCAATAAAAGCAGGAGCAATGGCCACGCTTCTTGTAAAAATTGAGTAAAGTCGCCCCACTTCTCCTGAGCGCTCTCAGAAAGACCTAAGAATGTTTCTCTAATGT
This sequence comes from Polynucleobacter yangtzensis, assembly GCF_001595965.1. Taxonomy (GTDB): domain Bacteria; phylum Pseudomonadota; class Gammaproteobacteria; order Burkholderiales; family Burkholderiaceae; genus Polynucleobacter; species Polynucleobacter yangtzensis. The sequence goes on from NZ_LOJI01000035.1 coordinate 331,690, forward strand.
CTTGTTTAAAACTACCCATGAGCTAGCAATCTGCAAAATTCGTTAAAGCTAATGATAATGTCCTTATACAGATTCTTTCAATTTGCTTTTGGACACCCTAAAACCATGATAAATCTCAGAAAATCCCAAGATCGTGGCTATGCCGACCATGGCTGGCTAAAAAGCTTTCACTCCTTTTCGTTCGCTGGCTACCATGACCCGCAATTTATGGGCTGGGGGAACCTGCGTGTGATCAATGAGGATCGTGTTGCAGCCGGAATGGGCTTTGGTAAACACGGCCATCGCAATATGGAAATTATTAGCTATGTTCTCTCCGGTGAATTAGCTCATCAAGACAGCATGGGAAACATTGAGTCTATCCCCCCAGGGGATGTACAGCGCATGAGTGCTGGTAGCGGTGTGACCCATAGCGAGTTCAATCACGACAAAGCCCACACAACCCACTTTCTACAAATCTGGATAGAGCCCAACGTTTCTGAGATTGAGCCTAGCTACGAACAAAAAACTATTCCAGCAATTGAAAAAGATGGCAAGCTTCGCATCATCGCCTCCCCCGCCGGAAATGATGGCGCCGTGAAAATTCATGCAGATGCGACGATTTATGCCGGACTTTTCAATGGTCCTCAATCAGCAACACTTAATCTAGATCCCAAGAGAAAATCTTACGCTCATCTCATCCGTGGAATGCTTACCATTAACGGCCAAAAATTGGTCGGTGGCGATGCCCTGTTGATTGAGGATGAATCATCGCTAGTGATCAGCGATGGTGTTGATGCAGAAGTGCTGATATTTGACTTGAGTCATTAAATATTTGGCCTGCTAGATATACGATCAGCTCAATACCTGGAAAACCAAAAGATCATGATTGAAACCTCTGGAAAGAAACTGGCTGGCCCGATTATTCGCCTGCATCCCAATGACAACATTGTGGTTGCACGAGTAGATGTTGCTATAGGCACTGAAGTGCCGAGCGAGCATTTCACAAGTCGTAGCCAAGTTCCTGCTGGTTACAAAATCGCGGCTAAGAAAATACTCAAGGGCGAACCCATCCTCAAGTACAACGTTACCGTTGGGTTTGCTAATACCGATATTGAAGCTGGCACGATGGTCCATAGCCACAATACTGAGTTTCGTGAGTTTGATCGTGACTATGCTTACGCAAGTGAATACAAGCCTACAACCCTCTTACCAGAATCTGAACGCGCCACTTTCCAGGGCTATGTCAGACCCAATGGCAAAGTGGGAACGCGTAATTTCATCGGCATCCTTTCTACAGTAAATTGCTCTGCAACAGTTGTTAATAAGATTGCAGATTGGTTTACGCCAGAACGACTCAAAGAGTTTCCTAACGTAGACGGTGTTGTGGCCTTTAGTCATGACATTGGCTGTGGCATGGAGATGAGCGGTGAACCCATGGAGTTACTGCGTCGGACGATGGCTGGCTATGCGCGGCACCCTAACCTAGCTGCCGCACTCATTGTAGGTCTTGGCTGTGAGCGCAATCAACTTAAGGGCTTGATGGAGCAGGAAGATCTGACTGAGAATGCCAACTTGCACACTTTCATCATGCAAGAAACAGGTGGTACTCGCAAAACGATTGAAGCCGGCATTGAAGCAGTCAAAGCATTATTACCAGAAGCAAATAAAGCCAAGCGTGAAACTGTTTCAGCAAGTCATTTATGTGTTGGACTGCAATGCGGTGGATCGGATGGCTTCTCCTCCATCACGGCCAATCCAGCCTTAGGTGCAGCAATTGACATCTTGTCTCATCACGGTGGAACAGGCATTCTTTCTGAGACACCAGAGATTTATGGTGTAGAACACACCCTCACCCGTCGTGCAGTGAGTAAAGCGGTAGGCGAAAAACTCATTCGACGTATTCGCTGGTGGAAAGATGAATACTCTGTTGGTAGAGATGTACAAATCAACGGACAAGTAAGCCCCGGTAATCAAATCGGCGGTCTGGCCAATATCTTTGAAAAATCATTGGGCTCCTCCATGAAAGGTGGAACAGGTCCACTGATGGAAGTCTATAAGTACGCCGAGCCAGTCACAGCCAAGGGCTTCGTATTTATGGACACCCCTGGATTTGACCCGGTCTCGGCTACCGGACAAATAGCTGGGGGCGCTAACCTGATTGCCTTTACTACTGGTCGAGGCTCTATGTTTGGCTCTAAGCCAGCACCTTGCATCAAATTGGCTACGAATACCCCAATGTATCAACGCCTTACCGAGGATATGGATATCAACTGCGGTGAGATTTTGGATGGCACTGTCTCTGTCCAGGAGATGGGGCAACGCATATTTGAGTTATTTCTCAGGACTGCATCTGGGGAAGCCTCCAAAAGTGAGCTACTCGGTTTGGGCGACTATGAATTTGTCCCCTGGCAAATTGGGGTAATGAGCTAAGAGAACTGTAGAATTATTCCTATTAGCTCAACCCAGACAGAAACGACACTGAAACAGGCTTATGAAATTTAGGGATTACTACGAAACTCTCGGCGTTCCTCGCGGCGCCACCGAAGCTGAAATCAAAACAGCCTATCGCAAACTGGCGCGCAAATATCATCCGGACGTCAACAAAGAAGCTGGTGCTGAAGAACAGTTCAAGCAAATCGGTGAAGCCTATGCCGTTTTAAAAGATACTGAAAAGCGTGCAGCCTATGATCGCTTTGGCGCAAACTGGAAGAACGGTCAAGACTTTACACCTCCCCCCAATTGGAATGAGGGCTTTGAATATTCTGATGCTGGCTTTGGTGGCGGTCATCCAGGTTATGGTGGAGGCTTTGAGGGTGATCAAAGCGAATTCTTTGAATCTCTCTTTGGTAGAGGCAAACATCGTCAAGGTGGACGTGGTGGAAATAGCCGTCAGGGCATGAACTTCAAAGGCCAAGATCATCACGCCAAAATCTTGATCGATCTTGCAGATGCTTATAACGGTGCCAAACGCACCATTGCCTTACACATGCCTACACAAGATGCGAGTGGCCATGTCAGCACACAAGAACGCAAGCTAGATGTCAGCATCCCCAAGGGCATTAAAGCTGGACAAAATCTACGACTATCTGGTCAAGGTGGACCTGGTATGGGCGAAGGCCCTGCCGGTGATCTCTATTTAGAAATCGACTTCCATCCAAATCCCATCTATCGCGTAGATGGTAAGGATGTATTGATTGACATTCCTTTGGCACCATGGGAAGCGGCTTTAGGCACGACAGTCAATGTACCTACTCCAGCTGGCAGCACTCTGGAATTAAAAATCCCAGCAGGAACAGTGGCGGGTCGCAAGATGCGTCTCAAAGGCAAAGGTATCCCTAGTTCAGAACCGGGTGATTTATACGTTGTCCCTACGATTGCCCTCCCACCAGCACAAACTGATGCTCAAAAAGAAGCCTATCAAAACTTTGAGAAGGCTTTTGATTTCAACCCTAGATCTCACTTGAAGGGATGATAGATATGACACAAACGAATATCACTTGGATTGAAGGCGAAGTTGTTGAGAACGAAGTACACATGACGATTGTTGAGCTCTCTCATGCTTCACGCACACCAGAAGATCTCATCATGACTTGGGTTTCTGAAGGCGTACTCAGCCCAGCAGGATCATCGCCACAAGATTGGCGTTTTAGTGGTGACTCATTGAGAAAAGCCAAAACTGCAGCTCACCTTACATACGATCTTGAGTTGAATGTGCCTGGGGTTGCCCTAGCACTTGATCTGCTTGATGAAATTGCTCAGCTGCGCGCGCGTTTAAAGTAGGACGATAAAACTCGCGACAACTTAAGATTCAGAGCGACTTAAGAGTTGCTCCCAGCGCTGAAGTTTTTGATCTAAATCGGCAGTAATTTCACTCAGACGGGCTTGCATGCTCGCCGCTAGCTCAGGCTCATTCTTATATAAATCGGGGTTGCTCATAGCAATTCCAATATCTGCTTGCTCAGTTTCTAGCGCTTCGATCTGCAATGGCAAAGCTTCTAACTCTTGACGTTCTTTACCGTTGAGCTTTTGAACGCCGCTTTTGGCTGCCGGCTTTGCCTCTACTTTAGCTTCCACCTTTACTTCAGCCTTTGCCTCTGACTTCTCTGCTGATTTTGAACTAGCGTTAGCAGCGCGGATCTTATCTGAACGGGCCTTCTGAATCTTCCAGTCTTCATAGCCGCCTTCGTATTCACGCCAGAAGCCATCGCCTTCATTTGCAATGATGCTTGTTACTACGTTATCTAAGAAGTAACGATCGTGGCTGACCAAGAAAACGGTGCCTTTGTAATCCTGCAAGAGTTGCTCAAGCAAATCTAGAGTATCGATATCTAAATCGTTGGTTGGCTCATCTAATACCAATACATTGGCTGGCCTAGCAAAAAGCCTAGCAAGCAATAAACGATTACGCTCACCACCAGACAAGGTGCTTACTGGTGAATTGGTTCTCTCAGGTGCGAATAAGAAATCACTCAGATAGCTCTTAACGTGCTTTTTATTGCCATTGATTTCAATCCACTCACTACCTGGGCTAATGTAATCTTCCAATGAAGCATTGAGATCAAGACCTTCGCGCATTTGATCAAAATAGGCAACCTCAATACGAGTACCCATCGTTGCGGTACCTGAGTCTGGTGCAATGGTTCCCAAAATCAATTTGAGCAAGGTTGTCTTGCCGGCACCATTAGGGCCTAGTAAACCAACCTTATCGCCACGCAAAATCGTAGCTGTGAAATCCTTCACGATCGGACGGTCATAAGTCTTGCTGACGTTTTGCAGATCTGCCACAATCTTGCCGCTACGGTCGCCGGAAGAAACTGCTAACTTCACCTGCCCCATGGCATCTCGGCGTTCGGCACGGCTACTACGCAATTTCTCGAGGCGTGCAATTCTGGCAACACTGCGTGTGCGACGAGCCTCAACCCCTTTACGAATCCAAACCTCTTCTTGGGCCAATAATTTATCTGCACGAGCATTAGCTAGGGATTCAGAATTAAGCTCTTGTTCCTTAAGAACTTCATACTGAGTAAAGTTTCCAGGGTAGCTGCGCAGAATGCCGCGATCAAGCTCAACAATTTGTGTACAGACGTTATCCAAGAAGGCGCGATCATGGGTAATCAAGATAACTGAGCCTTGATATTCCTTAAGCAACTCTTCCAACCATGCAATCGAATCCAAATCCAAATGGTTGGTTGGTTCGTCTAGCAAGAGTACGTCGGGCATCTCTACTAAAGCGCGCGCTAGAGCGACCCGCTTTTTGGTGCCACCAGAAAGCGTATTGATTTTCAGATCAGCTTCTAGGTGGAGACGATCTAGAGTTTCATGAACGCGCTGTTCCCAGTTCCAACCGCTTAGAGCTTCCAGCTGGGATTGCACTTCATCCAGACGGTGATGGGAAGCGTCATCCCATTCGCCAACGCTAAGCGCCTCATATTCTTCGCGCAAAGCTTTTGCTTGCGCCACACCCTTGGACACTGCATCAAAAACGGTTTCCTCAGCCTCAAAAATAGGTTCTTGAGGAACGTAAGCAATGCGCAAGCCTTGCTGATACTGCAGGAGGCCATCATCCATTTTTTCGATGCCGGCCAAGATCTTCAATAGAGAAGATTTGCCGGTGCCATTACGGCCAATTAAGCCAACACGTTCACCAGATTCCAGTGAAAAAGCAGTGTTTGCGAGGAGGTCAACGTGGCCAAAAGCCAGTTTTGCATCAGTAAGTACGATTAAAGCCATGGCGACATTATCGTCACTTCCCCAAAAGACGAGATATTTTCGTCAATTTCTGCGAGACTAGCTCTATATGGTCTGCAAATTAACCCCTTCTGCGCCCCGCCTCATCCTATTCGCCGGTCATGCGGGCACAGGCAAGTCCACTTTGGCAAAAAAAGCCTTGCCATTGATTATTGAGAAAACCGGGGAAGATTTTTTCTTTCTCGACAAGGACACTGCCTATGGCGCCTTTAGCGCCCATGTCATGCAACTCACCACCCAAAACCCAAATGACCGAGATAGCCCCTTCTATCTTGAAAATCTCCGTGACTGGGAATACCAAGGGCTCATTGATATCGCAAGAGAAAATTTACTCCTTGGAGTAAATGTCATTTTAGTTGGGCCGTTCTCGAGAGAAATTCAGAGCGGCAAAATGTTTGATGCTCAAGCACTTGGCGTGCCACCGCAAACGAACATTCGGATTGCCTGGATTGATTTAGATGAGTTTGAAGCCAAAAAACGCATGGAGAAACGTGCTGACCCTAGGGATGAGTGGAAGCTGACACATTGGAATCAATATGCAAATCGTAGAACTGAACCACCTACACATGCTTTATTGCATCGATTCGATAACTCTGTTTTTAATGATTCTGATTTTGAAAAACTCGTGGATGAGTTGGTGAAATAAAAAGTCAGAAAAAATAGGGCTCCTAAGGAGCCCCATCTCAAGACCCAAGAACTGAATTCTTAGAACTTATAAGTCACACCAACAGCAGGCATCCATGGATTCAATGTCAACTTTCCAAGATTTGTTCCACCTTGAACTGTAGTTACATTGGTGCTCATAGTTGCGTATTTAACATCAACGTTTAAGCCCCAGTTTTTATCAAACATGTAGTCTGCGCCAATCTGACCAACTACACCCACGCTATTTTGATCAACTTGTACAGAGTTATTCAAGCCAGGGAAATTAGCGCGGTTACCGAAGATGGTGTAATTAACACCAAGGCCAACGTAAGGCTTGAAAGCGCCTAGATCAGTAAAGTGGTATTGGGCTAGTAATGAAGGTGGCAGCGCTGAAACTTTACCAATATTGGTATTTCCAGGTCCCGCAGTAATGTTTACCTGTTGTGGCCATGTCAACACTAATTCAGCAGCAATATTCTTAGTAAAGAAGTAGGAAACGTCAAACTCAGGAATAACTTGATTTTTAGCTTTTACGTTGAGATCTGCAACAGTACTTGTTTGACCATTCTGAAACAATAAATCTACTGCGCGTACGCGCACCATCCAAGGATTTTCTTCTGCTTGAGCTTGTGCTGCGATTGGAGCTAAGGATGCTACTGCAGCCATAACTGCTACGAGTGACTTAATACGCATGATGGTTTCCCTTTTTGTTATCAATTTCGATGAAACTATTTTCGAATTGATACCAATGCGCGAATTTGATGTAAATCAAATGGAAAGCGCTTGAGAATTTTTTGATTGCTAAAAAGCAACACCGTTTTAAAGCTTATTTGATCTAGATCAAATGACTAGAGAGTTACCCTATAGAACCTTAGAGTAAGTGCCTTTTACTTGTGATTCCCTGAGATGTCGATCAAAAGACATGGCAACTCGTCTCGCCAATAGGCGCCCCTTTGTGGGAACCAATATCGTATCGCCCTCCCAATCCAGAAGGCCCGCCTCACCCAGATGTTTTAACTCTTCAATCTCAGTTTTGAAGTAAGTTTGGAAATCAATCTGGTGTGATTTGGCAAAGGTCTTTGTATCCAATGCGAATTGACACATAAGTTCACCAATTAACTCACGCCGCAGCAAGTCATCTTGATCAAGTCTTAAGCCACGCAGTACTGGCAAATGCCCATGATCTAGTGCTTCGTAATATTCATCAAGGGTTCGCACGTTTTGCGAATAACAGTCATCCACCTTACCAATAGATGAAATACCAAAGGCTAAAAGATCGCACTCTGCTTGGGTTGAGTAACCCTGGAAGTTACGGTGAAGCTTGCCCTCTTTTTGAGCGATTGCCAATTCATCATCGGGCTTAGCAAAATGGTCCATTCCAATAAAGACATAGCCAGCTTCACCTAGACGCTCAATCGTATTGGAAAGAATATCTAACTTGTCGGCCGCCGGTGGTAAGTCTGCCTCAGCAATTCGACGCTGAGGCTTAAAGATGTGTGGCAGATGCGCATAGTTATAGACCGATAGACGGTCTGGATTCATTGCCAATACTGCATCTACAGTTTCTTTAAAGGTTGCTGGTGTTTGCTTGGGAAGTCCGTAGATTAAATCCACACTGCGCGATTTAAATCCATATTTTCTGGACCAATCCATAACCGCTTGAGTTTCTTCAATTGTCTGCACACGGTGCACAGCTTCTTGTACTGCCAGATTGAAATCTTGGACGCCCAAACTAATGCGGTTAAAGCCCAACTCAGCCAAAAGTGCGATATCTTTTTCTGTCACTCTCCTTGGATCAATCTCAATAGAATATTCACCACCAGGCAATAACTCAAAATGTTCACGGGTGTGCTGCATCAACTCAATCATCTCTTCATGAGAGAGAAAGGTTGGCGTGCCGCCACCCCAATGTAATTGCGTGACTGGGATCTTTTTCTGGGAGCACATGGCTTTAGTCACCATGGCCATTTCTTTAGCAAGGTACTTAATGTACTTAGCGCTGCGCCCATGATCTTTGGTAATAATTTTGTTACAACCACAGTAGTAACAGATATTAGGACAAAACGGTAAATGGAAATAGAGAGAAAGTGATTCATCCACTTTTGCTACACGCTCTAGCGCGCCTAAATAATCAGCCTCGGAAAAATCATTATGAAAGCGATCAGCGCTTGGATAAGACGTATAGCGTGGTCCATTGATATCAAACTTTTTCAACAACTCAGGATGAAATAGAACTTCTTTCTCTTGGGTTGAAGATGAATTTGCTACAGAGGTCATGGAGGGCTTATATGGAGTTACTTTGACAAATAGTCTAGTGCTACTGCTTCCGCTACTTTAATCCCATCGACACCTGCAGACAAGATTCCACCCGCATAACCCGCGCCCTCGCCTGCTGGGTAAAGCCCTTTGATGTTGAGACTTTGATAGTTGGTGCCGCGTGTAATTCGTAATGGGGAGGAGGTACGCGTCTCAACTCCAGTCAATACAGCATCTTTCATGGAGAAACCTTTGATTTTTTTCTCAAATGCTGGAATTGCCTCTCTAATTGCCTCAATAGCATAGGCAGGCAAACTCCCTGCCAGGTCAGTCAGATGAACACCTGGTTTATAGGATGGCAGAACACTGCCGAACTCAGTAGATGGCTTGCCCTCTAAAAAATCACCGATCAATTGACCCGGCGCCTCATACGTACCGCCACCTAACTCAAAAGCCTTAGACTCAATCGCCCTCTGAAACTCAATGCCCGCCAATGGACCACCTGGATAATCATCCGGGGTAATGCCTACTACGATGCCAGCATTGGCATTGCGTTCATTGCGCGAGTATTGGCTCATGCCATTGGTGACGACTCGATTGGGTTCTGAGGTAGCAGCAACCACTGTGCCACCAGGACACATACAGAAGCTGTAGACCGAGCGACCATTTTTAGCATGGTGAACCAACTTGTAGTCTGCGGCGCCAATCAGCTCGTTACCCGCATGAGGACCGAGGCGCGCTCTATCGATTAGTGACTGCGGATGCTCAATTCGAAAGCCTACTGAGAATGGCTTGGCTTCCATATAGACGCCAGCATGGTACAAAGCCTCGAAGGTATCGCGCGCACTGTGTCCTAAAGCCAAAATCACATGACTCGCAGGCAAATCCGGCTGCCCTTCTATCTTGACCCCGGTAATTTGCTTGTTCTGAATATCAAAGCCAATCACTTTTTGGGTAAACCGTATCTCACCGCCTAGCTCAATAATTTCTTGGCGCATCTTTTCCACCACGCCAACCAAGCGGAAGGTGCCGATGTGAGGCTTGGCTACATAAGTGATTTCTTCTGGGGCTCCAGCCTTCACAAACTCTTGAATGACTTTGCGCCCATAAAACTTAGGATCTTTGATTTGGCTATACAACTTACCGTCCGAGAATGTACCCGCTCCACCCTCACCAAACTGAACATTCGATTCTGGATTCAGTTTATTTTTGCGCCATAAGCCCCAAGTATCTTGAGTGCGTTCGCGCACTTTCTTGCCACGCTCCAAAACAATTGGCTTAAAGCCCATTTGTGCTAGCACCAAAGCAGCAAAAATTCCGCAGGGGCCAAAACCAATTACTACTGGACGAAGCACTTTTCCGGAGTCAATTGATTCGGGTGCTTTGGCTACAAAGTGATAGCTCGTATCTGGGGAAGGCCTAATATGAATATCGCCTGCAAATTTTTTCAGCAGAGCATCTTCATTCTTTACGGATAAATCTACGGTGTAGATAAAAGATAAGGCAACATTTTTTCGGGCATCGTAACTTCGCTTAAAAACCTCAAAGCTTATTAAGTCTTTAACATGTAGATCCAAGCGTTTCAGAATCGCCTGCTCCAAGGCTTCAGGAGCATGGTCAATAGGTAGACGCAATTCAGTAATACGGATCATGGAGTTTTACGATACACAGTGATTTAAGGCCTTTTTAGCCCCCGAAGAAGCCATAGACCAAATAATACTGGTTATGGGCTCGCTCAGGCCAGGAGATCGCACATAAAGGCGATAATGCGTTATGGCTCTACGCGCAACTATCCACAAAGCCGACCTTCATGTCGCAGATTCTGACCGTCATTACTACGGCAGTCACTCCTTAACCATCGCTAAGCACCCCTCAGAAACTGAGCAGCGGATGATGATCCGGATCATCGCTTTTGCTTTGCAGGCTCACGAAGACCTGGTCTTCACAAAGGGCCTGAGCGACACCGACGAGCCCGATCTTTGGATCAAGGACCTCACTGATGCCATTAAGCTTTGGATTGAAATTGGCCAACCCGATGAGCGTCGTATTCTGAAAGCATCTGGTCGCGCAGATCAAGTGGTTGTCTATTGCTATGGTGGTCACACAAGTAAAATTTGGTGGGATGGCATTGCCAGTAAATTGACCCGTGCTCGCAACTTGCAAGTGATTTCTATTCCGGCCGAACAGGCTGAAGATCTCAATAAATTAGTTGAGCGCAGCATGGTCATCCACGTCAATATTCAAGATGGCGAAGCGTATGTTTCATCCGACCAAGGTCAAGTGACCATTACTCCAGAGATTTGGCGCAACAATCAATAGGCTTCAGATATGAAGGTAGTGGTTTTTGATACCAATGTCTTGTTAGATCTATTTGTCTTTAATGACTTTAGAGCGCTGCACTTAAAGCAAGCACTCATCGAAAGCAAGATAGATGCTTTGGCAACCCCAGCGACCTTAGAAGAATTTGCAGACGTCATTGCGCGCCCATTGTTTTCATTGGACCAAGCTCAACAAGAGCAGATTTTGCTTCAATGGCAAGGTTTAGCTAGAGTTCTGGATGACAAGGAGCTACTGAAGTCACCTTGGTTATGCCAAGACCCTGATGATCAGGTCTTTTTAGATCTTGCTTTTACCGCAAAGCCCTGCACCCTTATCAGCAAAGACAATGAAGTGCTTCGATTTGCAAATAAAGCAGTTTTAGAGCAGATCCTGATTACCGCAGACTACACAGCAATCACTCTATAGGCCTTGCGCTGCCTGAGCGGCGATCTCAAACGATCTGAGGCGAGCCTGATGATCAAATATTTGCCCCGTACAAATGATTTCATCTGCACCAGTGGTATCCAACCAATGACGCATTCCCTTCTTCACAGTTTCTAGCGACCCTACTACTGATACCTGCAAGGCTTGGTCTGCGGAAGCCCTCTCATGAGGCTCGCAAAATTCGTTCATGTCTGTAATTGGGGGTGGCAACTGACCCCTGGTGTTCCTACGCATCCTCACAACATTTTGTTGCAAAGTAGTAAACAGATGACGAGCTTCTTCATCAGTGTCGGCCGCTACTACATTCATTACAAAGGCGCTATAGGGCTTAGCTTGCTGAGTCGATGGTTTAAAAAGCTCATGATAAATCTTCATTGCCTCCAGTAGCTGCTCAGGCGCAAAATGAGATGCAAAGGCATAGGGCAAGCCGAAGTGAGCGGCCAATTGGGCGCCGTACAGACTGGATCCCAAAATCCAAATGGGTACGTTGGTATTCATACCTGGGATCGCTTTAACCGATTGGCCCTCTTGCAGCGGGCCAAAGTAATACTGAAGCTCTCGAACGTCTTGCGGAAAGCGATCATCGCTGCCCAATAAATCTCGTCTCAATGCTCTAGCAGTCATTTGGTCGGTTCCAGGCGCCCTACCCAAGCCAAGTTCAATCCTTCCTGGATACAAAGACTCAAGCGTGCCAAATTGCTCAGCAATTACTAGCGGGGCATGATTAGGCAGCATCACCCCACCAGAACCCACACGAATGTGCTTAGTGCCACCAGCGATATAGCCAACGAGAACCGCAGTTGCTGAACTCGCATTACCAGTCATGTTGTGATGTTCTGCAACCCAGTAGCGGGTATAACCCCATTTTTCAGCGTGTTGTGCCACATCCAGCGAGTTTCGAAGCGCGTCAGCGGCAGTAAAGCCCTGCGGAATCGGAGATATATCTAGAATGGAGTATGGGATGGAATTTGCCATCGCTAGATCATACCGAGAAAGTGCATTATTTACATGAGCAAACCAAAAATGGCTGACCCCGATGATGGCCTATTTAAACCAGGTAGCAAACTCAGGCATATCAAGACCGGTGGCTTTTATAGAGTTGTCTTTCTTGCAAATGTAGAGGCTACCCTCGAGCCTGCTTATGTTTATGAATCAATGCAATCTCATGATTTCTGGATTAGACCTAAAACAGAAATGGAAGATGGTCGCTTTGAACTCATCTCCGAATAAGAAAGTCACATACACATGTCCGAAGAACGCATCACCAATCTCGAAATCAAACTGAGCTTTACCGAAGATCTCATCGAGAAACTCAATGAGACAGTTTATAAACAACAGCAGCAAATTGAATTTCTGTATCGCGAACTCAAAGCCATCAAAGAGCAGGCTAGCAGTGGTGGTGGCGGAGGTGGTAGCTTAAAGGATGAAATTCCTCCGCACTATTAATCAACTGCTAATATAGCTATTAGGCACAAACACCCATACAACATCGACAAAGGAATCCTCCGTGAGCAACTTAACGCTATTTTTAGTCCAGTGGGGCTTAACTTCTTTATCCCTTTGGGTTGCTAGCTACATTTTTAGTGGCTTACGCTTTGCAGATGGTGGCTCTTTAATCATTGCCGCTCTGCTTCTGGGCTTTGCCAACGCAATTGTTAAGCCATTATTAGTTCTTTTCACACTTCCGCTAACCGTAGTCACGATGGGCCTCTTCCTGCTCGTGATTAATGCTTTAGTGTTGATGCTTGTCTCTGCAGTAGTGAGCGGCTTTACGATTTCCAGCTTCTGGACTGCGTTTTTTGCCAGCATCTTTATTTCTTTATTCAGCCTCTTTGTTAGTGGTTTAGTTTTCTAAGAAATATCCCGAGCTTCGTTTCTCTTATTTGCTCGCTGAATAGATATCCGACCAAGAATGCAGCGCCGTTTTACAAGGCTGCGACTTGGTCGCCAAAGATTTAGCATTCTCGGCAGCAATACTAATACCGCCAGTCAAAAAGCCTAGTCCAATCGAAACGGCACTATTTACCACCCCTTCTTTGTTGACCCCCGCTTTTGGATTTTGCAGAGTGCCTTCAATCTTTACCAAGCCCCCAAGATCCAAGCCAGTTGTAAGGCCAGATTTTTCTCTTGGATTAATGCTGATATTCAACGCTTCATTAGCGAGGTTAACTGATCCTGATAGCGTAATGTCCAAGCGGTCTGTTTCCGCGCCAACTGAATCTCGAATATTAATCATGCCGTTATTTATGGGCAAATAAGCAACGGCACATTCCAAAATAGTTTGATTCGTTTTTTTTCGCATTGGATTGATTGCATCAAAAACTGAAACAACAAAGTCCCCGCCCTTATTAATAAACTTCGAATCTAATTTTCCCTGCCCAACTGAAATTTGGATTGCGCCATTAGCGCGACTGACCAATTGATGTGGACTTACTCCGCTACCTTGAAGGTTCCAAGCTATGTGAGTGGCGCCCCCAGAAACTTTAGCGCTTGAATCAGCACTTGCAACTATCTGCTCCAAGCTAAAGTTTTTAGCAAGCCCCTTGATAGCTACTTTTGGAGCTGGCCCATCAAAACCAGCAACAAAAATTTGTGCCTGCGCACTTCCCTTGCCAATATTGAAACTTAAATCATTTGCATCAATATTGTTTTTCTTAAATTGCATTGTTGTTTTAAAGTTTGTGAATGGAGCTTGCCCTGGAATACCCAGTTCAGCAATATTGATGTTGATTGCTCCATCTGCCAAAGGCAGCAAATCGAAAGGCAATTTCTCGTCTGAGAAGAAATAATTACCTTGAGGTTTATGGGGAGTTGCAGGTGAAGCGTTTCCAGCCTTGCCAGCAATGGCGGCAGACCCAGCCAATGGAGTCAAATCAAAGGATTTGGAATTTAACTGAATATTAAATGTTGGTAAAACCTGAGGCCTCTTGTCAATGTCACCCTTAATAGCAAGCGTTTTCCCATTTAAGGTGAGATCCAAATCCAGATCCATGCTTACAGGAGACTGATCCCAAGCAAAGTAAGCATTACGCAAGGAACCCGTTGAACCTTTTAGATTCAAGCTATATTTTTCGTACTGAACATCCAACAGAATAGTCGATCTTCCATCTCTACTACCCAAAGTTAGCCGCGGGAGGCGAATGACTTTTGCAGCCTGACTGCCGTCTTGATACCGGATGATGGCATCAGCAATGTCCAGCGTCTTAATAGAAACAAATGTGTTATCCACAGAATCGTTGCTTGCTGTATCGCTTGGGGTTTGGGTTGATGTACCACTGGTAGTCAAGACTGGCGGGGTGAAATTCCAGTTACCCTCTCCACTCTTATTAGTTTGTAGGTTAGCCTCTAAACCTGTAACGCCTATTCTGCTAATTTCAACACTACCCTTGAGTAGTGGGAATAACCTAATATCCAACTCAATTTGCTTGAGTGTCAACATGTTGGGGTTGCTTGCCCATGAGGTATTACTCAAAGAAACCTGTTCGGCCTTCACGCTAATGGATGGGAAAAGATTGAGGCTAACTGGTCCAGCAATCTTGAGCTCTCGACCCGTAGCATCCTTCACCGATGAACTGAGAAGCTTAGTTAATTGCGTCGGATTAATAAAAGAAGCTGCATACCAAGCGCCCAACCCCGCTATAGCAAGGAAAGCTATAAAAGCAATTAAGGAAATCTTCAGGACTTTGTTCACCCAACCATTCTAAAGCGATACAGGCAATCAACTGCCTCAACTGCCCCCAACCACCCCTGGACTAAAATACGCCTATGAGTACAGATAATTTGCCTAAGTGCCCTGCCTGCCAGGAAGATATGACCTACCCCGATGGGGAGAATTACGTTTGCGCCCAGTGCGGCCATGAATGGCCTGTGGCTGCTGCCGCAGAAGAAATAGAAGCGGGATTGATCGTTAAAGACGCAAATGGCAATCTATTGGCAGATGGCGATACGGTAACCCTCATTAAAGACTTAAAGGTTAAGGGCTCATCTACAACCCTCAAGGTGGGCACCAAAATCAAAGGTATTCGCTTAGTCTCCGGCGACCACGAGGTGGATTGCAAAACAGAAGCCGGCAATATGCTCCTCAAAGCCTGCTTCTTGAAGAAAGCCTAGATCCAGCTTCAATATAGGCTTTTTCAGCAGAAATGACTTAAGCGCTCGCTTTTTTAAGGACTGCGTAAATCTGATCTTTTAACAAAAGCTTTTCCTTCTTCAAAATCTCAATCTCTTCTTGGGTGCTTGGCTCTGTATGAGCCTCCATTCTTTGGATCTTCTGGTCCAAATTATTGTGCTTATCAAATAAATGCAGGAAGTGACGATCTGACGTTTTCAACTTGGTAATGAGTTCACGATATTCAGGAAACATAGATCCTCTTGAAATAAGGGTTGTAGAAAACTGCTTGAGATTAGTTTAGCAATCCTACATTCCAAGAACAATGCTTATTGCCATCTTTTTACTTTACCCCCTCTCCTTGTAATTTGGAGGAAAAACCCCATATAGGAAAGGCGAATTCCCTATGGAAATTGCAGTAATATCAGCTAGTGCATTAAGCACAATAACTACCAAAAGAAGGGTAATAGACCATGGCTACAAAGAAGTCTCCAGTAAAAAAGAAAGTAGCTACCAAGGTGGTAACAAAAGCCCCTGCAAAAAAAGCTGTCAAGAAAGTTGCCGCTAAAAAAGTAGCAGCCAAAAAGACAGTGAAAAAGGTAGTGAAAAAACCAGCAGCGAAGAAAGTCGCTGCTAAGAAACCTGCAGCTAAAAAGTCGGCAGCAAAAAAAGTTGCCAAGAAAGTAATAAAACAATCTTCATCTAAAGCACCTAAGGTAGATCAATACGGTCTAGAGCAAGATGATGAGTTTTACGGCTTGTATTTTGCGAAGTCTACGAAAAAGGGTTTGGTTGAAGTCAAACCATGCACCTTCTCATTAATGTACTGGTGGAAAGGCTTGCTTGGCTACCCTGACATGATTGAGATCTCCAAAGGAAGCAATACTGCAATGCTGCAGTTTGAGTCTACTTTTGGCGGTGGCGACTCTGGTGAAACTGAATTAACTGAAAAAGACGTATTGGATATTGATCACATCATCGAAGTAGACGAAGAAGAAATGATGATCTCCCTCTACTCTTATGTACCTATTCCGGTTCCCGAGAAATTGGTCGGCGCTGTAAGCCTAGCTATTCTGAATATCAACCCAGAAACTCGCTATGGCAGCCTAGAGCTCTGCTCTACCGAGAACGAGGAAGGCGAAACAGAGCATTTCTTGCGCTATCGTGCTGCAACCTATTTGCGCGGCATTAAGTCAGGCAAAGTGGAAGCAATCGAAAGCATGGTTACCAATGGTTCCGAGTTCTTTGGTCTTGCTTTAGATGCTATGTGTGTGAATAAGTCCATTAAGAAGTGGCTTCTTAGCTAATTGATCGACTGCTGATGGCGGACTAACTATCCGCCACTATCTGCAAAGGTAGATGTAAGTTATTGGAAAACGGTCATTGACCGTTTTTCTGCTTTCTAGAATCGTCACCGTTCTTTTGCCCTGCTTCTTGCACTCTACAAGAGCAGCTTCCTGTGCCTCTGTCTCTTTGGCAGTCTTGGGCGCATGCACTCCAATCGTTCCATCGGATTGTTGATAGATGCCGAATTCACTATGAGGGGTGGAGCAAGCTGACAATAGGAGGCCAAGAAGGAAGGCTATGTAATGACGTTTCATTTTAAAGAATGCCTAAAGGTTTAAAAAGTAAGCCTATTCTAGGTCACGCCAAAGCAAAGATTAGAGAACTGTCATAAAACTGTCATATTTGCTTGAAATTGATAGATTTAAAACGTAGGATGAACCTAATAGTGAAGATTTACTAATAGTCCATAAATAATTACAGGAAAAATATGAGCCAAAAGAAACTAGTGAAGCAACTTTTAAAAAAGCTCGATAAACTAGAGTCTGATAGAGAAAAACTTATTGATAAGCTAGCAAAAGCTTTGGATAAGTTGGAGAAAAAGGTGGCTGATAAAAAGACTCCTGTCAAGAAATCAGCGGCAGCCAAAAAAGCACCTACTAAGAAGGCTGCAGTAAAGAAAGTCGCAGCAAAGAAGACCCCTACTAAAAAAGCGCCAGCTACAAGAGCTGCTGCTAAACAGCCTGTAGCTAATAGCGAAGCAAATTAATGGGTCATGAAAACAAAGAAAAGTTGGAGGATTCTAGTTACGACTCTAAACTTCGCAAATTGCAAATTGAGTTGGTGAAGCTGCAAAACAGCCTAATCAAAAATGGTGATCAGATCCTAGTCATATTAGAGGGTAGAGATACAGCAGGCAAAGATGGAACCATTAAAGCCATCACAGAACATCTAAGCCCACGTGAAACGCGTATTGTTGCGCTTGGCAAACCATCAGATATTGAATCTGCGGAGTGGTACTTTCAGAGGTATGTGGCGCAACTACCCAAACAAGGTGAGTTTGTTCTATTCAACCGCAGTTGGTACAACCGAGCTGGAGTTGAGCGCGTTATGAATTTCTGCACAAAAGCCCAATACGTTAATTTCATGGAAACCGTAAATGACTTTGAATCCATTCTAGCGCGCTCAGACATCACTATCCTGAAATACTATTTAGATATCTCCAAGAAAGAGCAGGCTTTGCGTCTTAAAGATAGGGAAAATGATCCTCTAAAGCAGTGGAAGATCAGCCCCATTGATCAGCAAGCGCAGAAAAATTGGAATGCCTACAGTAAATGTAGAAATGAAATGCTGAAGAGAGCCAGCCCTAAAGATGCTCCTTGGACAATTGTAAAGGCTAACGACAAGAAGCTGGCGCACTTAAATTTAATTCGAGATTTACTCTCTAGAGTGTCCTACCCAGGAAAAGATAAGACACTACTGAAGACGGATAGAGATGTCGTCATTAAATGGAATGGCGATTTATCTAAACTTGAAAAATAAAATTCTTCAGAAGACTTCAGGCACGTACATTTCAGGAGGTACTGGGCCCCTTAAATAATCTGGATTGTGTACGCGTGCAGGCAATGTAATCAGAGGATGATCAATTTCTTGATAAGGAATCTGACTTAGCAGGTGCGTTATACAGTTTAAGCGCGCCTTTTTCTTGTCATTGGCGGCTACAACCCACCATGGCGCCTCTGGAATATGCGTACGCTCAAGCATGGTTTCTTTTGCCTTGGTATAAGCCTCCCAAAGCCTTCTAGCCTCTAAATCCATTGGACTCAATTTCCACTGCTTTAATGGATCATGAATACGCATCATGAAGCGGTTGTACTGTTCATCATCAGAAATAGAAAACCAGTATTTAATCAAGATAATGCCGGAGCTAATCATCATTCGCTCAAGATCAGGAACGGTTCTTAAAAACTCCTCGTATTCGTAATCAGTACAAAACCCCATCACTCTCTCAACACCAGCACGGTTGTACCAACTGCGATCGAATAGAACGATCTCACCGCCTGCGGGCAGATGGGAAATATATCTCTGGAAATACCACTGCGTCTTTTCACGTTCGTTGGGTGCTGGTAAAGCAACTACTTTGCAAACGCGTGGATTAAGACGCTGGGTAATGCGTTTGATGGCGCCACCCTTACCCGCAGAATCACGACCTTCAAATAGAACTGCAACCTTGAGCTTATTAGCCACCACCCAATCTTGTAGCTTTACCAGCTCGCCCTGAAGTCTAAAAAGCTCTTTGAAGTAAACATTGCGGGGGATTTGGGAACTTATACTACCATCAGGCGATAGGCGATCATCATCAAGCTCCATTTCAAGCTCTTCATCCATGCTGTCAAGAATCTCTTCTTGAGCACGGCGATACCACTCGGCCATCTCTTTATGCTTTGATGTCATTAGCTTCCACTCCCTTTAGTGCACTCTTTATAGTGAGAAATGATGACATATTTATTACATCAAGCGCAGTTCAGCCTTTAAATGATCAGAAATAGCCTCCTGGCTATGCAAGGCAAGCCACTTGCGATCTCTAGATGCTTCTGGATGCCCTCCAGAGGGAGGTAAAAAGGTTAATTCAACGATTAATTGACGATCATTCAATATCTTAGCCATAGATTCAAGCAGTCCCATCTCCCCAACAAAGGCTGCCACATCGCTTCTTTCGCCAGACGCTGATGACCAATAGGAGATTGCTAAGGAATAGACGGGGACGCCAGCAATCACAGCAGATTCAAATAAATTTGGCCTGAATGGCAACACGGTCTCCCCTGGCGTGGAGGTGCCTTCAGGAAAAATGCAGACAGAATGAGATGCAAGAACTTTGCTTACATCTTCCGCAACTTTCTTCCCATGGCGAGCATTGTCTCGCTTAATAAACACGGTACCTAATTGCTTTGCCATCCAGCCAAAAATCGGCCACCCCTCTACGTCTGACTTTGCAACAAAACAAATAGGGTTAAAAGCATTAATTACATGGATATCCATCCAAGAGATATGGTTCGAAGCAAGTAGGAATGGGGTATTTGGAAGAATCGATTGATTTTTTAACCTTAGCTCAATGCCAAAAATATTTAGTAATCTTTTTGACCAAGCCTGAATCAGCTTATCTTTTCTTTGTGGATCTGCAAAGGGAAACTTAAAAGCCAATGTAGCTAAGCCAGCGATCACGTGAGCCCATACCAGAAACCAACACCAAGCTACTGATGTATTTCGCGATTGATTTGAGGAATGTTTCTTGCTCATATGGACTAGCAATATAAATCAAATTCCAAAAATAATTGCATCGTCATAAAACTGCCTCAGAACTGTCATGCTGCTTTCACACTCTGTTGGCTTAATACTGTTTCATGATGCATTACAAAGCTATCTGGATTTCAGATGTACACCTGGGAACATCGGGGTGTCAGGCAAACTACCTTCTAGATTTCTTAAAACACAATGAAGCAGAGAAATTCTATCTGGTAGGCGACATTATTGATGGCTGGAGACTTAAGAAGTCTTTCTATTGGCCTCAATCACACAATGACGTAGTACAAAAACTCCTGCGTAAGGCACGCAAAGGCAGTGAGGTTATATACGTTCCCGGAAATCATGACGAAAGCGCCAGACAATTTTTTGGGCTTTCGTTTGGTGATGTCAAGGTAGTTGAAGAGGTAATCCATACAACCGTGGATGGTAGAAAGCTATGGGTAACCCATGGCGATCAATTTGATGGAGTGATGCAATACGCCAAGTGGCTTGCCTATGTTGGCGACACTATGTATTCATTCATTCTTTACGTAAACCGCTACTTCAATATGCTCCGCGCCAAGATGGGCTTGCAATATTGGTCTCTATCCCAATACCTCAAGCACCAGGTGAAAAACGCAGTTAGCTACATCGCAGACTTTGAACACATTATGGCCAGAGAAGCACGTCTAAGAGGCTGTGATGGGGTTGTTTGTGGCCATATTCACAAAGCAGAAATCCGTGAGATCGATGGCTTGTTGTATTGCAACGATGGTGATTGGGTTGAAAGCCTTACCGCCCTGGTTGAGACACAAACTGGTGAACTCAAAATCATTTACTGGACGCACATCAAAGGCGAGCCAGTTGAAGTCATTCAAACTTCCCTTCCACCCGCTATTGAATCAATTATTAAAGAGGCTGCGCTATGAAAATTATGATCATTACTGATGCATGGGATCCACAAGTGAACGGTGTTGTCCGCACCCTTAAGCAAACCCGTGCAGAATTAATTGCCATGGGTCATGAAGTAGAGATGATCACCCCCACTGGTTTTAAATCAATTCCGTGCCCAACCTATCCTGATATCGCCTTATCCCTTTTCCCGGGAAAAGAGGTAGCACGTCGAATTAAAGAGTTTGCACCTGATGCCATGCATATCGCCACCGAAGGTCCATTAGGATTATCTGCTCGCGCCTATGCAGTAAAAAATCACCTCCCCTTTTCTACCGCATATCACACCCGCTTCCCTGAATACGTCAAGGCACGTACCGGAATCCCTTTAAGCATTACCTATGCATTTATTCGTTGGTTTCATGGTCCATCTATGGCAGTCATGGCACCAACCATTGTGGTTAAAGACGATCTCGAAAAATTTGGACTCAAGAATGTAGTTCTGTGGTCACGTGGTGTGGATCTCGACATTTTTAAGATGCAGGATTCAAAGGCTCTTAATACCGCTCACCCAATCTTCTTATATGTAGGGCGTGTAGCTGTTGAAAAAAATATCAATGCATTTTTAGAAATTGATTTACCAGGTTCGAAGTGGGTGGTAGGAGACGGACCAGCTCTGGCTGGAATAAAGGAAAAATATCCAGAAGTGAACTATCTAGGCGTCTTACAGCAACATGAGCTGGCAAAAGTGTATGCAGCTGCAGATGTGTTTGTATTTCCAAGTAAGACCGACACGTTTGGTCTAGTTTTATTAGAAGCAATGGCATGCGGTACGCCTGTGGCAGCTTATCCAGTCACGGGTCCTATCGATGTACTAGGAAATTCAAATTCAGGTGCAATGAATGAAGATCTACGAGAGGCTTGCATGCAGGCACTCAAGATTCCACGTGAGGTAGCACGTGCCCATGCTGAGAAATTTTCATGGCGTGCGGCTTCCGAACAATTTGCACAGCATCTGAAGCCTGTACCAACGCCAGAAGTTCACGTCACTGCATTAGCTTAAAGAAAGTTATTTGTGAACTTCCCTTACCACGTTGACCAAAACCCACACAAGGGCAACCGAGGTCTCACTAGAGCATGGCATGCTGCTAAGAACTCATGGTGCGGATTGGTATACGCCTTCCGAGAAGAAAGCGCTTTTCGACAAGAGCTTACCCTGCTTGTATTACTAACGCCCATTGCATTTGCATTACCAATATCGCTTTTAGAAAAGTCGCTTCTAGTCTCTTCTCTGGTAATGGTGCTCGTCATTGAACTACTGAATTCCAGTGTAGAGGCGGCGATAGATCGAATTTCTTTTGAGCACCACGATCTTTCCAAGCGCGCAAAAGATTTTGGTAGCGCCGCCGTCATGCTTGCCCTCGTTGTGGCAGCGCTACTCTGGATTGCGGTCTGCAGTCCTTTGATTCTTAGTCTCTAAATGAGCTATCTACCCAACTATTTAATTAATAAGGCCAGCCATGTCTGATATTCCCAACCCAATCGGCTCATTTGAGATTTTCGCCCCTAAGAAAATTAAAGCGCTCAAAAGAAAAAAGCCCAATGCATTCACAAAACTTTCTAAAAAAATTGCTAAGAAACTATTTGGAAAGAAGTTTGTTACCAAGACAAGGGCTGAACTCAGAGAGCCGATAATAACCCCTCCGGTACAGCTTGATAAGCCTAAAAAACCTGCATTTCAGATTGTTTGGGCAAGTACTCTAGGTGAAATTAAAGAGGCGCAAAGATTACGCTACAAAGTATTTGCCGAAGAGATGGGAGCGAACCTGGCGATGAATGCAGAAGGTCTCGATGTTGATGAATTTGATACTTATTGCGACCATCTATTAATTCGTGATCAAGATACTCTAAAGGTCGTAGGCACCTACCGCGTCCTGCCACCACATAAGGCCCAAGAAATAGGACGTCTCTATTCTGATTCTGAGTTTGACTTATCTCGCATCAATCACCTACGCCCTAAATTAGTTGAGCTAGGAAGATCCTGTGTTCATCAAGACTACCGCTCCGGCGCCGTGATTATGGCCCTATGGAGTGGCTTGGCTCAGTACATGCAAAAGAATGGCTACGAAATTATGTTGGGATGCGCCAGCATCCCCATGGCTGATGGCGGACACTTTGCAGCGAGCCTTTATAACTCACTCGGCAATGATCAAATGGCGCCTACAGAGTTCCACGCCTTTCCACGCTTGCCTTTGCCTTTAGATAAGCTTAATGGTGGCTTGGATGTACAGCCTCCTCCTTTGATTAAGGGTTACCTCAAGCTTGGCGCTAAAATTTGCAGTGCCCCTGCTTGGGATCCAGACTTTAATACCGCTGATCTATTAACAATGCTGCGACTTTCTGAAATCAACCCACGATATGCGAAGCACTTCTTAGGCTTATAAATTCAGCGTAGCATGAGTTAAACAAAAAGCCACTTCAAATCGAAGTGGCTTTTTACTGCCTAATGAAAAGCTTACTTAAAGCTCACTTGATAAGAACGACCAACTCTCTCCCACTCTGCAGCCTCTTTTAAAAGACTAAATTCTGTCAAAGGGTGTTCATCAGCCCACTCTTTTGACAGACTTACCAAATACGAGCCATCATGCTCAGAAACTTTTACTTTAGGGAGGCTGATATCACTACGTCCACGGCAGAGTACTTGAGCCAAGCGTAAACAAAAAAGCATGCGCCAGTCTTCAAAGCCGTGATTATTGGCTAACTTGCCAAGCTTACCGGTATGACCGATCAATAGCGCAGCAAGCCTTGCCTGGTCGTTCTTAGAGAATCCAGGCATATCTGCATTACCCGCTATATAGGCAGAGTGCTTGTGATACCCGTTATGGGAGATTGACAATCCAATCTCATGGAGATTAGCGGCCCACTGTAATAGTGCAACATTATCAGCCCTACTTTCAGATTGAGGTTTAGGTAATTGCTGGAGAAAATCTGCTGCTAACTTACCTACTCTGTCTGCTTGCTCACGATCAACTGCATATCGTTGCATAAATTGCTCTACAGTGACATAGCGCATGTCATGATGTTGAGAACGGCCAAGTAAGTCATATAAAACACCACTTCGTAAAGCGGCATCTGTCACTTCCATTTCTTCAATACCTAATTCATCGAAGGCGGCCAGCATAATCGCTAAACCTCCGGGCCATACGGCTCTTCTATCATCCTTCAATCCCTCAAGCTCAACTTGATTTACATGTTCATACTTCAGGAGATGCTTTTTAAGATTCTTCAAGCCTTCGCGAGTGATAAGTCCGCTTGTGCCATTGACGCGACCCATGGTTAAACCATCATCATGTCTATTGAAATTATTAGTCGCAATTAGATCTGCTAAAGCCCTGGCAGTTCCAGAGGATCCAATGACTTGCTTCCAGCCGCTTTTTAAATAAGCGCCTGAAATGACTTGTATTTCACGACGAGCTGCCAACTCAGCCTCTTTAAAGGCATGCGCATCGATATTCCCTTTAGGGAAAAAACGCAGACTATGTGATACACAGCCAATATAAAGACTCTCCATTAACTTTGGCTCATAGCCCTTGCCAATAATAAATTCGGTTGAACCTCCACCAATATCGATGACCAATCTATTGCCCTGAACAGCCTGAACCTCATGCGCAGCTCCGATATAAATCAGGCGCGCCTCTTCGACACCCGCAATCACTTCAATCGGAAATCCCAATGCCGCCTGTGCATCCTCCACAAATTGCGGGGCATTTTTTGCAACCCGCAAAGTATTGGTAGCAACTGCTCGAACATTAGAAGGATCAAACCCCCTAATTCGCTCTCCAAATCGCCTAATAGCAACTAAGCCGCGCTGGTAGGCATCGTTGCCAAGTAACTTATTTTCCGTCAGGCCGGCTGCCAAACGAACTGTTTCGCGGAGAGTATCTATGGGGCGCAATTGGGTACCCGAGGTGGTATTTACCGCCTGAGCGACTAACATACGAAAGCTATTGGATCCTAAATCGACAGCAGCAACAAGCTCTGCGGAGTTTATTAAAGGATCTACGGGATTAATTGCCAAAATGTTCCTCAATATTGATTGCTGCGCTAATTATGTCTATTTTATGTAAAAACAATGACATATTCATGAAATGCACAGCAATGCCCTGTATATAGGGCGCGGAACCTTGGTCTAAGCTGCTAAATTTTGCTCTGAACTAGAACAATCGCGGTTACCAAAGCTGCATAAAATACAGCAATCCCCTGATTTAGGCTTCAAAATTGCACTGCATGATCTGCAACGATAAAAATGCTGGGCACCCTCTTCGGAAGTAATGATCTCTGAGGTCTGGCAATGAGGGCAAGTCACAGTAGCTTGCGGATATTGGATAGTCTTATTCACAATCAAATATTGAAGCAAGATTGTGTCAATAGTGTGTCAAATTCAATTGAACCAAAGACCATTAATCTGTTGTGCTTGGGCTCCAGAAGGCCTGGGATACAAACTCTTGATCAGCAATTTTTGCAATTAGTCGATCCATTTCATCCCCATCTACGGCTGAGGCAGTTAATACCGCCTGAATTTCGACGTCATCGCTGCCAAATTGATGCACTTCAACATCTTGCGTTTGATAACCTGCCCCCTCTAAAGTCTTTATGAATTGCTTTAGCGCCTGTTTTTGCGCATGCTTTGGGGTAATGATGTAAACCGAGTTTGTCACTTCAACGGAGATGGTGTCTAGAGGTTGGCGGTTAATAAAGGTCACCACAGGTCGCAAAAGAGTATTGGCCGCTAATACGAATATGGTTGCCAACCCAGCTTCCAAAATCAAGTCGGCGCCAGCACAAGCGCCTACCGCACCGGAGGCCCATAAAGTAGCTGCCGTATTTATCCCTCGGACATTCCCCTCTTCGCGCATGATAACGCCCGCCCCCAGAAAGCCGATACCCGAAACCACATAGGCCATGACATGGACGGCACCTTCATGACCGGTAAGTCTATTGGCCGCATCCACAAAGATCGCCGCCCCGATAGCCACCAAAATATTCGTTCTTAAACCTGCAGTTCGTTGGCGATATTGACGCTCTAGCCCAATTAATCCACCAAAGAAAAATGCAGCCGTTAGGCTGATTGCAGTATCGGCTAACGATACATAGTTAATGTTGTTCGTAAATTCCATAGAGCGATTTATTGTTTTGAGCTAAGACCCAATGACTCTACCATCACCTTAAATACCTCAGTGTTATCCATGAAACCTTTAAACTTCTCTGATCCAGGGCCGATTGCATTTAACACGGCATCATCGGCAGTATGCACTCCTACCTCCTGATGTGATGGCAAGTTTCCACCCACATGAATTGCATCTTCCTGCAATTGAATATATTTAGGATTCGCCACAAATTTTCCAGAATCATCTTTTACTGCAGGCACAAACGTACCATCCAGCTTTGGGTGCAAAGTCTCGTAGTGATCCGGATAGTTGCCATAAAAGAATGCGAGGCGCTTAGAAACATCAATTTTACTTGGGTACCCTTGCACATCAGCCTTAGGATAATTAGGGTATCCGGCAGCTGCATAGACGCCCACTTTTTCACGTAGTGGCCCAGGCTTATCATCATGCACTACCCCGCTGATAGAGCCGCTATGAGTGTGATCAGGCGTCACAATTATTAATGTATCTGGATTCTTTTTCGCAAAGTCTTTGGCTATTTGCACTGCATTACTTAGCATGATGGTGTCAAATGCCGCTCTCTCCCAATCAAGTGGATGGTTGAACTTGTCAATTAAAGCAGCCTCAACCATCAAGAAAAATCCATTAGGGTTTCGAGATAACACTTCAATTGCAGACTGAGTCATCTCAGTGAGATCAGGCTGATTTGGGTATAGAGCAACAGTATTCTTTTTGAGAAAGAGACGATCCAAGGACCCATCCATATTGTCTGGATGAAAAACACCAAACAACTTTTTAGTGCTCTTATTTTCAGCGGCAGCTACCAACTCTTGCTTTGTAAAAGCGAGCTGATATCCATCAGCTTTAAATGTATCCACTAAATTCATATCGTCTTTACGTTTTGAACCCTTAATCGATTGCGGATAAAAATAAGCCGACCCACCACCAAGAATGACTTCTGCGCCACTTTTCAGGAGTTGATCGGCAATGTACTGCTTGTCAGCTCGACGGCGTGTATGCGCAACCATTGCTCCAGGAGTAGCATCCTGCAATTCTGCGTCTGAAACGATACCAACTGACATTTTGGTATTGCGCTTTATAAGTTCAGAAATAGTTTCTACTTTAGGATGCGATAAGTTATCACTAGCACGAGATACATAGACACCCATTGCATTAACAGCAGTCTTATGCCCAGTGGTGTATGCGCTCATGGAGTTAGCAGAATCAGTGATTAAAGAATCTGAGCCAGAGGTTCCAATCATTGCAGTATTAGGCATATTATCAAAAGCCAATCTACCCTGGTATTTTCCTTCGTTGATACCTTTTGATAAAACGCGGGCAGCGGTTCGATTGGCAATCGTCATCCCATCACCAATAAATAAGATCACGTTCTTTACTTTTCGCGGACCGCTAAAGTAAACATCCCAAGTCACTTTTAACTTTTCTTGCGCAGTACGCGCCACCAGCTCGTACTTGCCTGCCTTTGCCAACTGCACATCCCGATAAATTACCGCACTACCTTTGCCATTTTCATCTGAGATAAATTCAGATTTACTGGAGACTAATTTATTAATTGGGAATCCATTTAATTCAATGATGACATCGCTAGGGCTAGCAACCTGATTGAACTCAATCTTGATATCGAATTTTGAACCCGCCAAAATACTCGCTTGATCGATTGGATAGATAGCTGCAGCATGCGCAAAGCCAGTAATTGATACCAGCAGAATCAGAGCTAACGATTTAAAAGAATGGAGGCTTGTCATGAAGTAAAAATAATCAAAAGGTTTAGGCAGATTACAATATCTTCCAAAATCATGACATTCTGATGACCCTTGATATTACATGTCTTACAAAGCTGTTTTTTTCTTTGCTGCTTTCAATTTTCCAGATTTGACGGCTTTACAAAACTGCTCATAATCTTTCATATTCTGCTTTGCATAAGACTTTGCAAATGCATATAAAGCCTCATTTAACCCATCAGATTGGCCGCAATATCCTGCAATCATGGCAGCATCACCGGAACGAGCATGACCTAATGCCAGGGCCCAGCCAAATAACTTTGCATAGTCCGGAAATGTTTTTAAAGTCACTCCACCGCTGCCAACTCCGATGCCACCCTTCATGTCTCGTAATTGGCGCAGGTAGAAGCCCTGGCTTTTATTAATATCGTATTGAACTGCCCCGTAGTTTAAAAAGATATCGGGCGCACCCTGCAATAAACGTTGACCCGCTACCACTCTCTGCCCCATGTCACGATAGATAGATTCACCAAGGTATGGACTTAAGACAGATCGCTGGGCTTCCTTATATTGAAGAAATAAAGGATCCTGCCCACTATCACCCTCGAAATATAAAACCATGCAATTGGTTCCGACGCTACCAACCCCCACAACCTTTCGGGCAAAATCTTTTAAGGAATAGCGCTGAAATAGTATTTGCCTATCAGCCAGCAAAGTGCTGGCGTAATTCAATAATGCTTTATCAATCAATGGCAATAAGGGAGTGCCGTAGGCATCCTTTTTAAAATGCTCAATCAAAGGAGGTCTGTTAATGATTTTTCGATTCTTACCCACCAAGGTCGTCAAGCTCTCCAGTACTTGAATATTGCCTTGCCCTTTAGTTTCCTTTAAATAAACATCTAATTTCCTCTGATGCTCTTTACTAAAGTGCTTGCGAATATCTTTTTCGCCGATAAACTCCTGCGCCAAATCTAAATAAGGCATTTTTGCGTATTGCTCAATACGCTTTTGATATTCAGATGTAATCTGATAAACCAATTTTTTACCCAATGCTTTATCGCCACCCATGCTATCTGAGGCAATTAACGCACTGGCAACCAAACGTTTGATATCCCACTCCCAGCTTCCTGGCAAAGTCTCATCAAAATCATTAATACCAAATACTAAGCGGTGCTCAGCGGTACCAAATAATCCAAAATTGGATACGTGCATATCACCACAAAGCTGGACAGTAATATTGGTGGTCGGCTGATTAGCGAGGTCTTGCGCCATGATGGCGGCACCGCCACGATAAAAAGCAAAAGGAGATTGCAACATGCGTTCATAACGAATCGGAATCAAAGATTCGATACGTTGTTTGGCTTGCGCCTCTAATATTTGTATAGGATCAATGCGATTTTTAGGGGGTGTATATATCCCTTGGTCTGCAATACTCACCACCTTGCGTAATGCCTTGCCATCTGCCATACGCCTCTTGATACTTGGACGCGGGTCCCTAAAGGACTCTACCGATCTCAAAACAGCATATTGTGGTTTCTTCTGGGAGGGCATGGGTTACCTAGCAAATGGGTATACCCAACGATATTAACGCCTATATAAATAATGGGCTCAAATTAGGGAAATGCTATAGGCTGGGACGGGCTATTCCGAGTTAAATCGATGATGAATAGCATGCAATTCATCTTTAATCTGCAAATGATCTAACTTTTCTACTGGGAGATCAATCAGTAGTTCAATGCGATTACGTAAACCCATTTCAACTTTTCTAAAAGCATCCCACATATCATGCTCGCTGCCATCGACCGCGGCTGGGTCCATAAACCCCCAATGAGCAGTTGCAGGATGGCCAGGCCAATATGGGCACTCTTCGCCAGCAGCAGAATCGCAAACGGTGATAATAAAATCCATGTGAGGGGCATCTTGTCGACCAAACTCATCCCATGTTTTGCTTCTTAGCAATTCAAGCGGATAACCCATCTCCCTTGCAAGTTTTAATGCGATTGGATGTACAAATAATTTTGGCTGCGAGCCTGCAGAATATCCAATAAAGCGCCCATGACTGAGGGTGGTGGCAAGTGCCTCCCCTAAAATTGAACGAGCTGAATTACCCGTGCAGAGAAAGAGAATGTTATAGGGTCGAGTCATCAGCGAGAGATTTCAAATGATTTCGTCAAGACGTAATGTATATTTTCTATCCAGTAGAAAATGATTTATTTTTGGATCTCTTAAGGAATCGTCCTTAGATTCATGCTCTTTCAACCCCGTGAAGGATTTCTCTTGCACTTCATTTCTAAATACATCAGATAAATATTTAGTGAGTTGGTGATTCATGATATTTTCCTTCTAAGAAATAATGAATAACGACATCCTAGGCTTTATATATTTCACTTTTATTAACCACCTAGGCAAGAAAAAACCCAGCACGTGCTGGGTTGTGAAGGAAACATACACTTTATCTTGGCCGGATACTCCCCGACAATTCAATGTAATCTCAGATCATGACACTGTGATGACTAACTTCCTAGTTGATGTCTTGCATAACGATTAACATAAGCAGCTTTCGCTTCATTCCATGCTTGCCACATACGTAATATCAATTTTTTCATGTTGCATCCTTATGGTGAAAGATTTTTATGCACAACTCTGTCTTGTAGAGATGTGATGCCTACTGCAAGTCAATTATTCATGCGGCAAATGACAAAGTGAAGACGCTTTTGTGACCAAATGATGTGGCTGAGATACACTGAGTGAAACATCAATGCATATCCAATAAGGAAATGACATGCTCGATTGGAATTTCTACGGCACCATTGCACTTCGCCTGGCTTTAGCTTTATTAGTCGGAGCTATTCTTGGGCTCAATCGCTGGTTGCACCATAAATCAGCTGGAATTCGTACACACTCTTTAGTGGCCATTGGTGCTGCAACAGCCGTAATGCTTATCAGTGACTTTGTGCAAGACGATGCTCAATCAGTGAGTCGCGTCCTTCAGGGTCTGATTACTGGATTAGGATTTTTGGGTGCCGGAGTCATTATTTATGAGCAACGGTCTCAAAGAGTCCACGGCCTTACTACTGCCGCCAGCCTTTGGGCATGCGCCCTCATTGGGGCAGCCTTTGGAGCTGGGCAATTTGCCCTTGGAGGGCTCTCTTTAGGGGCTATTTTGGTTACTTTAGCCCTTGGTGGACCACTGGAAAGGCTGGTTGCTCAACTCAGCGGCATCAAAAGAGGCTCCGAAATCTCGGGGGATCCCGACTAAAACCTCACTTAAACAGTCAAAAAAGCGGTTTTGTCATATTACTTTGCTAGCATTAGTCATCCCAACAATGACAATTAAATGCCATGAGTGAATATAGATACGCAGATGCAGTAAAACAGCTACAGGAAAGTGGTGCTATTGGCCTAGTGGACCTGAAAAGTCTTCCTCACGAGGATCTTGTAGAGCTTTTTGAAGAAATCAAAGTTTGGTGCCTATACGCCGGCGGCAAAACTGAAAAACTTCCTAAAGAGTCTAAAAAGAAGAAGAAAAAGAAAAAAGATTAAATCTTAGGGCGCAATCCGCTCTTTTGGAAAGCGCAGTATGAAAGTGCTGCCCTTGCCCGGCGTACTTTCAATAATGAGTTGAGCTTGATGACGACTGGCAATATGTTTAACGATTGCCAAACCCAATCCTGTTCCACCTGTATCCCTTGAACGACTTCTATCGACACGATAAAAACGCTCAGTGAGTCTTGAGAGATGCTCAGAGGCGATACCAGGACCGGTATCAGTCACAGAAAATTCTCCATACCCTTCAGCATTAATATCCCACTTCACATTGATCGAACCAATGTCTGGGGTATAACGAATTGCATTTGAAACTAAATTACTAAATGCAGAGAGTATTTCTCTTTCATCCCCCAATATGGAGCATTGATTGAGAACTTCAAAACTAAAACTATGTCTACCTTGAGATAACGCTTCAGCATCATTCCTAATTAAAGCCATCAACATTTCAGGATTAATAGCTTTGCTCGCTGCAGGCAATGAATTAGCCTCTAAATTGGCAAGGGTTAATAAATCTTCAACCAAACTTTTCATACGCTGAGCTTGAGACATCATCATGTCAAAGTACTGATCACGTTGACCCTTCTCAAGATCTAAGGTTTGGACTGTCTCCAAAAACCCCATGAGTACAGTGATAGGCGTTCTCATCTCATGCGAAACGTTAGCAACGAAATCTCGGCGCATTGCATCTGCTTTTTGTAGGTCGGTGACGTTTTGAACTAGTAATAAGTGACGCTGGTTTCCGAAAGGAAATAATTGCAACATGAGACTCAGGCTGCTATTGGGCCCCATTCTTTCGAGAAGCAAAGGCTCATCAAAGTTACGCTTATTGATATATTGAATGAACTCTGGACGGCGAATCAGGAAGTTAATTCGCTGCATTACATCTCGCTTAAAATTCAGCCCAAAAAAACGTTCTGAAATCGCATTACACCATTCAATTTGATCGTTTTCATCTAACATCAAAATGCCATTAGGAGATGCCTGAAAAGCCTCAATAAAGCGATTATGCTGCTGCTCAACAGTTCGCATCTTTTGCTTCAAAGCTTTGACTAATCGCTGCAACCTAAATAAAACTTCTTCCCAAAAGCCGCTAGGTAAAGACATGCTCTCCAGTGAGTCCGATTTAATACTTTTTTCCAGGCGGGCTAGATTGATGTAGGAGTACACCAGAGGGATAGAAAGTAGCGCAATCGCCGAGAAGATGGCCCATTGTGCGCCCCAGTTATAAAGGACTATTAATGCGACTATAAATGCGAGGCAAATAAGAAAGAAAAAGCGTGTTAAGGCGGAAATCATATTGCAATGTTAGACCATCTCAAGGGCGACCTTGAAATGGCCATAAAAAGCCTGAAAAATCGGCTTTAGACTTCGGTTGGCATTTTAGTGATGCGGTAACCGCTACCCCGAACCGTCTCAATGAAGCGGTCACAATCTACAGAACTTAATGCGGCTCTCAAGCGCTTGATATGGACATCCACAGTGCGCTCTTCAATATAAACCTCGTTACCCCAAACATTATCTAGCAGGCTTGTTCGGGAATGCACTCGCTCTGGGTTGGCCATGAAATATTGCAAAAGTCTATATTCAGTGGGGCCTAGGGAGATTGGCTTAGGGTCTGAATTAGGCCAAATTGCTAAGACCCTGTGGGAACTTGGGTCCAGCTGTAACGGACCAACCGTAAGGGGTCCAGTATCTTCCGTAGGAGTCTGTCTACGCAACAATGCTTTAACGCGAGCAATTAACTCTTTGGGCGAAAAAGGCTTGGTGACGTAGTCATCCGCCCCGGAATCTAGGCCCATTACCTTATCAGCTTCTTCACTTTTAGCCGTCAGCATCAAAATAGGTAAACCTCTTGTGCGCTCATTTGCCCTAAGCTCTTTAGCAAACTGAACACCCGACTTTCCAGGCAGCATCCAGTCCATAATAATCAGACTTGGTAGGCGATCCTTCAGAATGCCTTGAGCAATATCAGTTTGCATTGCACGTTCGACCTCATAACCAGCATGGGTCAAATTAATTGCGATTAACTCCGCAATCGATGGCTCATCTTCAACTATTAGTATGCGGTGAGTCATTTGTATGGGTCGATTTATTCTTTAGTAGCTTCGCGCACTAAATCTGCGTGCGGAATGTGACGAACATCAGAACCTTTTGCAATATAAATTACAAATTCGGCAATATTCTTAGCATGATCACCAATACGCTCGATTGCCTTAGCAATAGTTAGCATATCTAGGCCGGTACCAATCGTGTGTGGGTCTTCAGACATGTAAGTAATGAGTTTACGAACGAAGCCTCTGAATTCTTCATCAATCTGACGATCCTCAGCTACAACCTCTGCTGCTGCAACCGTATCCAGCCTGGCAAATGCATCTAAGCTACGGCGCAATAAATTAATAGCCATTTGCCCAGATAAACGAATTTCAGCAACGTTAATGTTGTGAGGGGAGCCGGACTCAATTAAGCGCTTCGTACGCTTAGCAACACGTTCCGCCTCATCACCCGCACGCTCTAAATTAGTAATTGCTTTAGACACCGCCATCACCAAACGAAGATCACGGGCCGTAGGTTGGCGACGTGCAATGACTTCGGTGCAGGCTAAATCAATCTGAATCTCAAGATCGTTAACTAGCTTTTCGTTATCAATTACGATGTTGCAAGTATCAATATCCATTTGCGTAAAAGCACGCATCGCTGTAGCAATTTGTGACTCAACCAATCCACCCATTTCAAGCAAACGGCTTGAAAGGGAATTGAGGTCAGCATCAAATTGTGATGATAAGTGTTTATCTGGCATTTAGTGTCTCCAATTAACCGAAGCGGCCGGTTATATAGTCTTCTGTTTCTTTGCGCTTAGGCTTAATAAATATTTCATCAGTTTTACCATACTCGACCAAGCTACCAAGGTACATATAGGCGGTATAGTCAGACACACGGGCAGCCTGTTGCATGTTGTGCGTAACGATTGCAATCGTGTACTCATGCTTAAGCTCATTAATCAACTCTTCAATTTTTCCAGTAGAAATAGGATCCAAAGCAGAGGTTGGTTCGTCTAGCAAAATGACAGAAGGCTTTACTGCAACACCACGCGCAATACATAAGCGCTGCTGTTGACCGCCAGATAGAGATAGACCGCTTTGATTGAGCTTATCCTTAGCCTCATTCCATAATGCGGCTTTGTTCAATGCCCACTCAACACGCTCATCCATTTCAGAGCGAGAGAGCTTTTCATATAAGCGCACACCAAAGGCAATATTCTCATAGATTGACATTGGAAATGGGGTTGGCTTTTGAAAAACCATACCAATACGTGAACGCAGTAGGTTTAAATCCTGCCCTGGCTCAAGAATGTTCTGGCCATAGAAATTAATTTCACCTTCAGCACGCTGACCAGGGTAGAGATCGTACATACGATTCAGGGTGCGTAACAAAGTAGACTTGCCGCAACCTGAAGGGCCAATGAATGCAGTGACCTTGCCCTGCTCAATATCAAGGTTAATATTTTTGAGTCCCTGGAAAGCGCCATAAAAGAAATTCAGATTTCTAACTTCGAGCGCATTAATTGCTGCCTGCACTGGTTGTTGATTGGTTGTATCCACCCTACCTCCTTGACTATCGATCTTATTTAAGTCAAACATTGTGTTCATATTACTCATCATGCTTGCACCTTCTCACGGAATACGACTCGCGCTAATATATTTAAGCCAAGAACGGCAAATGTAATTAATAATGCTGCTGCCCATGCCAAATCAACCCAATTGTCATATGGACTCATCGCAAACTGGAAAATCACCACAGGCAAGTTTGCCATTGGTGCATTCATATTAGTTGAGAAAAATTGGTTGTTTAACGCTGTAAATAATAAGGGCGCTGTTTCACCACTAACGCGTGCAAGCGCTAATAAGATTCCGGTGATAACACCACTTTGAGCCGCTCTTAAAGTGATCATGAATGCTACTTTCCATTTAGGCGTACCAAGGGCATAAGCTGCCTCACGAAGACTTCCAGGAACTAAACGCAGCATGTTTTCAGTAGTACGAACTACCACTGGAATTGCAATTAAAGCCAAGGCAATAGTACCTGCCCAGCCTGAGAAGTGACGAACCTGGGCTACCACGATTGCATACACAAATAGACCGATCACAATGGAAGGGGCGGAAAGCATGATGTCTGTAACAAAGCGTGTGATCGAAGCAACTTTACTTCTATCGCCATACTCAGAAAGGTACAAGCCAGCCAGTACACCAATAGGAGTGCTAATAAGGGTACAACTTGCCACAATCATGAGACTTCCAACGATGGCATTAGCTAAGCCACCACCCTCGGATCCAGGTGCAGGTGTACTGTTCAGAAATACACCTAAATTAATTGACGAAAATCCTTTAATAAATAGAACACTCAAGATCCATAGCAAGAAAATCATACCGAGAGCCATAGCCCCAGTAGAGAGCACTAAGCCAATTTTGTTTGCACGCTTACGTTTGGCAAAAATTAAGGGATTAATATTTGAAATACCGCTCATGTTTTAAGTCCTTGCTTTTTCTCCATATTCATCAACATCCACTTAGCGATTGCTAAAACGACGAATGTAATCATGAATAGAGCAAGGCCAAGAGCAAATAAGGAAGAGTAATGTGGGCCAAGCTCAGCCTCACCAAACTCGTTTGCTAATGTCGATGCAATTGAATTTCCAGGGGCAAATAAAGACGCTGAAAGACGATGAGCATTACCGATTACAAAGGTTACAGCCATTGTTTCTCCAAGCGCCCTACCCAACCCGAGCATCACTCCACCAATAACACCAGCCTTGGTGTATGGAAGCACAACATTCTTAACCACTTCCCAGGTAGTGCAGCCAATTCCGTAAGCAGACTCCTTCAGAACTGGTGGAACGATTTCAAATACATCGCGCATGACAGATGCAATGAAAGGCAGAATCATCATCGCCAAAATAAGGCCTGCACACAAGATGCCAATACCATTAAATGCGCCTGAAAACAAAATTCCTAAGCCAGGAATCTGCCCAAGGGTGGCTGCTAAAGCTGGCTGAATATATTCCCCGAAAAGCGGCGCAAATATAAAAAGACCAAACATTCCATAAATAATCGAAGGTACAGCAGCGAGCAACTCAACCGCAGTACCTAGTGGCCTGCGTAATGGGCCTGGACACAACTCCGTTAAGAAAACTGCAATACCAAAACTTAATGGGACTGCGATCAGAAGCGCAATTAGGGATGTAACTATGGTACCGTAAATTGCAATTAATCCGCCAAACTCACCATTAACAATGTCCCACTCTTTGGTAAAGAAAAATCCAATTCCAAATTTGTCTAGCGCTGGCCAAGCATTAATAATCAATGAAATGATGATGCCTACCAGAGCAATCAGTACTGACAGCGCAAAAAATTGTGTAATGCCGTGGAATAAAAAGTCTTGAATACGTTGTAACTTAGCAATCCGAAGGGCCTGCGGCGTTGGCGCTGAGTGCGACTGAGATGATTCAATCATATTTGAGCTTATTTAAATTAAAAGCAGCCCCACACTTGGTGGAGCCGCTGTGTAAGAAACCAAAAATATCAGTTCCAAATATTACTTGGTGACCACTTTTGAAAATACGTTCTTACGAATAAAGTCAGTAGTAACATCCGGCATTGGTACGTAGTCCAACTCTTCAGCCATTTTCTTGCCATCTTTGAATGCGAAGTCGAAGAATTTGATTACTTCAGCTGCATTAGCTTTGTTCTCAGGATTCTTGTAAAGCAAGATGAAAGATGCACCAGTAATTGGCCATGATTTAGCACCTGGGGCGTTAGTAATAAATGTTCCCATGCCTGGAATCTTTGACCAATCAGTACCAGCAGCAGCTGCGGCGAAAGTAACATCATCAGGTTGCACAAATTGACCATCTTTGTTCTTCAAAGATACGCTAGTCATTTTGTTTTTCTTGGCATATGCATATTCAACGTAGCCAATTGCACCTTTAACACGTGAAACGTTTGCAGCAACACCTTCGTTACCTTTACCGCCAACAGAAGAAGCCGCAGGCCACTTAACTGCAGCACCTTCACCAACAGCATCTTTCCAGTTCTGACTTACTTTAGCTAAGTAGTTAGTAAAAATTGCAGTAGTTCCAGAACCATCAGCGCGATGAACTACAGTAATTGCCAAGTCAGGCATCTTCATACCTGGGTTGTTCAAGACAATACGTTTGTCGTTCCAATTTGTAATAACGCCCTGGAAAATATCAGACAAAGTATCAGGCGATAACTTGAGTTCATAAGGCTTTACACCTTCAACGTTAATCACTGGAACCACACCACCGATGATGGCAGGGAACTGAACCATGCCGTCTTTTTCTAAGTCATCAAATTTCACTGGATTGTCTGTTGCACCGAAATCTACAGTTTTCGCTTTGATTTGCTTAATACCACCAGATGAACCGATAGACTGATAGTTCAAGTTAGAACCAGTCTTAGCTTTGAAGGCTTCAGCCCACTTTGCATAAATTGGGTACGGGAATGTTGCGCCTGCACCTGTCATATCCACAGCAAAAGCTGCTGGAGCAAGTGAAATAGCGCTAATAACTAGTGCTTTTTTCAAAAAAGATTTCATGTGATTGTTCCTAATATTGAAATAACGCAACATTGCGATAGTAGGAAGATACGATTTCACTATGACGGTTTCATGACATAGTGAAAATATAGAAAATAATTCATATAAATCAATAACTTAAGGAATCCAAATCAATTGGGGGGAAAGCCACTTCAACCTCTGGGGAAATGATGAATATGGTGAATTAAATGATTCTTTTTAACTTCAAAGACGCATAGACTGCAGCGCCAGCGATAGACATAACAATCATCACCTCATAGAAGGATCCTTTTAAACCAGGCAAATCCTCCATATTCATCCCCATGATCCCTGAGATCAAGGTCATTGGCAGGAAAATGACCGTCATCACGGAGAGGACTTGTAAATTTTTGGCGTTAAATTCAGCAACATGGGCAGCTTGCTCATCTTGGAGCACCTTTGCCCGGTCATAAAGACTGGAAATCTCTTGCACTAAATAAGTAAGCAGATCCAAATCATCATTTAGACCATTCCTATTCTCTTCATTAAACCAATACGGCAAACGCTTTAGCAAGCGGTGTAAAGCGATTAATTCTGGTGAAAATTGCCTGCGCAGACGGCTACATTGAATGCGAATTCTGCCTAAACTTTCATGCTCAGGAAACTCCCTACCCTTTAGCAGATTCTCTTCAAGCTCATCCATGTCGGCTGAAAGATGCGTTAATAAAGTACGCAATTGTTCTGCGCGCAAATCAAGCAACTCATGGAATAACTCAATAGCAGAGACCGGATTTAGTTGGCCGCTTCTGAGGTCATATCGTAATTTGTCGGTCGTTCTTAAAGGGTTATTGCGGAGAGAGATCATTAGTCTTGGTGTAACAATCGCCCAAAGGGTTCCTAAGCTAGAGTCACGCCCTTCATCTCCAAACTCTTGCTGAAAATCATTCATCACCATTAAGAGACAGTCATTCAGCTTTTCAATACGCTCTAAGCGGCTGAGGTTAACGCCCTCTTGGATCATCTCTACTACGCGCTCAGGAATTAGCGGTGTATTTTCAAGCCATCTCTGGATCTGCGAGTTAGATAAATTGAGATGTAGCCAAATTGAAATATCAGGATTTTCGAGCGCATCTGTAATCTCAAATAAAGGAATTTCATAGCCGTTGCCAGATGAAGGCATTGCCCAAGCAAATACCACGCCCGCAATCGGGAAAGGTTTTGAAATTACTTCTGTAGTCATCGCGAAAGTGTAAGGCACCTACGTGACATCAAAATGACATGAAATTACTCTATATAAATAGTTTCTTCTGTCGATAGACCAGCAAGATTCTCATGAAAAGTTTAGGCCTTGCTCTCCTGCTGATTCCAGCATTAGCCATTGCATTTGAGCCCTTAAATACGGATGATGCAGGTACGGTTAGGTCGGGCAGCAATCAGATAGAGCAATATTTTTTCTCTATTAATCGGCGTGGCGGGTCTCAACAGTCGGATATTGTTACGCCTGGCGAAGAGTACACGGGCAACGCAGATGCAAAAGCCTTTCCATTTACGTATACGAGAGGTCTAAGCGACACAGTTGAGGCATCTATATCCACAACCTATTACAGTAGTCCTAGTGGAAATTACTCAAGGCTTTCAAATTATGTATTCGCTAGTAAGTGGCGTTTTCTTGAAGACGAGCAGCTTGGTTATGCTCTTGCTATCAAACCTACGGTAGTTTTGCCTGCGAGCAAACAACAGCAAGTAGAGGGTCTTGGTTTGGCTGCATTTAATTATGGAGCAAACTTTATTGCCTCAAAATACTGGGATGGCATAGAACTCCATTTAAATGCCATGTACATGCGATCACCATACAACACGAATTACAGCATTGGGCACGCAGCTGACAATAGCAGAACTGACATCTTTCTTTTATCGCTTGCCCCAGTCTGGACGGTAGCTCCAAACATACGCATAGCATTGGATGTAG
Organism: Polynucleobacter yangtzensis; assembly: GCF_001595965.1. Taxonomy (GTDB): domain Bacteria; phylum Pseudomonadota; class Gammaproteobacteria; order Burkholderiales; family Burkholderiaceae; genus Polynucleobacter; species Polynucleobacter yangtzensis. Next base: position 371,644 of record NZ_LOJI01000035.1, read on the forward strand.
GCGCTACAACAAATCCACCGGCTAATGATCAATACCTAAGCTACTACTCTTTAGTAGCCGCTATTTTCTCAATTAATGAAAGTATTGATCTAGGGCTTTCATATATGAGGACTGCTCAAAGCTTTGGGGCCTCCATAGGCGCTCAAGAGGTTGGCGCAACGCGAACCGAAGTAGGTATTACCTGGAGGTTCTAAATGTCCTATTTTCATGAAAAATCAAATTGTCACAATCTCGTAGCAAACTTAAGCTAACTCATAATGCGGTTCAATTGGAGTCAAGCATGCACTATCAAATCATTCCTCTGGAGATGGGCTCATTAGTAGAGCGCAATATTTTCCAACAAGAAAATAAAGAAATTAAATGCGGCACAGTCTGGAAACTGGGATCAGTTATCACCACAATCAAACCAGTCTTCATTAAGGCTTATGACCCTAATATTGGCATTTGTATAGAAGATATCCCCGGCGGAGCATTAGAAAAAACTTATGGGGAAGAAAAAGTTATTTACTTCTCTGATACTGTCGAAGAAGATGAGCAAGACGAATTAACCGACATCTTTTATCAAAGCAGCCGTAAGTTTTCCAAAAGCTATGAAGATGTTTTCCACGACCTAGGATGGAGAAAAATTAGCTCCGAGTCCTATATATTTGGGGAGCTCGAAATTAAGGAATTAGATGAAGCGCCAACTTCGTATAAATGAATATTCACATTATTAAGAAACTCATCGCCAGCATTTTCCTGGTCTGCTCTTTTGCGGTTTCGGCTCTATCATCTGAGCCCTTCAAGTTCATCGCCTTGGGTGATATGCCATACAAACTCCCGGAGGATGAAGTTCGTTATGAAAGACTCATTACTGAAATCAATAAGCTCAATCCAAGCTTTAGTATTTTTATAGGCGATACTAAATCAGGCTCTACACCCTGTAGCGATGAATACAACTTTAAGGTTAAGGAGTATTTCAACCAATACACTGCCCCATTAATTTATAGCATTGGTGATAACGAATGGACGGACTGTCACAGGCCCTTAGCAGGTTCCTATGACCCCCTAGAGCGCCTTGATAACCTGAGGAATAGCTTCTTTAATAGCAGTCAGAGTTTTGGAAAAAAGCAATTACAACTCACTCGCCAGGGTGATGTTGATCCTACGTTTAAGAAGTTTGTAGAGAATGCTTATTGGGTTAAAAACCAGATTTTATTTGTAAATCTGCATGTAACAGGCTCCAATAACAATTTCGAGCGCGATGAAAGTTCAAAAGTAGAATACCGCGAGCGCAATCTTGCAAACCTTGCGTGGATTAAGCAAATGTTTGAGTTGGCAAACTCAAAGCAGTACGCAGCAATCGTCTTTGCTTATCAAGCCGACATGTTTTATAGCCCTAGTCAAGCCACAAAAGCTGAGAGCGGCTATCGAGATACTTTGCATGCTTTTAGTCACGGAGCACAAGCGCTCAAAAAACCCGTGTTACTAATTCATGGCGATAGCCATCGACTCATCATTGATCAACCACTAAAGACGGCCGACCAAAAACATGTCTTAGAGAATGTGCTACGTCTACAAGTCATGGGTGCGGAGCAAGTTCAAGCCGTAGAAATTAGCATTAATCCCAAGGCCGAGCAACCTTTTAGCTTCACACCCATATTGCTCAAACAAAATAGCTTGCATCCAGGCTTATAAGTCCTTCTAGGCTTATCCAACGGGCATCCTATTGCTTAGTTTATGGCATCATCAAGCTATGACTAGCAAACTATACGAATCATTTCTGACGAAAAATCCAAGCCCTGAAGAGCGAAAATGCCTTGGAAAATCGTTACGAAAACAGGTCAGTCGCAGTTCGCTTGGTGAATATACCGTAGAGCTAAAACGCCATTCGCCGATTGAGATTTTGCTTGAGCAAGCTAAAACTCGAATTGAACACTACATCCCTATTCGTCATGCGCGCATGGCCGTCAATCCATTTGCCTTCTTTAGGGGTGGCGCCGCAATTATGGCCAAGGACTTGGCAACCACTTCAACCGCCCCCATTAGAGTACAACTCTGCGGTGACATGCACGTGAGTAACTTTGGATTTTTCTCAACAACCGAGCACCAACTGGTCTTCGGTATTAATGATTTTGATGAAACCCTTCCTGGGAATTTTGACTGGGATTTAAAACGGCTCACTGCTAGCGCAATGATTGCCTCTCAACTCCTAGGCAAAGATCAAGCCTATGGAGAAATGATCGTACGAAATATTTCCAAAACTTATCGCAACTATCTTCAACGATATGCACGCATGCCTTATGTCAATCTAAAGCGGACATATATTGATCAAAATGCCTTAGCGACAGCTGCAGCAAAATATGCAAATGCCGATAGTCAAAAATACTTACAGCGCTTACTAGATAAGGCCCGAAAAAATAGTGGGCCAGGTATGGTTGGAAAGCTAACTGAATCCACCCCTTCGGGAATTAAGCTCATTAATAACCCCCCATTAATAGAGCACCCTGAATTTTCGGCTCACGGAAGAAGCATTGCCGAACTTAACGATGCGGGTCTTAATTCCTATCTCAAGAGCCTTTCCCCAGACCGAAGAGAATTGCTCATGCGCTATAAATGGATGGACTGGGCCAGAAAAGTAGTCGGTGTTGGCAGCGTGGGTACTGGTTGCTGGGTAATGTATTTTGAGGGTCTAGATGAAAATGACCCCCTTTTTCTCCAAACAAAAGCGGCTCAAGAATCTGTGTTATCTCCATTTTTTCCAGGTTCGCATTACAAGGCCCAAGGTGAAAGAGTTGTCTTTGGACAATCATTAATTCAAGGAGCACCAGATATTTTTCTTGGGTTTGGAACAGATAAAGAGACGGATTTTTATGTCCGTCAGTTACGCGACATGAAAGGCGGAATATCAGTCGGTGGCGATGGCATTAATGCCAAGGTCTTTCCGGATTTTGCAAAACTATTTGGATGGGCTTTAGCTAATGCCCATGCCCGCTCTGGTGATGCGGCTGTTCTTGCTGGTTATTGCGGTAACAGCGAAGTACTAGACGATGCACTCGTCAAATTTTCAATTGCCTACAGCAAGCAAAATGAGATTGACTATAAAACTTTTCAGAATGCCATTAAATCTGGTGCGTTATCCTGCGCTACTGACAATTTCTAATATAAGTCCAACCTTAAATTAATAGTCAGGCTTTTTCTAATAGCATTCTGGCGGAGAGGGAGGGATTCGAACCCTCGGTAGGTTTGACCCTACGCCTGATTTCGAGTCAGGTACATTCGACCACTCTGCCACCTCTCCGAACCGAGAAATCATTATAGCCAGCGATACATAAAGCCATGCAGTCGATAGTGACTAAAGTTTGGGCTAGGCAAGCTGGATATGCTCGATTAATGTAGATGCTCATCAATGCATATCAAGATAAGGAATTGTTCATGAGCATCCAAATTTTAAAGTGCGGTAATTACCTAGTGCTTTGTATTCCCGATGCATTCATAAAGGAAATGCGGTTGAAATGTAGCGATAGAGTTGAGGCGACACTATCTAGCGACGGCGCAATAATCATCAGGGCTCAAAAACTTGATCGTAAAACCTTATCTAAAATGGCTAGAGAGTTAAGTGCCTCAATGAAAATGGGCACATCGGTAATGGATCAGATTCGCTCTGGCGCTCGCTACTAACAATCTATTTATTAAAAGCATATTTCGAAATGACCCAAATACCTTTGGGATAAAGCCATGTGGTGACTTAGGCTAGAAGCACTCTATTGGTCGCAAACGCCTGTCATTAGCAGTGCGCCAGAAAAGAATCCAAAAGGCTTCTTACCGTCTTTTGCAAACCCTTCGATGCTGAGATAGTCCACAAAGACACCATCTTTGCCTGCAGCCTTTTGCGTCCAAATAACTTTATAAGAATTGCTCTTGCTTCCCGATGCGATGACTTTAGGCTTCCCTAAGGAATCCATGACATCTCCGATAACTTCTCCAGTTTTCTTGACCACTGCAAATTCTTGGCCAACCCTGGGGCTATCTTTAACGATATCTAACTCTCCATTGCTTTTGATGTAGGCATCACTCAAAACCTCGCACCGATAGGTTTTCTCAGTTGCCATAACAGCTGGAGGAACCAATGCTGCGCAGATGAGGGCTAGAAATAATGAGAGCTTATACATTTGCGCAAACTTTAAATTGGCTTGAGCACTTCTAAGCCGCCCAAGTATGGTTGCAGCGCTTTAGGAATAGCAATGCTGCCATCAACTTGTTGCTTGTTTTCAAGCAAAGCAACCAACGCTCTACCCACCGCTAAGCCTGAACCATTTAAGGTATGCACCAACTCTGGCTTGCCTTGGCCAGCTTTAAATCTAGCTTGCATGCGTCTCGCTTGGAAATCACCCATGCTAGAGCATGAGCTAATTTCTCTATAAGCATTTTGCGAAGGCACCCAAACCTCTAAATCATAGGTCTTGGTACTACCAAAGCCCATATCACCCGTGCAGAGCAATACTTTTCTATAGGGCAACTCTAGAAGCTCCAGGATTCTTTCTGCATGACCCGTGAGATCTTCCAAGGCTTGCATGGAATCCTCTGGCTTAGTAATTTGCACCAACTCCACTTTATCAAACTGATGCTGACGAATCATGCCGCGCACATCACGACCATAGCTACCTGCTTCTGAACGGAAGCAGGGCGTGTGAGCGACAAACTTCATTGGCAAGTTATCAGCATTCACGATTTCATCGCGAACTAAATTAGTCACCGGCACTTCTGCTGTTGGTATTAAGTAGAAGTTTTCTGTTTTTGCTTCGCCACCCTCATCTTCGCCACCCATTTGACGTGGGACTTTGAATAAGTCCTCTTCAAACTTCGGTAACTGGCCTGTGCCGCGCATAGATGCAGCGTTCACCATATAGGGTGCATAGACCTCCTGGTACCCATGCTTTGTGGCATGGGTATCGATCATGAACTGCGCTAAAGCACGGTGCAATCTGGCGATTGGTCCTTTGAGTACTACAAAGCGTGAACCACTGATCTTGGCTGCCACTTCAAAGTCAAGACCTAATGGGCCGCCAAGGTCCACGTGATCTTTAATTTCAAAATCAAAAATGGGCTGCTCACCCCAACGCTTTACTTCTTTGTTTTCTGTTTCGTCTTTACCTGTTGGCACAGACTCATCTGGCAGATTCGGGATACCCATTAAGAAATCAGAAATTTCAGCTTGAAGTACTGCTAAGCGGGCAGAACCAGATTCCATATCGGTGTTTACTTGTGCAACTTCAGCCATTTCAGCAGAAGCATCCTCACCCTTACCTTTTTTCATACCAATTGCCTTAGACAATTGATTGCGTTTAGCTTGCAATTCTTCAGTACGAGTTTGCAAAGATTTGCGCTCCGATTCCAGAGCGTTGAATTTCTCAACATCCAATTGGAATTTGCGAGTAGCTAAACGTGCAGCAACTGCGGCGATATCTTTACGTAGTAATTGCGGATCAATCATATGTTGCTCTAGTTTGGTTTGTTCTGTTTTTGTGCTTAGTGAATATTGTGGCTCTAGTTTAAGCGCAAGACTTCTACCCCCGCAGGCGGAGTAAAGGTAAAGCGATTGGCAGGCAGATTGACGTTGAGCTGGATCTTATCCAGGGTCACCAGGACCACACTTCCTAGTCCATCGGTTAATTCAAGGGCTTTAGGCAAGCCGTTAGTCATGCCAATAGAGATCTTTGTGTAAGGCAGATCATTTTTGTTCTTCGCATTGGGATCTTTTTTGGGGGTCAGAGAAACCCATTTCATTCCCAAGCGCTCATCACCTTCCACTAGATCAAAGTGTTGGTCTAGTGAAGTTTCACCAAACAGAATGGCTGCCGGTGTTGATGCTAAAGCTTGCCCTGCAGGACGAAAGGTTGCCTGATTTAAATCTTTATCCCACAAGATTAATTGCTTGCCATCGGCAATCAACTTTTGCTCGTAAGGTTTTTGCGTTTCCCAGATAAAACGGCCTGGACGCTGGAATACGAAATGTCCTTGCGTTTGACGCAGAACTTTCAAACCTTTGTCTTGCGGCTCATTCGCCTTAGGCGCACGCAACTGCTGTTGCACAAAATCACCTTCGGCAGTTTTGGAGTTACGCACAAATTGACGTAATTGCTCAGCACCACTCTCAGATTGTGAGAGCGCTGCACCTGCAAACAGAATGCTTGCAATCGCAAGAATTGCTGAAATTAGAAATCTTGACATGGATTCTTACTCTGAAGGGCGATGCAAAATCTCGCGATTGCCACCGTTACCCATTTTGGATACGAGACCTGCTTTTTCCATATCCTCAAGAAGACGTGCGGCGCGGTTGTAACCAATGCGCAGATGACGCTGCACTAATGAGATAGATGGGCGTTTGTTTTCGAGAACAATAGCAACGGCTTGATCGTAGAGTGGGTCGGCTTCGCCACCGCTCTCGCCAGTTAATGCATCGACGTTGGATTCATCGGCGCCTTCGAGAACACCATCAATGTAATTGGCTTCGCCCTTGTCTTTGAGCCACTCGACTACTCGATGCACTTCATCATCGGATACAAAGGCACCATGCACGCGAACTGGTAAGCCGGTACCCGGCGCCATGTAGAGCATGTCACCCATACCGAGCAATGCTTCCGCGCCCTGCTGATCCAGAATCGTACGGCTGTCGATCTTCGAGCTGACCTGGAATGAAATACGGGTTGGTACGTTGGCTTTAATCAAACCAGTAATCACGTCGACACTTGGGCGTTGTGTTGCCAGAACTAAATGAATACCAGCAGCACGTGCCTTTTGAGCAATACGTGCAATCAACTCTTCAATCTTCTTGCCGGAGACCATCATCAAGTCAGCCAACTCATCGATCACGATGACGATCACTGGTGCTTTATAGATTGGCTCTGGATCATCCGGTGTCAAGCTAAATGGATTGGTGAGCTTCTCACCTTTTTCTTCTGCTTCAGCAATCTTTTTATTAAAGCCAGCTAAGTTACGCACGCCAAACTTACTCATGAGTTTGTAGCGACGCTCCATCTCATTGACCGCCCAATTGAGTGCGTTATAAGCCTGCTTCATATCGGTTACAACTGGGCACAACAAATGTGGGATCTTGTCGTAGATTGCCATCTCTAGCATCTTCGGATCGATCATGATCAAACGCACTTCATCAGGCTTAGCCTTAAAGAGCAATGACAAGATCATGGCGTTAATACCAACAGACTTACCAGCACCAGTAGTACCCGCAACCAAGCAGTGCGGCATCTTCGCTAAGTCAGCCACCATTGGGCTACCGGAAATGTCTTTACCTAAAGCGAGTGTTAGCAATGAATGGTTGTCGTTATAAACCTGTGAAGTCAGAATCTCTGACAAATACACAGATTGACGAGTTGGATTTGGTAACTCCAGAGCCATGCAAGTCTTACCAGGAATGGTTTCTACTACACGCATGCTGACTACGCCTAATGAGCGAGCCAAGTCACGTGAGAGGTTCACAATCTGACTACCCTTCACGCCTACTGCTGGATCAATCTCGTAGCGCGTTACTACTGGACCTGGGTAAGCAGCGATGACGGTTACCTGAACATTAAATTCAGCTAACTTGCGCTCGATCAAACGGGAAGTAAATTCCAATACTTCAGCAGAGATGGTTTCTTTTGCTTCAGGTACTGGATCAAGCAATGCGAGTGGTGGCAACTCAGAGTCTGGAATATCTACAAACAATGGTTGCTGTTTCTCACGCTCTACTCGAGCGCTCTTTGGAATCTCAACAGGTGCACGAACAATTTGCACTGGCGCAGCAACCTCAACCCGGCCGCGGAATTCTTCTACAAACTCTTCGCGCTCTTCTGCAGCGGCTTCACCTAGCTTGCGATCTTCTTCACTATCGCGACGTTCGCGAATACGGTAGAAAGACACCTCTAAGAAACGCCCTACTTTTTCAGCGACATCCAACCAGGAAAAATGCAGAAACAGGGACAGGCCCGCACACAAGCCAAATAGCAAGACGAGAGTAGCGCCGGTAAAACCAAGAGACATTTGCAATGGGTCACCAATCAGCTCACCCAAAATGCCGCCAGGTGGTCTAGGAAGCTCCCAGGACAGCGAATGCATCCGAATAGACTCAAGGCCCATACTGCACGCTAAAGTCAGACCAAAGCCCAACCAGCGCATTAATAAAGAGTCTGGCTTAGCCTCTGGATCGGGAGGCAAGGGAATACTCCAAAGCTCGCGCCAGCCATTGAGGACACGGCGCCCAAACAGGGCTACCCACCAAAAGGCAGAAATACCAAAGACATACAGCATTAAATCGGCCAAATAAGCCCCAAAACGACCGCCTAGGTTCTTTGGATCCTCAAAACTGGCGTGGGACCAGGCTGGATCAGCCTTGGAATAGGTCAGCAAAATGGCAAATAAGCCCAGGCAAAGGCCCAGGGAGATGAACCAGCGGGCCTCCAATAAGAGGCGGGGCATCCTGCCCTGCCCGCCGTTCTCTGGGGGCTCGGGGCTCAATGGAGCCTTGGACTTCGGATATGTGGTTCTTGCCATGTTCCACCGATTGTAATCAAGCAAATCTATAATTTGAATATGACTACAAATACCCCAAAACACTCCAAAGTTCTCATCCTCGGATCAGGCCCTGCTGGTTATACAGCCGCTGTCTATGCTGCTCGAGCCAATTTGAACCCTACCCTCATTACTGGGCTGGCTCAAGGCGGTCAATTAATGACCACAACCGACGTGGAAAACTGGCCTGCGGATGCCGATGGTGTTCAAGGCCCTGAGCTCATGGATCGCTTTTTAAAGCATGCCGAACGCTTCAATACTGAAATCATTTTTGATCACATTCATACAGCAGCCCTCAAAGAGAAACCTATTCGCTTGGTTGGCGATTCTGGAACTTACACCTGTGATGCATTAATTATTTGTACTGGTGCTTCTGCTCAATACATCGGCTTACCAAGTGAAGAAGCATTCATGGGTCGCGGTGTTTCTGGTTGCGCAACTTGCGATGGTTTCTTCTACCGCAATCAAGATGTTTGCGTAGTGGGCGGTGGTAACACTGCTGTTGAAGAAGCGCTCTACCTCACAGGTATTGCGAAAAAAGTAACGGTCATTCATCGTCGCGACAAATTCCGTGCTGAGCCAATCTTGAACGATCGATTAATGGCGAAAGTTGCTGAAGGCAAAGTGGAGTTGAAATTGAACGCCACTCTCGATGAAGTGCTTGGCGATGAAAAAGGCGTTACTGGTGTTCGCATCAAGAAACAAGATGGCAGCACTGAAGACATCGCTGTAACTGGTGCCTTTATTGCGATTGGCCACAAGCCAAACACCGAACTCTTTGTTGGTCAGCTCGATATGAATAATGGTTACCTCAAGACCCACTCAGGACTTGAAGGCAATGCTACTGCTACCAACATCCCCGGCGTATTTGCCGCTGGCGACGTACAAGATCACATCTACCGTCAAGCAATTACTAGCGCTGGCACAGGTTGTATGGCTGCATTAGATGCTCAGCGTTACTTAGAAACATTGGAATAAGTCTCTAAACTTTTAATAATAAAATGCCTAGCAATGCTAGGCATTTTATTAAGATATTTTTTCTAAACCCAATTTTCAAGGGCAAGGTTAGGGACTCTTTTAAATTCGGATACATTATTTGTTACTAGGGTTAAGCCATGACTTCTAGCATGAGCTGCAATATGAATATCATTTACTCCAATAGGCTTACCCTTGCTCTCCAAGAATGCTTTAATTTGACCATAATGCTGGGTTGCATTTATGTCATAAGGTAAAACTTCCAAATGACTTACAAAGTCTTCAATGTTATTAAGATTACTTTCAACCTGTTGACTCTTTTCTGCACCATACATCAACTCCGCTAACGTAATTGTTGATATAGCCATTCGATTTGCATTTTTATTGAAGATCTTCAGCACTTCCAGTGGCTTTCGCTTCATTACATAAATAACAATATTGGTATCTAGCAAGTACTTCAGCATTAGAGAGGCTCTCTATCGCTTTGCTCTTGAGAGCCTCTTTCATTCATAAAATCATCACTTACACGAGCATCACCTAAAAAGTAGTTGTCCCACATGTTTTCAATTGGGGCAATTATTCGCTCCCGACCCTTTGCGCGAACATTAACCTTGCGAACATTTTCTGGCAGCCGCATTTCAGCAGGCAATCTCACGGCTTGAGTCCGGTTATTTGTAAAAACAGTTGAAATAGCCATAACTTTTAATCTCCCAGTGTATATAGCAATTGTATATTGCATCGAATGCCTATGCAATCCCCAAAAATACCCTTCTCAGCATGCATGGTTTGAGGGAATTATTCATAAAGCCTCCCACTCCAGATCATCTTACTTTTCTTGCTGCATGATTTGCTCTTCGGTGGTTGCATCCAATTTAGATTTATCAACAGACCTCTTAGGAAATGTTGATGGATTGCTTGGGTCAACCTGGATTTTTATGATTTCAACTTCACTCATGCCCAAATAATAATCCTCCTCATTACAGCCTATCTCAGAACCGTAAATAAAAAGCCTAGCAATGCTAGGCTTTTTATTTACGCAACAACGATTGTTATCTTGAGATCACTGGCAAAAGTGGCACGATGAGCAATGCCACGATATTGATAATCTTAATCAGCGGATTAACAGCAGGACCTGCAGTATCTTTGTAAGGGTCGCCTACAGTGTCACCAGTTACTGCAGCTTTATGAGCTTCAGAACCTTTACCACCGAAGTTACCTTCTTCAATATATTTCTTCGCATTGTCCCAAGCGCCACCACCGGTACACATCGAGATTGCTACAAACAAGCCAGTCACGATCGTACCCATGAGTAAGCCACCCAATGCAGCAGGTCCTAGTAAGAGACCAACTACGATTGGAGCAACCACTGGCAAGAGTGAAGGAATGATCATCTCTTTGATCGCTGCTGAGGTGAGCATATCCACTGCTTTGCCATACTCTGGCTTAGCGGTGCCTTCCATGATTCCAGGGATGTCACGGAACTGACGACGCACTTCCTCGACTACTGCGCCTGCGCATCGTCCCACTGCTTCCATAGCCATCGCACCAAACAAGTAAGGAATCATGCCGCCGATAAAGAGTCCAATAATCACCATGTGGTTGGACAGATCAAATGACACTTGTTGGCCAATACCCTCTAGAGCATGGGTATAGTCAGCAAATAAAACAAGTGATGCCAAGCCAGCAGATCCAATCGCATAACCTTTGGTAACCGCTTTAGTGGTATTACCAACCGCGTCTAATGGATCGGTAATGTCGCGTACAGATTGTGGCAAACCTGCCATCTCTGCAATACCACCAGCGTTATCAGTGATTGGACCATAGGCATCGAGCGCCACCACAATACCTGCCATCGACAACATGGCTGTTGCTGCAATCGCAATGCCGTACAAACCAGCTAACCAATACGCTGCAAAAATTGCGGCACACACAAACAGTACCGGATAAGCAGTCGACTTCATTGAAATGCCTAAACCAGCAATGATGTTCGTACCGTGGCCCTTAGTAGATGCTTCAGCAATGTGTTGTACTGGCTTGAACTGTGTACCGGTGTAGTACTCAGTAATCCATACCAAACCTGCTGTTAGCAACAAGCCTACTACGGTTGAACCAAATAAGCGCCATTGGCTACCTGGGATACCCAAGGCATCGTCCGGCATGATGAAGTTAGTTACGAAGTAGAAAGCAATCAGCGATAAACCGCCAGCAATGACCAAGCCTTTATACAAAGCAGGCATGACGTTTCTCATACCGGGAGTTGCTTTGACAAATGAGCAGCCAATGATGGAGGCAATGATTGAAACACCACCGAGTACTAATGGGTAAATAATTGCCGCTACTGGTGCACCGGTAACCATGAGCGAACCCAACACCATGGTTGCAATCAAAGTTACGGCATAAGTTTCAAATAAATCTGCCGCCATGCCTGCGCAGTCACCAACGTTATCGCCAACGTTGTCAGCAATCACTGCGGGATTACGTGGATCATCTTCCGGAATACCCGCTTCGACTTTTCCTACTAAGTCAGCACCAACGTCAGCACCTTTAGTAAAGATGCCGCCGCCCAAACGAGCGAAGATCGAAATCAGTGAAGAGCCGAATGCCAAACCAATCAGTGGATGCAAGACAGAAGAGAGGTCTTGTCCTGCACCAATCGATACCAGAAACATAAAGAACAAGCCGACACCCAAGAGACCAAGGCCCACTACCAACATGCCAGTAATAGCGCCGCCTTTAAACGCCACATTGAGCGCTTCGTTCATTCCCTTGGTAGCCGCTTCTGCAGTACGAACGTTTGCTCGTACCGAGACGTTCATGCCGATAAAGCCGCAAGCACCAGAAAGAACGGCACCGACAACAAAACCTATGGCAGTCGCAAAATCGAGGAAGAGTGCCATCAAAATGGTCAGGATTACCCCAACTACGGCGATCGTTTTATATTGGCGCGACAAATAGGCCGCCGCACCCTGCTGAATCGCCTCCGCAATTTCTTGCATCTTGGCGTTACCAGTACTTTGCTTCAAGATCCAGCCGCGCATCACAAAACCGTAAATTACGGCTAGGACACCGCACGCCAAGGCAAAATACAAGCCTAAAGTGACATTACTCATGCTTGAACTCCCTAAAGTTAATCGTTTGTTAATCTTTATTGATTTGCATAACCTGCACTTAGGTAGACCTGGTTCCCGAAAGCTTTAAACTATGGTCTTTAAGCAGTATCAGTATGTAACAGAATCACCCCTGCGCCCCCCTTTATAGGATCAGGGTATTTACTAATCATTATTCGGAGTATTTATGAGTCTCGACAAAGTCAAGCCAGGTAAAAAGATCCCTGAAAGCTTCAACGTCATTATTGAAATCCCAATGAACGCGGATCCAATCAAGTATGAAGTAGATAAAGAGAGTGGCGCAATTTTCGTTGACCGTTTTATGGGTACTGCAATGCACTATCCATGTAACTATGGCTACATCAACAAAACCATCGCTGGTGATGGCGACCCTGTTGACGTTCTCGTAATTACCCCTTTCCCATTGATCCCAGGTGTGGTTGTTAGCTGCCGCGCAATTGGTGTTTTACAAATGGAAGATGAAGGCGGTCAAGACGCGAAATTGTTGGCTGTTCCAGAAGACAAAATTTTGCCTATCTACACTCACTGGCAAAAACCAGAGGACATCAATCCTTTGCGCTTAAACCAAATTCAACACTTCTTCGAGCACTACAAAGATCTCGAGCCAGGTAAGTGGGTAAAAGTGAAGGGTTGGGGTGGCGTTGCAGAAGCTCATCAAGAAATTCTTGAGGGCATCGACCGCTACAACAAAGAGAACAAGTAATTTTTTAAACTATTGATAGGCTTTGTGAATCGGAGTGAGCGCACAGAAAATTGCTTTAGCCCAAATCAACCCATTACTGGGTGATTTGGCTGGTAACGCGCAGCTGATTCACAAGGCCGCTCTAGACGCCTATTCTCAAGGCGCCAAACTTGTAGTAACCCCCGAGCTCTCGCTCACCGGCTATCCCCCAGAAGACCTATTACTCCGCCCTGCTTTTATTGAGGCAGCGCAAGAGCAGCTAGAACTCTTGATGAAAGAGCTCGCTCAGTACTCTGGTCTGACCGTTATCGTGGGTCACCCCAAAAAGACATCAGCAGGTTTGCAAAACTATGCGTCCGTTTTACAAGATGGCAAAGTGATTGCAGGCTATGCGAAACAAGAATTGCCTAACCATGAAGTCTTTGACGAAGTGCGTTACTTCGTTCCCGGCAATCAAGCTTGTGTATTTGAATGCGAAGGCATTCGTTACGGATTAATTCTGTGTGAAGATGCCTGGCATGCTGGTCCAGCTAAGCAAGCGCATGCTGCTGGCGCACAAGCACTACTCGTGCCAAATGCATCTCCGTATCATTTGAAAAAAGAAGCACTACGTATTGATGTATTGCGTGGCCATATTGCCCAAACCAAAATGCCACTGGTCTATGTCAATGCCGTTGGCGGACAAGATGAATTAGTTTTTGATGGCGGCTCCTTTGCTTTAAATAGCAAAGGTGAAGTTGTGATGGCGATGCCCCAGTTTGAAACTGGCTTAGGCATTGTTGCAACCACTTCATCCGGCGAATTAGAAAAAGGCTTAATTACCCCACCCCAGTCTGTTGAGGCGCAGGCCTATCAAGCACTGGTCTTGGGTGTACGGGACTATGTCACCAAGAATCGCTTCCCTGGTGTGATTATTGGACTATCTGGCGGCGTGGACTCAGCATTAGTTCTGGCAATTGCTGTAGACGCTTTAGGTGCCGACAAGGTACGCACCGTCATGATGGCCTCGCGCTACACCGCGGACATCTCTTGGATCGATGCGCGCGAGATGGCGCAGAACCTAGGCGTGCAATACGACGAGATTCCGATCAGCGGACCGGTTGATGCTTTAGAAGCATCCTTAGCTGAGCAATTTAAAGGTTTAAATGTTGACGCCACTGAAGAAAACATTCAGGCACGTGTGCGCGGCACGCTGCTCATGGCTCTATCGAATAAAACTGGTCGACTCGTTTTAACCACGGGTAACAAAAGTGAAATGGCAGTCGGCTACTGCACGCTCTACGGAGATATGGCTGGCGGCTTTGCGGTCATTAAAGATATTGCCAAGACTTTGGTGTATCGCTTATGCGCCTATCGCAATAGTATTAAGCCCATCATTCCGGAGCGTATTTTGACTCGCGCCCCTTCAGCTGAATTACGTCCTGACCAAAAAGATCAGGACAGCCTACCCTCCTACGAAGTATTAGATGGCATCGTTGAACGCTACATGGAACAAAACCAATCTATCGCCCAGATTATTGCCGCAGGCTTTGATGCAGAGAGCGTGGAAAAGGTCACCCGCCTCATTAAGCTCAATGAATATAAGCGCCGTCAGGCACCCCCAGGGGTCCGTGTAACGACCCGTGCTTTTGGCCGGGATTGGCGCTACCCAATCACATCACAATTTAGAGCCTAGACTCCCAGAAAATAGCCATTTTTTGGCAAGCTATTGAAGTTCTAGGTATGATTACCGCATTAGGGGGAATAAATGAAATTAATTACATCCATCATTAAGCCGTTCAAGCTCGACGAAGTCCGTGAATCCTTGGCTGAAGTAGGCGTTACTGGCCTTACTGTTACTGAAGTAAAAGGTTTTGGCCGTCAAAAAGGTCACACTGAACTGTATCGTGGCGCCGAATATGTTGTCGACTTCTTACCTAAGGTAAAAGTAGAAGCTGTAGTTGCTGATGACCGCGTGGAAGCAGCTATCGAAGCCATTACTAAAGCTGCTCGTACTGGCAAGATTGGTGACGGAAAGATTTTCGTTACTGCAGTTGAACAAGTGATTCGTATTCGTACCGGTGAAACCGATAACGCAGCAGTTTAACGATTGATTACATGCATTACCCAAACCAGCGGCTTCATTAGCCGCTGTTTTTATTTGGATTAACGTAATTGAGAATCTGTAGAGGGGGCTGGAGCAATAGTCTGAACAATTTCAGCAGGCTCCAAAATAATGGTCTTGCTACTCGTGTTTCCAGTGCGCACCTTAGCGCCTTGGTAATACAAATCTACCTGATTCAATCCACCAGTTAGAACCTTGAACGGTGGCTTACCATACACGCTAGCTCCAACACCAGGCTCAAGCATTTTGTTTTGAGTTTTACCGGTAGCATCCACTACACAAACAGTTTGTGCAGTCTTGGATTGCAAATACACCATGTCACCCGCTTTTTTAGGTGCGTCTGGTTTGTAATTGAGAGCAGAAGCATCTGCAGGCGGGCACTCTACTGAAGCAGCAGCAACAGCCTGAGTGGCTGGAACAGGAACAGATGTTGCTGGCTGAGCAGCTGGTGCAGGCTCAGCAGGCGCACTTGCAGGCGGCGTCTCTGGCACAACCTCTTGAATGATGACTACCTCTTCTTTAACTGGCTCAGGGAAAAATAGTGGGCGTAAGTTCACCACGGAAAAAATCACTGCTGCAGTAATAGCCAATAAGAGAATGATTTTCTTTTTAGGATCAACAGATGCTTTTGACTTCACGCTGTAGTCAAGAACGCTCTCAGTTACTTTTCTTGCGATAGGCTTTTCAGCTTTTGGTTCGGCGGCTGGCGCCTGCGAAACAAGTTCTTTTGTTTGCTCTGTTTCTTTTGCCTGATTTTTTTCTTTTGTTTTTTCAGGCTTTGCTTTTTTATCTGCTGCAGAGGCTTTTGTCTCCTCCTGCGATTTTTCTTCTACTTCAGCTGGTTTAACGGGTTGCACTACTCCAGAAAAATCAAATGCATCTTCTGGGGTGAGTTTTAGTAAACCGGCAACTTTTTTTGCTGCTGTGAATTTAACTTGGGCGCCATAGAAACTACTGCTCTCACCATTCTCAATCTGTTCAATTTGGCGAACAGATAGGCAAGCCATTCCAGATAAATCTTTCGTGCTTAAACCAAGACTTTCTCTAGCCTTAGTAAATGCTTCTTTACGAATCTCTGGAAGTTTTTCTGATTTATTCACTACGCAGTAACCATCTCATATGGAAGTAACAAGATTGATAGTAATACCAAAATGGCGCAAGGGTAATTAGCCGCCAAGCTAATTATTTAAAGGGTGGTTCTCAAGATTGGACTCAAGATACTTCTTCACTAAAACCTGCACTGAATCAGCGTGCATTTTGTCCATCACCCTAGCCTTGTGAACCTTAATCGTGGCATCGGTTGTTCCTAGTTTTACTGCAATATCCTTGTTTAAAAGGCCTTTAACAAGCCATCCACACACTTCACGCTCTCTTGGGGTCAGGCTTTCGTAATCCTTCTTGGCTTCAACATCCAATGAAACGCGCTTGAGCTGGCGACTATCAAAGTCAATTGCATCTGCAACCGCTTTTAAGAGCTCTTCTAGGTTAAATGGCTTAAATAAGAAATCTACCGCACCCTTCTTCAGCCCCTGAACAATTTGATGGGGGTGGCTTTGTCCACTAACAAAGATAATGGGGGTCTTGCGACCGAACTTGAGAAGCCTCTCCTGCAAATCTAGACCTGTCATATCTGGCATTTGCATATCTAAGAGAATGACTGCTGGAGAGACCGGAACAGACTTCTCTAAGAACAGGGTTGCAGAGGCATAGTCTTCGACCAAATAGCCCAGTTCCCGCAGCATTCTTGAGAGAGAAATACGCATCGATTCATCGTCATCAATTAGGTATATGTGGCCGACTTTAGTCATTGAATTCAAAGGAAAAAGTAATATATGAGCTAATGTACTGCAGTGCTTTTCAGGAAGCTATTAGCTATCTAGCTAATATTTAGACCTAAATCAATGATTTCATTGGTATATTTGTATTGCATTGCAACATTTAGACTCTCCACTGCCTCCATGGGACCCTCAAACCCATCTCACGGCACAATAGAGCCTTTCGACACAAACCTTTTCTGGAGTAATAAGCATGAAACGCCTAAATGAACGCTCGCGCATGGTCACCGAAGGGGTCGCTCGCGCACCTAATCGTTCGATGTATTACGCAATGGGTTACGAAGAAAAGGATTTCGTAAAGCCAATGGTTGGTGTTGCGAATGGTCATTCCACTATCACTCCTTGTAATAGTGGCTTACAAAAATTAGCTGATGCTGCGGTTGAAGCTCTTGAAGCAGCCGGCGCAAAAGCACAAGTATTTGGTACGCCAACAGTTTCTGATGGTATCGGTATGGGTACTGAGGGTATGAAGTATTCACTCGTATCTCGCGAAGTCATTGCTGACAGTATTGAAGTGTGTGTCAATGGTCTTTGGCAAGACGGTGTAGTTGTAATTGGTGGTTGCGATAAAAATATGCCAGGCGGCATGATGGCTTTAGCCCGTACGAACGTTCCTGGTATTTATGTTTATGGCGGCACGATTAAGCCGGGCCATTACAAGGGTAAAGAACTTAATATTGTTTCTGCATTTGAAGCAGTTGGGGAATTTACTTCTGGTCGACTCAGCGAAGAAGATTTAAAAGGCGTTGAGCAACACGCTTGTCCAGGCAGCGGCTCCTGCGGCGGCATGTATACAGCAAACACCATGAGCTCCTCATTTGAAGCTTTGGGTATGAGCCTTCCCTACTCCTCCACAATGGCTAACGTTGATGCTGAGAAGGTAGCAAGTGCAGCCGAGTCAGCACGTGTCTTGGTTGAAGCGGTTAAAAACAACCTGCGTCCACGTGACATCATCACTAAGAAGTCTATTGAGAACGCAGTGAGCGTCATCATGGCTGTTGGTGGCTCTACCAATGCGGTATTGCATTTCTTGGCCATTACTAGCGCAGCTGAGATCGACTGGACTATTGATGACTTCGAACGTATTCGTAAGCGCGTTCCAGTGATCGCGGATATGAAACCATCCGGCACTTACCTAGCAACTGATTTACATCAGGCTGGCGGTATTCCACAAGTAATGAAGATTTTGCTCGATGGCGGATTACTCCACGGCGATTGCATGACCATCACTGGCAAGACAATTGCTGAAGTATTGAAAGATGTTCCATCAGTGCCACGCGCTGATCAGAAAGTAATTCGTACTTTAGATAATCCTTTGTACAAGCAAGGTCACCTGGCTATTCTCAAAGGCAACATCTCTCCTGAGGGTTGCGTTGCGAAGATTACTGGCTTGAAGAACCCATCCATTACTGGCCCAGCCCGTGTGTTTGATTCTGAAGACGACGCTATGGCAGCCATCATGGCGCAGAAGATTAAGGATGGTGATATCGTGGTCATTCGCTATGAAGGTCCTAAAGGCGGCCCTGGTATGCGTGAAATGCTTGCCCCCACCTCTGCCCTGGTTGGCCAAGGTTTAGGCGAGTCTGTAGGCCTCATTACCGATGGCCGCTTCTCTGGCGGCACTTGGGGAATGGTAGTTGGCCACGTAGCTCCTGAAGCGTATGTCGGCGGCACAATCGCCCTCATCAATGAAGGAGACTCCGTCACAATCGATGCGCACAAGCTACTGATTCAACTGAATGTGGATGAAGCAGAAATTGCAAAGCGTCGTGCAGCCTGGAAACAGCCTAAGCCACGTTATACCCGTGGTCTGTTAGCAAAATACGCAAGTCTTGCAAGTAGCGCTAGCAAAGGTGCGGTAACGGATTTGAATTTAGAAATCTAAACTGTTTCGCCAAATAAAAAGCCCCTAAGTAAAACTAGGGGCTTTTTATTACCTCAGCATTACTACTGAATCTAAATCTTAGTGCTTCATTGCTCCCCCATGACCAGAGCCTGGGTTACCCATGGCATTCACAGGCATCTTTACTTCTACTTCGCCAGCTTTGGCAAATTTGAGCTTGACTGGAACGGTTTCACCAGCAGTCAATGGCGCCTTAATATTCATAAACATAAGGTGCAAGCCACCTGGCTTCAACTCCACAGCGCCACCAGCAGGCACAGCGATATCTTTTACTTGGCGCATCTTCATGACGTTGCCGTCCATCGCCATTTCGTGCAATTGCACTTCACCAGCAACTGGTGAGCTTGCTGATACCAATTGATCAGCAGCACCTTTGTTCTCAATCTTCATAAAGCCACCAGCAACTTGCTGTCCAGGAACAGTAGCGCGGGTATAGGCATTCTCAATTTGTACGCTACCCACTTTAGCGTTTTGTGCGTGCACTGAAAAACTTAAACCCAAGGTTATTCCAGCAAAAGCACACAAACCAAACAATCCTTTTATCTTCATTTCTTTTCTCCTAGTGATTAATAATTAAGGTACTGAATTTTGATGAACTATGATTTTGGCATCAAAGTCATTTGTAATTGGCGAAAATCAATCAACCCTGTTTTGCGAGTTGCTTTGCCACTCCTATCGATCATGATCGTTGTAGGAGTCTCACCTTGCCATTTTGGATCAATCTCATAACGCAAGCGCTCATCAAATGGAGCGGCCACATAAAAATTATTGGCTTTTTCCAATCCTGCTTTGCTCAACATCTTTTTAATTGAATCAACCGGTACATCATCCACCTGAATGAAAATTACCTTAGCAGTAGGATTATTTTTTACGAAGCTCCCCCATTGCGGCATCTCTTTTACACAGGCTGGGCAAGTCACGCCCCAAAAATGAACCGCTAGGGGGGCGCCATTAGCAGTCTTTACTAGAGAACTCCAATCCCCGGCTTGATATGGCTTCAGAGCATTAGTATCGGCCAACCCAATATTGACCATAAATAAATTTAAGAACAAGACTATCCAATACTTTTTCATTTTTTATGCCCAACATTGATTAGCTGATAACCATCAGCTCGTGTTAACCAAGATAAAAAGACCGCATCTCCATGAGATAGCAACAAGGGGTGATCGCTATACCCTTCAGTACTTGCCAATACCCTCGGTGAACTCCAAGTGTTTCCATCATCAGCTGAGTCTAGTATGTATATAGACGACTTCTTGCCATCGAACTCTTTCCATGCCAGCCATACTTGTTGTCCAGAGGCAAAAAGATATGGTCTCGCAACGTTAGATGCTTCTGCACCTATCCTACTTGACTTTGAATACGTCAATCCCTGATTGCTAGAGTTGGCATAGAACACACCAGAACGCTTACTGCCTTGTGTATACCAAGCCACATGGAATTTTCCGGAACTAGATACGGCTATCGATGGCCCATGATGCGGACAGGCATCCGTTTTCCAATCATCATCAGCAACTTTACGAACCGGGCCTGCCCCCTTACCTGAAATCACCTGGGAGGCTTGATCCCTTATACCGCCAGCAAAGATGGCTCGATAGACGATGACCGGCTGACCTTGCGGATCAAGTGCTGCACCAATACGACAACACTCACAACTACTCTCATTGGCAAAACGCTCTACATCAAACGATTTACCGCCATCCTGGGAGAATGAGTATGCAATGGAGCCACCTAAACGCTTTTCACCACTCTGTTTTGCTGCAGCAACTAAACGCTTATCGATCCACGAGATAAAAATATTGCCATCTGGATTGATCAGAGCCGATGGAAAGCGCTGACTAGAGCTATCTTTTACTAAGGACGTTGGCACTGAAAATGTATTGCCGCCATTCGTAGATCGGGCAGTGTTGATTTGCGCATTCCAGTTAGCATCCTTGAAAAACGAGTATGCCAAAAAGACATTTCCTGCTTTATCAGACACAATTTGTGGTCTTGCATCACTACCGGTATCTAGCGATTTTCCATGCTCTGCAATTTTGGTTGCAGGCGTAAAAGTTTTCCCAAAGTCTGTCGATTGGGCTACAGAAACTACTCCATTGGCCGTCCACGCCAATAGTAGTTTTCCATTCTGATCAAAAAATGGTGTTGCAGCGTTCGCACACTGCAATCCATCGCCCTGACAAAGATCACTGGGCTTAGTCTTCATAGCACCCGCCATCCCCGAAGAATGGTCCATCTGTGCTTGTGCTTGCCCAATAGCCCCTAACGCACCTAATAGAAGTGCACAAAGCAATACGGGGGGTTTGAACAAGTGATTGATTTGCATCATGATTAAAAGATGATACGCCCACCGACTGAGATAGCTTGTGGCATACCTTGTGTATAGGAAGTAGAGCTGCCTCCCGTACCAAAGGTAATGTATTGACGATTAAACAAGTTCACTGCAGAGGCGTAAATCGTTGCATTTTTTGTGAGCTCATAGTTTGCACGTAAACCTACCACCGCATAAGAGGCTACCGGCAAAGTATTAGCAGTGTTCAACCAAGAGCTCCCCACATAACGAACTGTGGCAGTCAAACTTGCTTGAGGTACTGGGTAATAAGTTAAGCTGCCGCCCAGAATGTTCTGCGGAACGCCGCCAACCTGCTTATTAATTGGGTCACTAGTAGCGCTCATTGTTAACTTAGTGCTAGTAAATGCATAGTTCGCATCAGTAGCCCACTTCGAGTTAATGTCGTGATGAAACTGAAACTCAATACCCTGACTTAAGAGGTTTTGATTATTAGTGTAGTAACTGATATTTTTAGAGTTACAAATTCCAACATTTCCAGTTCCGGCTAAAGGATTTCCTGTAGCGCCGCATAGACTTCTAGCCAAGGCTACGTCGCTTGAGCTTTGGCTAGACAGGCTATAAGTTGCAACAGCATTCTGAATATAGTTGTTAAATGCGGTTAATTGCGCAAATCCGCCCTTCCATCGATAGTCTGTACCGACCTCATAACCCGTCATTGTTTCAGGCGTTAGATTTGGGTTGGCAAAACTATAACCACTTGATGAGCCATAAGAGCGTAGGGTGTTATTCATACCCGGTGCATGAAATGCTTGATAGGCAGCAGAACGTAAATCCCAATTCTTGCTCATCTTATACAACAATCCCAAGGTAGGACTCAATTGCGTCTTGCTTTGGTTGGGTACATTCTGATATGAAGGGTTTGCGCCGTTAGAGCCTGCGTTGTAATTGGTAGGAGTCTGGCTATTCCATTGATCCACACGGGCAGCCAATGTTGTTTCTAGCGGAAAAGATTCAGCATTGGACTTTAGTTGCCCCATCAAACCATAAAATGATTGTTGGCCTTGCGCATAATTCACGGCAGCTGAAGTACCGTTGTTATTTAAGTTATTTGTTAAATTTG
Source organism: Polynucleobacter yangtzensis (assembly GCF_001595965.1). Lineage (GTDB taxonomy): Bacteria > Pseudomonadota > Gammaproteobacteria > Burkholderiales > Burkholderiaceae > Polynucleobacter > Polynucleobacter yangtzensis. The sequence goes on from NZ_LOJI01000035.1 coordinate 394,231, forward strand.
ATCCGGCAATATTGCGTGCATCAACACCTACTACATACTGATTGATTAAGCCTGTAACTTCTTGGGTGTAGAGTGCTGACGCACCTACTGTGCTGTAGGGGTCCTTATAGGTTGCATTGATATATGGTGTATTGGCAGGAATATTATTTGATCTGCTTATTGTAGTTGAGCCATTCTGCTTATTGAAATTAGTATTTTCATAGAAGAAATTGACATCCACTTTAGATTTGTCGTCAAAGCGGGTTGTGGTTCCGCCTGCAACATCAGTTTCCTGAGTAAGATTGGTCGCAAATGCATAACCAGAAGAGAGATCAGACATTGTGTGATAGCCCACACGGAAGAAGCCATTGGTATCCTGGGTTGCTTTGAAGTAACCTTGCATTCTCACATTAGAGTTATGAGAAGACGCAGGACCTTGGCCATTCTTAATGTTGGCTGGTGAGCCTGGTGAGATTGTTGCAATATTTTGATAACCATCGGTATTGAAATAATCAGCCGAGAATCGTAGTTGAAGATTTTCTGAAGCGATAATGTCTTTGGATGCTGCTACGTTGCCAGTTCCAAACGCACCATAGCTAGCAGATGCCTCTTGCTGGCTATTAACGGGGGTTTTGGTCTTAATATTAATTACGCCACCCATGCCGTAGTTGCCCCACAAGCTAGAAACACCGCCGCGAATAAACTCAACCGAGTCGATTGAGGACATCGGTACTAAATTCCACTGTACCGTTCCATAAAAGGCGTCATTAGCTGGCAATCCATCTATCAATACCAAAGTACGCGCATTACCAAGACCGCGCACGTTAATACTTTGACCCGTTGGATCCTTTTGGTAATAAGGCTGATCATTCAAGATCACGCCAGGTACATTCTTTAAGATTTGATCAATAGTTTGATCTGGCGCTACTTCTAGCGCCTCTTTAGTGAGAACCGTTGTATTGAGAGGAATCTCATCTAATGGAGTGCCTGATCGAGTAGCTGTTACGGTCACGCTCTTTAACTTCTGATCGTAGTCTGGCGGTGGCGCAATTTGCGCCTGCGCATTGATGAACACCGACCCAAATAGCATGCCAACACATGCGCTGAATTTCTTTTGCTGAAACAACATTTACTGCTCCACTTGATAACGCGACAACGTATTGAATGAATCGTTGCCAACCACATAGCTAGGCTATGCCCTAAATTTAATTAGGCGTTTACTGGTGGAGCTGCTGAGGGAGGTGATACCCAAACTGCGAGTGGTTTAGGCGACTGATAGAAAAGCTGTGGCAGCAAAGCTAAAGTTTGCGGCGCTTGAAAAGTGAGATTGGTATTAAAGGCTGGTGTGATGCTATTTTGAGCTACGCAATATGGACATGGCTGTGCTTGTTCTGCCACTTCCTGCTCATCACCTTGCACTTGAATCTGAAGCTTGTTGCCATCAGCCGAACAAATCTCCATCGCGAAACCTTGACCATGTTTCGCAAGCGAGACTGCTTGTGATACGGCTGGCGCAAGTGCACTCATTGCGATTGCAAAAGCGGCAATCCAGTGAATGAGACGGTTTTTATGGAAATTCATGATGCGAGAATTTTATCGGAATTCTGTATTTCTTCTGTCTTTGGCATGAAAAAAGGGGCTGACGCCCCTTTTTCCTTTGAAATCGCTATTTCTAGCGAGTTACTTATGCTACTGCAGACTTTTTCTTGCCTACAAACTTGCCAATCAATGGCCAGAAGAGGAGTACTAAAGCCAAAGATGTAATGCCGCCTACCAATGGGTTAGAGAAGAAAATATCTAAGCTACCCTGTGAGAAGAGCATGGACTGACGGAAGGAGTCTTCTGCACGGTCACCCAATACCAAGGCCAAGACCATTGGTGCCATTGGGTAGTCGAGTTTCTTAAAGACGTAACCCAGAATACCGAAGCCCATCATCAACCAAACGTCAAACATGGCGTTATGAACGGTGTATGCACCAACCGCACAAATCACAATAATGACTGGCGCAATGATTGAGAATGGAATTCTCAAGATGGAGGCAAACAGTGGCACGCAAGTTAATACAACAAACAAGCCAGCCAAGTTACCCAAGTACATACTAGCAATCAAGCCCCATACAAAGTCTGGCTTCTCTACGAAAAGCAAAGGACCAGGTTGTAAACCCCAGATCAACAAGCCACCGAGCAATACCGCTGCTGTTGGTGAACCTGGAATACCGAGTGACAACATTGGTAGAAGTGCTGCAGTACCAGCAGCGTGAGCTGCAGTTTCTGGAGCAACAATACCTTCCATCTTGCCGGTACCGAACTTGTCACCTTCTTTGGATACACGCTTAGCAACGCCGTAAGCCATGAAAGATGCTGGAGTTGCACCGCCTGGAGTAATACCCATCCAGCAACCAATTAAGCAGCTGCGTAATGAAGTAGCCCAGTACTTAGGCAATTGCTTCCAAGTTTCCCAAACCACTTTGCCGCGAATCTTCGCTGCCGCACCTTGGAATGCCAAGCCTTCTTCCATAGACAGGAGAATCTCGCCGATACCGAACAAGCCGATCACAGCGATCAAGAAGTCAAAGCCACGCATCAATTCTGGGTTACCGAATGTCAAGCGCAATTGGCCAGTAACAGTATCCATACCAACGGTAGCCAAAGCAAAGCCCAACATCATTGCTGAAATGGTCTTAAATGGCGATCCTTTATTCATACCTACGAAACTACAGAAGGTAAGCAGATAGACCGAGAAGAACTCGGGCGGACCGAATTGAAGTGCAAACTTCGCAACCAATGGTGCCAAGAAGGTAATCATCACGATCGCAAAGAAAGCGCCTACGAATGAAGATGTGAAGGCTGCAGTCAATGCTTCGCCAGCTTTGCCATTACGGGCCATTGGATAACCGTCAAAGGTTGTCGCAACAGACCACGGCTCGCCGGGAATATTAAACAGGACCGATGTAATCGCTCCGCCGAACAACGCACCCCAGTAGATACAGGAGAGCATGATGATCGCGGATGTTGGTGGCATTGTGAATGTCAACGGCAACAGAATCGCAATACCGTTTGCACCACCTAAACCTGGCAAAACACCGATGATCACACCGAGCGTTACACCAACCAACATTAACAGCAAGTTAAAGGGTGTCATTGCAACGGCAAAGCCGTTGAATAGAGCGCTAATTTCTTCCAACTTGAACTCCTTATTTAATCTTTTTTAATAGTTATTATTTTTTAACGTACACCCAAGAATTCGAGCGGGTTAAACCATGCACCGTGTGGCAATGGAACTTGGAACCAGTACTCAAACATTAGGTATAGGGCAGCGCTCACGCCAACAGACACAGCAACAGCCTTCCAAATTGGATACTTGCCTAACCACACCATGAAGATCGCAATGTAGAGAGCTGCAGAAACATAAATACCAATCAGTTGCACGCCCAATACAAACACAGTCGCTGGCAGAAGCACAGCCATAACTTGCTTTAATGGCTCGCTATCGACAAATGACTCTGTTTTCTTTTTCTTATTAACGATCGCAGCTTGGTAAAGAGTAACTGTGCTTGAAAGCAAAATAATCAAGCTGACATAGAACGGAAAATATCCCGCCTCAGGACCATCAGCACCCCAACTAGCACCCAATTTCAGGCTGCCTACCATTACGGTGACGCCAATTGCTAGGAATAAGAGCGCAGTGATGATATCCATCGCTCTTACGCTGATCGCTGATTCTTGATTTGAATTATTTGTATGTTCAGACATTTTTATATTTTTAATAAAGTTGATTAACGCACTTACTTAAAAAATGGGACCTCCTACTGGAGGTCCCATCTTGTTCTAACAAAATTACTTAGCTAAGAATCCTGCTTCGGACATCAATTGCTTATGCAAAGCTTCATTCAATGTGAGCCAGTTTCTGAATTCTTTACCGGTCATGAATGTTTGATTGAATGCACCATCAGCCATGAACTTCTTCCACTCTGGAGTAGCACGAACCTTCTTGAACAAGTCGATGTAGAAATCAACTTGGTCTTGAGTTACACCAGGAGCCATAAAGATACCGCGCAACATGACATAGTCAGTTGGAATACCCGCTTCTTTACAAGTTGGTACGTCATACCATGATTGAGTATCGGTCACCTTCTCTTTGTATGGCATACGTGTGTCATCAAATACGCACAATGCACGTAATTTATTTGCACGCCATTGAGCCACTGCCTCAATTGGGTTATTCACAGAAGAATCAATGTGGTTACCAACCAATTGAACTGCAACGTCGCCACCTCCCTTGAATGGGATGTAAGTGAACTTAGCGCCGGTTGCTTTTTCAATCGCTACAGTAATGATCTGGTCTTCAGACTTGGAACCAGTACCACCCATTTTGAACTTGCCACCCGCCGCTTTAGCAGCATCAATATATTCCTTGGCAGTCTTGTATGGCTTGTCTGCGTTGTCCCACAAAACGAATTGGTCAAGTGCCAACATTGCTACTGGAGTGATGTCTTGCCAGTTGAATGGAACACCCGTTGCCAATGGAGTTGTAAACAGGTTTGAGAGTGTGATCACAATCTTGTTTGGATCGCCCTTCGCTTCTTTCATTGCCAAGAAACCTTCTGCACCAGCACCCGCACCTTTGTTCACGGGAATAACAGCCTGTTTCATCAAGTTGTTTTTGGTGATAATTCCTTGGATCATACGAGCCATTTGGTCAGCACCACCGCCAGGACCAGCAGGAATAATGAACTCAACAGGTTTAGTTGGCTCCCATGCAGCGAATGCAGGAGATACGCCTGCAACACCAAGAGCTAAAGCAGTAGAAAGCAATGCACCTTTTAACTTCATCTTCATAAGATATGTCTCCAAAAAATGGTTAACCAATTAAATTTGGCTTATTTGTTGTGTGAATGATTTTTAAACAAGATGTGCCAGTAAAACTTGACTGCCATCAATAATTTCGCAATCGATTCACACAGGCTTCTGAAATCTAGTAGAAACCCTCATAACTCAAGCCAAAGACCGTAGATAGTGTACTTACTTCGGAGGTAAAAAACTGCATTTAATGCACATATAATGCACATTTTTAAAAGGTCTTAAATGCAAATGATTGTTAAGGGTTTTCCCTTAACCTGAACGAACAACAGTGCCGATTAACGGAAGCGATCTAGAAGTTTTTTGCTAACTTTGTCCAGCTGCGTGGAGTCTTTAATTAAGAACTGCAAACCATTCGAGTCAGCAATGAGCAAGGTATTGCCAGCAATCCTGCGAATATCTTCTTCGCCTTTGAGACGTATACGTGTTGGGCCACGATCGGTTTCGATTTCCCAAATGCTTGGCGTAGCGAAGGTTGAGACCTTGGTGATTTTTTCAATGACCGGCATGAACTCACGTTCAGCCAGCTCTTCTTCAATTAATCCAAGCTCTGCTTCAGAAATTGCAGCCATGTTTGGAAACCAGCAAAGCTCTTTGCCGGATTGATTCATGATCCCAATGCCTGCGCCAGGCGCAGTTATCGGAAATGCTCTGACTGGATGAACGCCCACATGTCGCTCACCCTTCTTATCAATAAAGACTAGGCGGCCTAGCGCATCACGCTCGAGGTGATGAGTGGATTGATTGATTTGCGTCATACCCCACCCCCAATTTTCTTGGCAACTTCTTCTAGTTTTTCTTCTTGCTGCTCAGCATGTTCTTCTTCCAAGCTTTCGCCAATAGCACCGCCCTCAACTAACTCTGCTGCATGACGTAGCTGAGCTTGGTACAAGGTGTAATAAGCGCCCTGAGCTTCCATTAGCTGCTCGTGAGAACCAATTTCAACAATCTCACCTTTATCCAACACAACCAAGCGATCTGCTTTTCTCAAGGTGGAGAGGCGGTGCGCAATCGCAATCGTGGTGCGCCCTTTAACTAAGTTATCCAATGCGCGCTGAATTTCTTTTTCAGTTGTCGTATCAACAGATGAGGTTGCTTCATCCAAAATCAAAATACTTGGATTAATTAAAAGGGCACGTGCGATGGAGATACGCTGCCGTTCGCCACCCGATAAAGACTGACCACGCTCACCAACCAGGGAGTCATAACCCAAGGGCAAACGTAAAATAAATTCATGTGCGTGAGCTGCACGTGCAGCTTCAATAATTTCTTCACGAGTAGCGTCAGGCTTGCCGTAAGCAATATTCTCAGCAATCGTGCCAAAGAATAAGAATGGTTCTTGCAATACCAAACCAATACGTTTGCGGTAGTCAGAAATGGCGATGCTGCGAATATCGCGCCCGTCTAATGAAACAGAGCCGGAACTGACGTCATAGAAGCGGCAAATCAAGTTCACTAAAGTACTTTTGCCTGAGCCGCTATGCCCTACCAAGCCGATCATTTCACCGGGTGCAATATCTAAATCAATACCTTTAGTGACAGCGCGATTGCCGTAGCGGAAACCTACGCCACGGAGTGAGATGCGACCCTTTACCTCGCCCAAAGGCGCTGGGTTGATAGGCTCCGGAACACTGGAGACGTGATCGAGAATGTCAAAAATACGTTTAGCACCTGCGGCTGCTTTTTGTGTATGCGAAACAATGCGGCTCATCGAATCAAGGCGAATATAAAAACGTCCGATGTAAGCCAAGAATGCAATCAATACACCAACGGTAACTTTCTGATGCGCCACTTGCCATATACCAAAGCCCCATACTACCAACAAACCAGTTTCCGTTAGCAGTGTCACTGTAGGAGAGAACAAGCCCCAGACGCGATTCACACGATCATTAATTTGTAGGTTGTGTTTATTGGAATCTACAAAGCGTTTGAGTTCGCGATCTTCTTGTGCGAACGCTTTAACAACACGAATACCTGGAATCGTATCGGCAAGAATGTTGGTTACTTCCGACCAAATACGATCAATCTTTTCAAAACCAAAACGTAGGCGATCACGCACTACGTGAATCATCCAGACGATAAATGGCAATGGCGCCAATGTAACTAAGGCTAGCAAAGGATCAATAGATACTAAGATCGCTGCTGTCATGGTGATCATCAACACATCAGTTGCAAAATCAAGTGCGTACAAAGACAAGAAAACGCAGATACGATCAGTCTCCGCACCGATACGTGCAATCAAATCACCTGTACGTTTGCCGCCAAAATATTCCAATGAGAGTTTGAGTAAATGTTCAAAGGTAGTGTTTCTTAAGTCAGCGCCAATACGCTCACTCACCAGCGCAAGTAAATACGTTTTCCACCAACCCAAGCCCCATGCAATGATCGCAGCGCCAAATAAAGCCAAGAGATACATGCTGGCCAAATGGAAATCGATCGGGTTCCCCTTCTCATATGGAATCAACACGTGATCCATTAACGGCATCGTGAGGTATGGCGGAATTAATGTTGCGCCAGTGGATAACAGAGTTAATACAAAACCGAGCAGCAATTGCTTCTTGTAAGGACGGGCGAAACGCCAGAGCTTGAATAATGTCCAGGTCGATGGCGGTGCGTCATCTTCGGGATCGCAAGTTGGACAGCTCTCAGAGTTTGCTGGCTTAGGACTCAAGCAAGCTGGGCACACCTGTTTGTCGTACTCACTAACCTCGCCACTACTAATCTCTTCGCCACGATTAAGCTGCTTAAAGCTAGATTGCAATCGAAGCACCTGTGGATTAACGGCTAAGGTGAAATTCCAAGACTTGAGTAACTTATCGGCAGTTTCTAGCCTTAAATGTCCTACTCCTGCATGATCGCCATGGACTAAATGAGCACCTTGACCCAATTGCCAAGACTCAAATACCTTGCCATCCGTCCAAAATAGACCCTCTTCACCGAGTAAAAGCAGGCTTTTTTCAAAGCGCAAATCCGCATCCAGATCGAGCTCGACCCAAGCCAGCAGGTCATCAGGACTCTTGAATGGGGTGTTTTGATTCGCTAAAACAGCCTCCCAAGAGCTTGGCAGCACGGGGGCAAAAGGTAAGATTTGTGGCTTCATTGACCTTAAAAGTATAGTGGAGCTGAATTATTTAGATTTATTGCTCCTGTCAACTTTAGGGGGGCAAAAGCCGTTAAATTGTCTGTATAGGCCTTTTTATGTATTTTTGCTACTTTTGTGAGTTTTTCAATAACTACTAAAAACAGAGAGACTGTCTGACGCGTCAACGCCAAAACCCTGGCGACGGCCATCGCAACACTGCATATGCCCCAATTACTAGATAAATCCATCGAGATTCTGAGCGTTAAGCATCTCCGTGGCCCCAATATGTGGACCTACCACCCTGTTATTGAGGTTTGGGTCGATATTGGCGATTTAGAGGACTACCCCTCTAATCTCATCCCTGGCTTTTACGATCGCCTTGTCAAAGCAATGCCTAGCTTGGTTGAACATCGTTGTAGCTATGGCGAAACTGGCGGGTTCTTAAAGCGCGTTGAGGAAGGCACTTGGCCCGCTCACATCATGGAGCACCTTACGCTTGAGCTGCAAAATTTAGCCGGTATCCCTGGTGGATTTGGCAAAGCACGTGACGGTGATCGTCGTGGTGTTTATAAAGTAATGGTTAGCGCCATCAATGAAGAGGTCACATTAACTGCCCTCAAATATGCGCGTGACCTTTACTTAGCTTTAGCACAAGACAACAGCGATTGCGTTGCTCTAGTAAAAACCATCATCGAAAATTTACGTGATCTTGGCGATGATCTTTTGCTAGGCCCTAGTACTGCTTGCATTGTTAATGCTGCTGAAGAACGCGGCATTCCTTCGATTCGTTTATCCGAAGGCAACTTAGTGCAATTGGGTTATGGCGCCAAGCAACGTCGCATCTGGACGGCTGAGACTGATCAAACAAGCGCCATTGCAGAAACGATTTCTCGTGACAAAGATTTAACTAAGAGCTTGCTGCGTAGCGCAGGTGTACCTACGCCCGAAGGTAGAACCGTAACCAGCCCTGATGATGCATGGGAAGCAGCACAAGACATCGGCTTGCCAGTGGTAGTGAAACCAATCGATGGCAATCATGGTCGCGGTGTATTTATTAATCTCTACACCCAACAAGAAATTGAAGCTGCCTATGCAGTCGCGATTGATGAAGGTAGTGAAGTATTGGTTGAACGTCACATTGTTGGCGATGAACATCGCTTGCTCGTAGTTGGTAATAAAGTTGTTGCTGCTGCAAAAGGCGAAACAGTTTGGGTTACTGGTGATGGCAAACACACCGTTTATGAACTCATTCAAATTCAGATTAACTCTGATCCACGTCGTGGCACTGCTGAAGAGCACCCTCTCAATCCAGTTCGTATTGACTCTGCAGTAGAACTTGAACTAGCGCGTCAACAATTAACTGGTGATAGTGTTCCTGCTGCTGATCAAAAAGTATTAATTCAAAGCAATGGTAACGTTGCATTTGATGTCACTGATTTAGTTCATCCGGATGTAGCAAGTCAAGTAGCATTAGCTGCTCGTGTTGTTGGCCTAGAAATCGCCGGTGTTGATTTAGTAGCCCAAGACATCAGCAAACCACTAGCAGATCAAAATGCCGCCATTGTTGAAGTTAATGCTGGCCCAGGCTTATTGATGCACTTAAAGCCCGCTAGCGGCAAACCCCAGCCTGTTGGCAAAGAAATTGCCAATCACCTCTTCCCTCCTGGCGCGGATTTCCGCATCCCAGTGGTTGGTGTTTGTGGTGAACGTGGCAAAACGCCTGTTGCTGAAATGATTGCGCATTTCTTGCGCCTTACCAATGTCTATGTTGGTCTATCTTGCAGCAAGGGCTTATTTTTTGGCAATCGTGCCATTCCAAATTCCAACTCGTCGAACTGGGAAAATGCCCGTCGCACCCTTCTCAATCGTGCAGTCGAGGCGGTGGTCATTGAGAATAATCACCTATCAATGTTAATCGAGGGTTTGGCCTACGATCGTTGCCAAGTGGGTGTTGTACTCAATGTCGATCCTAAGGCCAATTTCCCCCAATACGCGATCTACGATGAAGATCAAGTGTTTAGCATTGTTCGCACACAAGTTGATGTCGTTCTACCAACAGGCGTAGCCGTTCTGAATGCGGATGATGCGATGTGCGTACAAATGGCCGAACTATGTGATGGCGAAGTGATCTTCTTTAGCGAGAATCCAGAATCTGAAATCGTTAAGGCACATCTACTGAATGGTGGACGTGCAGTGACGATTGGTAAACAACAAATTTCTCTGAAGTCTGGCAAATTGGATCAGAAATCTATTCCCGTGCCACGCCACTCAGAGGCAAGCAGTTCTACTCCTTGGAAGACTATGAATTTAGGTGCGGCTATTGCTGCAGCCTGGGCTTTAGACATTCCGTTTAACGTTATCGAAGCAGGTGCAGAAACTTTCGTACCTGACGCCACTACTGCTACAGGGGCTTAATTGGAAATTACCCGTATTCGCATGTTGCGCGGCCCAAATTTATGGAGCCGTCATACCGCTTTAGAAGCCATTGTTTCTTGTGATGAATCTGAACGCTCAATCGACTCCATTCCCCAGTTTGAAATTAAGATTCGTGAACGCTTTCCGCAGCTCGGCAGCATGCGTCGCGGCGGCCACAATGAAGTGCTTTCACTTGCACATGCTTTAGAGCATGCAGCCCTAGGTCTGCAAGCGCAAGCAGGTTGCCCGGTTACTTTTAGTCGCACCGTTCAAACTGTAGATGCAGGTGTTTACCAAGTTGTTGTTGAATACACCGAAGAGGTCGTTGGTCGAATGGCCTTTGACTTTGGCTTTGCATTAATTCAAGCAACGCTCAACGATGCACCCTTTGATCTAGCTGCAGCACTCTCCGAACTAGAGGCGCTGTATGAAGATGTCCGTTTAGGGCCAAGCACTGGATCTATCGTCGATGCAGCAGTTCAACGCAATATCCCCTATCGCCGAATGACAGAAGGCAGCATGGTGCAATTTGGCTGGGGTAGCAAACAAAAACGTATTCAAGCCGCAGAAACCAGTGATACCAGCGCTATTGCTGAAGCGATTGCACAAGATAAAGAGCTCACCAAGAACTTACTCGCTGCTGCCGGTGTCTCTGTTCCGATTGGTGAAGTAGTTACAACTGCCGATGATGCTTGGCGCGCCGCTCAAAAAATTGGTGGTCCTATTGTGCTTAAGCCAAAGGACGGCAATCAAGGCAAAGGTGTTGTTGCCAACATTCAGACCGAGGAAGAGGTTCGTGCTGGGTTTATTGTGACTCAAGCCTTTGGTCGTGAAACCATTGTTGAGCGCTATCTGCCAGGCGCAGACTACCGCTTACTAGTAGTAGGCAATCGTCTTTCAGCTGCTGCACGCCGCGAACCTGCTCAGGTGGTTGGTGATGGTACTCACACCGTTGCCGAATTAGTCGAAATTGAAAATAAAAATCCATTGCGCGGTGATGGTCATGCAACTGCTCTGACTAAAATTCGTTTTGATGACATTGCTCTAGCACATCTAGCAAGCTCTGGCCTTACCCCACAACATGTTCCTAAAACTGGTGAGCGCGTTCTACTGCGTAACAACGCCAATTTAAGTACTGGTGGCACCGCCACCGATGTAACAGATGACGTTCATCCTGATGTCGCAGCAAGTGCTGTAGCTGCCGCTCAAATGATTGGTCTTGATATTGCGGGTGTAGATATCCTTTGTGAATCTATCTACAAGCCGCTCGAACAACAAGGCGGTGGCATTGTTGAAGTAAATGCAGCACCTGGTTTACGCATGCATCTGAAACCTTCCTATGGCAAGGGTCGTCCTGTTGGCGAAGACATTATCAATATGATGTTCCCCCCAGGCGATGATGGACGCATCCCTGTCGTAGCGGTTA
>NZ_LOJI01000036.1 GCF_001595965.1 Polynucleobacter yangtzensis
CCTAGGTAGCCTCTGGCTAAACCAGCACCAGCAATATAGAGCTCACCCACCACTCCAGGAGGTACAGGCTCTAAGGTGGAGTCTAGGAGGTAGATTTGGGTATTGGAAATCGGTGTACCGATAGGCACCAATTGAGAAGTCAGGCCATCCACCTGTGCATCTAATGGCGTGCTCATCGTAGCGCATACCGTAGTTTCAGTGGGGCCGTATGCGTTAATCATACGACGCCCATCAGCAAAGCGCTCAACTAAAGATGGTG
>NZ_LOJI01000037.1 GCF_001595965.1 Polynucleobacter yangtzensis
TAAATCCAACTTCCCAGCAGGTGCAAGTGCAAGCTTCGCGCCATTTAAAAGAGCACCCCAGATTTCAAAGGTTGCTGCATCAAAAGCAATTGTTGCTAGTTGCAAGATGGTGTTGCTTGAATCAATTGAGCAATAAGAAGGTTGATATGCGAGGGCACAGACATTTGACTGGAGATTGCCCACCCCCTTCGGTGTTCCTGTACTGCCGGAGGTGTAGATCACATATGCAAGATGCTCAGGCAGTAATGGCCTAATGCGCTCGCTATTAGCAATGGT
>NZ_LOJI01000038.1 GCF_001595965.1 Polynucleobacter yangtzensis
GCGCTGTTAGCGATCCTCAAGGCGGGCGCTGCTTACCTACCATTAGATCCTGACTATCCAGCCCAACGTCTATCGTTCATGCTGAGTGATAGTGGGGCCAAAATATTGCTCACTACGCAATTAAGACTTAATCACTTCCTTGACACACTCAAGTGCGATGGGGTGACCCTCCCAGTTTATCTAGATGACCTAGTAGTTGATATAGAAAGTGATGCATTCGAAGAATGTTTAAGTGCATACAGTGAAACGTCAATCCAAGATAAAGATCGCTGCCACCCACTGACACCAGAACACTTAATCTACCTTTTATACACCTCGGGTAGTACAGGTAGACCCAAAGGAGTTGGCCTATCTCATAGGGCATTCACTAACCTCATTCTTTGGCAAGATGATGATTTACCGAGAAGCAAGCAACGCATTCTTCAATACTCACCGATTAGCTTTGATGCTTCTGCGCAAGAAATTGCAATCTGTTTCCATCAAGGTGGAACGCTAGTCTTGATTGACGATGAAACTCGTAAAGACAGTAGAGCTTTATTAGAGTACATTCGTGATCAAAAGATTGATCAGCTTTATGTACCATTTGTGGTTCTAAGCAGCCTTGCAGATGCACATCAAAACTTTGGCATCGATGCATGGCCAAAAGAGATTATGACCGCTGGCGAACAACTACAAATTACACCCAATATTCGCAATACGTTCTTACATCACCCTGAATCCAGGCTATACAACTATTATGGTCCTACTGAGGCGCACGTTGTTACGACACTTACGCTATCGACAAATGCTGCAGATTGGCCCAATCTACCGACTATTGGTTATCCAATTTGGAACAATCAAATCTACCTCCTAGACTCCACCTTAGAGCCTGTACCTCCTGGAGTGGTGGGTGAGCTCTATATTGCTGGTGCTGGTTTAGCCAGAGGCTACCTAGG
>NZ_LOJI01000039.1 GCF_001595965.1 Polynucleobacter yangtzensis
AGGTCGTGCTGACCAACAAGTGAAGATCCGGGGCTTTAGGATTGAACTAGGTGAAATTGAAGCAGCCCTCTTACAAGCTTGCCCAGAGTTAGCTCAAGCAAGCGTTCTTGCTCGCACAGTAGCTGGCGAACAAAAGCTAGTGGCTTACTTGGTGCCGCGCAAAACAGTGGTTCCAGAAAGCACTCAGTTACGCCAAGCCCTCTTAAACAACCTACCAGAGTACATGGTGCCTAGCGCTCTCATTAATTTGGAGTCCCTGCCTCTCACCCCCAATGGCAAGCTCGATCGTCGCGCTCTACCAGAACCTGAGTTTGTGACTGATACGGCTTACCGAGCACCTGGCAATGCCAAT
>NZ_LOJI01000040.1:0-267 GCF_001595965.1 Polynucleobacter yangtzensis
GAGCCTAAGGCCATCAAACGAATATGGCGTACTTTGAGATGGCGCTTTAAGCCATTGTGTTCAGTCTGCAAGAGAGACCTCCTTTCGATTTGTCGTTGGCGATTTACCAACGGAGCAAAGTCTAGGGAGGACTGATGATGAGCACTAGAGGTGAAAAATTACTAAAGTGATGAATTGAATAAATCTGAATAGACTTTAATAAAAATGTCTTTGAAATCAATGAGTGGTCTTGCAATAAATTATTATTGATTACAAAAGAATCAGTAA
>NZ_LOJI01000040.1:277-305779 GCF_001595965.1 Polynucleobacter yangtzensis
GAATTGAATAAATCTGAATAGACTTTAATAAAAATGTCTTTGAAATCAATGAGTGGTCTTGCAATAAATTATTATTGATTACAAAAGAATCAGTAAATTCCTACAGGGAATCCCCCTAAGGATTTCTGGCGCTTTTTATAAAAAACTACTGAGCAGCAATCAGATTGAGTATTTCTGCAGCTGCCGCTAAGCCACAGGCAGCAGTAACCATCACCGTAGAGCCATAGCCGGAGCAAGCCAAGCCACCGCTAGAAGCACCTGCACGTGGCTCGTGAGAGTAGATGGCGCGAATGCCAATCTTTTTCTTAAGATTTCTGGAAAAGCCGTGATCTTGTCTTAGCCCTTGGCGCACCTTAGCTAGTAAAGCATCTTGTTCAGTGCGCGAGAGATCTTCGCAACGCACGGATGTGGGATCCGATTTTCCGCCGGCAGCGCCACACATGACTAATGCACGCTGATTTTTAACAGCCCAAACAGATAAAGCAATTTTGGTTTGCACTGAATCAGTGGCATCTAGCACCAATGCATTTTCTGGAATGAGTCGATCGAGATTTTCTGGTTCTAAAAACTCATCACAAGAAGTGAGCTTGATTTCTGGATTAATTTGCAGAATGCGTTGCGTCATTGCCTCAACTTTTGCTTTGCCGTACTGCCCCTCCAAAGCATGCAATTGTCGGTTTGTGTTGCTCTCGGCAATATGATCAAAATCAATCAAGACTAAATGTCCTATGCCAGTGCGCGCTAAAGCCTCGGCAGCCCAAGAGCCAACTCCTCCTAGACCCGCAACCACTACAGTGGCATTCAGAAAACGCTCGCGCAGTTCTGGCCCGTAGAGTCTGGAGACTCCGCCAAAACGACGATTTTCTAAGCTGCCCTCTGCCTTATCTTCTGCCTTGTCTTCTGCCATAGCTTCTCTTTATACTGAATAAATGGACTCCATTGCTCAACTCCGCAAAAACTATACCTTTGGCCAGCTATCAGAGACCGAAGTGCCTCAGGACCCCTTGCAGCTTTTTCAACTCTGGTTTGAACAAGCAATGAAGGCGGAGTGCCCGGAACCCAACTCCATGACCCTGGCAACAGCAGATCAAGCAGGAAATCCATCAGCCCGTATTGTCTTACTAAAAGGTGCCGATCAAAATGGCTTTACCTTTTTTACTAACTACGAAAGCCAAAAAGGCCGGGATTTAGCCATTCGCCCGCAGGCAGCCCTACTATTTCATTGGCATGAACTGGAGCGACAGGTGCGCATTCAGGGTGTTGTTGAGAAGGTAACCGCCGCTGAGAGCGATGAATACTTCCACTCCCGTCCACCTGCTTCCAGAATTGGTGCCTGGGCCTCGCCTCAAAGTGCAACTATCCCAAACCGCGAGTTCTTGGAAGAAGCAGAGAAACGCTTTAAGGCTGAATTTGGTGACAAGCCCCCTCGTCCAGAGCACTGGGGTGGTTATCGTCTACGCCCTACTGAAATTGAATTCTGGCAGGGGCGCCCTTCGAGACTGCATGACCGCATGCACTACAAACTAGATGGAAATCAGTGGCATGTGAACCGCTTAGCGCCTTAAGCTTTTATAGATTTAGGAATACTGGGGCGCAATCATCGATTTAAATTTCGCTCTAAATTTAGCCAACTTGGGCGCAACCACCGCCATGCAATACCCTTGATTAGGGTGCTGCTGAAAATAATTCTGGTGATAGTCTTCTGCCGGATAAATAGTTGGCGCATCTTCAATCTGCGTAACTACAGGATTGGAGTAGATTTTCGATTCCTCTAACTCCCTTACTACTTCATGTGCAATCTTGGTTTGCTCATCGCTATGCGTAAAGATGACGGAACGATATTGGGTGCCATGATCATTTCCTTGATAGTTCAAAGTGGTTGGATCATGAATCACAAAGAAGATTTCTAGCAAATCTCGAAATGAAACCACTTGTGGATCAAACAAAATATCCACAATCTCCGCATGGCCAGATAGGCCAGTACAGACAGCTTCATAAGTCGGATTAGGTCTCGCACCACCGGCGTAACCAGAAACCACGGATTTCACCCCGGTAATTTGCTGATAAACCGCCTCAAGACACCAAAAACAGCCCCCACCGAGGGTTGCGCGCTCAAAAAGGGGTTCGTTTTTATTGATATTTGTTTCCATGGCTTTATCCTAATGCCTTATTCCAATGTCTGCCAACCAATAATCCCCTATGAATCGCTTCACCATCCAGCTCGACGAAATTAAAGCAGCCTTTGCTGCCGAACCAAATCCTACGATTGACGTCAGGTTAGATCGCATTGCTCGCATTGAAAAAATGATTGATGCCAATGAAGAGAAAATTTGCAAAGCTCTTGAGGCAGACTTTGGCGTACGCCATTCCGTAGAGACAAGACTTGCTGAATGCCAGATGATTTATCAGGCATGCAAATATACACGCAAGCACCTTAAAGAATGGATGAAGCCTGAGCAAAGAGAAGTGCCTTTTCATATGGGCGCTTCACATGCCTATGTTGAAAGTCAGCCACTTGGTGTAGTTGGTATTTTGAGCCCATGGAACTATCCTGTTCAATTAGCCCTCATTCCGGCGATCGCTGCTTTTGCTGCTGGTAATCGCGTTTGGCTAAAACCATCTGAACGCAGTTCACGCACCTCCGGATTTGTTGCGAGCTTAATTCAAGAATATTTCCACCCATCAGAGTTTTGTGTCACTACTGGGGGCCCGGATGTAGCCGAGCAATTTGCAGCGCTGCCTTTTGATCACCTCTTCTTTACTGGCTCCGGCACAATCGGTAAAAAGGTGATGCGCGCCGCAGCAGAGAACCTTACGCCGGTCACACTGGAGCTAGGTGGTACAACTCCCGTCATCATTGATAAGAGCGCCAAACTCAAAGACGCGGCTGCCTCGATCACCTATGGCAAGTTGCTAAATGGCGGACAAACCTGCATTGCGCCAGACTATGTGTTGCTTGAACCAAGCCTTCAAGATGCATTTATTCAAGAGTTACAAGCTGCAGCACAAACTCAATTTAGCAATCCTGCGGAATTAACAGGCCCGATTGATGAAAGACAACTGGAGTACTGGCAGCACTTAGTGAGTGATGCACTAGATCGTGGAGCCAAAGCAATTCCTCTCCTTAATAACCCGGGCGCCGGCGCACGACCTTTTGAGCCAATTGCATTGATCAACGTTTCGCCAGAAGCGCGCATTCTTCATGAAGAAATCTTTGGGCCTATTCTGCCAATCGTGACTGTTGCCGATACCTCTGCAGCGATTGCTTATGTCAATAACAAACCAAATCCACTTGCTTTGTATTGGTTTGGTAAAGACAAAAAGAATATGAAGCAGGTTTTGAGTGAGACTCGCTCTGGCGGGGTTACCGTCAATGACACACTACTTCACATCACCATTGAAGATCTACCTTTTGGTGGTGTTGGTGCCAGCGGCATGGGTAGCTATCACGGTAAAGCAGGCTTTGATACCTTTAGCCACCAGAAGTCGATTCTTGAAGTACGCGGTTTCTTTGGTTTGAATTTCTTCAAAGGTACAAAAACAGCGCGCCCTCCTTACGGAAAAATGACTGAGTGGTTGTTGGGTTATTTGAAGTAAATCTTCAAACGAGAAGCAATCGGATCGCAAACCCAATAAACAAGATGCCTGCTAGCATCCAGAGTGCCGCAGCAAAACGGGGGCGCGATTGAAAGAACCTTAAAGAGGCTTGGCCCACACCAATGAGGCATGCCAAATAAGCCATGCTCATTATCTGCAGAACAATTGCAAGATAAAAGAAGGTATGCAATGGGCGTACAAAATCTGGTCGAATAAATTGCGAGAAGAAAGCAATAAAGAAAAAGATAGCTTTAGGATTGGTGAGCGATAGTGTCAATGCAGCCAATAATGGATGTAAACGCATCAAGCGCATTTGAATCTCAGACGTTTTTGCCTCTAAGCCCGATGACCAACGCTGCTGACCATTTCGAAATAAGCCGTAACCCATCCACGCCAAATAGGCAGCCCCGAGGGTGCGCACAAGACTAAAAATAATGGGCGAAGTAATCAAGATAGATGCCGCCCCTAAAACAACGGCCAACATCAATATCGAATCACCAATAAAGATGCCGACTGCACCCCATGCGCCAGCACGCCAACCCTTTTGAATGGCAATCGTTAAGACATAAAGCGAATTTGGGCCAGGCAACAAAATAATGAATAGCGTCCCAAGTAAATAACTTGAGAAATCCACGATACCCGCATTACTGGGCGATAAGAGACTGAGGGTGAGCCATTCCATCGCTCAATCATATAATTAATTCGGGAAAACCCTTGTAATCGAGCTCTCAAACTGTCATAATGGGAGGCTTTTTTAAGCAATTTGATTCATCGCCCCCCAGCTCTATTTCAGCGTACCGTTTAGAAGTCATAAACACAGAAGTCACAAAAACGCGCTGCCGCTTGTCTGATGGTCGATGCCTTTGACCATCGCACCCTATAAAAAACCATGGGTGCAACATACGGAGACATCCCTTAAAGGGGATGTGTAATAGCATGACTTTTTCTAAAGAAACTAAACACGAGTCACACGACTCAAAGAGCGCTGGAAATGAATTCCAGAATTTCCCCCTAGCGGCATCACTCCTTAAAAACGTTGCTGAACTGGGTTACACCCAAGCCACCTCCGTGCAAGCTCAGGTTATTCCTGCAGCCTTAGCTGGTGGTGACTTATTGGTCAGCAGCCAAACCGGTAGCGGTAAAACCGCAGCCTTTTTATTGCCTTTGATTAATCAACTCATCGAAGACAACCCGAATAACTCACCCGTACCAGGTCGCGCACAACCTAAAGTGTTGGTGCTCTGCCCTACTCGTGAATTAGCTCAACAGGTTGCCGCCGATGCAGTGAACTTAGTTCGCGGCATGAAAGGTATCCGTATCGCAACTGTTATGGGTGGCATGCCTTACGGCAAGCAAATCCAGGCGTTAAAAGGTGCATTGTTAGTTGTTGCAACCCCAGGTCGTTTGCTAGACTTGTGCGACAGCAAGGCAATTCGCTTAGACGACGTAAAACAACTCGTTATTGACGAAGCCGATCGCATGCTCGACATGGGATTTGCTGATGATCTCGAGGCTATTGATAAGCGTTGTGCAGGCCGCAACCAAACTTTGATGTTCTCTGCAACTTTTGCGCCAAAGATTATGTCTTTAGCAAACGAGTTGACTACAGATGCCAAGCGTATTGAACTTGCTCACGCAGGTGAAAAGCACGCCAACATTGAACAGAAGTTGCATTGGGCTGACAGCATGTCACACAAGCATAAGTTGCTTGAGCACATTTTGGCTGATGCCGATTTGGATCAAGCGGTTGTGTTTGCAAGCACTCAAGTTGAGAGCGAAAAAATTGCTGACACCTTGCGCGCTAATGGCTACGAAGCTACTGCCCTTCACGGTGCAATGCCTCAGGCTGTGCGTATGCGTCGCCTTGAGTCTTTGCGTAAAGGTCACACCAAGATTTTGGTTGCGACTGACGTAGCGGCTCGCGGTATTGATGTACCACGCATTAGTCACGTGATTAACTTTGGCTTGCCAATGAAACCAGAAGACTATACGCATCGCATCGGTCGTACTGGTCGTGCAGGTCGCAATGGTGTTGCTATCACTTTGGTTGAACATCGTGATCGCGCCAAGATCCGCAATATCGAACGCTTTACACAGCAAGATATCGTTGCTTCAGTCATTGCAGGTCTTGAGCCACAAGCCAAGCCAAACTTTGGTGGTGGCGGTGGTCGTCCTGGTGGCGGTCGCTCGGGCGGTGGTGGCGGTCGTTCCGGCGGCGGCTTTGGTGGTAATCGCTCAGGCGGTGGTGGCGGTCGTTATGGCTCAGGCGCTCGTTCAGAGTCTCGCTTTGGCGGCGGTGGTTCAGGCGATTCACGTCCAGCCCGCTCTGCTGACTCACGTCCTGCGCGTTCTGCTGACTCACGTCCAGCACGCTCTGGTGATTCACGTCCAGCAGGTGGTCCGCGTTTTGCGAAACCAAAGGCTGGCGGTCAACGTCGCAACTTTAGCGGTAGCTAAAAATGATTCGCCGTAATCGTCTCCGTTCTGCATGGAATCGAGTCGGTTCCGGTGAAATCCATCGGGCGCCACGCGAGTGGCAACCTTGGCTAAGCGATACCGGGTCTCTCACCCAAAAAATTGAGAAAGCAATTGGGCAAAAACTAGAAGTACAGGTTTTGCGTGACTGCCCTCAATCACTTAATAGCGACGAAAGTCGCTATTTTCATTTCAAGCTAAGGCGTTGTAGAGTGCGTGAAGTGCTTCTTTGCGCCAACGGAACTCCTTTGGTCATGGCACATAGCGTCATACCCACCTTGAGCTCTAGCGGCAGTAATCATGGGGTCCTACGCCTAGGCACAAAGCCTCTCGGGGCTGTCTTGTTTGCCAAAACCCGCAAGCACTCAAAAGCAAGGCCTCCGCGAGACATAGCTCGTTTAGATAAAAGCAGTGAATTGTGGAAAAAGTCTTCCAAGCATCTTTCTGGTTTGAGTTCACCACTATGGGCACGACGCACCCTCTATCGATTAAAGGGTCACCCTATTTTGGTAAATGAAATTTTCTTACCTGCTTTATTGGTTGCTGTGAAGTTTTAGCTTTTTGTTTTTGCTTTTAGATTGTTAACCAAGCTAAAGTGGATTTAATCAAAGCTTCATCACCAGGCTCACTGGTAAAGACTTCACCAAATCCAATTAACTCAGCTGCATCAGCAATATTGTGATGTGGGCATAGCGCGCTAGCAGAATTGAGGTTTTGGATAAACTGATCTTTCATGACTTCACCTAGATAACGCACCGCCTCAGAAGAAGTCAGCAACCAAAGAGATTTGCTTAAATCCATTTCTCGCACGAGATGCCAAGCGGGGTTATCTAGATCCAAGGGCACACGGCTGTAGGTGGAAATAGCCTCTACAGCAGCGCCAGCCTTTGTTAATGTGTCAGCCAGCCAATCACGACCGCCCTCACCTTTAAAGATCACCACCTTTTTCTTCTGCCAATTCCATTGAAGGGCTTGAAGCTCCTGCCACAAACCCTCAGAGTCCCAGTTCTCATTATTTTTAGGGATGATGATGGGGGTAGGATTTTCTTCTAAACCAATGCCATGGTTTTTTAAAGCTAAATGACTACTGCCACCCATCACACCAATGGGAATAATCTTTTTGGAAAAGTCTTGCCAGTCTCGTTCCAATAAACGCATCACGCTTTCAATGGCATTGGGACTAACAAATATAACTAGATCGGCATCACTCAATACAGCCGCAATATGGTCCGCCAAATGTTCGTCCGACCTTGGAACAATGGTGAGTAAAGGTAGCGACAGTATCTCCGGAAGACTACGTTTCCCTACTCCGCTCGCTTCGATTGCACGAGTGAGGACCTCAATCAGCTGGCGAGCTTGGCCACTAGGTCTGGTAACGACAATCGTTTTAGTACTCATCGCTACTAATGCGTTTATTTAGAAATCTTTGGGATTAGGTCTGCTGCACCCTGTGACAGCAGATCTTTTGCAACTGCAAGACCTAGGGCTTCCGCATCCTCAACTGATTTCACTTGCGCACTGCCGTTAGCAAGACAAATAGATTTGCCATCGGTGCTTGCGACAAATGAGCGAATCTGCATTTGATTTTGATCCCAGACAGCGTGTGCAGCGAGCGGCACTTCACATGAGCCACCCAACTGACGTGACACCATGCGCTCAGCAGAAACAGCGAATAGAGTTGGCAAATCATTTAATGGAGCAAGCCATTGCTTGATGTTCGGATGCTTACTTAAAGTTTCGATACCCAAAGCGCCCTGACCTGCAGCAGGCGTATAAGGATCATATGGCAAGAATGCACGGATGCGCGACTCCAAACCTAAACGTTTTAAGCCAGCAGCGGCCAAAATAATGGCTTGGTACTCGCCCTTATCCAATTTACCCATGCGTGTATCTAAATTACCGCGTAGGGGTTGAATCTCGAGATGCGGAAACTTGGCGCGCAAAACAGATTCACGTCGCAAACTAGATGTACCAACAATCGCTCCAGCAGGAAGATCTTCCAGGCTAGGGTAATCATTAGAAACAAAAGCGTCTCTTGCATCTTCTCTTGCCATCACACAGGAAAGGTCAAAACCCTCTGGCATCACCATAGGGACATCCTTTAAGGAATGCACTGCCAAATCTGCACGACCATCCTCTAGGGCGGTTTCTAGCTCTTTTACAAAAAGACCCTTACCACCCACTTTAGAGAGGGCTCTATCCAAAATCTGGTCACCGCGGGTAGTCATCCCCAAAATCTGGACATCGCAGTCCGGATAGAGCTTTTTAAGGCAATCTCGGACGTGCTCAGCCTGCCACATAGCTAGGCGACTTTCACGGGAGGCGATTACGAGGCGCTTTGGGGCTGCCGAGGGGGTGGAATTCAGGGTTTGGGACATAACATTTAAAATAATCAAAGACCTACACCAATATACTGTGTTTATGAGCTCATCAAACAATTCCTTAGACAACAAAGCCCAAGCTTGGTCGGCCCGTTTTGCCGAACCCGTTGACGAACTAGTACAGCGTTATACAGCCTCTATCGGCTTTGATCAACGCTTTGCGATGGTAGATATCGCTGGATCCCTAGCCCATGCTGAGATGTTGGCAACCCAAAAAATCATTAGCACCCAAGATTTGGCTGATATTAAAAAGGGAATGGCGCAAATTAAGGGTGAGATCGAGTCCGGTCAATTTAAATGGCAACTCGCCCTTGAGGATGTTCATCTCAATATTGAAGCTCGTCTTACTGCCTTGGTTGGTGATGCTGGCAAGCGTTTGCATACCGGTCGTTCACGCAATGACCAAGTAGCAACTGATCTACGTCTTTGGCTTCGTGGCAGCGTCGATGACATTGCTGTGACTCTGAAATCTTTACGTGTGGCATTGTTGGATTTGGCTGAGAAGCATGCTTCAACCATCATGCCTGGTCACACCCATTTACAAGTAGCGCAGCCAATTACATTTGGTCACCACTTGATGGCCTACTATGAAATGTTTAGTCGTGATGCAAGCCGCTTAGCGGATTTGCGTGCGCGCTTTAATCGCCTGCCTTTAGGTGCCGCTGCATTAGCAGGAACTACTTACCCAATCGATCGCGAGCAAGTCGCCAAAGCGCTTGGGTTTGATGGCATCTGCAATAACTCCTTGGACGCAGTATCTGATCGTGACTTTGCGATTGAGTTCTGTGCTTTTGCATCCATCTTGATGATGCACGTATCACGCCTTTCTGAAGAGCTCATCCTTTGGTTGAGCCCACGCTTTGGCTTTATTGATCTACCTGATCGCTTTTGTACTGGCAGCTCAATCATGCCGCAGAAGAAAAATCCTGACGTCCCTGAATTAGCTCGTGGCAAGACTGGTCGCGTTTATGGTGATTTGATTTCTATGTTGACCCTGATGAAAGGTCAACCGCTTGCCTATAACAAAGATAACCAAGAAGATAAAGAACCTTTATTTGATGCTGTAGATACAGTGCAAGATACCTTGCGTATTTTTGCTGACATGGTTCCACACATTGAAGTTAAAGCCGAGGTAATGAAGAAAGCTGCTGAAGAAGGTTTTGCAACAGCAACAGACTTAGCCGACTACTTGGTTAAAAAAGGCTTAGCCTTCCGTGATGCACATGAAGCTGTAGCACATGCTGTTAAGGCCTGCGTAGGCAGAAACTGCATGCTGACTGATCTCAGTCTCTCCGAGCTTCGCTTTGCTTGTGGTCTTGATAATCGCCCTGAGTTAATGAGTGATGATGTTTTTGCATTGCTCACAGTGGATGGCTCAGTTCAATCACGCCAACACGCAGGTGGCACCGCCCCTGCTCAAGTTCTTGCAGCCATCAAACGGGGTCGTGCAGATCTCTAAATTGCATGGGGTTTTGTTCCAAACTCTCTGCAGGCATTGATCGCGTAAACCAGCTTCTGGGTAAGGCAGCAAGCATGATGATTTTGCTGTCTTGCGTAGTTTCAGCAGCCAATGCACTTCTGCGCTATGGATTAGATATCAGCAACAACTGGCCACTTGAGCTGCAGTGGTACCTCTTTGCTGCCGCAGTCATGCTTGGCGCCTCCTACACACTAAGACGCAACGAGCACGTTCGGGTTGATTTAATTTATTCCCAGCTTTCTGATCGTGGTCGTTTATGGGTCGATCTCTTTGGCTTAACTTTCTTTTTGATGCCGGCATGCCTATTGTTTGCATGGCTCTCATGGACCACTCTTTTTTATCCATCTTGGTTAGTGATGGAACATTCGCTAAACTCCGGTGGATTAGCGCGTTACCCCATTAAGTTTGTAGTTCCATTTGGATTTTTCATGCTGAGCCTACAAGGCTTATCTGAAATCATCAAACGTATCGGTGCACTCAAAGGTGACATTACCTTGCCCGCCGAAGACCTTCGTTACGAAAAGCCGATGCAATGATTCCATTGGAGTGGATGCCACCCTTAATGTTTGGTGGACTGATCGTCTTTATGTTGATCGGCTTCCCGGTCGCCTTCTCACTGATGGCAGCAGGATTATTTTTCTCTCTCATTGCAATTAGCGAAGGCTTTTTTGGAATGGCATTTTTACAAGCTATTCCACAACGTATCTTTGGCAGCGTGCTCGCCAATGATTTATTACTAGCCATACCTTTCTTCACCTTTATGGGCGCCATTCTTGAGCGCTGTGGGCTTGCAGAAGAGATGCTTGATTCAATGGGGCAGCTTTTTGGGCGGGTCCGTGGAGGTCTAGGTTACTCCGTCATCATCGTTGGATTTATCTTGGGTGCCATTACCGGCACCGTAGCCGCTCAGGTGATCGCTATGGCAATGATCTCGTTACCGGTGATGATGCGTTACGGCTACAACATGCGCTACGCTACAGGCGTTTTAGCGGCATCTGGAACCATTACTCAATTAGTGCCACCATCATTGGTATTGATTGTTTTGGCAGATCAACTAAAAACACAAAGCGGCAGTGCTGATGTGGGCAGCATGTATCTGGGCGCATGGGGGCCCTCACTTTTACAGATCGCCCTCTTTGCGCTCTATACCTTCTTCCTAAGCCGCATTCGCCCCGACTACTTGCCGCCAGTTCCCGAGAGTGATCTCACGCTAAAGGGCTGGGCGCTTTGGAAAAAGTGCCTCATGGGAATCATCCCATCTGCAGTGCTAATTTTTTTAGTACTAGGGACCATCATGACTGGCATTGCAACACCGACAGAATCTGGAGCGATGGGCGCAATGGGTGCGCTATTACTAGCGTGGATTCGTAGGGCGAGCATTCCGAACCTTAATGGTCTAGTACAAGAGGCTTATCAGAACACTATGCGCATTACTGCCATGGTGGTATTTATTTTGATTGGGTCGACTTGTTTCTCTGTCGTGTTTCAGGGAGTGGATGGCGGCTTCTGGGTTGAAGAGCTTTTCTCCAATTTACCGGGCGGCTGGGTTGGCTTTCTGGTCGTAGTGAATTTATTTGTTTTCTTTTTAGCCTTCTTCCTAGACTTCTTTGAAATCGCATTCATCGTTGTACCGATGTTGGCGCCAGTAGCTGTCAAACTATTAGCCCCAGTACTTTTGGCATCCATGAATGGCAATCCACAAGCAGCGGCCAGCGCTGCTTTAGTTTGGTTTGGAGTCATGCTTTGCGTAAACATGCAAACCTCGTTCATGCACCCCCCATTTGGCTTTGCCCTTTTCTATCTCAGAGGCGTGGCTCCTAAGGAAGTGAAGAGTAGCGATATCTACTGGGGCGCTTTGCCTTGGGTAGCACTCCAATTAGTGATGGTTGCGGTCGTGATTGCTTTCCCCGCCTTGGTGACAACCTTCTTAGATAAGCCTGCCGCAGTCGTAGAGAGCCAAGATTTCAACTTCACCAGCGATGAAAATAAGCCAGATACCCCATCAAATAAGGTGGATGAGGATGCCCCAGTGACGTTTCAACTGGACAAGCCGGTCAAATAAAAATGCCCCGCATTTGCGGGGCATCGTATTGCAACATAAAGCCTGAATTAAAGAGTAATGTCGCGCTCTTGTCTAACGCAATCCACGTAGTACTCGCTTTTCCCATCAATGCTAGTTTTCACTAAACCGTGGATATCCGTTTCAAATCCAGGGAACTGCTCATTGAAGTCTCTAGCAAAGTAGAGATAGTCAATGATGCGTTTGTTAAAACGCTCGCCCGGGATAAGCAATGGAATGCCTGGAGGGTACGGTGTAACCAACATGGCCGTTACGCGCCCCTCGAGTTGATCTAGCGGCACACGATCAACTTGTTTGTGCGCCATCTTTGCCCATGCTTCTGAAGGCATCATCGCAGGAACCATGTCTGAGGTATACATCTCTGTTGTCATACGTGCTACATCACGGCTCTTATAGAACTCATGGATCTGCTGACAAATATCTTTTAAGCCAACGCGCTCATAGCGTGGGTGTTTAGCTACGAACTCTGGCAGCACTTTCCACAAAGGCGCATTCTTATCAAAGTGATCTTTAAATTGTTGCAATTCAGTTACAAGAGTATTCCAACGGCCCTTAGTAATGCCAATGGTGAACATGATGAAGAAGGAGTACAGGCCACACTTCTCAACGATCACACCATGTTCTGCAAGGTACTTGGTAACAATGCTGGCTGGGATACCCATCGAGCCAAAGTTACCCTCAATATCTAAACCAGGGGTAACCACTGTCGCCTTAATAGGATCTAGCATGTTGAAGTCTTTAGCCAACTTACCAAAGTCATGCCAAGCAGCGGATGGTTCTAAGACCCAATCTGAACGCTCACCAATACCCTCTTCGGCCAAATGATCTGGACCCCAGACCTTAAACCACCAGTCAGCACCAAACTTATCGTCCACTTCACGCATAGCGCGACGGAAATCCATTGCTTCAGCAATAGATTCTTCTACCAGGGTTGTGCCGCCAGGAGACTCCATCATGGCCGCAGATACGTCGCATGAGGCAATAATGGCGTACTGAGGGCTGGTTGAGGTATGCATCAAATAAGCTTCATTGAAACAGTCACGATCCAATTTTGTATCTTCCGCATCCTGCACTAATACTTGAGATGCCTGGGATAAGCCAGCCAATAACTTATGAGTTGATTGGGTAGCAAACATCAAACTCTTCTTGGTGCGCTTACGATCTGAGCCAATGGCATGCATATCCTTATAGAAAGGATGGAAGGCAGCATGTGGCAACCAAGCTTCATCGAAATGCAAAGAGTCAACTTTGCCATCGAGCATCTCTTTAATCATCTCAACGTTATAGACGATGCCGTCATAGGTACTTTGAGTCAGCGTCATTACGCGAGGTACTACGTTCTTATTTTTGATGAATGGATTGGCATCAATTTTCTTCTGGATGTTTTTCCATTCAAACTCTTCCTTTGGGATCGGGCCAATAATGCCCAGATGATTACGGGTAGGCATCAAGAAGATAGGAATCGCACCCATCATGGTGATGGAATGAATGACTGATTTATGGCAATTGCGGTCCACCAATACAACATCGCCCGGCGCAACAGTAGAGTGCCAAACAATCTTGTTCGATGTTGAAGTGCCGTTAGTTACGAAGAACAAATGGTCGGCATTAAAGATGCGGGCAGCATTACGCTCGCTCTGTAAAACTGGGCCAGTATGGTCCAAGAGTTGTCCCAACTCTTCAACAGCATTACAAACGTCAGCACGGAGCATGTTTTCACCAAAGAACTGGTGGAACATGCGCCCTACTGGGCTCTTTAAGAAAGCAACGCCGCCAGAGTGACCAGGGCAATGCCAAGAATACGAACCTTCAGAGGCGTAATTAGTGAGCGCACGGAAGAATGGTGGCGCTAGAGAATCTAAGTACACCTTTGCTTCACGAATAATATGACGCGCAACAAACTCAGGCGTATCTTCATTCATATGAATAAAGCCATGCAATTCACGCAAGATATCATTAGGCATATGACGTGAAGTACGAGTCTCACCATACAAGAAGATTGGAATATCTTCATTACGCTTACGCACTTCGGTAATAAAAGCACGTAGGTTATTTAAAGCCGGAAGATCATGGTCTTCAGAATCAGAGTCAAATTCTTCATCATCAATCGAAACAATGAAAGTAGATGCGCGAGAAGCTTGCTGAGCAAACGAAGTCAGATCACCATAACTGGTTAAGCCAATAACCTCCATGCCCTCATTCTCAATGGCCTCAGCGAGGTCACGAATACCCGAGCCCGAAATATTTTCGGAGCGGAAGTCCTCATCAATAATGATGATTGGGAAACGAAATTTCATAAATACTCCCCTACTAACTTGTCCGATGTATTCGGAACCCACTTATCAAAATTGGTTAGATCAATTACTCGATCACCATCTGGCAATGCTGTGACTATATCGATGAATGTCGCATTTTGCTGCACATCTTTAGGCAAGTAAACATGGCGAGCGTAGACCTGATTGGCTAAGCTCTCGTGATAACCAGTAAAGGTAATCAGCAAATGCCATTGGCGTTCAATTGCCTCTTTACCCAAGTAATCTTTTAAGGCGCTTGTCTCATCAACACTATGCATCGCAGTCCAAGTCAATGAGAATACTGGGCTCTCAGAACGGTGCAACTGCAATTCGACTGAGCGACGATAACGCTCACCCTCACTCGTCATACTCTCGGCGATCAACCACAGACGTAACTGCGCTTCGACAATATGCGAGCTGCGATCATTTGCTACGCGAAACTTAAATGTTTGTACGCCATCATGACTTCCAACGACAGCCACTTTAGAGAAGCGCACACCAGCAGTCGGTCTAGTGAAGCGTGCAAAAGCCAAACCGGTGGTTAATGCGGAATACACAATTCCAAAAAAGGCTTCAAAGGTCACTATGGCATTTGGCCAGCTACCTATTGGCGTCATACGACCGTAACCAATCGTTGCCATGGTTTGCACACTAAAGAAAAAGACATCCAACAAAGAACCGGGCTGAGCATGAGTAATTGCGCCATCTCCACAAGCCAAGTAAGCAAAGGCAAACACAAGGTTGGCCCCAAGATAAACCAAGACCACCAGCAGCATAAAACTGCCCCAGCTAGTCCCTAAAAGCCAGTGATAAAAATTGTTCTCTGGACGTGCAACTTCAGTGCGCGAGAGTGTTGCACGATATTCGTCTAAATTAATTCGCGCAGGACGGCGATTAAATGGAAAAAATTTACGCACTGCCGTAATGGCTTAGGTCTTGGGCAGGGTAACGCCCCGCTGACCTTGATACTTACCACCGCGATCTTTATACGATGTACCACACACTTCGTCACTCTCAAAGAAGAGTACTTGTGCACAACCTTCACCTGCATAAATCTTGGCAGGCAATGGTGTGGTGTTAGAAAACTCTAGAGTGACATAACCTTCCCACTCTGGCTCGAATGGTGTGACGTTCACAATAATGCCGCAACGTGCATATGTACTTTTACCAACGCAAACAGTAAGGACGCTGCGTGGAATCTTGAAGTACTCAACCGTTCTTGCTAGTGCAAATGAATTCGGCGGAATGATGCAAACGTCACCCTTGAAATCAACAAAGGATTGTTCGTCGAAATTCTTTGGGTCAACAATGGTGCTATTGATATTGGTGAAGATTTTGAATTCGTCTGCACAACGAATGTCATAGCCGTAGCTTGAAGTGCCATAACTTACGATTTTGTTGCCTGAGGAGTCTTGGCGAACTTGCCCAGGTTCAAATGGGCTGATCATGCCTTGCTCGCCCATGCGGCGGATCCAGTGGTCAGATTTAATAGTCATGGGCGAATTGTAAAACCTTCGCCCATACCTGCCCATGAATTTATTGGGGTTTTTGGCTAAAAACGACCCTCTCAGGGGCGTTATAGATCTCGAAGTGTTTGCCAGAGCAGCGAGACAGGATGGTGAGATTGGTTTTGCGAGCCAGTTCTAACCCCATCAAGGTGACTCCTGAGCGGGTCAAGAGGAAGGGAATGCCCATCTGGGCGCCCTTAATTACCATCTCTGAGGTTAGGCGGCCAGTAGTAAAGAAAATGAGATCCCTGCCCGGTTTATTAGCCAACCACATCAAGCCAGAAATCGAGTCGACTGCATTGTGGCGACCCACATCCTCAATGAAATGCAAAAGACGTACGCCCTCATTACCGTCGCGCTCAAAAACTGCACATGCATGGACTGAACCAGACTTTTTATAGATGGTGTCATGAATGCGGATGGAGTCAATCAAAGTAACTATTGCCTCTTGGGACAATGTCGGTCCTTGAGGAAGCTGAATCTCGTCCATCTCCTCAATGAGGCCACCAAACATCGTGCCTTGTCCACATCCCGTCGTCACCACCCGCTTACTCGTTAGGGCATCAATATCCACCGTACTCCGGCGGGTTTTCACAGCAGCTGAATCCGTCTCCCAGTCCACCTGAATGCTCTCGATATCGTCTGGAGACTCAACCAGGCGCTGATTACGCAAATAGCCCAGCACTAGAGCCTCCGGAGCGCTACCCAGCGTCATGAGGGTTACAACTTCACGCTTATCTAAGTAAATAGTCAGAGGGCGCTCACCAGGAATATGGGTCTTTTTAAGACGTCCCATTTCATCCATAACCTCAACCTCATGCACTACGGGCACGGAGGCGCAGGACATCTGAATATTGGGTTTTGCTGCCATAAATACTCTCTCGGGGTCGGGCTTAAAGGAAGTTTATCGGGGTTTATGAAGACTTCACGGTGCTTTACTTTAACCGCAGACTAAAATCACTGCATAAGCCAGCATAATTGAGGGCTAAACCCCAGTTAACCTTTTAACCTTCTTATTTAAGTCCGCATTACATGAGCAGTTCCCAACGCCGCCTTCTTGTTACCTCGGCCCTACCCTATGCCAATGGTCAGATCCATATCGGCCATCTGGTGGAGTATGTACAGACCGATATTTGGGTTCGCTTCCAAAGAATGCGTGGCCATGAAGTGCATTACGTTGGCGCCGATGACACTCACGGCACCCCCATCATGTTGCGCGCCGAAAAAGAAGGTCTTACACCAAAAGAACTGATTGCTAATGTTTGGAAAGAACATAAGCGTGACTTTGATAACTTCCTGATTTCATTCGATAACTACTACACCACAGACAGTCCAGAGAATGAAAAACTTGCGCAGAGCATTTACATAAAGCTGCGTGATGCAGGATTGATTGAAAAGCGAGCTATTGAGCAAGCCTACGATCCTGTTAAGGAAATGTTTTTGCCAGATCGCTTCATTAAAGGCGAATGTCCTAAGTGTGGCGCCAAAGATCAATATGGCGACAACTGCGAAAAGTGTGGTGCAACCTACTCACCTACTGACCTCAAGAATCCATTCTCAGTAGTCAGTGGTGCAACACCAATCAAAAAGATTTCTGATCACTACTTCTTTAAGTTATCAGATCCGCGTTGCGAAGAGTTCTTGCGCGACTGGACTCAAGTAAAAACACCGTTACAGCCAGAGGCTCGCAATAAGATGAAAGAATGGGTTGGTCAACCCGGCGAAAGCAAGTTGGGCGACTGGGATATCTCCCGCGATGCCCCGTATTTCGGGTTTGAGATCCCCGATGCACCTGGTAAGTACTTCTATGTCTGGCTTGATGCCCCTATTGGTTACTACGCCAGTTTCCTCAATTATTGTCAGGCTAAAGGCCTGAATTTTGATGAATGGGTTAAGCCAGATACAACAACTGAGCAATACCATTTCATCGGCAAAGACATTTTGTATTTCCATACTTTATTTTGGCCGGCTACTTTGCAATTTGCGGGTTACCGCACGCCAACCAATGTTTTTGCACACGGCTTCTTAACGGTTGACGGCGAGAAGATGAGTAAGTCACGCGGCACACTGATCTCTGCAAACAGCGTGATTGAATGCGGCTTTAATCCAGAGTGGTTCCGCTACTACTTTGCAACCAAGCTCAATGACAGCATGGAAGATTTAGATTTAAATCTTCAAGATTTTGTCGCGCGTGTTAACAGTGACTTATTAGGTAAATACATCAACATCGCAAGTCGCAGCGCTGGCTTCTTGGTGAAGCGTTTTGGAGGCATTGTTTCTGATGAAGCAATGAGTAATCCACTGCTAAAAGAAATTGCGTCATCTAGCGAAAAAATTGCCGAACTCTATGAGAGACGCGAGTATGCCAAAGCACTGCGTACCGTCATGGAACTAGCAGATAAGGTGAATGGCTTTGTTGACGAGAACAAGCCATGGGAAATCGCCAAAGATCCAGAGCGTGAAGCTGAGTTGCAAAGGGTCTGCAGTATTACTCTTGAGGCATTCCGCATGCTCAGCCTGTATCTCAAGCCAGTTATTCCTCATGTAGCTGCTGGCGTAGAGGAATTTCTCTCCTTGCCATCCCTTTCCTGGGCGGACATTAATACCCCCCTTTCCAGCAAGACCCCTATCAAGTCATACAAGCACCTAATGACTAGGGTTGAAGCCCCACAAATTGAGGCTTTGCTGGCTGCAAACTTGTAAAAAGCCCCCTAAAAAGCACCTATAATGGCGGTTGTAGTCCCTAGATAACTTTTCGAATTAATTTCATAAGTTATTGAATTTATTGAGTATTTTAGGAAATGTCATGGCAAGATATCAATCTGAATTCACCCAGTTCTTAAATGAACTCAAATCCGAGCACCCAAACCTCGAGGCTGAACAGCAAGCTGGTCGTGCCCTCCTCTGGGACAAAGAGCCATTAAGCGTTGAAGATCAACGCCGCGCAAAAGCTGCGAAATTGAAGCAACGCGCTTACGTGTATTCGAATGACTAACTCTGGCAATGAGCCAAGCGCTCAGCCAATATCGGACTTACTAGATAGCACTCCATCGGTTACCGATGGCATGTCGGAAGCATTCGCCAAACTGTATGGCGAGCCACTCTTTAAGCTCCCTACCGATCTTTATATCCCACCAGATGCACTAGAAGTTTTTCTAGAAGCATTTGAAGGCCCATTAGATCTACTGCTTTACCTCATTCGCAAACAGAACTTCAACGTTCTGGATATTCCGATGGCACAGGTTACGCAACAGTACCTCAGCTACATCGATCAAATCCGTCATCACAATTTAGAACTAGCTGCCGAGTACTTACTCATGGCTGCTATGTTGATTGAAATTAAGTCCCGCATGCTTCTGCCAATGAAGAAGGCAGACAGCGAAGAAGAGGTGGAAGATCCACGCGCAGAATTGGTACGCCGCTTGCTCGAGTACGAGCGCATGAAGCTTGCTGCTCAGGAACTTGATCAGATTCCACAACAAGGTCGTGACTTCCAAGTGGCTCATGGCTATGTGGACACTACTATTGCGATTGCATGGCCGGATGTCAATGTAGAAGACTTGCAAGCAGCTTGGCGTGATGTTCTACACCGTGCCAAGCTCACGCAACATCACACCATTACTCGTGAAGAATTATCTGTGCGTGACTTCATGACACGCATCTTGCGCCGTTTACAAGGCACTAAATTCGTAGAGTTTGGTGAGTTATTTGAAGATGCCATTAAATCTGGCAAAGGCATACCAGTGGTGATCGTGAACTTCATCGCAATGCTTGAGCTCTCACGTGAAGCTTTAGTTGAAATTACTCAAGCTGAGCCGTATGCGCCAATTTATGTGCGTCTTGCCTATACCCCTGTTGCATGAAAATCATTAGCGACATTCAGGAATTGCGTGACCACTTGCGCGGCCAAAACCGAGCATCATTTGTGCCAACCATGGGCAACCTCCATGAGGGGCACCTCTCTCTAATGCGCTTAGCAAGACAACATGGTGATCCAGTAGTTGCCAGCATCTTTGTGAACCGTTTGCAGTTTGGTCCTAACGAAGATTTTGATAGCTACCCTCGTACCATGCAGGCTGATATCGATAAGCTGGAAAAAGAAGGTGTCTACATCTTGTTTGCACCGACTGAGAGAGACCTCTACCCGCAGCCACAAGAGTACCGCGTTGATCCACCGCAGCAGTTGGGGGACATCCTCGAGGGTGAGTTCCGCCCTGGATTCTTTAAGGGTGTTTGCACCGTTGTTCTAAAGCTCTTCTCTTGTGTTCAGCCTAAGGTTGCCGTGTTTGGTAAAAAAGATTACCAACAGTTAATGATTATTCGTCAAATGGCCAAGCAGTTTGCTTTGCCAGTGGAAATTATTCCTGGTGAAACCATTCGTGCGGAAGATGGTCTTGCCCTCTCCTCTCGTAATGGCTACCTTTCAGTTGAAGAGCGTGCTGAAGCACCAGAGCTTATGAAGGTATTAAAAGAAGTGCGCCAACGTGTGCTCGATTTAAATGTACGCGATGCAAAGGCAATCTCTGAAATTGAAAAATTAGCAGTTGCCTCACTTGTTGGGCGTGGATGGAAGCCTGATTACATTGCCATACGTCAGCAAAGCGATTTAGCGCCAGCATCAAATGAGCAACTACAAGCTGGTGAGCCGCTTGTTATTCTGACTGCAGCAAAGCTTGGTAAAACACGCTTGATTGATAACTTAGAAATTTAATTTCTAAGTTTTTTACAGGGCAAAGAACTGCCCTACCTCTAAATTCAATTCTTTAGCTAATTCAGCACCAGTCACCTTACCTGCAGCGCCTTTGGCTTTGAGGACTTCAATCTGCCCACCATGGCAGGTGATGAAGATTGAATCAAGCGTGATCTGAGTTACTTCTCCAGGTTTGCCTTTGACGGCGCCGAATGTAGCAGCTACGTGCTTGTGGCAATCGTAGATCTGAACCTTTTGCTCGCCAAACTTCGTCCACGCACCAGGCGCTGGATTGCATGCGCGGATCAAGTTGTAGATCTGGCTAATATGGGTTGCCCAATGAATCTGAGCAGCATTCGCATCAAACCAACCTTCGTAGTTCGCTTGGGATTCATCTTGAATGATTTCTTGATGCTTGCCTGCGACCACCAAGTCAGCTGCTTCGAGCAATGCTTTAACGCCGATTGGGAAAAGGTGATCAAAGTAGATCTTGCCTAATGTGTCATTAGGCCCAATGGCAACTTCTTTTTGCAAAATTACTTCGCCTTCATCCAGACCATCAGATGGGCGGAAGATCGTTAAGCCCGTTTTCTCTTCACCTAATGCGATCGCCCAGTTAATGGCGCTTGGGCCGCGATATTTAGGTAGTAAGGATGGGTGATATTGAATAGTGCCGTGCTTTGGAATCTTGCAGAGCTCTTGCGGTACAAATTGAATGACATATGCCATTACACAGATCTCAGCATTGCTATCAATCAGCGCTTGAGCAGCCTCAGGACCCTTCAGGGAAGCGAACTGCAAGGGGTTTAAGCCCCTTGCGAGTGCAGCTTCTTTTAAAACTTCCGGCTTGCTTGATTTGGGATTGTCAGGTGGGCAGAAAACGGCAACCACTTCATCGCCGCGATCTAAAAAAGCTTCTAATGCTGCTTTACCAAAATCCGCACTCCCAATCAAAGCAACCCGCATCTTAGATCACCTTGTCGTGACGGAGAGAAATCAAATCGTCAGTGGTGTAACCCAACTCATGAAGAATCTCATCGGTGTGCTCACCAAGCAATGGTGAACGTGTCACTTCTGTTGGGCTATCAGACATCTTGATTGGGTTACCAACAGTAAGGTACTTGCCACGAATTGGATGATCCACTTCAACCACGGTGCCAGTAGCACGCAATGCAGGCTCTTCAGCGATTTCTTTCATGGACAAAATTGGGCCGCATGGAATGTCGTACTGATTGAGGATATCCATTACTTCAAACTTGGTCATCGTCATAGTCCACTTCTCGATCTCGCCGAAAATTTCCATGAGATGTGGCAAGCGCGCCATTGGTGATGCAAAACGTACATCAGTAATCCAATCTTCACGACCGATTACTTTGCAAATGGCCTCCCAAACTGGAGCCTGAACGATTACATACATATAGGCGTTTGGATCTGTTTCCCAACCTTTGCATTTCACAATCCAACCTGGCTGACCACCGCCAGAAGCATTGCCTGCGCGGGGTACAGAGTCGCCGAACTCACCGTTCGGGAACTGAGGGTACTCTTGCATCAAGCCAACACGCTCTAAACGTTGTTGATCACGCAACTTCACGCGGCACAAGTTCAATACTGCATCTTGCATTGCTGCCAATACCTTCTGACCACGGCCAGAGTGAGTACGTTGATACAGGGCAGTCACAATACCGAGCGCTAAATGCAAACCAGTTCCGCTATCACCGATTTGTGCACCAGTTACCATCGGAGGACCATCATCAAAACCAGTCGTTGATGCTGAGCCGCCCGCGCATTGCGCTACGTTCTCATACACTTTGCAATCTTCGTATGGGCCAGGACCAAAGCCTTTTACAGAAGCCATGATCATCATTGGATTAAGTTCTTGTATACGCTCCCAAGAAAATCCCATGCGATCCAAAGCACCTGGTGCAAAGTTCTCAACTAAAACGTCGCACTCTTTAATGAGGCGCTCAAGAATTTCTTTACCCTTTTGGGTTTTCGTATTCACGGTAATAGAACGCTTGTTATGGTTCAACATCGTGAAATACAAGCTATCAGCATCAGGGATATCGCGCAACTGACCGCGTGTTGCATCACCTTCGCCAGATTTTTCTACTTTGATTACGTCAGCACCAAACCAAGCCAGTAACTGAGTACAGGTTGGGCCTGATTGAACGTGCGTAAAGTCGAGGATTTTGACCCCTTCTAGTGCTTTTGCCATGGTTTAAGTCCTAATAAGAATGAAAATTTTGAATTGAGGCAATTTTACCAGCGGGAAATAGGGAAAAATGGTGCGTGCCCAATATTTGGGCACAGATCCCTTTTAAGCCTGAATTGGCGTCGCTATAAGACTATATGTGGCTAAGTCTGAGGATTTTCAAGATCAGCAAGACGCTTTTTGAGAGCCCTTTCTTGGGCAAAGCGCTCGGTTTCATCCCGAATGATGGCTACCACCCCATTGGCCTTACCAGAGGCGTCAAATAGCATTCCTACTGTAAAGGCGATCGACAGCATGCTGCCATCCTTATGTTTGGCAGGCACCTTCAATAGAGATGTTCCATAGCGAGTGGTGCCTGTCTCCATGGAGTGGCTGTAACCTTCATTGTGTTTTTGACGTTGGCGCTCTGGAACTATGAGATCCAAAGTATTTCCCAAAGCCTCTTCTTCCAAATATCCAAAGATACGAGTTGCGGCAGGATTCCAAAGCACGATCTTTTCATGGGCATCAGCCACGATGATCGCATCACCTACGCACTCCACTAATTGATGTAAATCGATATCGGTATTCATGGGTCCAGTCTATAGAATAAAAAAGGCGCCCACAAGGAGCGCCTTCAAAATAATGCCAGTGTTACTTATTATTAAACTGCTTTAGCTGTGTGCAACTTAGCGATATCATCAGCGCTATAGCCAAGGTCAGCCAACACTTCATCAGTGTGCTCACCCAATACTGGAGATGGTTTCACTTCGATTTCCAAATCAGAGAACTTGATTGGGCTACCGATTGTCAAATACTTGCCACGTACTTTGTGGTCAACTTCAACGATAGAACCGCTCTTACGCAAGTCTGGTGAAGCAGCCAATTCTTTCATTGAGAGAACTGGAGCGCATGGAATATCGAATTTGCGGAGGATGTCCACAGCTTCGTACTTAGTCTTATCTTTGAGCCAGTCTTCGATAGTTGCGAAGATGTCAAAAATTTTGTCTTGACGAGCTTCAGCAGTCATATATGCTGGATCAGTTGCCCACTCTGGTTTGCCCAAAGCCTTAGTAATTGGCTCCCAAGCGTGACCTTGAATTGTGAAATAGATATACGCGTTTGGATCTGTTTCCCAACCCTTACACTTCAAAACCCAACCTGGCTGACCGCCACCACCAGCGTTACCGCCGCGTGGAACTACGTCAGTGAATGAACCGTGTGGGTATTGTGGGTACTCTTCCAAGTATCCAACTTTGTCTAAACGTTGTTGATCGCGCAACTTCACGCGGCACAAGTTCAATACAGCGTCTTGCATTGAGCAAGATACTTTTTGACCTTTGCCAGTTTTTTGACGCTGCATCAACGCTGTCAAGATACCGATTGCCAAGTGCATACCAGTGTTTGAGTCGCCCAAAGCAGCAGCAGAAACTGTAGGAGGACCATCCCAAAAACCAGTAGTAGAAGCAGCACCACCAGCACACTGGGCAACGTTCTCATACACTTTCAAATCTTCGTATGAGTGGCCATCACTAAAGCCCTTAACAGAAGCCAAAATCATTTTTGGGTTCAACTCCTGAATACGCTTCCAAGAGAAGCCCATGCGGTCTAATGCGCCTGGGCCAAAGTTCTCAACCATTACATCTGAAACTTTAATCATCTTCTCTAAAACTTCTTTACCTTCTGGAGTCTTAGTATCCAAAGTCAAAGAGCGCTTGTTGCCGTTCAACATAGTGAAGTACAAAGCGTCAGCGCCTGGAATATCGCGCAATTGGCTACGAGTAACGTCGCCAGCACCTGGACGCTCAACCTTGATGACGTCTGCGCCATAAAAGCCCAATAACTGAGTACATGCAGGACCTGCTTGTACGTGTGTAAAGTCAATAATGCGAATACCGTCTAATGGTTTAGTCATGTTGTTTCTCCTTAAGTCTTTCTTGTTTACTTCTAAATTTATCTTGAATTACTTCTTAGCAGCTGCTGTGGATGGGTTTAAGTTTGTTAAACGTCCACTCTCAGTACCTGCAGTTTCATCAATAACAGCATTGATGAGAGCTGGTTTACCGGCAGCAATTGCTTCTGTTAAGGCTGCTTCTAACTCTGCTGGTGTAGTTACGTAGTAACCTACGCCACCAAATGCTTCAATCATCTTGTCGTAACGAGCGTCCTTAACAAACACGGTGGGCGCAACATCAGCACCGCCAGTTGGATTAACGTCGGTACCGCGGTATACACCGTTGTTATTGAAAACAACTGTTGTAATTGGCAAGTTGTAACGGCAAATAGTTTCCAATTCCATACCGCTGAAACCGAACGCGCTATCACCCTCTACGGCTACTGTTGGCAAACCGCTAGTTACAGCAGCACCAATCGCATAACCCATACCGATACCCATAATTCCCCAAGTACCAGAGTCAAAACGCTTACGTGGCTTATACATATCAACGATTGCGCGGCAATAGTCGAGTGTATTTGCACCTTCGTTTACCAAGTTCACATCTGGGTTCTTCTTGATCACATCACGAATCACACGCAATGCACCATGGAAGTTCATTGGGTTTGCTTCTTTAGCCAATGTCTCAGCCATCTTGGCTGTGTTCTTATCTTTCTTCTCGGTGATAGCTGCAATCCACTCAGCGCTTGGCTTGGGAACAGCAGAGATGCCCTTCAAGAGCTCACCAACGCATGAACCAATATCACCAATTAATGGAGCAGCGATTTGTACGTTGCTATCAACTTCGTTTGCCTGAATATCGATTTGGATAAATTTCTTAGGTTCTTTACCCCAAGTTTTACCTTTACCATGTGCAAGCAACCAATTCAAACGCGCACCAACCAATAACACTGCATCAGCTTCAGCTAATACAAATGAGCGCGCTGCAGAAGCAGACTGTGGATGATTGTCTGGCAACAAACCTTTAGCCATAGACATTGGCAAATAAGGAATGCCAGATTTTTCAACCAAATCACGGATCTCTTTATCAGCTTGAGCATAAGCAGCGCCTTTACCCAACAGAATCAATGGACGCTTAGCACCCTTCAACACGTCCAATGCACGAGCAACCGCATCGGCCGCTGGGATCTGACGTGGAACTGGATCGATTACCTTGAAGATGGATTTCTTAGCTTCTTCAACAGGCATTGTTTGCGCGAGCAACTGTGCTGGCAAGTCCAAATACACACCACCTGGGCGACCAGAAACCGCAGCGCGAATTGCACGTGCAAAACCGATGCCAATATCTTCGATATGGTTGATACGATAAGCAGCTTTGCAATATGGCTTAGCCGCGTTGAGCTGATCCATCTCTTCGTAGTCGCCTTGTTGCAAGTCAACGATTTCACGCTCGCTTGAACCAGAGATCAAAATCATTGGGAAGCAGTTCACAGTTGCATTAGCAAGTGCTGTTAAGCCATTCAAGAAACCAGGTGCAGAAACTGTCATGCAAATGCCTGGCTTTTGCGTCATGTAACCAGCAATCGCTGCAGCATTACCTGCATGCTGCTCATGACGGAAGCCAATAAAACGCAAACCTTCAGCCTGTGCTAAACGACATAAGTCGGTAATTGGAATACCAACCAGGCCGAAAATCGTATCAAGGTCGTTTGCCTTTAAGGCATCAATGACGAGATGGAAGCCATCCGTTAACTGTGTGTTTTGATTATCTGTTGTCATAGAAATTTTTCAAGAATCACAAATCGCCCGATAAGGGCTAATGCAATTTAGCTTTCGCTAATGTCTCCAATTTAGTTATTAATCGCACTGCGGAATTTTTGACCCCGCTTAGGCTGAGATGAATATTAGGCTTGGGGAGGGGGTTCATCATTGACTTCGGTCAATTTCCCTCTAAATCCTGTAATTACAGCTGGGTGACTGCTTATACAAAAAGCTCTTTATGCTTTGTTTTGAGGCGACTCAGTGTCTCCGGGGAGAGGTTGAGATAAGCCGCCAGCTCCTTTTTAGGAAGGAGCTCAAACAAATCCTCGTATTTACGCAGGAAACGCTCCACCCGACCCGGGGCATCGAGCATATGCAAAGTAATCGTATGGGCCATGATTTCACTCATCAGGCGCATGACTTCAAACTCAAAACTCTCTTTCAGAATCTTGTGCTCATCCAAGAACTCCGCCCACTTCTTGAGGGGCATCCGAGCCACGCGGGCCTTGGTCACAGAGGCAATACTGTAGGGGGCAGCCGTCTTCAGACGCCATGCCGCATAGCTAGTTTCAATATCTTTTTCGATGGCAAAACGCAGGATCATTTCTTTTGCATCTGCACTAGAAACAATACGCTTTAGGATGCCGTCCAAAACAAAGTACTGCTCCATCTGATGGTCGCCTT
The DNA here is from genome assembly GCF_001595965.1 of Polynucleobacter yangtzensis. Lineage (GTDB taxonomy): Bacteria > Pseudomonadota > Gammaproteobacteria > Burkholderiales > Burkholderiaceae > Polynucleobacter > Polynucleobacter yangtzensis. Next base: position 27,313 of record NZ_LOJI01000040.1, read on the forward strand.
GATGAAGCAAAATTTCGGATTTTTTGAGGTCCGAGATCTCTAAATGACGCTCCAACTCAGCCATTGCAGCTGGATCTAAGCTTTTTAAGACCGAGTTTTGGCTCAACTGCAGGCGAATCAGGTTCTTTTCGGGATGCTTATCTAATACGGTCATCAATACTTGCTCCTAGAGCTCACATTGTAGGCTTTTTTACATTTTTAAGCGGGATTTGGGGGCTTTGACCTCAGCAGATAAGCTAGAATGGCGGGGTCGTGGTGCTTTATTGCAATGCAATAAAGTTAAACGGGAAACACTAAACGTGTGCTGCCCCCGCAACGGTAGGTAAATGCGCCTTTTATTCATTTGAAAGGCGTCAGGAATCTGACAAAGCCACTGTGCGCGTCAATCGCATGGGAAGGCCAGATTCTGATATTTACTAGCCCGGATACCGGCCAAGACAGGTGGAATTTTGCGGACGGGGATCTTCGCGCGCCAATAAAGCGTAACCTGCGCCTCATTGACGTCTGAACTCCTGCACGTGAAATTCTGTTCGACCTAGCTAACGGGGAAGTTAGCTGGGCAATCGATAACAGAAAGTCTTTTATGAACTTGCAGTTAAAGCAGAAAAAAATCGCCGTAGTATGTGGCACCCTTCTCTCCCTCAGCATCAACCAGCTAGCATTTGCACAAAATAATCCATCTACACTCATTGTGACTGGTACGCGATTTGAGGAAAACCTTAATCAGGTCCCAGCGAATGTCAAAGTGATTACGCGCGATGAAATTGAGAACTCAACCTCCAACACAATTCCTCAGGTGCTATCACAAATTGGCGGCTTAAGAGTAAGCGGTTTAAATTCAAGCGCCTTAAATTTAGATGCATCAGTCGACATGGGTGGATTTGGACCAACCGGCAACAGCACAACCGCAATCTTGGTTGATGGCATCCGAGTAAATCCAATTGATTCAGGAAGCGTCGACTGGGAATCTATTCCAATCGATTCCATTGAGCGTATCGAAATTCTTCAGGGTGGCGCAAGTGTTCAATACGGCAATGGTGCAGTTGGTGGCGTGATCAACATCATCACTAATGGTGGCAAGAAAACAATTAACCAGGCCTCTGCGACCTACGGCACTTGGGGCACCTCCATTAACAATGCCATCTTTAGAAATACAGTCGATAAAACGACTTTACAAGTCAGCGCCAACACATCGAATACCAATGGCTGGCGTCCTAATACAGGGGCAAACGCCTACTCTATCGATGCGAAAATTTTGCAAGATTTAGGCAACAGAGATCGCTTTTTTGTTGATGCATATTACGGCTACACCAATTCACAACTTGCTAGTCCTGTAGTGGGATTGGTTGGCTCAGGAAACCCACTCTCCGTTAGACCGCAAAATGCGGGCAATAACATAACAACCAATAATTCTGGCTTTCGCCAAGGATTAACAAAAACATTAAGCGAGAATTACGTAGTAGAAATCGATACCTCTTATAACAATAAATCCTCTTTCTTCTACGTACCCCAAGCAGATTACTTTGCTAGCCCCGAGTTTGGTTCAGCCGGTAGTCCGATGAATAATAAATTGCAAGGCTGGCAGCTTGCTTTGTCACCGCGCCTGAAAGCAGACTTTGGCGTTATTGGCACTTCGATCTTTGGCTATGATTTCTCGAAAGCGAATCAAGCTGGAAGCAATAGCTACACGCCACAATCTCAAAGCATCATTCTCGCGAATCAATTCGATGCCACGAGCAATCCCTTTGGAACTTATTACAACAATCTAACAAGCGATTCGCAAAACGCCACACAAATTAATAATTCAGTCTACGTAATGCAAAGAATTCCCCTAGGAAATATTTTGGAGGCAAGCGGAGGATTCCGTCGACAAGTGCAGCAAGCATCAACAACTAGCTCTGCCATCACCGCTTCCAATGGGACTGTCTCTGGCAATCAGCAATATGCTGCCAATGCAGGAGATTTAGCGCTTAATGCTAACTACCTGCCAGGACAACGTGTGTATGTGAAGTGGAATCAGTCCTTCAGATTCCCCAATATTGACGAATACTGGGGCCTGCTATACAACCCAACAACCCAAACTACATCAACCGTCTTTAGCGGGATTTTGCAACCACAAACAACTCAGACATATGAGGTTGGCGGCAACTGGGATGTTTTGAGTTCTAAAGTGACATCGTCGATATTTAAGTCTATGACACAAAATGAAATTAGCTATAACCCCGCCACAGGTTACAACTACAACTCAATTTATCAAGTGAATCGCGGCGGAATTCTATTGGATGTTGCATCTAATATTTCACCCTCATTCAATATTGGCTTCGGAGGAAAATACCAAAAGTCATACTATGCCAATGGGCCATTTTCCGGAAATGCTATTCCAGTAGTTCCAGACACGCTTCTTAATGCTAGAGCGAATTACCTCATTGCAACAAATTGGACCATTGGTGGAGTAGTGAATTACGTTAGCAGTCAGCATTACGATACCGGCCCAAGCTACTACAGCGCAACACCAGTGATGCCGTCTTACGTCATTGGGGATATATTTACCTCGTATAAGTTCCAAGGCATTGAAGCACGTCTTACAGTCAAAAACGTTGGTAATGCGCAATATGCCACGTACGGAACTGCGCCAAGCAATGTCTCTAGTCGTTACTCTTACTATCCAAGCGAACCAAGGTCGGTTTTTGTAACCCTGAAATACAACTTCAATTAAACACCCCAGTAATGATTCGCCTACTTTAAGACCCCAATTCTGCATTGCGGTCTTAAAGTAGCGCCCTCCCCCATGGTTTGAAGCTGAGGCTACAATGCCAATATGAGTGAATTAAGCCCAATTCCCCCAAGCGAAGATACTAGCGATCTAAGTTCGCTGAGCATCTCTATTGCCCGCATATCCGAAAAAATTTCATTGATTGAAGATGCAGTAAGAAACTTGAATCAAAATCGAGCGCAACTGGAAGGCAAAATTGATGAAGCTCAAAAACGCGTTCAACGCATTTTGAGTCGCCTACCAGATCAAAGTGATGGTCGCCAACTAAATCTACTTGGCGAAGTTGCTACACCAAACAATCCAGAGGATGATAATGAGCCAACAACGCATTGAAGTCAGCCTTGCCGGCCAAAAAATCACCTTAGCAACGAGCGCTGAGCATGAACCTTTATTAAGAGCAGCATGCGTCCTAGTTGACGAACAAATTCAGCTTGCTATTAGTGGTGGTAATCGCAGCATTGAACGCGCCAGCATGATGGCGGCGCTCAAAATTGCCGGCGACCTCATTACATTACAAAAAAATCAAACGCAGCAAAGCAACTCCTCCAACGTGAGCTCCGATGAAATCACTCGCCTGCAAAGTGAAATTCGCGCTCTAGAGGATCAAGTCGACGCTTTGATGCAAACCCTTTCCCTGCCTGGTTCGCCAAGGCCAATAGTTCCTTGAACCGATGCGCAAGCATCCGGAACGATCTTTACCTTGTGGGCGTGAGCGTTTTGAAAGTTCACAGTGCCAACTTAGACTTGGTCACTCCCTGAGCCTCTTAATGCACCCGAAACAGAGTAGCCGTTCCACCTTGAACCTTAGGGTTCAGGATGACGGCCTAGCGGCTAAGGCGGGGAATTCATGTTACTAAGCGATATCGCCATGTTGATGCTGTGTGGCAGCATCTCCGGATTTTTAGCAGGCCTACTAGGCATTGGTGGCGGCATGATTCTGGTGCCATTCATGATCTTAGTTTTTAACCATCAAGGCTTTAGTCAAGAAGTGATTGTGCACATGGCCATCGCTACTGGTATGGCCACCATCTTGTTCACCACCACCTCCGCAATTTGGGCGCATCACAAACATGGCTCTATCGATTGGAAGTTGGTTGGGTCGCTGAGTCCCGGCTTGGTCGTTGGCAGTTTGATTGGTGGCAGCGAAATTTTTGAAGCCCTAAATACTTCTTGGCTCTCACTTTTCTTCGCCATTTTTATTGTCTATACATCCATTCAGATGCTGCTCAATAAAAAGCCTAAGCCAGGTAGAGATTTACCTGGTTCTCTAGGCTTATTTGGGTTTGGATCATTTGCAGGAGCACTATCGAGCTTAGTGGGGGCCGGCGGGGCCTTCATCACTGTGCCATTTATGCTCTGGTGCAATGTCAAACCACACGTTGCTATGGCGAGCTCCTCTGGCTTGGGCTTTCCGATTGCAGCAGCAGCCACTGCAGGCTACATGTACGGTAGTTGGGGTCACCCCAACCTACCCTCCGGGTCTCTAGGATTTGTTTATTTACCAGCGGTAGTGTGTATTGCGGCAGTGAGTATTTTCACAGCACCGCTTGGCGCCAAAATGGCTCGCAAACTGGATGTGGCACAACTCAAACGTATTTTTGGGGTGATGCTACTAATGCTTGCGGCCTTCATGTTTAATGAAAGCCGCAAAGCATTTGGTTACTAACTAACTAGTAAATTGCTGGCGCAAAATATTCTTTTGCACTTTACCCATAGCATTACGCGGTAAATCAGAAACAATTTCCACGCGCTTTGGAATCTTGAAGTTTGCAATTTGTGTTTTCAAAGTAGCGATCATCTCTTCGGCATTTAATTTAGCCCCAGCCTTGGGCACAACTACCGCCATCACTGCCTCACCGAAATCTGGATGCGGAATGCCAATCACAGCGCTTTCTTCAACACCAGGCATGTCATCGATAAAGCTTTCAATTTCTTTTGGATAAACGTTATAGCCACCAGAAATAATTAAATCCTTACTGCGGCCAACGATACACAAATACTCCTTCGGTGCTTTGCCGCCATTGGCATCACCACCCCAACGACCAACGTCACCTGTCTTGAACCAACCATCTTTGGTAAATTCTTCAGCAGTCTTCTCTGGCATACGCCAGTAGCCTTTGAATATGTTTGGACCTTTAACCTGAATGCCGCCAATTTCATCGACCTTGCAAGGTTTATTGTCTTCATTCACTACGCGCACCTTTACACCAGGAAGAGGCAGGCCAACGGAGCCACCTACGCGCTTACCCTTATAAGGGTTGGAGACCAACATCACGGTCTCGCTCATGCCATAGCGTTCCAAAATTGGCTGACCAATGACTTCCTTGAAAGTATTAAACGTTTCTGTAAGTAGTGGAGCAGAACCAGAAACAAAAAGGCGCATATTGCGTGCCACTTTCTTATTAAAGCCTTTATCGGCTAATAAGCGTACATAGAATGTTGGCACACCCATCATCACTGTTGCCTGTGGCATATGTTTGATCAGTTGCGCAGTATCTAAACGCGGCAACCAAATCATCTTGCTGCCATTAATCAATGCGCCATGGGCCGCAACGAACAAACCGTGAACGTGAAAGATAGGCAAAGCGTGCAATAGAACATCGCCTTTTTTCCAACCCCAAAACTTTTGCAATACTTGAGCATTGCTGCCCAAGTTCTTATGAGTCAGCATTGCACCTTTGCTACGGCCAGTAGTGCCGGAGGTATACAAAATAGCCGCAAGATCATCATCCTTAGCGGGTACAGTTTTGAATTTATCGCTTAAACCAGCTGCACGGTCCAACAAAGAACCGGTGCGGTTTTCATCTAGGGTAAAGACATGCTTGGTGCCGGCTTTAGCAGCAACCTTAGATACCCAAGATAGATTCTTGCTACTGCAAACAACTACCGCCGGCTCTGCATTTTCTAAAAAATATTGAATTTCAGCAGACTGGTAGGCGGTATTGAGTGGCAAATACACATAACCCGCACGAATTGTTGCTAGGTATAGAAAAAGAGCCTCAGGTGACTTCTCAACCTGAACTGCAACCCTAGACCCTTTTGGCAACTTCAAGCTGGCAAGTAAATTTGCCAGCTTTGCCGTTGCAGCCTCAAGGTCACCCCAGGAGTAATACAGACCATCATGCGTCTCGAGAGCGCATGCTTTTTTATCTTTTGGAAAACCTTTTTCCAATAGTGAATATAAATTCATTTAAACCTCAAACCCCAGGGGTAATATTTAATAAAAATTCTTAGTCTAATTTGGCGCCAGAAGCCTTAGCAACGGCAGCCCAACGCTTAACATCAGCACTCACAAATTTTCCAAAAGCTTCGCCTGAAAGGGTTGGAGTTTCGGAACCGTTATTAGTCCAGATAGTTTTGAGCTCAGGCGTATTCAGCGCCTTCTGTGTCTCAGCAATCATCTTGTCAACGATCGGTTGCGGAGTTCCTTTAGGAGCAAACAAGCCATACCATGTAGAAACCTCGTAACCCACTAAACCAGCTTCAGCTGCAGTAGGTACGTTCGGAAATCCTGGAGCGCGCTTTTGTGATGCAACTGCCAAAGCAACAATCGAGCCATTCTTAATTTGTGCGGCTGAAGAACCCAATCCGTCGAACTCGATGTCTACCTGACCAGCAATTAAGTCTTGCATGGCTGGGCCAGCACCACGATAAGGGATGTGCGTAATAAAGGTTTTGGTCAACATCTTGAATTGCTCGCCTGCCAGATGATGTGTAGATCCATTACCGGCGCTGGCGTAGTTGAACTTACCTGGGTTTTTCTTCAATAGTGCAATAAATTCTTTCAAGTCTTTCACTTGAACATTCTTAGGATTAACAACGATCACCTGCGGTGGACTTGCAATCATTGCAACTGGCACAAAACTTTTCTCGATATCGTAATCCAAGTTTGGATACATGGAAGGTGCAATTGCATGGTGCGCTGCACCCACAAAAAAGGTATATCCATCTGGAGCAGCCTTAGCAGCAATAGAGGCGCCCAAGGTTCCACCTGCGCCACCACGATTATCAATAATAATTTGCTTACCCAATTGCTTAGTCAACTGTGTTGCCAATGGTCGCGCAAAAGCGTCTGTACCACCGCCCGCAGGAAAGGGCACAACAAAGGTAATCGGTTTATTGGGCCACTCTTACGCCATCACCACCAAAGGGGCAGCGCAAACCAAAAGAATTGCCTTCTTGATCATTGCCGAAAGGCTTAATTGGTTAATCATCTTCATCTCCTCCACTTGCCACTATTTCATGGCTATGTTCATTATTAATACCGCTGAATCGCACACCATACTACCTTCTGGATCTTGATGCCCAGTTTGCTTATTAAACCCTAAAGTGAATCTCTTTGGATTCTGCCTTGGGGCATCTCCTCCTCAATTCCTTATCACGGCGCCATCAAGCGCCCTACCGATCTTGAATACACGATTTCGCCATTGGCAAATTTCTCATGGTTTTCTTCCACATTCCCTAGATCATAGAGATAGTTCACCATCAAACCCGCTGACTGACGCAAGCCTTTACGAGATAAATCTCCCGCCCAATTTACCAAATGCAACTTAGCGCCATTGCCTAAATGGAACTTAGCAACTGGATTGCCATTACGACCAGTAGAACCTAGACCCAAATAGATAGAGGCTAAACAAAGCAAAGACTCTTGCTCTTTAGGTGATGCCAAATCGGGATGCCATCCAGCACTGAGTTTTTCTGTCCATGACTGCGCATCTAACTTAAGATTTGCTAATGCCTGGTCTCGTGCCGCCCGTAAGTTTGGCTTCAATCTTTCTGCAGGCACATCCTCACCCAAGTTAGCACCAGCAGATACCCAATCCATAAATCCAGGTATCGGCGATAGAGTAACAAAGGTTTTGAGCCCTGGGAATTCAGCATGTAACTGCTCGGCAACACGCTTAATTAAGAAGTTGCCCATTGATACGCCACGCAGACCCGGCTCACAGTTACTAATTGAATAGAACACCGCTACTTTGTATTGAGATGGCTGATCCACTGTCTCAGCTTTCTTATCCACCAAGGGCGTAATAACGGTCGGGATCTCGGGTAATAAGGCCACTTCCACAAAGATCAAAGGCTCGCTAGGCAGCTGCGGGTGGAAGAAGGCAAAGCAACGGTGATCAGGCTGTAGGCGGCGACGTAAATCATCCCAGCCATCAATGGCATGTACCGCTTCGTGGTGAATCAACTTCTCCAAAACCTCTGCAGGTGATTTCCAGTCAACACGATGCATCTTCAAAAATCCTGGATTGAACCAAGATGACAGAAGATGGCGCATATCAAAATCGACTGCTGCTAGCTCGGGCTTCTTATCTAAGATTTGCAAAAGATCTCGCCGCATTTGCACCACAGCAGCAGTTCCATGACCGGCACGATTTAAGCGGCGGAACAATTCTTGCCTAGGAGATTCAGAAACTTTTTGTAATTGAATGTAATTGCGCGCTGTAGATTCGGCAGCAAAATTTTGTGCAGCCTTAAGAACTGCATCGACTTGAGGATTTAATTTCTCAAATAAATAAGTAAAGAATGCAATGTGTTGGTCTTTTGTCAGCTTACGATAGTTGTTCACAACATCGTCAGCCATGCTGACTGCATTAGATTCGCCTCGCTCAGAAATCAAGCGCTTAATGGCGTTGTTTGCCTTTGATAGGTTGCGGGCTTTTGCTAACTTTTCGAGCATGTAATCTTTTCAAATAAGAAAAACGACAAAATTAAGATCGAGTTCAATTTATTACTCAGAACATGCAAAATCAATTAAGTTAAATGAATAATTATTAACTTAAAGTTAAGTATAGGCGCAAAACCTTAGGGTAAATCAGGAGTTTTTGCGATGCAGCATGCGGGCTTCAGCCGCTAAAGCCAAAATATTGGGGTTTGATTCATTAGCCTGAAGATACATTAGGCCAATACGTTGAATCACCTGGTATTTAGGTAATAAAGGCGTAAATTCGATTGCATCGCCCATTAGCGCCCTTACCCTACCGGGCAACAAGGAATGTCCCAGATCACCGGAAACCATATTCATTAGGGAAAAGATATCGCCCACCCTCATAACTACATCAGGTTTAAAACCAGCAAGCTGAAATGCCTCATAAAACCCCGAGGTAGTAGCAAAGCCATCTTGAAGGGTAAGAAATTTCTTATGTTGATATTCTGATAGGTCAATATCGGCTGCGGCAGGCTTACTGCCTTTTGAAGAGGCCAGAAATAACTGATCCTCAAAAAGAGAGACAACCTGGACGCCCTCAGGCAAGTCGTGCGCTGGAACAGCAATGACAACTGCATCAACACTGCCCTCAGTCAAGCGCTTCATCAACTCTTCATTAGACCCAAGAAATAAGTCGATATCTAAATCGGGCCTGCGGATTTTGGTGCCCATGATCATGCGAGGAATGATGTTGGCAGTCAGGGAATACATAGACCCTAGGCGAATTTGCCCGCTTTCAAGCCCTGCTTTAGCCCTCGTCTTTTTTAGAATGCGATCTACGTCTGATAGCAAATCATTACTTGCCTCAGCTAAATAGATTGCCGCTGGCAAGGCTTTTAATTGGCGTCCCTCTTTAACAAATAAAGGGCACCCAATCCCTGACTCAAGAGAGTGCAACGCCTTGTGAATGCTGACTGAGCTCAAGTGCAACTCTTCTGCAGTTCGTGAGAGGCTTCCGGTTCGCACGAAAGAACATAGAATTTCTAACTTTCGCAGTGTCAGTTCTTCATTCAACATAGAGGGTGATGAACTTTAAATGCTTTTAGATTTAAATGCGGTCATCAAATAGATGCCAAATAGAATCATCGGAACGCATAACCATTGACCCATCGACAAGCCTAGACCAAGAAGACCAAGGAACGCATCTGGTTCACGCGCGTATTCGGCTAAGAAACGGCAAATACCGTAGCCCAATAAGAAGAATCCAGACACCTGACCTACGCGCCTTGGTTTGCCTGCATAAATCCAGAGCGCAATACCAAGTAATACACCCTCACCTAGCAGTTGATAAATTTGCGAGGGGTGACGCGGCACAGAATCAACTAATGGGAACACCATTGCCCAAGGCAAATCAGTAGGCCTACCCCAGAGCTCTCCGTTAATAAAGTTACCAAGTCGACCAAAAGCTAAGCCAAATGGAACGAGTGGAGCTACTAAATCACTAACAACAAAGAAAGTGGTCTTCCGTTTTTTAGCAAACCAGTAAAGAGCAGCAAGCACTCCTAGCAAGCCACCATGGAAAGACATACCACCTTCCCAGATTTTGAAAATACTCAAGGGATTGGCCAAGTAAAAGCCAGGCATATAAAACAAGGTATAGCCTAAGCGCCCACCAAGCACAACACCGAGAACACCAGCAAAGAGGAGATCCTCAAGATCTTTATAAGTCCAGCCTAAAACCTGATAACGCGGCGCTCGAATACGTAAGCGACCTAATAGCAAAAACTGCACAAAAGCCATCAGATACATCAAGCCATACCAGTGAATAGCAAAGGATCCAATACGAATTGCTGCGGGGTCAAACTGAGGATGAATCAACATGAATATTAACTTTTGGATTGATCAAAGTTATGCAACTCGTGACCTAGATCCCGGTAGGCTTTATAGCGTTCGCGCCCAGCCAAACGCTCAGCCTCATTGACAGTAACTACCTCAACGATTCTAGGGAAGCGCGCGACAAGAGCGGCTACATCCGCAGGCATACGCATACCCAGGTGAATCATCACATCCGCATGAGGTACGTTATTTAGGGCGGAGGAAGTAAAGTCGTCTGTCAAAACAATGGGCGTTTCTGCTGCGGCCTCGTCTTCGATAAAGCAGTGCGGTAAAAAATCAGCACCACTAAATGACCACAAAAGATCATTTAACTTTTGGAGATCAGCTTTCTCACCAACCATCACGATATTACGAACAGGCTCGCCTTCAGGCGTGGCACTCCAAATCTTGCGTGTTAAACGACAGGCGTATTCCAGCTTGTCGTTTACATTGCTATGAAAATCAATTCGTGCCATTCGGTATCTATCCAAAACTTCTCAAGTTCTTACTTACGTTCAAGCAAGAAGTTCACCAACAAGGGAACTGGACGACCAGTCGAGCCCTTAGCGGCGCCGCTCTTCCAGGCTGTTCCTGCAATATCCAAGTGAGCCCATTTGTATTTCTCTGTAAAGCGTGACAAGAAACATGCTGCCGTTACGCTTCCTGCTGGACGTCCGCCAATATTGGCGACATCTGCAAAATTCGATTTGAGTTGCTCATGATAAGCAGCATCTAAAGGCAAGCGCCATACGGTATCCAAAGAAGCATGACCAGCTTTAGTGAGCTCACTCACCAAGCCTTCGTCTTCAGAAAATAAACCGCTATGCACATGACCCAAAGCAATTACGCATGCGCCAGTTAAGGTGGCGATATCAATCACCGCTGCGGGTTTAAAGCGTTCAACATAAGTTAAGGCATCACACAATATGAGACGGCCTTCTGCATCGGTATTGAGAATCTCAATCGTCTGCCCAGACATGCTCTTCACAATATCGCCTGGTCGCGTAGCCTGACCTGATGGCATATTTTCACAAGTAGGAATGACGCCAATGACATTCTTCTTTAAATTCATTAAAGAAACGGCGTACATGGTGCCTATCACTGATGCAGCACCACACATGTCGTACTTCATCTCATCCATCGCTTCGCCTGGCTTGAGTGAGATACCGCCCGTGTCAAAAGTAATTCCTTTGCCAACTAAGACAATCGGGGCCTCGCCCGCTTTGCCGCCTTGGTGACGCATCACAATAAACTGAGGTGGAGTATCAGAGCCTTTCGCAACCGACAAGAAGGAGCCCATTCCTAAGGCTTCAATCTGTTTGCGTCCTAGCACTTCCACTTTCAAGCCCGCCTTCTTGCTCAAGCCTTGTGCAGTCTTACCTAAATATGTTGGCGTACAGACATTGGGCGGAAGATTACCCAAATCTTTCGCTAAGTTCATACCCTCAACCATGGCTACACCCTGCTCTACAGCAGCCTTCAGCTCTTTTGCACAATCATCATTACCAGCAAACACTAAATGTTTAAATGTATCTGCTTTATCTTTCGCTTTAAATTTCATGGCAGGCTGACGAACGCCAAAACGATAGGCTTGATCGCCAGCGTATTGAACGGTCAGGCGCACCTCTTCTGCGATAAAATCTGCTTTATGGGAAAGCGCAAAACTTGGAGTAAACCAAAGTGCATTCTCAATTGAGCCGCCGCTCAGCACCTTCAAAGCTGCGCGAGCTACTTTGGAATAAGTAGTCAAACTACGTTCGCTAGCAAGATGAACGTCACCCAAAGCAACTAGCAATATGCGTTTTGCTTTAACACCACTAGCAGTCCAAGATTTTTCTGCTCGCAACATGCAAACGGAAGCCTGCTTAGGATCTAAATCCCCAACAACAATAGCGTGATTAACAGAACCTCCAAGCAAGAGATCCAGCTCCGGCAAAAAGCCAGCTTTGGCCTTGGCGCCTTTAGCCCCAGAGAAACTATCAAAATCTGCTTTTGAGAAGGCCAAGACCAAACAGTCGGTGTTGTGACCCAATAGAGATTTGAGGCTAGATTTCTGGAGTTTTGGGCTCTGCAGGTCGGCTTGAGGGAAAATCTTGGTACTAAATTGAATTGTCATAATCTATTACGGTATTTTGGTCGAATCAAAAGAGGGGAAATTGCTAATCCGGGACGTTTATCCATTATCCTCCGACATGAGAATAGTCTCCCTTATCGATAGCAATATAAGCCATTTATAGCCCCTAATAACCCCACGAATCCAGACCCTTATTTTTCATGATTTTTAAACAGGCCCTCCGCCGCGAACTCAGTTTTACGACTGGTGGGGTGTTTTTGGTCTTAGTCACCATCATGGTGACTACTTTGGTTATCCGAATCTTGGGCTATGCCGCCAACGGCGCAGTCAACCCTGAGGATGCGCTCGTTTTAATTGCCTTAGCCACTTTGGGTTATCTCGCCGTTCTTTTAACGGTCTCGCTGTTTGTAGCAACCCTCATTGTTTTAGTCCGCTGGTACAAAGATTCCGAAATGATCGTTTGGTTTGCAAGCGGCTTAAGTGTCACCAATCTCATTCGCCCTATTTTGCAATTCGCTACACCGCTCATCATCGTCATCGCCCTACTTGCACTTTTTGTTTGGCCATGGGCAAATCGGGAATCCACTTTAATCAGTCAGCGCTTTCAACAGCGTGATGATGTATCAATGGTGAGCGCTGGGCAATTTAAAGAATCTGCAAAAGCAGAACGTGTTTTCTTTATTGAAGAGCTCGATGTAGATAAGAGTGAAGTAAAAAATATCTTCGTAGCAGACTCTAAGAATGGTCGCCTGAGTATTGCGGTGTCATCCACCGGCTACATTCAAAATTCGGAGGGTGGAGAAAAGTCTATCGTCCTCAATAACGGCCGACGCTATGAGGGGCAACCCACTCAGCCCGATTTTAGAATTCTCGAATTTAATGAGTACAGCACCAAGATTCGCAGTAAGGATGCATTAGCCCCTGCACCTCGCGATCGTGAGAAGACCATTACCGAACTTCTCAACGACCCTAACCCTGCTTCTGTGAACCCTAATCGCGCTGAATTGCTTTGGCGTGTTGGCTTGCCTTTAATGGCTTTGGGTTTAGTGCTAATCGCCATACCACTTGCATATGTAAATCCGCGTCTCGGCAATTACACAGCAATGTTCTATGCGGTATTGATTTACCTGATTTATAGCAACCTGCTGAACCTGACGCAAAATTTTGTTTCACAAGGTAAGGTCAGTGTTTTTGTGGCCATTTGGCCGATCCATTTACTTGCTCTTTTGATTGCAACAGTCTTAATTCGCAATCGTATCAACCCCTCACTCAAGTGGTGGCTCCGTCAGTTGCCCGCCTCAATAGCTAGAAAATGAAGCTGCTCTTTCCCTTCATCTATGAGCGCTATTTAGCCAAGCAGATCTATGCTGCTTTTGGGTTCATTCTCTTTGCACTGGTAGCTTTGTTTTTGTTCTTCGATATTTTGAGCGAGCTTGGTTCAGTGCAGGGTGCTTACACACTCCCCTTGGCGCTACTTCACGTTCTCCTGAAGGCACCAAGCCGTATTTCAGAAATTATTCCGATTGCAGGCTTGATTGGCAGTATTTATGTATTTGCGATGCTAGCTAGCCAGTCTGAGTTCACCATCTTGCGCATCGCTGGCTTAGATGTGAGACGCGGACTCATTACGCTCACCAAAATCTCTCTTCCATTGATTGCACTTACACTCATCATGAGTGAATGGGTTGGGCCTTACGCAGAAGCCAAGTCCGATCAGATTCGCATGAAAGCTATGGGTTCAGCATACTCATCCCAATTTAGAACTGGTGTCTGGGTAAAAGATCGCTTGCGCGATGAGGATGGCAGTGGCCCTGTTCGTCCTGGGGTCCGCTACGTCAACGTTGGTAAGGTTGATAAGGATAATGAAATTCGCAATATCCGCATGTATGAGTTTGACGACACCTATCACCTGCTCTCCATTCGTAGTGCCGTATCAGGACAGTTTGATGAGACAGGTGTCTGGGTTTTAAACGATGTTACAGAAACTCGTTTCAAAGAAACCAAACAATCAGACCCGCTTAATCCAGTTTTTTCTGCGCAGACTTTTACTCACCCGATTGTTACTCTGGAGTCCGAAGTCACGCCACAAATTTTGAGCGTGCTTTTAATTAGCCCTGAAAAAATGTCTATTGTGAGTTTGGGCCGCTTCATCTCCCATCTGCGTGATAACAAACAAGATGCGCATAGGCATTCGATTGCCTTCTGGAAAAAAGTCATTTACCCATTCACCATTTTTGTGATGCTCACTTTGGCGCTTCCCTTTGCTTACTTGAAGGTACGTGCAGGAAGCGTTGGTATTAAAGTGTTCGGCGGCATCATGCTGGGCATGAGCTTCCAGCTCTTTAACTCCCTATTCTCAAACGTAGGACTTTTGGGTTCCTGGCCAGCCCTGATCACTGCTCTTACCCCGCCTTTGCTCTATTTCCTATTAGCCCTAGTTGGATTACGCTGGGTTTCTAAGGCTTAATACCTAAAAATCATTTAGAATGTGATTCCTATATCGCTGTTGATATATAGACAGGAATCCTTATGAATCTGCATCAATTCCGCTTTGTACGCGAAGCCGTTAGACAAAACTTCAACCTAACAACCGCTGCAAAAGCGCTGTTTACGTCACAACCTGGCGTATCCAAGGCCATCATCGAGCTAGAAGATGAGTTAGGCGTTGAGATTTTCCGTCGTCATGGCAAACGCATTCGCTCCCTAACGGAGCCAGGCAAACGGATTTTGAGCTCGATTGAGCGCATCCTAGATGAAGTGGAAACACTAAAACGCGTAGGCAAAGATTTTGCTAGCCAAGATCAAGGTAGTTTCGTAATCGCCACCACCCACACGCAAGCGCGGTATGCCCTACCCAAAGTACTTACTGAATTTACTAAACGTTTCCCAAAGGTGAAGGTCAGCATTCAGCAAGGCAGCCCAGGACAAATTGCAGAATTACTCACACATGATCGCGCAGATATTGCAATTGCAACTGAAGGCATTGCCAATACTCCAGGTGTACTCGCACTTCCAGGCTATCAATGGCATCACGTATTAATGGTGCCGCTCAGCCATCCACTTCTCAATCAAGCAACGCTAACGCTAGAAGAGATCGCTAAGTACCCCATCATTACCTATGACAAAGCATTCGCGGGTCGCAGCAAGATTGATGCAGCGTTTGCACAAAGAAACATTACGCCTGACATTATTTTGGAAGCGATTGATGCTGACGTGATTAAGACCTATGTTGAAACCGGCATGGGTATCGGCATCGTTGCGGGCCATGCATATGATCCTGATCGAGATCGCAATCTGAAGGTGATTCCTGCGGGGCACTTGTTTGGCAACAACGTCACGCATTTGGGAGTTAAGCAAGGCGCTTACTTGCGATCTTTTGTATACACCTTCATTGAACTCTTCTCACCGACACTCACCAAGAAAATTGTTGAGCAGGCAATGTCGAACGAAAGCGAGACGTACGAGATCTAACCGCGTGCAGTTTGTGATTGAGTCTGATATTGAGGATGTTCAAAGACTGATCAGCCTTTGAGTGGTGCCTCGGGGCGGACTCGAACCGCCACGCCTTGCGGCACCGGATTTTGAGTCCGGCACGTCTACCAATTCCATCACCGAGGCAGGTGTTTGCAGTGGAAATTCTGCTTACTTTGCTATTTTGTTACTGCTAAGACATGAGAGTGTAACAAAAAATGGTCAGATACCCCCTACCTTGGGTCTAGAACCCCTTAAAATGAGGTCTTCTAGCCAAATTATTAAAAGGACTTACCCGTATGGCCGGCCATTCGAAATGGGCCAATATTCAGCACCGCAAAGGTCGTCAGGACGAAAAACGCGGCAAGATTTGGACCAAACTCATTAAAGAAATTACCGTAGCCGCCAAATTAGGTGGTGGCGACGTTGCTACTAATCCACGTTTGCGTTTGGCGATTGATAAGGCCAAAGACTCAAATATGCCTAATGACAACGTGCAACGAGCAATTCAGCGCGGAACTGGCTCACTTGAGGGCGTGAACTACGAAGAGATTCGTTATGAGGGTTACGGCATGAATGGCGCTGCCATTATCGTTGATTGCTTAACCGATAACCGCACTCGTACCGTTGCAGAAGTTCGTCATGCATTTAATAAAAATGGTGGCAACATGGGTACAGAAGGTTCAGTTGCTTTTTTATTCAAACACTGTGGCCAAATGTTGTTTGCTCCTGGCACTAACGAAGATCAACTCATGGAAGTTGCGTTAAATGCTGGTGCAGAAGATGTCATCACTCATGATGATGGATCTTTAGAAGTGTTATGCCCTGTTTCGGATTTCTCAAAAGTACAGGATGCCATTAGTCAAGCAGGCCTTAAGCCTGAGCTGGCAACCGTTGCTATGCGCCCTGAGACTGAGATCGCTCTTGAAGGTGAGCAAGCAGAAAGCATGCAGAAATTGCTGGATGCACTTGAGAACTTGGATGACGTTCAAGAAGTCTTTACGAACGCTGAACTTTGATTTCTGAATTTAATTTTTTAATTACCTCATTTAAATAATAGATAGCTTGTTATGAAAATTCTACTGATCGGATCTGGCGGACGCGAACATGCGCTAGCTTGGAAACTAGCTCAATCCCCACAAGTACAAACAGTCTATGTTGCGCCGGGTAATGGCGGAACTGCCACTGCCAAACAGACTGCTACGGGCATTGAGAACCTGCCGATCACCGGGTTACAGGAACTTGCTGATTTTGCTAAGCGCGAGAAAATTCACCTGACAGTAGTTGGTCCTGAAGCTCCTTTAGCTGCAGGCATCGTAGATGTATTCCGTAATAATGGCTTGCGTATTTTTGGGCCAACCCAATTGGCTGCGCAATTAGAGTCCTCTAAAGACTTCTCTAAAGCCTTTATGAAGCGTCATGGTATTCCGACTGCGGATTACCAAACTTTTTCTAGCGCTTTAGAAGCTCATGCTTACATTGATGCTAAAGGTGCGCCGATTGTGATTAAGGCTGATGGGCTTGCGGCAGGCAAAGGCGTAGTCGTTGCCATGAGTCTTGAAGAGGCGCATGCCGCAGTGGACATGATGTTGGCTGATAACAAATTAGGTAATGCTGGTGCCCGTGTAGTCATTGAAGAATTTCTCACCGGTGAAGAAGCTAGCTTCATTGTTTTGGTTGACGGTAAAAATGTTTTAGCTTTGGCAACAAGCCAGGATCACAAACGACTGCTTGATGCTGATCAGGGTCCAAATACCGGCGGTATGGGTGCTTACTCCCCTGCCCCAGTGGTTACTCCAGAAATCCATGCACGTGCATTACGTGAAGTGATCATGCCAACCGTGAATGGCATGAAAGCTGATGGCATTCCTTATACCGGCTTCTTGTATGCAGGCTTGATGATCGCACCTGATGGCAAGATCAAGACCCTTGAATTTAATTGCCGCATGGGCGACCCAGAGACTCAACCAATCATGGCGCGTCTGCGTAGCGATCTTGTGAACGCCTTAGATCATGCTGTGGATGGCACACTCAATGAGGTCGAGCTGGAATGGGATCGCCGTACTGCTCTAGGTGTGGTACTTGCTGCACATAACTACCCCGATACCCCACGTGCTGGCGATGTCATTACCGGCATCCCTGCTGATACTGAAGATCAAATTACCTTCCATGCTGGCACAAAACTGCAAGATGGCAAAGTAATCACTTCTGGTGGACGTGTGATGTGCGTTGTTGGACTTGCTGATACCGTTCGTGGCGCACAACAAAAAGCATACGATGCAATCAATCACATCAAATTCGATGGCATGCAATATCGCAAGGATATTGGTTACCGCGCAATTAAATAAATATAACTATCGATAGAGCTCACTTGTCAGATCAACACACCCAAATCGATATTGCCGCCTTAAAAGATTACTTTTTAGGATTGCAAGAACGCATCACCACTGCAATGAGTGCTTTGGATGGCAAAGTATTTGTTGCAGATGAATGGCATAAGCCTGAAGACAGCAAACTCAAAGGCTATGGCCGCACCTGTATTTTGGATGGCGGCAATATTCTTGAAAAAGGTGGTGTAGGTTTCTCACACGTTCGCGGCGACCAAATGCCGCCCTCAGCATCGCATCACCGCCCAGAAGTCGCGGGCCGTAGCTTTGAAGCAATGGGTGTCTCTTTGGTGTTTCACCCAAATAACCCCAAAGTACCGACTACACATATGAATGTGCGCTGCTTTATTGCGCAAGCCCCTGACAAAGAACCAGTTTGGTGGTTTGGTGGTGGCTTTGATCTCACACCCTATTACGGCGTTGATGAAGACTGTAAACATTTTCATCAAACCGCTAAAGATGCCTTAGATCCTTTTGGTGAAGAGCTCTATCCTCGCTTCAAGAAGTGGTGTGATGAATACTTCTATTTAAAGCATCGTGAAGAGCCACGCGGCATTGGCGGCGTTTTCTTTGACGACTTTAATGAACTCGGTTTTGAAAAGAGCTTTGCGATGACTCGCGCAGTGGGTGATGCATTCATTAATGCTTACCTGCCTATTGTGCAGCGTCGCCATCAAGATAACTTTACTCCTGAAGAAAAGGCTTTCCAAGAATATCGCCGTGGCCGCTATGTGGAATACAACCTCATCTTTGATCGAGGCACCATCTTTGGTCTGCACTCTGGTGGCCGTACCGAATCTATTTTGATGTCAATGCCTCCAGTGGTTCAGTGGTGGTACAACTGGCAGCCTAAGCCTGGCACGCCAGAAGCTAAGCTGTATGACTACTACCTCAAGCCACGCGATTGGCTAGCGTGAGCATCCATCATTGAGCGCTATTAAGAAAATTGGCATTCTGGGGGGCACTTTTGATCCCCCTCATGTTGGCCACCTCAAACTGGCAACGCATTTTGCCAAGCTACTGCGCTTAGACGCGCTCCTACTGATACCTAGTGGTGAGCCATGGCAAAAAAGCACCTGCATCACTTCAGCAGAAATGCGCTTTAGATTGACTGAAGCCGCTGGTATTGATTTAGCTCGTGCGTTTTTGTATTTAAAGATATCGACTCAGGTGGGAATTGATCGCATAGAAATAGATCGTGCCGGCCCAAGTTACGCCATTGATACCGTGAAAGCACTGCGCGAGCGATTTGGAGTGGATGCCAGCCTAACTTGGCTCATGGGAGCTGATTCCTTGGTTGCACTACCCAGCTGGAACTCCTGGGAAAAACTCAGTCAATACGTAAATTTTGCCGTAGCCACTAGACCACACCACGACTTAAAGGAGCAAATCAGCTCTGAGGTGGGTCAATTTCTGCAAGAACATCAGACAAAGGATGCTGCCGCCCTTGAAAAATGCGCTGCAGGCCTCATATACATCGATGAAAGCCTCAATGTCGACCTATCCTCTACCGAATTAAGAGATCGCCTTAAATCCAGCTCCAGAAGCGCCATAGCATCTGAGCAAATTCCAACCCACACCCTAGAAATCATTACAAATCTGGGCTTGTATCAGTAATCAAGCTAAGATCACCCTAAATACAAAAATTATTGTCGAGAAAATATGGACTTACGTAAATTACAACGCGTCGTGATTGATGCTCTAGAAGATGTGAAGGCGCAAGATATACGCGTCTACGACACCACCAAATTAAGTGAATTATTTGACCGGGTCATTATTGCCACTGGTTCAAGTAATCGCCAAACTCGCTCATTAGCAATGTCCGTTAAAGAGGAGGTAAATGCCAAAGGTGGCGAAGTCATCTCTATTGAAGGCTTGGAGACTGGTGAATGGGTATTGGTTGATTGCGGCGATATCGTCGTGCACATTTTGCAACCGATGCTGCGCTCTTACTATCAGCTAGAAGGCATGTGGGGTGCTAA
Organism: Polynucleobacter yangtzensis; assembly: GCF_001595965.1. Classification (GTDB taxonomy): domain Bacteria; phylum Pseudomonadota; class Gammaproteobacteria; order Burkholderiales; family Burkholderiaceae; genus Polynucleobacter; species Polynucleobacter yangtzensis. Next base: position 47,525 of record NZ_LOJI01000040.1, read on the forward strand.
ACCTGTGCGTGTGAAATTGGCTGGTAGCAAAGGTCTTGCCAAAGCTAGTGAATCTGAAGACGACGACGAATAACTTCGTCGTTAAAAGCATCGATGCGCCTCACCATTGTTTCAGTTGGTCATAAGATGCCTGATTGGGTTGCAACCGCAACCCATGACTACATCAAAAGAATGCCCGCAGACTGCAGCATTGAAATCAAAGAAATCAAACCAGATCTGACGCCTGCTAAAGAGGCCGTCAAAATTGCTGCTGCTATTCCGAAGGGCTCAAGAGTCATTGCCTTAGATGAGCGCGGCAAAGACCAAACTACTCAAAACTTAGCTACTCAATTGGCCAGTTGGCGCCAAGAGGGTTTTGATATCACCTTCTTAATTGGTGGTGCAGATGGCTTAGATCCCAGCCTGAAAACCACTGCTCAGGCAATGTGGCGCCTCTCCAGCCTCACCCTTCCCCACGCTATGGCTAGAGTGCTGCTGGTAGAGCAACTCTATCGTGCTTGGACCATTCTGCAGGGTCACCCCTACCATCGTGAGTAATCTTGTGAGCCCATTTATTTATCTCGCCTCACAAAGTCCGCGTCGCCAAGAACTCTTAAAACAAATTGGTGTTCGCTTCGAAATGCTTTTACCAAGTGTCGATGAGGATAGTGAAGGGATTGAAGCGCCTCTCCCCCAAGAAAATGCTCGCGTGTATGTTGAAAGAGTTACCTTGGCAAAAAGCGCGGCAGCACTCGCTCGTTGGCAAAAAAGGAATTTACCTTGGGCTCCGATTCTTTGTGCGGATACTACGGTTAGTCTGCCCAACAGTCCTGATGGTGAAATCTTGGGGAAACCGGGTGATGCAGCCGATGCTATGCGGATTCTGAATATGCTCAGTGGCAAAGTGCATGAGGTATTAACTGCGGTTGCCGTTACGCTAGCCCCCACAGAAATACCCAAGATTTTGGTGCAGGTATCACGTGTGCAATTTGCAGAGCTATCTCAAAAGCAGATTGAAGCTTATATCGCCAGCGGCGAACCCTTTGGTAAGGCTGGGGCCTATGGCATTCAAGGGCTAGGGGGTGCTTTTATTCCCTCTATCCAAGGAAGTTATAGCGGTATCATGGGCCTACCCATCTATGAAACCCAACAATTACTAGAAATTGCCGGCCTGACTCGCGTATGAACGAAGAAATACTGATCAATATCACCCCGCAAGAAACGCGCGTTGCTTTAATTCAGCAAGGGGCTGTTCAGGAGCTGCAAATTGAGCGCACTCGCCAACGCGGCATTGTGGGTAATATTTATTTAGCAAAAGTAGTCCGAGTATTGCCGGGTATGCAATCGGCGTTTATTGAGGTTGGCTTAGAGCGCACTGCTTTTATGCATGTAGCAGATATCACCCAAAATAATCCCCAAGCGCAAATTGAAAAGCTATTGTTTGAAGGTCAAACACTTTTAGTTCAGGTGCTCAAAGATCCTTTAGGTACAAAAGGCGCACGTCTTACAACCCAATTAAGTATTGCTGGGCGCAATTTGGTTTACCTTCCTCCAGCAGGTAGTGATACCGCTACCGAAAAATATATTGGCGTTTCTCAGCGAATCGACCAACCTGAGGAGCGCGAAGCCATCAAGACTCGTCTCGCCAGATTGATGGCTGCAGATGAAAAAGGTGGGATTATCGTTCGCACGAGTGCTCAGGATGCCTCAGATACTGAACTACAGCATGACATGCTTTACCTACGCACTACCTGGGACAACATCCATGCAGCCATGAAACACAATCCTGCGCCCACCCTGCTCTATCAAGACCTCAGCCTGGCTGAACGAGTATTGCGGGATGTGGCTGGAGAAGAAACTACCCAGATTCGCGTGGATTCGGCTGAGAATTTCGAGAAGCTCAAAGCATTTACTAATTCTTACATGCCCAATCTATTGGGCAAGCTGACATTACATCGTGGCGAGCGCGCCCTCTTTGATTTATTTGATGTCGATGCAGAGATTAATAAGGCGCTGGGTCGCAGAGTTGACCTCAAGTCGGGTGGCTATCTGATGATTGATCAAACAGAGTCTATGACTACGATTGATGTGAATACTGGTAGTTATGTCGGTGCTCGCAATCTTGATGACACTGTTTTTAAAACGAATTTAGAAGCAGCCCAAGCAATCGCTCGACAGCTACGCTTACGCAATCTAGGTGGAATCATCATTATTGATTTCATCGACATGATTGGCAAAGATCATCAAGAATCTGTTCTACATGAACTTAAGCGCAATCTTGAGCGCGATCATGCGCGCACCTCAGTGAGCGACTTCTCCGCTTTAGGTTTGGTAGAGATGACGCGCAAACGTACTCGTGAATCTTTAGCTCATATTACCTGCGAGCCTTGTGCTACTTGCCTTGGTAAGGGTGAAGTTAAAACTGCACAAACGATTTGCTACGAGATTTTGCGTGAGATTGTGCGGGAGCACCGCCAATTTAATCCAAGAGAATTTAGGATTGTGGCTGCGCCTGATGTCATTGATCTATTCCTAGAAGAAGAGAATCAATTCTTGGCACAACTCGGTGACTTTATTGGAAAACCCATCACCCTCCAGGCAGAGGGTAGCTTCCGCCAAGAACAATACGATATTGTTCTTAGTTAATTTGGTTCGTTCGTTAATTAAGCATTAGAAAACTGAATACGATGCAAGTTGGCATAAAGTCCATCTTGCTTAATCAGCTCTTCGTGTGAACCATTTTCAATAATCTGACCGTGTTCCAACACCACAATACGATCGGCATGTTCAATCGTCGATAGGCGGTGAGCAATTACCAAAGTTGTTCTACCAGCCATCAAGCGCTCTAGAGCGTCTTGCACCTGTCTCTCAGACTCAGAATCCAAGGCTGAAGTTGCTTCATCCAAGATCAAAATTGGGGCATTTTTATAGATAGCCCGCGCAATAGCCATGCGCTGACGCTGCCCGCCAGATAAGCGATTACCGTTATCACCCACTATCGAATCAATGCCCTCTGGCAGCTCCTTGATGAGCGCACTCAGATTGGCGGCCTCCAATGCTTCTATCACCCTGCCACGATCTATTGCCTCTTGTGAATCCGCTCCATAGGCTACGTTTGCTGCAATCGTATCGTTAAAGAGAACCACATCTTGGCTGACAAATGCTATTTGCTTACGAACATCAGATAAGACGATGTCCTCTAATGGAATGCCGTCCAAGAAAATATGACCGCTAGTTGGCTTGTAGAATCGCGGCAATAAATTCACGAGAGTAGATTTGCCTCCACCAGAGGGACCAACAAAAGCTACAACCTCACCCGGCTTAATATCCAGATTGATATTGCGCAGAGCATCTTTTCGCCCCGCTTCTTGTTGATACGCAAAGCCAACGTCATCAAATCGAATAGCGCCTTTAGCCTTTTCTAAAGATCGCATGTTGAGTTTGCGATCTTCATCCTCTTCAAAGGGTTGATCCATCATCCCAAAAATCATTTCTGCTGCAGTGAGTCCACGCTGAAGCGGCTGATTGATATCCGCTAAATGCTTAAGTGGTGAAATGACTAACATCATCGCAGTGATAAATGCCGCAAAACCCCCAACAGTAGTGCCTTCAGTCGCAGATTGCATCAAAGCAATCACCAACACTATCGACAGAGCCATAGAGGCAATAAGCTGAGTAATCGGCTGATTGAGACCTCCGGCTACTGCAGACTTCAAAGCAAACTGGCGTAAACGCTCCGCCTTTTGCTTAAAGCGATCCATCTCATACGCTTCAGCGCCATGCACTTTGACAATTTTGTAGCCTGCAGCCGCTTCTTCGACGATATAGGCCAACTCACTAGTGAGAGTCTGCTGCTCCCTATTAAGAGATCTTAGGCGACGATTGATCTTACTCATGACAAATGCGATCACCGGGAAAATAATCAGAACTACCAATGTCAATTGCCAGTTCAGATAAATCAAGTACCCCATTAAGCCAACTACGGTGAGCGAGTCTCGCACCAAGCTGATTAACATGCCGCCCATCACGGTAAGTACATTATTTACCTCGAATACCACACCATTAATTAGAGTTGATGCGGAGTTCTTTTGGAAAAATGATGTGCTGGCATGCAAAAGTGTTTGAAACATTTGCTCACGCAACTTCAACAACACCGCATTAATAACGCGAGTTAATAAATAGTTGGATAAAAATTGAGCCAAACTGCGCACCAAAGCCAAACCCACCAAGAAGACTGGAACCTGCCAGAGCTTGCTATTGAGCTGTCCAGTAAAGCCACGATCTAATAAAGGCTTCATCAGGGCCGGAATGGAGGTCTCGGCGGCGGCTACTACCGCCATGGCCAAAAGAGACCCGATAATCAAGCCAATATGGGGCTTTAGGTATGTAATTAAGCGATTTAAGGCGGTACGGTCTTGAGCATTCATATAATGAATTATGCCCACCTTATCAGTCATACTCATCACCCGCAATGAAGAGGCCAATTTGGACGATTGTCTGGCCTCTCTGGAGGGTATTGCCCAACAGATCGTGGTTGTTGATACCAATAGCTCAGATCGCACCCTAGAAATAGCCAAAAACCATGGTGCAACCATATCCCAGCCATCTGACTGGCCTGGTTTTGGCCCTCAAAAGAACCGTGCATTAGACCTTGCAACCGGGGAATGGGTCTTATCCATAGATGCAGACGAGCGCCTAACCCCAGCCCTCAAATCTGAGATTCTGACGGCAATTCACCATAGCGCCCATGTGGACTGTTTCGCTATCCCTAGACTATCTTGGTACTGCGGTCGTTTTATCCGCCACTCCGGCTGGAGCCCTGACTATGTAGATCGTCTATTTAAGTGTGGTACCGCCCGCTTCTCAAATGACCTAGTCCATGAGCGCCTCATTCCCAATGGTCAGGTAGCCAAATTAGAAAACCCACTACTCCATTACAGCTTCATGAACTACTCTCAAGTTCTGCAAAAGCTCGATCGCTATTCCACCGCATCCGCAGAGCAAGCATTTGCCAAAGGCAAAACGAGCAGCCCTCTGAAAGCTGTTCTTCATGGCATATGGGCATTTATCCGCACTTATATTATTCGCGCAGGATTCTTAGATGGGGCGCAAGGATTTGCTCTAGCAGTATCTAATGGTCAAGGTACGTACTACCGCTATATCAAGCTCTGGCACCTCAATCAGGAAGCCAATAAATGATTTCGATTTTGCTGGCCACTTATAACTGGCCACAAGCGCTCAAGCTTTGTCTGGAATCGTTAGCCACTCAAACGGATAAGAACTTTGAGATCATCATTGCAGATGATGGCTCTACCGAGAGCACGAAGCAAGTGATTGATTCTTTTAGCGGCTCACATCCCACTGCTATCAAACATCTATGGCAAGAAGACCAAGGTTTTCGGAAAACCAAAATTCTGAACCAAGCTATTAATGCTGCCCATGGGGACTACCTAGTCTTTTTAGATGGCGACTGCATCGTGCAGCCGGACTTTGTGGCCAGACATCGAGAACTGGCGCAAAAAGGATATTTAGTTACTGGCAGCAGAATTCTTCTCAATGAAAGTCTCACCCAAGAATTACTCACCTGGTCGCAATGGAGTTTTCAGAAGTTCTCATCAGGCTTGCTAGGCAAGAGATTTAGTGGAGGCATTAATAAATACTGGCCTCTTAAAATCAAGCTAGGTAACGGCTCCTGGCGTGATTACAAAAAATTTGTTTGGCGCCGTATCAAAGGCTGCAATATGGCCTGCTGGAAAGCGGATGCCGAAGCTATAAACGGCTTTGATGAAACCATGACGGGATGGGGTCACGAAGATGCTGACTTTGTATTTAGATTGCAGCATCACGGCATCACTCGCAAATCTGGTTCTTGGTCTACCGAAGTCTTGCATCTCTTTCATAAAATTAATGATCAAAGCAATGCTGCCGAGAATGCGCGGCGTGTACGTGAGAAGATTTTGGCTAAGGCACTGTGAGCATTCACAACAATATGACTACTTACTCCAAAATCAAGCCCAAAAAAGTCTTATTCATTGCCACTCGGCAAATCGGCGACGTGCTGGTCACAACACCCCTCATTAGCAAAGCTAGAGAATTGTGGCCTAAAGCAGAATTTCATTTTTTGGGCTATCGCGGCAAGTTAGAGATGTTGCATGGCAATCCCGACATTACTGAAGTCATTGAAACCTCAGATCGCCCAGGCTTTAGTGAATACCTCTCCTTATTTAATCGCCTATTTCAGCGTTATGACTTGGCAGTAGTCACCCAACCTAGCGACCGGGCCTACCTATATGGCTTAGTAGCCGCCTTTAGAAGAGTGGGTGTCCTAGGCGGCCATCCTCAAGGTAAAGATTCTGCAGATAAGCACAAGCGTAGCAAGAGTGAGAAGCAAAATGCCTGGAAGAAGTTCATCTGCATGCACACCGTGGATGTTGATTACTTTAATCAACATGTCATTACAGAAAAGCTACGCCTTCTAGAAACGTTCTTTAAAAATCCAGCGGATTTATTCTCTAAGCAGATCTCGGTAACGCCTCCTGTAGGCGAACCCTTGACACCCATCATCGCCAGTGAACTCAAGCAACCCTATGTCGTCATACATCCAGGACCTCTGACCGCTTATAAACGTTGGCCACTCGCATACTGGCAAGAGCTCATTACCTGGTTAGTGAATCAAGGTTTTCAGGTTGTATTAAGCGCTTCACCCGCAAAGCAAGATGTGCAACTCAATCACGACATCATGTCCTTATTGGCTCAAGAAATTAAGGGCAAGGTAATCAACGCTGCGGGTAAGCTATCTATTCCACAGGCGGGCACACTCATTCGGAGTGCTGCTTTATATATTGGTGTTGATACGTCCATCACGCATTTAGCAGCAGCTTGTAACACTCCAACCATCACCCTATTTGGCGCTACTCCGCCAACCAACTTTGGCCCGTGGCCCAATGGCTTTATCGGCGAACAACCCTATCAATTGCGCGCCCGTACACAAACCGTGGGCAATGTCACCATTTTGCAAGGCCCTGGTGAATGCGTGCCATGCCGTAAAGCCGGTTGTCTTGATAAAGCGGATAGCTACAGCGAGTGTTTAGATCTACTAGAACCTAATCAAGTGATTGAAGCAATTCAAAAAGCGCTAGCAAACTAAATTAGCGACAACACCGAACAATATTCTTAGTGGTACTGAACTTGTACGGGATCTTTTTGCTTGGATGCCAAGATTTGGTTCAAACTATGTAAGCAGGCATCATCTGGATAGATACGCAGCTCTTCTGGGAACCGCATCAAGCAAGCGCCACCACTAGTGGTAACAGCAGCAGTCAACATTAAACCCTTCATGCCATCATTTGAGCCCGGCGCAGCTGGAGCAGAAGCCCCTAACTTAGGATCTCTGACGCGATTAGCCATCAAGTAAGGATTAATTTGACTACGCAGCATCTTGATATCAATAGCGTTATCAATACATACGTGAATGTTACGAGCAAAACGCATACGCGCACCAGTGATGTCCATCACCGCCTCAGAAACAATACGCATACCACCTGAGAACTTATCGGGAGTCACGTTCACTTTGGCGACTAGGAGCTCATCTTCCTTGAGCCATGAGCGATTAGGCTCATACACTTCGCTGTACAAAGTGACTTCCAGGGCCGCAGTGCCATCATCAATTGTCGCAATCATCATGCGACCGCGCTGGCCAGTCAACATCCGCGCTGAAGTGATGATGCCAGCGATCAGCTGATCTTTGCCTTCAGTAACTTTTGACAAAGGTTGACGAATGAAGTGGGAGGTCTCGTCACGATAGGCATCAAACATATGACCCGTTAAACAGAGCCCTAAAGCATTCTTCTCTTCTTGCAGACGCTTCTTTTCAGACCAAACAGGCTCGCGCACTAACTCTGGTAGATGGCGATTCTCTTCGCCAGCAACTTCAAACAAACTCACTTGATGAATCGATGCCTCAGCTTGCTCGGCAGCTTCAATCGCTCTTGCTAAAGAAGCAAGCAAGGTAGAGCGAATGTCGTACAGATTGCCGCCCGCAGGGACAGAATCGCGATAGAGGCTATCAAATGCACCCGCACGCATTAAGGCTTCAATCGCACGGCGATTTACCTGTCTGCGGTCTACACGAGCACAGAAATCAAACAGATCCTTAAATGGTCCGCCAGTTTCACGTGCTTTAACAATGGATTCAATTGCAGCCTCGCCAGTACCACGTACTGCACCTAAGCCGTAACGGACATGACTAATTGGGGAGTCTGGAGCTGCATCAGGCGCACGCAATGGAGTGAACTCATAAACACCAGTATTAATATCTGGCGAGAACACTCGAATGTTGTTGGCCAAGCAATCGTCATACAGAATCTTCACCTTATCGGTGTCATCCATCGCGAGCGATAAGTTGGCCGCCATAAATTCTGCGGGGTAATACGCTTTAAGCCAAGCAGTTTGATATGCCAAGAGCGCATAGGCAGCAGCGTGGGACTTATTAAATCCGTAGCCCGCAAAGCGCTCCATCAAGTCATAGATTTCGTTGGCTTTACTCTCGGAGATGCCGCCTGCTTTTGCACCATCACTAAAGATCTTGCGATGCTGTGCCATTTCTTCAGGCTTTTTCTTACCCATCGCACGGCGCAACATATCAGCGCCACCCAATGAGTAGCCGCCAATCATCTGCGCCATCTGCATCACCTGCTCTTGGTAGACCATGATGCCGTAGGTCTCACGCAGAACTGGCTCAATACGTGGATCGGGATACTCCACTTTTTGGCGACCGTGTTTACGCTCAATAAAGTCTGGGATCAAATCCATAGGACCTGGGCGGTACAAAGCCACCAAGGCAATAATGTCTTCAAAGCGGTCGGGCTTAGCTTCACGAAGCATGCCTTGCATGCCGCGACTTTCTAGCTGGAAGACGGCTACCGTATTAGCGCGCTTAAGAACATCAAATGCTTTTTCATCATCAAGCGGTATCTCACCGATATTCCAATCTCTGCGATCAGCGTGCAATGTTTTAATCCAGCGCTCTGCTGCTGCCAAGATCGTGAGCGTGGTTAAACCCAAGAAGTCGAACTTTACCAAGCCGATTGCTTCTACGTCATCTTTATCAAACTGACTAATGACGGAGCTACTGTCTTGATCTTTACTCTCTTGCGTGTAGAGAGGGCAGAAATCGGTGAGGCGTCCCGGGGCGATCAACACACCACCCGCATGCATACCCACGTTACGAGTCATGCCCTCTAATTGCTGCGCTAATGAAAGTAATTGACGCACCTCGTCTTCATTCTTTTCGCGTTCGGCTAATTGCTTCTCTTCCTTCTTAGCCATTTCAATCGTCATGTACTGACCTGGCTTATTGGGTACCAGTTTAGCGATACCGTCGACGAAGTTATAACCTTGCTCAAGTACGCGACCCACGTCACGAATCGCCGCTCTGGCAGCCATCGTTCCAAAAGTAGCAATCTGACTCACCGCATCTTTGCCGTACTTATCTTTCACATACTGAATCACACGGTCGCGACCGTGCTGACAGAAGTCAATATCGAAGTCTGGCATCGATACCCGCTCTGGATTGAGGAAGCGCTCAAAGAGTAAGTTGTAACGCAGCGGATCCAAATCGGTAATACCGAGTGAGTACGCGACTAAAGAGCCCGCACCAGATCCACGACCCGGCCCTACAGGCACTCCATTGTTTTTAGCCCAGTTAATGAAGTCTGCCACGATTAAGAAGTAACCAGGAAATCCCATTTGAGAGATGGTCTTCACCTCAAAGACCAAACGCTCGTGATAGCGGGCCATTTCTTTTTCGCGTTCTTGCGCATCCGGGAAGTTGCGTTCCATATGGCGCTTCAGACCGATCTCAGATTGCTGCAAGAGATAGTCTTCCAAAGTAATTCCAGGTGGTATTGGAAAATCTGGCAAGCGTGGCTGACCTAAAACCAAAGAGAGATTGCAACGCTTAGCAATTTCAACAGAGTTTGCAATTGCTGCTGGCAAATCTGCGAAACGTTTTTCCATCTCTTCTTGGGTCAAGAAGTATTGCTCTTCATTAAACTTTTTGGTGCGACGTGGATTGCCAAGCAATTCGCCTTCAGCAATACAAACACGGGCTTCATGCGCCGTAAAGTCACTTCTCTGCATGAACTGCACTGGGTGTGTTGCAACCACCGGTAAATCGAGCTCACTCGCTAAATGACAGGCAAGTTGCAGTTGCTTCTCGTCTTGTGGATTACCGCCGCGCTGAACCTCGATATAGAAGGAATTGGGAAACAGCTTTTCATAACGTCTAGCAATAATCCTCGCTTGATCTTCTTGACCAGCTAGCAATGCTGCCCCTACTTCACCCATGCGCGCGCCAGAGAGCGCAATCAATCCATAAGATAAGGTCCGCTTGGCTTTTTTATCTTCAGCTTTAGCAGCGGGCTCACTAAACCAAGCAGAATCCACTTCAGCACGACCGCGTGATTGATTATCTAAAGAGGCCCTACTGAGCAACTCACATAAATTGAGATATCCAGAATGGTTTTGAACTAAGAGCAATAAACGATGGGGCTGGTCTGGATCTTGCGGATTGCTGATCCAAACGTCGGCACCAGCAATCGGTTTAATGCCACTTGAGCGTGCGGCAGTATAAAAACGCACTAAACCAAATAAATTACTTAAATCCGTAATCGCTAGGGCGCCCATCTCATCTTTGACGGCCGCCGCGACTGCATCATCAATGCGAACGACTCCATCCGTAATCGAAAACTCGGAATGGACGCGGAGATGTACAAAACGGGGTAAAGCCATGAGATGATTTTAGCTGTGTCGACACCTAAAAACCCTCCATCCCCAGCCGGTGGCTATCGCGGGCGATTTGCCCCTTCCCCTACTGGCCCACTGCACGCCGGATCCCTGGTTGCTGCCCTCGGAAGCTGGCTAGATGCCCGCAAAAATGGGGGTAAATGGCTCCTCAGAATCGAGGATTTAGACACCCCTCGCTGCATCCCCGAAGCAACCCAGCAAATACAGTCCCAATTGCTCGCATGTGGGCTTTCTTGGGATGAGGAGATCATCCATCAATCCCAGCGCCAAGAGGCTTACCAGAGGGCTTTGGAGCGCTTAAATAGCTTGAAATGCCTTTATGCCTGTACTTGCTCTAGGCAGACCATTGCCTACACCCTAGCCAACCTCGGAATAGAAACCCCCCGCAATCAAGAAATGGTCTATCCAGGCACCTGCCGCCCCGCCTCTTTAATAAGCAATTCCGCAGAAGCCTTTAAAAATTCGGGGAAAGCTTGGCGGATCGCCCTGCCCCCAAATTGCCATATTGAATTTGAGGATTTAGAACTAGGACACCAAAGCCAAAATCTCAATCAGGAAGTCGGTGATTTTGTACTACGCAGAAGCGATGGATTATTTACCTACCAGCTAGCTGTTGTAGTTGATGATGCCGAACAAGGCATTACCCATATCGTGCGTGGCAAAGATTTATTGAGCAATACCGCAAGACAAATTTACCTACAAAAGATATTGGGATATCAGAGGCCAAAGTATTTTCATCTACCTTTAGTGCTTGATGAGCATGGTGAAAAGCTCAGTAAACAAACACTCGCAACGCAAATCAATACGCAAGATGAAAAACACTCGCTGATGGAGTTGCGCAAAGCAGCAAAGCATTTGGGATTGAAAAACTTACCTGATGGCGAAAACACTACGATTGCTGAGTGGCTGTTAGCAGCCACTCATGCATGGAAAAACTCAAGAACTTAGTCTTTCCTTTTTTATTTCTTATTTCTTTAATTCTTGTTTCTTGTTTCTTGATTCTTGATTCTTGATTCTTGATTCTTTATTTCTTTTTAAAGCCACCGAGCAAAGCACCAACCGCAGGCTTAGCAGGAGTAATACCTACTTTTTTCTCTTCTGGCTTTGCAGGATCTGTAGTGGAAGCTGTAGATGCAGATGGCTCGTAAGGCTTGTAGAAGAAAGGGTCTGACATTTTTGCTGGTGCACTGCCATAGCTACTGAATGATGGGCGACTTTGTGAAGGTGCACCTTCAGGCAAAGGCTTCACATCCAATTTACGCTTCATCAACTTTTCAATATCGTCGAGTAAGCGTTTCTCACTAGCATCAACCAATGCAATCGCATCGCCCTTGCTGCCAGCGCGACCGGTACGACCGATACGGTGAATAAAGTCTTCTGCGTTGTATGGCAGTTCGTGATTGATTACGCAAGGCATATCCGGAATATCCAAACCACGAGCAGCTACATCAGTCGCCACTAAAGCTTCGATGGCGCCAGACTTAAATGCATCCAAAGTTAAAGTACGTTCACCTTGGCTCTTATCGCCATGAATCGCGCCCGCTTTAATACCGTCACGCTCTAAGGCACGCGATAACTTTGCGCAGCCCAAACGACTATTGGTAAAGATGATGCATTGACGTGATAAGCCTGCACGTGTGCGTGCTTCAAGCACCTTCACAATTGCGCGTTGCTTATCTGCAGAGGAAACCATATGCACTACTTGCTTAACCGTATCAGCAGCAGCATTTTGACGTGCCACCTCTACCGTCACTGGAGTACGCAAATAGCTTTGCGCCAGCTTTTTAATTTCTGGTGAGAAAGTCGCCGAGAACAATAAGGTTTGTCTTTGCGCCGGAATTAAATCAATGATTCGTTGTAAGTCTGGCAAGAAACCCATGTCGAGCATGCGATCGGCTTCGTCCAAAACCAAGATCTCTACTTGCGAGAGGTTGGCCACTTTTGAACCAATGTGATCAAGCAAACGACCAGGGGTGGCAATCAGGATCTCTACGCCATTGCGCAAAATACCTACTTGCTCTTTCATGTCCACGCCGCCGTAGACCACTGCAGCGCGCAGATCAGTGTGCTTGGAATAGTTCGCAGCGTTTTCAGCCACTTGCACGGCCAACTCACGGGTTGGCGTGAGAACCAGTGCACGAATGGGATGACGTGCTGGTGACGCGCTATTGCTTGCGTGACGCAAAATCTTTTGAATGATCGGCAATACAAAAGCAGCGGTCTTACCGGTACCGGTTTGCGCAGCGCCCATGAGGTCGCTTCCCGCTAAGACATGCGGAATCGATTGCGCTTGAATCGGAGTCGGAGTGTTGTAGCCCTGCTCCAGAACCGCTTTTTGAATTTTCGGATCTAAACCAAAGTCAGCAAAAGTGATTGTTGCCGGAGGTGAAGCAGTGGCAGCAGTGTCAGTGTCAGTAACACTAGGGTTAGCGGCTTCGCTAACCCCTGTAGAAGAATTTATTTCAGTAGCAGTATTTGTCAAGGTAACTTACAGGATGGCCGCAATGCCGGCCTTAGCGGTTTCAGCATCCTCGGTCGATTTAACGCCGGAAACGCCGACTGCGCCGATGGTAAACCCATTTACCTCGATATTGACCCCACCTTCCAACATGCCCGAGATATGCGGAGCAGATAAGAAAGAGGTACGGCCGTTATTAATAATTTCTTCGTAGACACGGCTCTCACGTTTACCCATTGCTGCAGTACGTGCTTTTTCTTGAGCAATGTATGTGGATACAGGAGCGCAACCATCGCGACGAATTAAACCTAACACATGACCGCCATCATCACAAACGGCAATAGTCACAGCCCAATTATTTGCGGCAGCGTGCTTGTTTGCTGCATCCAAAATCTTTTGAACATCAGCTTGAGTTAAATATGGTTTAGTAGCCAACATGGTTAATCTTTCTTTGTCTCGAATATGTTTTATATGATGAAAGTGCTATCTATATAGAGCACCTGAATTATAAGGGGTGTAGCCCGACTTCGGTCTAGAAGCCTTGCTACACCCTGTCTCCACCCAACCTATTGATTATTTAAGGCTATTTGAGAAATTCTTGGGCGGCAACTACGCCACTGGCCTTGGGTTTAAAGCCCATGGAGCCCAAGCTCATCTCTACACCACTTAAAGCAGCCATTAAGCTCAATTCATTGCAATCGCCCAAATGGCCGATGCGGAATGCCTTGCCTTTGATCTTACCTAAACCAGTACCCAATGAGAGGTTGAACTTCTCTAAAGCATGTTTACGCAATACATCGGCATCCATACCCTCTGGTGTTGCAATACAAGTAAGCACTGGTGAATAGCAATCTTTGTCTTGACACTGAATTTCTAAGCCCCACGCTTTTACCGCTTCACGACAAGCTGCAGCTAAACGTTGATGACGTGCAAAGATCGTATCCAATCCTTCAGCCATCATCATGTCCATTGCTTCATGCAAACCGTACATCAAATTGGTGCTCGGAGTTGTTGGCCAGTAACCTGTTTTATTGGATTCGAGAATTTCATCCCAAGCCCAATATGCTTTAGGCATTTTGTTGCTTTTACTGACTTCGATAGCACGTGGTGACAGAGCATTAAAGCCAATGCCTGGAGGTAACATCAAGCCTTTTTGTGAGCCAGAAATCGTAACGTCAGCGCCCCACTTGTCATGCTCATAATCCGCCGAACCCAAGCCAGATACGCTGTCTACAAGCAATAAGGCTGGATGCTTCAGAGAATCAATCGCTTTACGCACTGCTGCGATATTTGATGTCACACCAGTAGAAGTTTCGTTGTGTACTACGCAAACCGCTTTGATCTCGTGGCCCGTGTCTTTGCGTAAACGCTCTTCAATAACAGAAGCATCTACACCCCAACGCCAAGAATCTTGTCCCGCTTTACCAACTACTTCTACGTCCAAACCAAGGCGCTTACCAAGCGCGCGCCATAAGTTCGCAAACTGTCCTGTTTCGTAGAACAACACTTTGTCGCCAGGACTCAGTACGTTTACCAAAGCACCTTCCCATGAACCTGTTCCAGAAGCGGAATAAATAATTACAGGCTGCTCAGTTTTGAAAATCTTTTTGATGTTTTCTAAAACCTTCAGACCAAAGGCACCAAACTCAGGACCACGATGGTCGATGGTTTGATAGCTGATGGCGCGCAGTACGCGCGGAGGAACAGGACTAGGGCCGGGAATATGTAAAAAGTGGCGTCCTGATGCGTGGTTATCAAGTTTCAACATGCTTTGTCTCACTTATGGGTGTGTTTATGGGTGATATTTCTGGCACTAGTGTATGACAATTTTTGCCAATTTTCCATTTTGTATACAAATTATTTGAAATAATTCCTTAAATAAACCTAAAAATAGGCATTTAAAGCCTGTATTTATGCTTTATGATGGCTTATTGTTAATTTTGTATACAAATATAGGGTTTAGGGGATTCCAGCATGGCAGCTATAGAACAGCCTAATTCTCAGAATTTGCACGAGGCCACCTTCCAAAAGCTCAGATCACTCTTGGTTGAAGGCAAGATCGCGCCCGGCAGCAAACTCAATGAACGTGAATTAGCTGAGAGTCTCAATGTATCTCGCACCCCTATTCGGGAGGCAATTCGTCGCTTAGCTGCAGATGGCTTAGTAGAGCTTATCGCCAATCGTGGCGCCATTGCTGTGCAACTCAGTCTTGAGGATGTCATTCACACTTTTGATGTGATTGCTGACCTTGAAGGATTCTCTGGCGAGTTGGCTACTAACAATATTAGCGATGCCATCCTCTCTGAATTGGAAGCCCTTCAATATGAAATGATGGCTTCGTATGCGCGCCGTGATTTATCGAGCTATTACAAACTCAATCTACGTATTCATCATCTGATTAATCAAGCAGCAAATAATCCGGTGCTCTCCAAACTCTTCACACAAGTCAACGCACGCATTGAAGCTCTGCGCTTTCGCTCCAACCAGGATGGCGTGAAATGGGAAAAGGCGGTTGAAGAACATCAAGAGATGCTCGACGCTCTCAAAGCCAGAGATGCTGCACGCATGCGCAGAATCATGATCCAGCACGTTCAAAACAAACGTGATGTTGTAGTGCAGTTACTGAAATCAGAAGCAGAAATCAAAGATGCGGAGACAAGCAAGTCATGAATAAGCCTCTAGACCTCAAAGAACTCATGGTGGATCAAGCTGAGCTAGCCAAGCGCTTGCGTCAGGAGACTTCTGGCGAAGTGATGACCGATAGCGCGAGTCGTGGACGCTATGCAACGGATGCCTCTATCTATCAAGCCATGCCAGTTGCCGTATTTGTACCAAAGACTGCGCAAGATATTGCCAGCGCCATTCAGATCGCTGCTGAACTGGGTGTACCTGTGCTGCCTCGTGGTGGTGGCACTAGCCAATGCGGTCAAACCACTGGCGCAGCACTGGTGATTGATAACACTAAATATTTCAGAAACGTTATAGATCTCAATCTTGATAAAGCTTATGTTGAAGTTGAGCCCGGCATCGTGCTTGATCACCTTAATGGCTCTCTAAAGCAATATGGCCTCTGGTATCCAGTTGACGTTTCTACTGCTGGTCAAGCAACCATTGGCGGCATGGCAGGTAATAATTCCTGCGGCAGTCGCTCTATTGCTTACGGCAATATGGTGCATAACGTTTTAGGTATTGATGCGTGGTTAGCGGATGGCCAAGTCGCACAGTTTGGTAATTACGCTAGCAGTTCTGGCGCTGCAAAAGAGCTAGGTGATTTTGTTAAAAACCTAGCCCACACCCTAACCCCGGAGATTGAGGCCCATTTTCCAAAAGTATTAAGACGGGTAGCGGGATATAACCTCGATATCTTCAATCCTCAAAGTGAATTGCCTTATACCCAAGATGGCAGCGTGAACTTGGCGCACCTGTTAGTGGGCAGCGAAGGTACTTTGGCGTATTTCAAATCTCTCAAGCTCAAACTCGCGCCATTGCCACAACATAAAGTGCTCGGCATTGTGAACTTTGCCAGCTTCTACAAGGCGATGGATAGTGCTCAGCATATTGTGAAGCTCGGCCCTACCGCTGTTGAGTTAGTCGATCGCACCATGATTGATTTGGCGCGCAGCAACCCAAGCTTTAAGAAAACCATTGAAACAGCCTTGGTTGATCACACCGCTAAAACGCCTGAAGCGATTTTATTGGTGGAGTTTTCAGGTGATGCACATGCTCCACTCTTAGAAAAGCTCAAAGCCCTGCAAGAACTCATGAGTGATCTGGGCTTGCCAGGTTCTGTAGTGACTATGCCTGACGCCTCCCTGCAAAAGAATTTGTGGGAAGTACGTAAAGCGGGTCTCAACATCATGATGAGCCTCAAAGGCGATGGTAAGCCGGTCAGCTTTATTGAAGACTGTGCTGTACCTCTGGAGAGTTTGGCTGATTACACCCAAGCACTCACTGAGGTATTTTCTAAATATGGTTCACGCGGCACTTGGTACGCCCACGCATCCGTAGGTACATTGCACGTACGCCCTATATTGGATATGCGCAGAGACGGCGCTCAGAAGATGCGCGCAGTTGCTGAAGAAGCTTCTGCCCTGGTGCGCAAATACAAAGGTGCTTATAGCGGTGAGCATGGTGATGGTCTATGTCGTGGCGAATGGATCTCTTGGCAGTTTGGTCCAAAGATCACTGAAGCCCTTGCAGAAATTAAATACGCATTTGATCCCAAAGGATTATTTAATCCGGGCAAGATTGTTAATCCACCCAAGATGGATGACTCCATCAACTTTAGATTTCCACCAAGTTATAAAGTCATTCCACTCCAACCAGCATTAGATTGGTCTGCTTGGAACGTACAAAACGATCCTGTCACAGAAGAAACTACAGCGCCAGGCACTGGTGGTGATCCGGCGATAGGTTTAGCCAAAGCAGTGGAGATGTGCAATAACAATGGTCACTGCCGTAAGTTTGATGCGGAAGTGATGTGCCCAAGCTACCGCGTCACCCGTGATGAGAAACATCTGACACGCGGTAGAGCAAATACTCTTCGTCTGGCACTCTCCAATCAGCTCGATCTGAAAAGTGGAGCATCTCCCGAATCTTCTCCATTAGCTAGCGATGCCATCAAAGAAGTCATGGAGCTTTGCGTAAGCTGCAAAGCTTGCCGCCGTGAATGTCCTACTGGCGTGGATATGGCCAAGATGAAGATTGAGTTCCTCTCTGCTTACAAGAAGCGTGTAGGTCACTCTCTCAGAGATCTAGCGGTGGCCTATCTCCCCAAATATGCCAGCACGATTAGCGCTATCCCACTGCTACCAACTCTTTTGAACTTACGTAATCACATTGCGCCGGTTGCTAAGATACAAGAATGGGTTATGGGTATCTCTGCGCAAAGAAGCCTGCCAATTTGGAAGAGCAAGACTTTCTGGAACCAAAAGGCAAAAGATTCTTATCAATACACTCCAGAACAGTTGGCGAGCAATACCGATGGCAAGGGTGTTGTACTGTTAGCCGATACCTTTAACGCTTACTTTGAAGACGAAAACCTCCAGGCAGCATTAAAAGTACTCAAGGCAGCTGGCTATCGTGTGCATATCCCTAATAAGACTCAAAGCAAGAGCCAAAGCAATGGTCAAACTAAAGCAACAAACCAAGGCAATACTTGCTCAAAAGAGTTTTGCTGTGGCAGAACCTATTTAGCTGCAGGCATGGTTGATAAAGCCAAGGAAACACTTGGTGAATTAGTTGACCATCTCGCGCCTTATGCCGACAAGCACATTCCGATTATTGGTCTAGAGCCTTCATGCTTGTTTACCTTAAAGGATGAAGCTTTGGTAATGGGCTTTGGTGAGCGCGCAGTGAGCGTTTCTAAACAGGCGCAATTGCTAGAAGAATTCTTAGCAAGCGAGGCTAAGGCCGGTAAGCTTCAGTTAAATCTCAAAGCAGCTAATAAATCAGTGCTGTTTCATGGTCACTGTCATCAGAAGTCTTTTGCTGCTGTTACTCCCGCAATGGAATTACTCAAACTCATTCCGAACGCAGAGCCTAAGCTGATTGAATCGTCTTGCTGTGGCATGGCAGGTAGCTTTGGTTATGAAGCTGAGCATATTGAAGTGTCCAAGCAAATGGCTGAAGCTAGCCTATTGCCTAGTATTCGGAAGTCACCAGATTGCTGGGTAGTGGCTGATGGTACGAGCTGTCGTCATCAGATTGCGGATGGCACTCAAAGAGAAGCAGTGCACATCGCCATAATTTTGGCGGCGCATCTATAAAAACAAAAAAGATGGGCTGGCGTTATTTGGTTAGTTAACGAATCACGCCGTAACCCACCATCAACAAGGTTCCAGTCAATAAGGCTGGAACTAATCGTTTTGTGGGTTTAGAAACCATCACGCCAATCGCCAAGGCGCAGATCAAAATACGAATCCATAAAGGTACGGTTGCCATCAGGCCAAGCGGCATCACAATCAAACGCACTGTAAGTGCAGCAACCATCGCGTAGGTCACCGCAGCTAACCAGCGAAAGATCTCGCTATCTTGATTAATACTCTGTGACAGAAATACACCAATAGCACGACAGAAGTACGTACCTAGGCAGGCGCCAACCAAGGCAATCCATAGACCCCAACCCGTCAGTGCATCACTCATGTGATTGAAAGCGTCCATCGCCCCGTTCATCCGAGCACTCCCGCTTTTTTGCGCAAGAACTTACGGTCGATAAAGTAAGCCATGGTGCCCGCAACTAAACCAGCCGTTAACAAACTAGTATCGCGATCAATTAGGAAAAAGATCGGGCCAAAGATGCAGCCTAGTAAAAGTGCAATGCGATTAATCCAAGGCTTTACTTCGGTAAAGGTGAGTAAGAAGAACAATGGGTTAATAAACACCAAGCCCAAAGTAACTGGCTTTGGCACCATACCAGCCAAGTAGTAACCTAAGACAGTTCCAGGCACAGAGATCAACCAACATAAGAGCCCTAGCCCTACAAAGTAACTGAGGCGGTGCTTAATCTCAATCGCATGAAACTCCCGCATCGAGATAGCCCATGCTGTCATCGCCAATAAATGGACGGAAGCATAAAGACTACGATTGCGATCTTTTTGATGAAACTGCGGAAAGAGTGTCACCGTCATGGTGATAAAGCGTGTTGAGGTTAGCGTAACCGCTAAAGCGATCGCTAAAACAGATGAGCCAGTAATCGCCATCTCGAGCAAAACAACCTGACCTGGTAAGGCGAACATGAAAAACGAAGTGAAGGTTGTGAACCAAACATCAAAGCCATTGGTTTTACCCATCGCCCCAAAGCCAACCATGCCAGCAAAGAGTACCATCGCAGGCGCACCAGCAGCATCCCGAATGCCAGACCAAAAGGCATGACTTGGATTTTTAAAGCGTTGTACCGCAGCCTCTTCTAGCGGGATTTCGCTAGGATCGATGTAGGGCTGGTCGTTAGATGACATATAGCAATTGTAAAGCTTGTGAATATTTATGCTGACTGCGCATGTTGACCTAAGGCCCACTCAATGTGCTCAGCCACTAAAGGATCGGCACTAGGAAGTGCTGCGTTTAGCGCTTCAGTAATTGCGCCCTTCTCAAGCCCGCTAGCCAAAGCATTGCCCATGGCTACTGCTAGATTACGGCGCCAACGGCTGTAACCGATTCTGCGAATGGCACTACCTTCATGGCGTTGCTCAAACTCCGCTTCAGTCCAGGACCAAAGTTGCAATAGGGTCGCCTGCCCTAAACCGTGACGTCTTGCAAAATCAGGTAGCTCTGTTCGTTTGGCAAACTTATTCCATGGGCAAATGAGTTGGCAGTCATCGCAGCCATACACGCGATTACCCATAGCTTGTCGAAACTCCACAGGAATAGCGTCAGGGTTTTCAATCGTTAAGTAAGAGATACATCTTCTCGCATCGAGTTGATAAGGCGCAGTGATAGCTTGTGTAGGACATATATCTATACAGGATGTACAGGTACCACAGCGCTCTTCAACTTCTTCATCAATGGGTAGTGGTACATCCACCAAGATCTCACCCAAGAAGAATGTGGATCCTGATTCTCGATTGAGTAGGAGCGTATGTTTGCCACGCCAGCCTAAGCCTGCTTTGCGAGCCAGCTCTACTTCCATGAGCGGTGCGGAATCTGTAAACACGCGATAGCCTAATTTGCCGATACGCTCTTCAATCAGCTGGGCAAATTCTTGTAAGCGGTTACGCAGCACCTTGTGATAATCGCGCCCTCTGGCATACATCGATACGACTGCTTGCGTAGGATCTTCTAGTCGTTGCCACTCAGCATCAAAATCGGTTTCTGGCGGGAGGTAGTTCATCGAGACACAAATAACACGCACCGTACCAGGAACTAAAAGCTCGGGATTAGCGCGCAATTCTGCATGGCGCTGCATGTATTCCATTTGACCGTGGCGACCTTCAGCCAACCACTCTTTCAAGCGTTCGGTCGCAGGACCTAAATGGGTGTCGGTAATGCGTAAGCCATCAAACCCCAAAGCCATAGCCTGGGTATTGAGCCAATCGCGCAGATTGGGCTCATCCAAGGTTTGAGGGCTGGTAGGTAAAGGCATATGGAATACAGAATGTATCTTAATAATTGAATAAACTAGGGGAATGGCTCAAACACAGGTAATCCAGACCCCGCTCACTGCAATTGATCTCTATTGTAGGCAGGAAGCCGACACTGCCTCTCTTGCAAAGCAGCTAGCCGCTAGTTTTGAGCGCTTTCTAACTAAGCAGCCAAGCTCGCATCTCAATATCTCCCTAGAGGGCGATCTCGGCGCTGGTAAAACGACCTTTTCGAGATACCTCATTCAGACAATGGGTCATGAGGGCAAAGTGAAGAGCCCGACCTATACCTTGTGTGAACCTTACTCCCTACAACTAAAAGATCACGCAATCACTATTCACCATTTTGATTTGTATCGCATGCGCGATCCACTGGAATGGAAAGAAGCTGGATTTGCAGAACACTTTGACGTTCCAGGCATTTGCTTAATTGAATGGCCAGAAAAAGCTGAAGGCACTTTGCCAGGTTTTGATATTCAAATTCAGTTAGTAGCAGGAGCAGATGAAAACGAACGCACTATTAAGATCAATGCAATCACTGAATCTGGAAAAATGGCATTACAAGAGATTCGACAATAGTCATTCGCTATTAATACATGAGCAATCAGAAAACCAATCTCTCGAAAAGACAAACTCTCAAGACTTCAGCGAAGTTCTTGAGCTTTGCTCTATTGCTCACTGAGGTTGATATTGCCTGGGGCGCCAAGATATTAGGCGTACGCGTATGGCCTTCCGAGGACTACACCCGCGTAACCCTGGAATCCGATACACCGCTACCGATTACGCAGCAGATTCTGACTAATCCAGATCGCTTGGTAGTTGATGTGCAGGGGCTGGAACTCAATCCCACACTCAAAGATTTAGTTGCCAAAGTAAAACCCAATGACCCTTACATCTCGCAAGTTCGAGTAGGGCAATTTCAGCCAGGCATTGTGCGTTTGGTGTTTGACTTAAAAGAACCCATCAAGCCACAACTCTTTACTCTTGATCCAGTAGCTGAGTACAACTACCGCATGGTGTTTGACTTGTACCCTACTACACCACCAGATCCTTTAATGGCTTTAGTGAGAAGCAGTGCTAAAAAAGAAACTGCTCTTGAGAAATCCAACGAAGAGATCGATTTAATTGCGCAGTTCGCGACCAAGAAAGAAAAAGAGCTTGCCAAGGTTCCGGCAGCTCCTGTTGCCCAAGCCATACCTGAAACCAAAGAGTTGCCAGCGCCTGCCAAATACAAGCGCTTAATCACCATTGCGATTGATCCTGGGCATGGCGGCGAGGATCCTGGCGCCATTGGTGCAGCAGGCTCCAAGGAAAAACATGTTGTTCTCGCAATTGCTAAGCGACTCAAAGAT
The DNA here is from genome assembly GCF_001595965.1 of Polynucleobacter yangtzensis. Taxonomy (GTDB): domain Bacteria; phylum Pseudomonadota; class Gammaproteobacteria; order Burkholderiales; family Burkholderiaceae; genus Polynucleobacter; species Polynucleobacter yangtzensis. The sequence goes on from NZ_LOJI01000040.1 coordinate 70,198, forward strand.
AAGATTGAAGGCGAAGCGTATATGCGTCCCTTCTTGACTAGAGATGGCGATTACTTTGTGCCTCTACATGTCCGAGTACAAAAAGCACGCCGTGTTGAAGCAGATCTCTTTGTATCGATTCATGCAGATGCATTCATCGAACGAAATGCTAGAGGCGCTTCCGTCTTTGCACTTTCGCAAATGGGTGCTAGTAGTACCACCGCTCGCTGGATGGCCAATAAAGAGAATGCCTCCGATCTCATCGGTGGCATCAATATCAAGACGCAAGATAGGCAGGTTGCCAACTTACTTCTAGATATGTCGACCACTGCTCAGATTAAAGATTCCCTGCAGGTGGGTAATTCGATCTTGAAGCAAATCGGTGGATTTGCAGCCCTACATAAACCGAAGGTAGAGCAAGCCAGTTTTGCGGTTTTAAAGGCCCCAGACATCCCCTCAATCCTCGTAGAAACCGCTTTTATTAGCAATCCACAGGAAGAGGCCCGCCTAAACGATGACAGCTACCAGGATCGCATCGCAGAGGCGATTTTGAGGGGAATTAAGGAGTATTTTTCCAAAAATCCACCGGTCGCCAGACGGGTGAATTCATAAGCGACTTGTAACTACAAGGGCTGAGAGGCAGACCCCGAAAACCCGAGGATGGCCTACAAACTTCTTGCTATAATTTATGGCTTAACTGGGTCGGTAGCTCAGTCGGTAGAGCAGCGGACTTTTAATCCGTTGGTCGCGAGTTCGAATCTCGCCCGACCCACCAGTTATTCGTAGTAGAAACAATGACTTGCTAACCGCAAGTCATTTTTTTTGTCTATTTTTTGCGTAAAAATCAATCGCACACCAATCGCACACTTCAATTATTTGCTTTTCATATCGTAAATTGATATAATAGGGTTACAAACTTAAATCACCCTAGAATGCGCGCCACTGCTGAATCCACCGTCGTTATACGACCCCATGAACTGCGTTTAAAGCGCCGTTCGAATTCCAGCGTCTGGCAGATTCATTACAAAATTGGCTCTAAGAAAACTTGGTTCAGAACGACCAGTAAAACCAGTGATTTAGAGGCCGCAAAACGTGTCGCAGAAGACCTATTTCATGAAGCTCGCGTACTTGAAAAGCGCGGATTATCGGTAGTTAGCAAGAAGTTCAAAGCAGTAGCTCAAGTTGTCAGCGCCAGCTTAAAAGAGCAAGTGAAGGCTGGAACAGGCAAAAAGACCTACGCTGACTACTATCGCGCCATCGATACCTACCTCACCCCCTTCTTTGGCAATCACCATATTGACAACATCACCCCTGCACTCATCTCCGACTTTCATCGCTGGCGCACCGAGAAAGTTGGCTACGAACTTAAAGCTTCTACTCAGAACAATCACAATGCTGCTCTTAATTGCGTATTTGATTACGCCGTTGAAAAAGGCTACATGAGTGAGAGCCAAAGACCCAGCACCAAAAACACAGGAGAAGCTACTGAAGCACGTGGCATCTTTAGCACTGATGAGTTAGTGGAGTTGCAGCAATTCATTCATAAGTGGACCACTGAAGGCAGAGCCTCTAAGTCACGTTATCTTCGCGAGCTACTTGGCCTGTACATTACTTTTATTGCTTGTACCGGCGTTCGTCCTGGCACTGAGACGAAAGAACTCAAGTGGAAGCATATTGAGTTTATTCAAAAGCCTAGTATGCGCGTCATTCATATCACTCTGCCGCAAGGCAAGCGTGGTAGTCGTGAACTGGTTGCTCGTAATGAACTGTGGCCATTGCTAGATAAGCTGCGTGAACTCCAACCTGAATACAAAGACATGACGCTAGAAGAGCTGATTGCCAAGAAAAAAGATAAGCATATCTTCCGTATGCGCGATGGAACTATGCCGTATAACTTGGTTAATGCTTTTGGTGATTGCTTGAGAGAGTCTGGCCTAGATAAGGGCGACAAAGATGGCAAGCCTAGAAGCTTGTATAGCCTGCGTCACTACTACGCTACGCAGCGAGTACTAGAAGGATTGGATTTTGGGCAGCTGGCTAAACAGATGGGCACTTCAATCCTGATGATTGAGCGCCACTATAGCCATTTGAAGCCCTTGATGATTGCCGAGCAGTTAGCAGGCAAGATTCCTGACGATAAAACGGCTCAAGCAGATGAGATTTTGCGTTACATGAACGCTAGCCCAGTACGCAATGATGTGATTAGTTTGGTTGGGGCAAGCACTGGTGTGTATTTGCCCTTGGTTGAAGCCAATGCCAAAGCAACTAAAGAACTTAAAGACGAACTGAATAAAGCATTAGGTAAGGCAGCGTAAATTATGAATACTTCCTACCCAATGCAATACCTCACGGCTATGGTGATCTGATGACCCCATTTATTCAAACCTTCTTTGAACGTAAAGCCAATGCTACTCTCAAGCAAAGCTTAGAGCGAGCCTGTGACTTATCGCACTTCAAGCAAGTAAAGACACGTCTTGAAGCTGGTGAGGATTTAAGCAAAGAACTGCCACAACTCAAAAAGCTATCCAAGAAGGATGCCCTAGTGGCAGTGAAGACTTTGATTAAGCGTTGTGATACAGATTTGAACGACTATTGGACTTTGCCCAAGGCAGCTAAAGCCAAGTTATCAGTCACGCATAAGTCTTATAAGGGTGAGTTGGTACCGCGATTTACCGTCAACTATCAATTTAATACGCAGCTAGGATTGGTGGAAATCAAAGTCACTACACAAGGCAGATACGTATTTGTATCGCCCAGTGCGAAGGATGTAAAAAAGGCCAACATAGAGCTGGCCTTTAGGGATGTTGAAAAACAGTTGAGTTTGGCTGGGTTTGCCTGAATACTAGTTAATAACTGGAATTCCAGCAATCAAGTCTGGAGTTATCCCACCGCTTGCATCAATAGCAGCCTTTTTCACATTTTTCATAAATGAGTCTGGATGCATCAGTTGATACGGCTTATCAAATAAGTAGGCATCGAGTACAAACAGCAAAACGCAATCCTCACAAAAATTAGTCCACTCTTCATTGAACTCATTCACAAGCTTGGGGTGTTTAGAAAAGTGCGCATCCTGAGCCTGCAATTCCTTCTTCAAGAATTGATGCATAAAATGCTTGCCACGTCCTTGATACCATATCGAATCTGGCTGTGTTTCAAACTGATCGGAAATCGATTCAATGTCTTCGATGCTGGTCATGACGACAGTTGAAATGCCTAGATCAGACATTGAGATTGCGCAAGTTTGTTTTTGTGTATTAATTGACATAATTTTCCCCTTTATTCTTAGTTGACGGCCGTGGAAACATTGTCAAAATGATTCGCCTCATGGGCGCCTTCGAAATCGACATCGTAGATATTGCAAAGGCGAATTGGCCCTAGACCCGTCCCTACAGGCAGGTATTCAGCATCATGCTCAAGTTGGGCATAAAAAATTTGCTCTCCCGTCACAAGAGTTTTTATTTTCGATATGCGAACCCAAAAAATTTCCTCAGTTTTACGAAACCAGTTTGCGTGGATTTTTATTTTGATGCCGGGGCGCATCAAATGACTGTTTTTCAAAAGATTAGCTTTATTACTTGAATTACGTAATGGCTGAAGATAATCCACGTCAAGTAATTCGCACAGCTTCATCTGTCCAAGATCATTCACACCAAAAGCGAGATTGCGCGGACAAATCAAAGCCTGGAGCTTATCCTCATCATTGGTGATGTTTTCAAAAAACGATGATATTTTTTTCATTTTGATTCCTTTTATTGGTTGTTTTAAAAATTAAGTAAGTCGATAGTTATGACGAAAACTAGTTGTTTACGCCATGGCACTAATGTCGCATTGACTTGACTATTTCCTATTTGACTGAAATAATTTAAATTAATTTAGTCAACAAAATAAGCATAAAAATGGCAAAAAATCCACTGTCCGTCCTCAAATCGGACTTTCAAAAGGATGGGAAATTCGTAGAAGTGCACCACCTCTATCGATATTGGTTTAATTTTTTAGCTCTTAGCCCCAGCTATGAGTTGGCAAGGCGTTACAGAACCAAGAAAGGTTGCTTAACTAAGGCAGACAAGGATCGATTGCCGGCAGATTTCGAAAAGGTACTTAAGATTTACGATGCCTTTGGTAATGTACAAAAGTATCTTTTTAAGACTTGGTGGGTTGAACGTGGGGTTGATTTGTTTGGCATTGAAGGAGCACCCTCAACAACCGTTCCGATTTATAAATTTGCTGGGGGTGGTAAATCAAACAAGGCTGATGTTAATGAAGCGGTAGTAAGGTATTTAGATGTCACCAGGCCAAAATTGAATTGGCCTCCCGCCCTCTTATTGGCCATTCCAATAGACTCCACAAGACAAAAGGTGCTTAAAGAAGTTAAAGCCCTATTAGATAAGCATATTCAAGCACCGATTGCGCCAACAAAGCCTAAATATGCATTAGCTTCTAAGGGCATTCACATGCAAAACATCATTGATGCAATGAGCGTTCTATATATTCGATCAGCGCGTCCCGATTGGAAGCTTTGGCAAATTGGTGAAGAATGCAAGATCAAAAAGGATAGAAAATCGAGATGCATTAGCTCGGACGCAATTGTAGAATTACGTGCCTTAGAGCAAATGACCTCTCGAAAACTTAAAACCGCTACCTATATTGCTGAGAATGCTGCCCGCGGAATATTTCCATCGCAATCTAAGCCCAAACACTTTGTAAAGTTCGATCCCGTGGAATTTCACCAGATTATTAGTGAAAATAATGCATGGACTAAAAAGGAAAAAACTCGCATCCTCGCACTATAAAAATCAAATTAACTCCACAGCATTGCGAAGCATGTCTGGCCTGGTATCAATGTAGCGCTGCGTAGTGCTCATTTGGCTATGACCAGCTAACTGCATCATTACTCTGACTGATACCCCCTTCTCGCTTAAGCGAGTTAAAAAGCCTCTACGACCACTATGGCTCGTAGCGCCATCATAGCCAGCTTGCTTGTATAAGCCACTGACAATATGCGTTAAGGTATTCGGTGTAAAACCATCGGCACGCAGCGTCTTAAACAAGGGCTTTTTGAGATCAACACAGGGATACTGGGCAATGTACTTGGCAATTGCACCTTGCATACGCTCGGATAATAAGACCACCCTACTTTTACTACCCTTGGTTTGCGTGGCTGATAGCTTTACTTCGCTACGGATCGTGCCATCACTAGCCAATACATCACCATAACGCACCGCTGCTACTTCCCCAATACGCATACCTGCCCAGTGCGTCATTAATAAAATTGTTTGATTACGCAGCCCATGCTTGGTGCTTGCTGCATACGCTAATACCTGCTCTAACTCTTGATCACTTAATGTTCTCGCTTGTGCCATTTGTTTTTCCTCGTTAACAGTATTTACTTAGTTATATTGTGTTTTCAGATCAAAGCAATTCCTACCGATATTGGCAATACCATGGCAAATTGGCGGGTTTTTATGGGGATTTTGGGATGATCAAAAGATCTTCCAAGATTCAATGACTTACAGCTCCTAAAATTTCTCTCAACACTTAATCTGTATTTTGTGTTGAGACCGTAGCTCCTCAAAGATCGTGGCTTAAATGCCACGGCTTTCACCATGAAAACACTACTTTCATTGGGTAAAGTGGCTAAGGTAATATCTATAAGTGTTACTGCAAGTAACACTTTGCCAACAGCGGATGCACTCAATGACTAAACAATTTAAAACAGCCCAAGAACGGGTAGATTTCATAAAACAAGCGTCTGCAGCACGCAACGCAGCAATCGCAGCCCAAGAGTCTAACGAGCCCAAAAAGTCCGCTAAAACCACGCCTAAAAAGCAGCAAAAAGTACTGAGTAAAGCAGCTCAGCTGCGTTTAGAGAAGGAACGTCAAGAAGCAGCGAAATCCAAGGTGGAAAAACTGGCGGAAAGTATTAAAAACCGCAGCACCATTGCTGCCAAGCACAACAGCGTGGTTAAGCAAGTAGCTGCCGTAAAAACTCGCAATACCCCAGTTAAAAAGGCTAGAGTTAATAAAATTCCCAAGGTTAAACAGACTGCACCGATGGATCGCAGTTCAAGTCTTGCTGTCTTTGAAGCGCAAATTGAACAGCGTAACAAAGAGCAGCATCACTTACTTAAACAAGCTGAAACCATCCGCAATCGTCTAGCCCACCTGTCTGATCGTGAAAAAGTCAAAACCACCGAAGGTCTAAGGGACTGCTACGGGATTTATGAGTTTCTCGAAAACAGTAAAGATGGTGACATGCTTTACGACATTATTCGCAGCTATTTCAAAGCCACACTAGAGCCCATCCAAAGCAATACGCCCAATGAAGCGTTACTAGTACGCTTTATCTTTAGCAAGAAGTCTAAAAAGCAAGTCAGTGAGTACGCTACTGTGCTGCGTTATGCACGAGAGACTGGCATTGCCAAGAATGATTTTGTGAAATGGTATGACGAGACAACGCAGACCCGCATACTGGCACTAGCACGCAAGAGCTCCTCAGCCGATAGCCAAGAAAAACTCAAACGCGCCAAGATCGCACTACTGCGCTACTTTGATATTCAAGAAGAATGGCCACTGGGTCATTTTGATTACCCAGAACATCTATCAGCCAAACAAGTCCACTTACCAGATGACTTGATGTTTGTGATTTGTCGTTGTGTACGTAAGTTCAATCGAGATGTGTACTTTGATCCAGAGAACCCCGCTGCTACTCGCGTACCTTTAGCCGAGATCTCGGCACTGCACTTTATTCCACCCAATATTGATCTAACCAACGACTTAATCACCCGTATCGCCAGATCCCTAGTGCCGTACATTGATGAGATTGAAGAGCAAATCAATCAAAAGAGCGAACGTGTATGGGCTAATGACATGACTAGCTTACTCATGGAACGTGAATTAGGATCTGCTTATAAATCAGCTGATCTGTGGGCTAATCGCATGCAAGCGTCTATAGCTGAGGATCAAATCGAGTTTGAGAAGAAACGCAAGAAGATCCAAAAGCTACGTAATCAAGCGCGTAAGTAGGCATAAAAAGGTTGTAAGTACCAAAAAAAAATAGCGCTGCATTTTTTTGTGGTGGAGTACTTATGCTTTCAGGGTGGTGATTTTTAACCCCTATTGATGAAATATAGCCACAAGTTATAGAGCGAACTAAAGTTCGCTAGTGCCGCAGTAATGCTCACTCGCTCTCGCTCACTCACATTACTTTGCACTTATTTTCTATTATTGATTTAAAGCCACTAGCTACGCAGTAGCTAGTGGTGCTGTCTAGTTGATCTAGATTAAGTGAACGAACGACGGCTATAGCAGAAGACCTAAGTCTTGTTGCTATTAACCGCCGTTCCGTATAGTTTTTGATCTGAGTATCGTTTCACTACACGACCGTAACAGAGTTGGTTTGGAGACTGATGTATTAAAACTCCCAGCCGTTTTTACACGTGCTGCTCTGCGGCATCACCTATGAATCACATGCTGTTACGGGCAACATGTGTAGGGCGGGGTCATTAGCCTCATATTACAACCCGCGCTTTTGCCATTTATTAACGAGTGACTTACTCGTACCACGCTATCTAGCTTGAACTTTTAACTGTACTGCGCTGCCTTTCTAATTGCCTGTTTAGTGATATTCATTACTTTGTAGCATCGCCCTTGCGGCATCTTTAACCGCCTATCCACCCTTCTAGCATCCACTACAAACTGATACAAGGTTTGTAGCTGCTCATAACTTAATAAGTAGGCGTGCTGCTTAATTGCCTTGTTTGCCAGCTTTAAAGCCTGGAACACCTCTGGTGTTCCTACGTCTATGTTCTTTAAGCCTATCCCGCTTTCACGAAGCCATTGATTAGTAGTCTGCGTATCAATATGGATCTTGCGTTCTATAGCGTATTGCTTGGGTGTGGGCTTTTTCTTTTTGTATTTCATGAAAGTATTTAGTTCTCTGAACAAGGAATGTCATTTTTTCTTGGTTTATTCGTCCAATATAAAAATACCGGTTGTCCATCCGCATTTACCGACAATATTGTTGTGTTGCCCTATCAACTTTATGGAGAACACGATGGCAACAATCGACAAACTCAAATTCGTAGCAGCTACCAAACCCATCAATCAACCCCCTATCGTCCAGCGTCGCAATAAGCTGAGTAATAAGCTATGGGAACAAATTGAACTGGCTAAATGCCAGCTAAACGGCACGCAGCTAGAAATCAAGAAAGAAAAGACCGTCAAAGCAGCAGACGGCACAGCTAAACGGGTACAAATCAACAAGCGCATTAAGCCTTGGTGGTTTCAAAACAGTGATGGCAAGCTGTGCGTGTCCATACGCTATGGCGCAAAGGTATTAGAACTCAAGCGTGGCATGCCCAGCATCCAAGTAGCTGATTTAGATGGCTTATTAGAAGGCCTAGCAATCATCAAAGCTGAAGTGGAAAAAGGCAGTTTTGATGAAGAAATTGAACTGGCTAGCGGCGCACTCAAAGCCAACTTCAAAACTAAATAATTCCACCAAACGAGTCAAAATCGCAGGGTTTTGACTCGATCACAAGTGTTACTTGCAGTAACACTTTCTTATCGATGAGACATAGTAAAAATGAATACGTCAAAAACCCACGTTTTGAGTCAATTGAGCCAATTTACTGGCACCGAGTACTACTACCCCCTATGGCCTAAAGTCCTACTTACCGATGGTACTAAATATCTCGCAGAAACTGTAGGCTGTTATTGGCTAATGGATGCTATTGCCAGTCACGTCATGCACTTACCCAACAATGAGGGCTTTACTAGCTGTAGTCTGACCTGTGCTAATGCCTCAGGCAATCTAGTTATTACTGATGGCAATGGCAATACCCTAGCCAAACAACGCATCCCATATACAGACTTCCCCTTTGGTGAAATGAGCCTGTATGCCTGCCGCAATGAAGATAAATGGGTGATATTGCTACCCAGCGAATATTAATCAGTTAGATATTGAGCACTAAATACTTGATGCGATTTTTTGAATTTAACTCGATTAAACCCACTGGACCACTCAGCCCAGATCAAGCCCGGATCAAAAGCCTCAAGGATCAAGCTAAACGTGCACAAGCAGCAGTCAAAGCAGAACGTGCAAGGCAGAAGATCCAGACTGGACAGCAAGATCTAGCAAAAGTAGAAAGTACAAAGAAGATGACTTCAAACAGCTATAAAGCGCAATACAAAATGAATAATGCCTACACATCTTGGATGACTGCAGGCACATATGGAAATTTTAATGACGCACTAGCGGCGGCGCTAAGAAAGAAAAAGGCTGGCGCTATTGTGGTAAGAGTTGAGGATAGGAATAAGGTGATTGTTTACTTTTCCTAGGGTTAAATCTTAGCTTCTTAAAAACCAAAATCTAACGATAAAATTATTCTTAAGATTTTTTCGATATCTCCATATTTCGTCATGAGAGCCGTTTTCCCCAAAATTTCAAATTGACAGCGTAGAGCGCACCAATTAAAAAACCAGAAACTGCAAACATTACGAGTCCCGTTAGAAAGCCACTCAGACTCCCATAGATCGGCCATGGCGTTGCTGACTCCAGCTTTACAAGAAATCCATATGGTGGAAAAAGTGCATCAAAAATAGCACAAGCAATGTAGAGCACCCCCATAGTATTTCCAAGAGATAGCCCATGCAGCTTAATAGAATTATTCACAGTAAAACTCCTTTATCAAAGATTTTTTGACTCAATATCAACGCCTGACAAGCAGGTAAAACAGGAATCGCTCTCAAAGCTTGCCAGGGACACCAATTAGCGGTCACGAGTATGGATGTGACGACTCGTATCAGTCGATTTATCTTTCTCATCAGACGGCTTATTACCTTTAATGGGAGGCACATAGCCTTGCTTTTCTTCTACATGGGAATGTGGCTTGGGCTTTGATGTTGCCCCAGACCCATTTACAGAGCTGCCTTGCGGCGTATTTGCAGTGCTAGCCTTATTATCCCCATCGGCAGCAAAAGCACCAGTGGCGCAAATTGAAGCTGCAATAAGAAAAGAAAGTATGATTTTTTGATGATTCATTAAGTGCTCCTTAGGTTGCAAGTGATATAAAAATTAGCTGTATTTAATAGGCATTATTTCCCAACTAATAAGGTTAGGTTTGTAATTTAGCTGACACGTAGATCTTTATTCAGCTGGTCAATAATCTCTGCCCAATCAGCATCCAGCATCAACTCTTCACGAAGCAATGTAGATTGAGAGATCGACCAAAATGGCGCCTCTTCTAAAGCAATAGACTCAGCAAGAGGAGCATGTTTGCCAATAAATTCTTTGATGCTGGCAGGATCAGATGCCAACCCGAGCTGCTCGAACAATTCCGTAAATCGATGAAATGATTTTTCCACTATGACCCCCTTCTTAGACGTAATGCATTGGTAATGACTGAGGCTGAGCTTAAACTCATAGCCAACGCTGCAATTAATGGCGATAGCAGCCACCCAGTAAATGGATAGAGCAGTCCCGCAGCAATCGGAATGCCCATGGCGTTATAGAGGAACGCAAAGACTAAGTTTTGCTTCATATTACCCACGGTATCGTCAGAAAGGGATTTGGCTATCGCAATTCCTCTAAGATCACCCTTAACTAAGGTGATTTGGGCGCTATTCATCGCTACATCAGTTCCGGTACCCATAGCAATACCAACATTGGCTTTTGCTAAGGCTGGTGCATCATTAATGCCATCGCCTGCCATAGCCACAATTCGACCTTCATTTTGAAGACGGGTCACTAGCTCTAGCTTATCTGCTGGCTTTACCTCACCATAAACCTCCTGAATCCCAAGCCTCTTACCTACAGACTTAGCGGTCGTTAATCCATCCCCAGTCGCCATCACAATTCGCATACCCGCATCCCCTAGGATCTGCAATGCTTCAGGCGTAGTAGCCTTAATTGGATCTGATACAGCCAACAGGCCAGCGAGCTTGCCATCAATAGCCAGATGCATCACGCTAGCGCCTTCAGATCGCAATTCCTCAGCCTGTGGTTTGAGGATGTCAACAGACACTCCCAGCTTATCCATCAGGGCCGTATTACCCAACGCCAAATGAAGTGAGGCGATACTGCCTTGAACGCCAATACCAGAGCTAGACTCAAAGTTTTCAGGTTTTTCGAGCGTTAGATTTTTCTCTCTTGCAGCCCGAACAATGGCGTCAGCAAGAGGATGCTCGCTGCCCTGATCAAGACTTGCGGCTAATCTTAAAATTTCATCGCCGATAAAACCAGGAGCTGCAATAACCTTATCAAAAATCGGCTTACCCTCGGTTAAGGTGCCAGTTTTATCAATAATCAGCGTATTCACTTTGCGTAAATTCTCAATCGCAGCGGCATCACGAAACAAAATACCCTTTGTTGCTCCTTTACCAGTAGCAACCATGATGGACATCGGCGTAGCAAGACCCAGTGCACACGGACAGGCGATGATCAATACTGATACCGCATTAATAAGACCGAAGACCCAACTCGGCTGAGGACCAAAAAAGCCCCATACCAACAAAGTCATGACCGCTATAGCTACAACAGTTACAACAAAGTAACCAGCAACAATATCTGCCATACGCTGCATAGGCGCTCTCGAGCGTTGAGCCTGAGCAACCATTTGCACAATTTGCGCCAACATTGTTGATGATCCAACCCGTTCTGCTTTAATGATTAAGGCTCCATTGGTATTCATAGTGGCGCCAATGACACGATCTCCTATGCGCTTACTAACTGGTAAAGGCTCGCCAGTGAGCATGGATTCATCTAGCGCACTAGCCCCTTCAACAATGACGCCATCCACTGGCACTTTTTCACCTGGGCGAACTCGTAATAAATCTTCAATGTGGACATTGGTTAAGGGAATATCTTCCTCCGTTCCATCCGCTTTAATTCTTCTGGCCGTCTTGGGAGCCAATCCTAATAAAGATTTAATCGCAGCAGAAGTTTGGGAGCGTGCCTTGAGCTCCAAAACCTGACCTAGCAGGGTCAAGGAAATAATGACTGCGGCAGCTTCAAAATAAACCCCAATCCGCCCCATTGACATAAAGGACACTGGGAAAATCTCAGGCGCTACAGTGGCGACAACGCTATATAAGAATGCAGCGCCCGTTCCAAGACCGATCAATGTCCACATATTGGGACTGCGATTGACAATAGATTGCCAACCTCGATGAAAGAATGGCCAGCCCGCCCATAAAACAATCGGCAAGGAGAGAACTAATTCAACCCAAGTTTGGACTTGAGACTCCAGCAGATTTAATTGATGGCCAAACATGGCAAGGACCGTGACAACCACTGTTAAGGGTAATGTCCACCAAAAACGTCTTTGGAAATCAATCAACTCTGGGTTTTCCTCTTCTTCCAACTCGGGAAGCAATTGCTCTAAACTCATCCCGCAAATTGGGCAATTGCCAGGATGGTCTTGCCTAATTTGGGGGTGCATTGGACAGGTATAAATTGTGCCCGCTACTGGTTCCGGAACGGGCGCACTCTTTACGCCCTCATTAAGATATTTTGCGGGAGAGCTCACAAATTTTTCTTTGCACCCATTACTGCAAAAGTAATACATGATGTCTTTTAGCGAGTAACTGTGCTTAGATTGATTCGTTACTGCCATACCGCAAACAGGATCCTTTAGCGCATCTGCCCCTGATGAATGTTCATGATGAGCGTGGTCATGACTAGGCTCATGGTGGTGGGTTTGATTGCTACCGCTCATTATTAAATCCTTGTTTATTTGATACCCAATAAAACTGGCTCATTGGCAATTTCATTTTTTGATGCAGCTGATTTAGGAAAGTGCTCCTGCAATACTTTACTTACCAATTCGATGCCTGACAAAGCCCCAGCTCTATATTGATTTCTTGCAAACTTAGACTCCATCTCACGACAGATAACATCCCATGTGCTTACGTCTGCACTTGCATAAATGCCCCTGTCAGAGACTATTTCTACAGCGTGATCAGCCAATAAAACATAAATTAGCACCCCATTATTGTGCTCGGTGTCCCAAATTTTTAAGTTTGCAAAGACTTCGATTGCACGATCTCTAGGGCTGAAGTTTTTTAATAAAGCAGGCACTTCCAGAGCGCCCTCAACAGCAAAGCAGATTTGGCCTGAGTGCTTATTCTCACTATCGCCAATCGCCTTGGTTATTGCAGCTAAATCGGCTTTGGAAAAGCATTGGCCTACCTTGCGACTATGAGAGCAGAGATGTTTGATAAATCGACTAAGACTCATATCTACCATCTCCCCGAGGATCCACCACCACCAAAACCACCGCCGCCGCCGCTAAATCCACCCCCACCACCGCCTCCACCGCTACTGCTGTAACCACCAAAGCCACGCCTACCAATCCCAATCCCAAGTAAAGAGATAAGGAGTCCGGCTACTCCAGCAAAGATCACCATGGAGATAGCGCCAAAAATAAACCACGCCATAACAGCTACAAAACCACCGGTTACAAGGGAGCCTGGCAATCTTCCCAATATCGATCTAAGTATGTGACCCAAAACCAAGGCAACAATAAAGATGATTGGCAATGATTGGCGAATGTCATCCTCCCCTATTGACCTATCTTGAATTGGTTGTGGCAATGCTTCGCCATCAATGACACCAATAACGGCATCAACTCCAGCAGTAATGCCCCCATAAAAATCCTGCTGCTTAAAGCGAGGAACAATTACCTGATCAATGATGCGCTTGCTAGTGGCGTCAGTTAATGCCCCTTCTAAGCCATAACCAACCTCAATCCGCAGTTTTCTATCGGATTTGGCAATAATGAGGATGACGCCATCATCAATTTTTTTACGTCCGATTTTCCATTGATCGGCCACCCTAATTGCGAATTGCTCAATTGATTCAGGCTGCGTAGATGGCACTATCAATACTGCAAACTGGCTACCTTTTCTTGCCTCAAAGTTTCTTAAGGTTTGATCAAGCGCACCAATCTCGCTTGCTGTCAGAGTTTCCGTTTGATCGATAACTCGGCCCGATAGAAGCGGAATAGCCTGCTGAGCCAGTGAAAATTGCGGCAGGCTCAGCAGCGTTAATACCGACAGTGCAACCAATGCTCGCTTGAGCAAATTGGAGAAGCATCCCAAGGCAGACATATTGATTATTTTGCGGCAGGAGTATCAAATGACACGCTAGGAGGTGTAGCTAACTCCTTCTCATTTTCAACTGTGAAATTTGCTTTAGCCTTGTAGCCAAAAATCATAGCAGTCAAATTTGATGGAAATGAGCGAATCGTAACGTTGTACTCTTGCACCGATTTAATGTATCGATTACGAGCAACTGTAATGCGATTCTCAGTTCCTTCTAGTTGGGCTTGCAAATCTCTAAAACCTTGGTTTGCCCGCAAACTTGGATAATTCTCAGAAACCACCAACAGTCTTGATAAGGCAGAGGTTAGCTGCCCTTGAGCTTGCTGGAACTTCTGGAAGGCCTCAGGGTTATTGACTAACTCAGGCGTTGCCTGGATTGATGTTGCCTTAGCTCTTGCCTCCACAACCTTGGTGAGGGTGTCTTGCTCAAATTTCGCCTCGCCCTTAACCGTGCTTACTAAATTTGGAATGAGATCAGCTCTGCGCTGATACTGGTTTAATACTTCAGACCAACTAGAAATAACCTGCTCATCTTGAGACTGAATTTGGTTATACCCACATCCAGATAACAGTACCGTTAGCAGTGCTAAGGCACCAATGAGATATTTACGCATTTATTACTCCTTCATTAAATTAAATTACTCAACTACAGTAAAGCCCATTAGTGACAATTAGAAATTGGGGATAAAGCGTGGGGTTTTTGCAGCATATTAATCATAGACACCCCCAAACTGAGCTTGCATTTCTTTTTCCTCGGTAATCGATAAGCGTCCGTACATCCACAATAAAACTGGAAACATTAATAACGTTAGTAACGTAGGCCATTGAAATAAAAACCCAAGCAAGATCATCACAAAGGCAACATATTGAGGGTGACGAATCTTGGCATAAGGCCCTGTAGTCGCCAGCTCTTTGCGTCTTTGAGCGTGATACAAAACATTCCAAGAGCTTGAGAGCAAATAAAACCCATACCCAAGAAATACATAGCTAGCAATGTGAAGCACACCAAAATGTGGATCGCCCTTCTCCCCAGTCAACGTTGACCACAAATGTCCCGAGTTATGACTAAAAACATCAAGCCCCGGAAACTTGGTTTGCAGCCATCCCGACATGAGATATATGGTCAACGGAAATCCATACATCTCAACAAAGAGCGCAACAATAAAGGCTGAGAAAGCGCCAAAAGTTCACCAATCTCTAGAAGTGTTGGGCTTGAAGAAACTAAAAGCGAACATAATAAAAATGGCTGAATTGAGCACTACTAAGAGCCATAAACCATAAGCGTTATTAGCTGTTTCCATCATTTACCATCCTTCTTATTCACATCTGCATTTTCCTGTTCATGTCCATGCCCATGGTGCATGAACATATGCATGAGAGGGCAAGCTAACAATAGTAAGAATGGTAAGGCTGCTATCGTATGAGCATAGTGCTCTTTTAATAAAAAGTAAGCTGCTATCGCACCAATCACCAGGTACCCAATTGAATATTTAGAGCCCCAAAACTTGGGTGGGGTCGGATTTTCTAGATTGTTTTCCATGATCTTTTTCCTCAAATATGATTAAGTTGACTTACCCGCAACAGCAACCACCCGATTTTTTCTGCGGCGTCTGGATGCTGCCGTCTAAATCCAACGATGATGGATAACCCTCTTCATTTAACGCATGGATCAAATCGTCTGATTTAAAACTTCTACGCTGTAGATGGACTTTCCCACTTTGCAGATCCACGTTGATATCAGAAACCCCTTCTAATGACTCAAGCGCCTTAGTGACATGCTTTACACAGGATCCACAAGTCATCCCGCCTACATTTAAATTAATTTGACTCATTCTCATTTCCCTTTTTAATTTCCGTCACATAGAGCTTTCCACCTTCGCTAGCCGCAACAAACTTCACAGAATCACCTGTCTTTAGACCGCTGAGCATAGATTTATTTTTTACATTAAAAATCATGGTCATTGGCGGCATATCTAAATTCTTAATTTCCTCATGACGAATAGTGATTTTTGCCTGCTCCAAATCTACCTTGCGAACTTGTCCAGTGGTATAAGCTCCATCTACTTGTGCGCTAACTTGATGAGTCAAGATTACACCTGCAAATAAGAAAAGAACACTCAAATATTGTTTAAATTTACTCATATGAACTCCTAACGATAAGATTGATAAACCTGGGATTGGCCATTTTTTGAAATAAGCAATACGTCATATGGATCTTTTCTAGAGCCATATTCAGGGCCATCCATCCCTGGCGAACCCATTGGCATTGCAGGAACGGCAATTCCGACCGCTTTGGGTTTTTCTGCCAACAATCGTTTGATTTCTCTTGCTGGCACATGCCCTTCAATAACGTAACCCTCAATTACAGCGGTATGACAAGATCCAAATTGAATTGGCATACCCATTCTCTTTCTAATCTCGTCATTGCCATCGCTATTCACTTTTGTGGCAAAACCATTTTTCTCAACGTAGGCAATCCAATCTTTGCAGCACCCGCAAGTAGGACTCTTCCATATGGTTATTAATGGCTTCCCAGATCCGGCGTACGATGCAAAGGGCATCAACATTAGGCCAAAAGATAGCGCCCTTCTTCCTAAATTAATGTTGGTGTGAGTCATGGCTATCTCCTTGTTTTGCTGGCGTAGCAGTTTTAGTACCACCAACTGAAACCACCCCCTTCATCCCTGCATCGTAATGACCAGGTTGTAAGCAGGCAAACTGCACTTTTCCAGACTTAGTAAATTGCCAAATAATTTCACCTGATTTTCCAGGCGCCAAGGTAATCATATTTGGTTCGGCATGCTCCATTTCTGGATGCTTCATCATCTGCTGGTAATGCTCTTTGAGATCTTGATCTGTTCCTAGCACCATTTCATGTTTGGTTTTGCCCAGATTCTTTACGACAAAATGGATCGTTTCACCTTGTTTAACGTTAATGTTGCTAGGATTAAATTTCATATCATCAGTCATACTCACCCTAACCGTCCGACTGATATTTTTAGCAAGACCAGGCTGGCCTATGGCCGAGCTTTCACTTCCATGTTGATGACCACCGCCTGCACCATGATCGTGCGCCATTGCTCCCATGCCACCC
The DNA here is from genome assembly GCF_001595965.1 of Polynucleobacter yangtzensis. Taxonomy (GTDB): domain Bacteria; phylum Pseudomonadota; class Gammaproteobacteria; order Burkholderiales; family Burkholderiaceae; genus Polynucleobacter; species Polynucleobacter yangtzensis. The sequence continues at coordinate 87,374 of NZ_LOJI01000040.1, forward strand.
ATTCCAGCGCCAGAAGCTCCTCCATGCATCTTGTCATGCATAGCCTTGCACTGATCAGCACTCATTTCGGGATGCATCTTTTGGCACATTGCAACCCTTTGTTCGGGTGACATTTTTGCCATGTTGTCATGCATAGACTTGCACTGATCAAGACTCATTTCAGGATGCATTTTTTGGCACATCGATGCCATTTGATCTTGATTCATCGCTCCCTGCCCCATCATACCCATTCCACCAGACTGCATTGAGCCCTGTGCAAATACTAAGCTAGAGGCGGCGATTGAAATTGCTGCTAATGTAAATTGAATTTTTTTCATTTTGGTTTCCTTTATTAATGTCCAGAATGTCCGTTAGGTTTTCTTACCTGCACTTCTATTTCTTTTGTAGAACTGGTTTTATTGGAGCCATCGGCTTTTCCTAAATTAGATTGGGTTGGGGCCGACGGTAGCGGCCCTTTGTAGATTTCTGCCACTGTCCCTGCTGGATGTTTGTACCAGCCTGAGTCTTGATAATCCCCAGGCTTTTGATCTTTACGCACTTTCAGTACGCTAAACATCCCTCCCATTTCCACAGAACCGAAAGGTCCCATACCAGTCATCATGCGAGCAGTGTTATCCGGTATTGGCATCTCCATCTCGGACATATCACCCATGCCACGCTCACCCATCACCATATAGTCCGGTATGAGGCTATTGATCTTTTTACCAACCCCTCGATGATCAACACCAATCATGGTTGGAAGGTTATGTCCCATAGCATTCATGGTGTGATGGCTCTTGTGGCAATGAAGCGCCCAATCCCCTTCTTCATCAGCAATAAACTCAATTTGCCGCATTTGCCCAACTGCTATATCGGTTGTCACTTCAGGCCAACGAGCCGTTTTAGGTACGGGACCACCATCCGTTCCCGTTACAGAAAACTCATGACCGTGTAGATGGATTGGGTGATTGGTCATCGTCAAATTACCGACCCGAATTCTGACTTTGTCGTTTAAAGCGACATTCAAAGAGTCGATTCCTGGAAAAACCCGACTATTCCAGCTCCAAATATTGAAATCAACCATCGTTGCAACTTTTGGCGTGTAACTGCCAGGATCAATGTCATAGGAGCTTAGTAAAAAGCAAAAGTCTCTATTAACATCATCAATTAATGGATTCTTTTCTTTAGGGTGAGTAATCCACATACCCATCATTCCCATAGCCATTTGAGTCATTTCATCGGCATGTGGGTGATACATGAACGTACCAGGACGACGGGCGACAAACTCGTACATAAAGGTTTTCCCAGGCGGAATACCCTTTTGAGTTAAACCCGTCACACCATCCATTCCGTTTGGAAGCCGTTGGCCATGCCAATGCACTGAGGTTTGTTCAGGCAATCGATTGGTAACAAATATTCTGACTCGGTCCCCCTCTACCACCTCAATCGTAGGTCCTGGACTTTGGCCGTTATATCCCCATAGGTGCGCCTTAAAACCTGGTGCCATTTCACGCACGACAGGCTCGGCAACCAAATGAAACTCCTTAACGCCCTCGTTCATTCTCCAAGGCAATGTCCAGCCATTTAAAGTCACAACAGGGTTGTAAGGTCTGCCAGTGCTTGGGGTCAATGGTGGCATCGTATTGGTGTTCACTTGAGTCACTATCTCAGGCACACCAGATAATGCATATCGACCTACGGCTGCGGCAGCAACGGCGCCACCAGCAATTCCTGCATATTTAAAAAACTCTCTTCTTGAACTCATAATTTTCTCTCTTAATGTCCCGCAGGGTTAGCTAACATTCCCGCACCTGTGACACTTGGCACCTGCAATATTGTTGGCCTACCGATTAAGGATGATTGCAATGCTGCATCCGTTAGCCAAAATTGTTGCTGAGCATTGATTGCTGAAATCACGGCTGAGACTTGATCCCTTGAGTCTGCGATCAACTCAAAGACACCAATAATCATGCCGTTATAGCGAAGCTGACTTTCTTCTGCAATTGCTTTTCGAACTGGAATAACTTCCTTACGATAATGTTGAGAAACATCGTAGGCAGTACGGTATGCGGAATAGGTCTCCCTTAGATTTGAGCTAGCATTTCGAGTCACGCCCTCTAGTCGATTAAATGCGGCCAAAGTTTGGGCATTCATCGCATCACGACTCATGTCACCCCAATCAAAAATGGGTAAACGAATCGATATCTCATAGCCTTGCTTTGGCGTACTTTCACCCGTTGATGAGTTAAATTTAGTGCCACGATTGATGCCTAACTCAATATCCGTAAAGCTCGTAATCGTATTAAGGCCTTGTGCTTTTGCAGCCGCTTCCAAGGTTGCTGTGGCAAGACGAATATCCAAACGCTCCACACCAGCTTGCTGGGCAATCCATTGGGCATCAGGGGGTTGTTTTGGTAAATCTGGGAGGCGATTAGGCAATTTCAACTCACCAGCCTGAAGCTCACTTAAACCAAGAGCGCGAACCAGCTCCTCCCTGCGACTAACTGCTGACTGCTTTGCATTGGCAAACTGCGTTGCTGAATCAGCATAAAACGCTTGCTGTCTTGCGCGGCTAATTTTGTTGAAATTACCAACCGCCTCCATACGCTTTGCCAATTCCGCACTTGCTTCAGCACTACGAAATACTTGCTCGGCATACTTCAAGGATTCTTCAGCAGAGACCGCACGAACCCAAGCCTGACGAACCAAAGTCACCTGATCAATAATTTCAGTAGTTAAGCGTAATTGCGCCTGCTCAATCCGCTTATCAGCAATTCCTTTGCGTTGGGGCAAAGTGATGAGATCCAATAATCCAAATACAAACCAACGATTAAATTCAATCTCAGGGCTGGTAACCATGCGCTCGAAGGCAAAGTACGGATTTGACATCCTGCCTGCCTGAGCAGCAGACGCTGCTTCAGACCAATTCTGGGCAATTAATGCTTGCACTGCTGGGCTATTAATTAAGGCAAGCTGAACGGCATCGCTTTGAGTGAGCTTTTTGGTTAGAAGCTCTTGAGCCCTAGCTTTAAGCGCATCACGTTCATCAGATGACTTTGCGAGCACAACCTGACCATTCGTAAACTTACTAGATTCGAGATTGGTTTTTTGCAAAGTGTCATCAATATTGACACTAGCGCAACCGGATAGAGCGCCGAGCAACAAGATCGATGCCAGCTTATATCGTTTCACAAAAGGAATATTGGCCATCATTTGACTCCCTCATGGTGGCTTTTTGAATGCCCTTCATTTGCAGGTAATTGATCGGATTGAGAGGCTTCTTTTGCATACGCTTTCCAGCCCCCAATCTTTTCGACCGTAGCATTAGCCTGCTTCCAGGAGATGACTTCCTCCTCAGAGTACGGCTGATAACCTTCAAATACCGATTTGTATTGCAGGGGCTGGGAAACTGCGAATGCCGAAGCGGTCGATGCCACTCCGTCCTGTGCTAATGCAACTGAACCACCCTGTAAGGCGAGCGCGAATAGAAATATTCCATTGCCTCGCATGCCTTTTAACATGCTCATAATTTCTCCAATAGACAAACACAGCGATAAAAATATCGCCAAATCTAGTTACTGCTGGGGAAATTTAAATCCGAGGGGGTTTGTAAATGCTGTCCAGCGATTGGCCAACAGCCAATGTGGGGGCGTATGCAGACAGATTTTCCGCATACTGCAAAGGGGTAATCACAGGTGTTGAACTGGTTAAGTTAGCGACACCAAAACAGCATTGGGCGCTAGTGTGGCACTTTGCAGATGCTTTTTTCGCGACCTTTTCTAAAGACGGGCTGCAATCATCGCATTGCTTATGCTGAGCATGTGAACCAGAGTGATCAGCATGTGACGCCGACTGGGATTGATGCTCATGGCCATGGTCAGGAACGAAAACGGGCATGCTAGCCGCATGAATGAGGCTAAAAAAGAAACTTAAACATAAGAAAACGCATACCTTCCGCATCTCTAAAGATTACACCCAATTTTTATATTTGTCACCCATGCTGGTATTTCCGCCCATTTTTTAAGCATGAGATATCCATTTCGCCGGCATCCCAAGCTCCAATAAGCCCAATAACTAATGGGCAGCCTTATGCCGAAAAAGATCCCTCCATCGTAAAAAGTTACAGCCAACACCTACAATGCTCCTAAACTAGCGCACTCTATTAAATGATTAAAAAACATATTAACTCCATGTTAGACAAAGCCGCCAAACTAAATGCTCAATGTAGCTGCATCAGCGTGGATAACAAGAAACTAGATATTGAAGTGCATCGCTTTATTGACGACTTAAGCCTTGCTGACACAACAGCAACACAGATAAGGGTAAGCTCCAGCTGATGGCACCTTATGTCTATCAGTGTTTTACGGTAGCAAACGCATTGAAATTATTCCCGGCAAAACATCCATCTGCGCGACAAATATGACTGACTTAATTGATGCATTGGAATTACTCAAGTCAGAGACTGAGGCTGGCAATTTAGACGTAGCGATTGAGATGGCTAGTGGCGCACTAAAAATGAATTTCAACAAAAACAAGTAGATAGCTATACAAGCGTTACTTTAAGTAACGCTTGATTTGTAAAAGCTTGATAAGAAAAGCTAAATATTAATATGAAAAGATATAAGGCAACAGTCAATGCAGCAGGGATGTGGGTGGAAACTATTCTCTACGCTCAAAACCAAGCCCAGGCATATCGGTTATTTCAAGCTATCTTTGGCGCAAATAACGTGCCACACCAACCGCTACAGATTGGATAATCATGAGGTTCAATGAAATTGCCCCACAAAAGCCATTAAGTCCAGAGCAAGCCAGGCTTAAGTCAATGAAAGATCGTGTAAAGCGCGATCAGCAAGCTGTAAAGGCTGAAAGGGCTAGGCAAAAGATTAAGGCTGGGCAGGCGGACCTAGCGAAAACTCTCTCATCTAGTCAAAAATAACCCTCTATATCAAAACCTAATAGCTACAGCCTCGTTGACGACTTCAATCTTGGACTTGCAGCAGCCTTATGGAAGAAAGAGGCGGCGCTATTGTGGTTAGGATTGAAGATGGCGCTAAGAGAGTAATTTATTCATCCTGAATAAATTACTCTCCCATGAACCCGAACTCCATATAATCATTCTAGCTATCTACCGTCTTAAAACCTAGATCAAAAAAGTGGTGTCTCAGTAAACATATCTAGCCGTAATGACTTGATTTTTCAATTTAATAATTGCAATTACCTTAGTACCCTTTTCTATATTAAATTTTCCTCTTATCTCAAAATTTTCCCTATTTGCAGCAAGCTCATATTCTTGCTTGCTTGCTCCATTTAGTAATGTCAGCTTTGCGTTTCCCCCATTAATGTCAATAGGCTTTCCATGATCTCGCACATAAATTTGCACTAAATCATTTTTTGCGACAAGCTCAACATCAATATCCTTGACTACAAATATTTTTCCTCCAAATAGAGGGGCATGATCATGCCTCCCGTCAGCATTTGCAATAGATGTAGTCGATAGAAAAATAACGAACGTTAATATAAGTGATCGAATTTTCATTTCTAATATCCCTCTTGTGCATTTGTAATTAATAATGATTTTTCAGCGTCATTCTTTCCATAGAGCCAAAACATAGCCGGCGTTAGAAAGGTATCTAATAAGGTTGAGCTAATAAGCCCAGAAAAAATTACAACCGCCACTGGATGCAATATCTCCGTTCCCGGCCGTTCCGCCTCAAACAGCAAAGGAGCTAAAGCAAATGCTGTAACTAACGCAGTCATCAAAACCGGGGACAATCTCTCAATTGAGCCTCTCACTATCATTGCCTTACTGAAGGACTCACCCTCTAGCCTCATCAGATTTAGGTAGTGGCTTATTTTCAATATCCCATTTCGCACAGATATACCAGCCAGCGTAATAAATCCGATGAGGGCGGCAATTGACAGTGGCTGACCAGATAGCCATAAACCAATGATTGCACCAATCATTGCCAATGGAATATTAGACATAATCATGAGAGATAAAAGGGTTGATTTGTACTTTGTATAAAGTACAGCAAACATCATTAACAATGAGCCAATTGATAAAAATCCAATCAACTTAGAGGCCATTTCTTGAGCGACAAATTGTCCTCCTAACGTAACGAAATAACCTTCGGGCATACGGAAATTATCGACTACAACCCTAATATCTTTTACTACGTCAGATAACGCCCTATTTGATGTATTTGCAGAAATGACAATTCGCCTTTTCCCATCATCCCTGCTAATTTGATTGGGACCATCGCTATCCTCCAAGGAAGCAATCTTTGAAAGCGGTATTCTTCCGAGTGGAGTATCAATTAAAACATCAGACAACCCATCAAGCGTTCGAGAAGTCTCTGGCAATTTCAGCACAAGCCCAAAACGTTTACTTCCCTCGATGATTTGAGAAAGGCGCTCCCCTTCTACTATTGACTGCAATACCTCCATGACTTGAGATGTGGAGACTCCATATTGCGATGCAAGGTCATAATTAATTCGTACTTTAATTTGCGGAGCTAATACTTGCTTTTCAATCTCTAAGTCTACGAGACCTGAAACTCCAGATAATTTTGAGCGTAATAAATCTGCTTGACTGCGCAAAATATCCAAGTCATCACCAAAAATCTTGATGGCAATTTGTGAACGCACTCCTGATAGCATGTGGTCGATTCTGTGTGAGATAGGTTGCCCTATCGCAATCGCAGCAGGTAAGTTCACCAATCTCTTTCGAATGTCATCTTGAATATCAGCCATCGATCTTGTTAATTCTTTTGCAGGCTTAAGTCCCACATCAAGCTCACTAACATGTACGCCTTCCGCGTGCTCATCAAGCTCAGCGCGACCACTCCTTCTGCCAACATAGGTCACCTCAGGGATTTGACGAATAAGTACTTCAGCTTGCCGCGCAATCGCTGAAGATTCGGTTAAGGCAACCCCCGGATTGAGTCTCAAACCTACCAATAATGTCCCTTCATTAAACGGAGGCAAAAAAGCAGTTGGCATTACAAAAATGCTGAGCCCAGAAACGAGAACCAAGGAAGCGGCGTAAACAATATATCTTTTTGGCGCCACCAAAAATCGATTGAGCATTATTTGGTAATGCGATTTAAGCCAAACTAGGATTTTGGTATCTCCATGGCTAGCCTGTTTCATGGCTGGCAATAGGTAATAACTCAATACTGGCGTAACCGTTACCGACACGATCAAAGAGGCCAGCGTAGAAACTATAAACGCTATCCCAAGAGGGGTAAACAATTTACCTTCAATTCCCGAAAGTGCAAATAAGGGAATAAAAACCAATACTATGATGGCAGTTGCGTAGATAATCCCGGTTCTCACTTCAAGTGATGCCATCCGCACTACCTCAATAATGCTGACACGCTCACCTTCTGGCTTATCGGTATTGATTTTCAGTCTGCGAATGATATTTTCAACATCAACAACCGCATCATCCACTAGTCCACCAATAGCAATAGCAAGCCCTCCTAAGGTCATAGTGTTAATGGAAAGACCAAAGTATTTAAAAACTAACGCAGTGATTAATATCGATATTGGAATTGCAGTCAATGAAATAAAAACTGGCCTGAATGTACCCAAAAACAGATACAAAATAATTGCTACAAAGATTGAAGCACCAATCAGTTTTCCCTCAAGTGTATTGATAGATGCCTCTATAAATGTAGCCTGCCTAAACGTCATTCTGGGCGCATTCATCCCTTCAGGAAGGCCTTGCTTTAATTGATTCAGTGCATTTTCAATTTTTAAACTCAAATCGATTGTGTCGGCCGATGGTTGCTTTTGAATTCCCAAGATAACTGCGGGACCCCCTTCATAACCAGCATCACCTCGCTTAACTGCTGGCGCAAATGTAACCTCAGCTATTTGCTTTAGCAAAATTTGCTGACCACCCTTTGTTGTCACTGCCAAGTTTCTCAAATCATCCAAGCTAGAAGTTCTGCCAATGTTACGAATCAGGTATTCCTTGCTATTAACCTCAATGAAGCCCCCAGAAGTATTCGATGAATGCCCCCTAAGAACCCCCTCCAGCTGCGATACCGTCACCCCTAGCTCGGACATTCGCCGCGTATTAGGCTGGACTTGAAATTGACGGACCTGACCTCCGATTGGAATAACCTGAGCAACTCCAGGAATCGCCATTAATCGAGGTCTTAAAACCCAGTCTGCATACTCGCGAACTTGCATTGGAGAAATCTTAGCCTCATCAATTGGGATTGCAATTTGCATAATTTCGCCCATGATGGAGCTGATCGGTCCCATTCGCGGTACAACCCTATCGGGTAACGTGTTTTCCATTGTGCTTAAACGCTCACTCACCATTTGACGGGCTCGATATATATCCGTGCTCCAATTAAAGGTGATGTAGATAAAAGAGAGTCCAGCGCTCGAAATTGATCTCACTGACTCGACACCCGGAAGACCATTCATTACCGTTTCCAATGGAAATGTAATTAATTGCTCAACCTCCTCAGAGGCCATTCCACCAGCTTCAGTCATTACAGTTACGGTTGGCTTATTGAGGTCTGGAAAAACATCTACCGGCATGCTCTGGAGCGCAAATGCTCCGTATGCCATGATGATTAATCCAATCAAGATGACAATCAGACGATTTTTCAAGCTAAAGTTTAATAGCCAGGTAAACATAGTAGCCCTTAGCGAATTTGATTAATTAAGGAAGCTGCGCTACTTACAACCCTATCTTGCGCAGACAATCCTGAAGTGACAACGACATACTTTCCATCGAGCGGCTCATATAAGACTACTTTTGGCTCAAACTCTTCTGGCGACTTCTTAATCCAGACAATGTTTTGATTAGCACCATTTTTAACAATTGCCGAGAATGGAATTTTGAAGCCTTTATATTTGGTCTCAGTACTAACAAACACTCTAAGCGGTTGACCAATAGGAATTCCTAGCAAATCATCATTTTTCCCAGAAAATGTAATGGGAAGTGCGAGCTCTCTCATAGATTGACCTCCGCCCAAATACTGAAGTTCAATAGTTTTTCCAGAATATTCAATGAATCCACCAGATATATTTTTGAGCATAGTGCCGTCATAAGCTAATGCCTCAACCAATAATCGACTTGGATTTACTACCTCGAAAATTAATTGCCTTGCCTCGACCACCTGCCCAGAAACAATGCCCATCGTCGAGATAATCCCCGAAACAGGCGCTCTCAATTCTTCATTGGCAACCGCGGCCTGAGCCTCCTCAATCGTTTTGCGAGGTACGGTATCACTTAACTCCCGCAATCGTTTTAAACGGCTTTCAGCTAAAGAACGGGTACCGCTAGGGCCAGCCTCTGGCGTTACGTAAGCAAGCACATCACCTTTCGTCACACTTTGCCCGGGCAATGGAAATCCTTTAGGTCCTGGTGTGATTCTTCCGGCAACAATCGCTTGAACCTTGCCGCCATAGTTTGGATCCATCATGACCTTGCCTGCCAAATCGAGTGTTTTAGGAAAATCGCCCTCTTGAGTCAATTCAGTCTCAACCTTCAACTGCCTTTGCGCTAACTTGGGTATAAAAAGATTGCCATTGGCTTGCCTTTTGGGAGTGTCAACACTCAGTGCGCCACTTGAATTCTTTTCATCCCCATGATCAGATCCTGCGTAGGACAAACTGAAAAAAAATAGTGCGGCCGCAATCAAAATAGGTTTAAATAATGTAATAAAGATAATCATTTGCGATCCTTAATTTGCATAAGTATTTTTTGTATTTTCGGGATGATTTGTCCGCGTTTAGAGTAAAAGCGCCAGGAAATCGCAAGCAGAACCAATACACCGATCGCCAACTTAGCAACCAACCACCAGCTAAATTTTGTAGAGTTGGTGTGTTGATTGACAAACGTAGTTGCAATAATGTCGCTTACATCACCATCAATAATGGTGATAGTTACAGGCACGAGATCACCCTTTAAGTTTTTAGCAAGAGGGCCCTCATAGACATTGCCAGGAGCTTCTTTGAGCTCAATTTTTTGGCCGTCTAGGTCAATATTGACTTGTGCAGCTTTCACAGGTTTGTTGGTTAAAAAATGATCTATGTAGAGTCGAATCAGCTTTTCATCGAAAACACCAACAACCTCATACATATCAGATTCTGCATAAAAACGGGGCAATGCTACCCCAACGGAATTAACTGCTTGACCAGCATCATGATCATGGCCCGGACCAGCAATAACTAAGTTTACAGACGCAGCTGACAGAAAAAGAACTGCGGAAAGTAGAATGAGTTTGCGTTTTAAATAATTCATCGATAAATCCTTATTCCGGTAACAGCCCAAGGGCTTGGCGTAAATTTGAAATGGCCACTGCGTAATTAATTTTTGCAACAGCAGCTTGTCGGCTTGCATCCGATGCCTCTAACTCAATACGCAATCTTGTAGGTAAATCCGTCTCACCAAATCGAAACGACTTTTCAAAAAAAGATCGTGTTTCATTAGCCAATACGGCTCTTTTTTCAGATGAGTCGGCTTTTAGTCGAGCAGTCTTTACCAGCAAAACACTTGACTCAATATTCGAGAGAGTCCTCTCCCTTTCAAGCGCCAACTGCGACTCAGCTTCTACCATTTCAGCAGTTGTTGTTGCTAATTTATTTTGATAGCGAGAATCCGAACCAAACGGAATGCGTATTCCTAGAGTAATGGATTGTTGAAATGGAACACCATAAACATCCCGCCCTCTTGTTGTCAGAAGTTGCAATTCCGGTGTTGATCGCGTTTGCGCTTTAGCTAGTGAAACTGCTTTCTTAGCTACCTCAAGCTGATCAAGTAATGCTGCTACTACTGGTAAATTGAAATCTAGACTCGATAAATTATCCGGAACCTTTGGGATTGGCTCAGCAAGCTGATTTAATAATCCGGTCTTGATAGATTTTTCCACCATACCAACACCCAACAATGAGCGAACTTTTTGCTCTGCATTGATAAAGTTGGCTTGAGCTTCAGCTAGACTTGCTTCTGCATTGGCTAATGCGCCATTAGCTTGATGCAAATCTGCACGCGATAAGTCTCCAGCCCTAAATCTTTTTTCTACATCAAAACTTAGTGCCTTTGCGTTTTGAAATCTACCATTAGCCAAATCTAACTCTACGTTAGATCGTTTATATGACCAGTAAGCATCGCGAACTTCAGCGGCCACTTTCAGTTGAATTAGAAGATACTGAGAAAGCAATCTCTTATATTCAGCATCCGCTAACCCAATAGAATTGGCGCGCTCACCCCACAACCAAAGCGGGATGCCCAGCCCCGCAATGGTCTCGCTTGCACCTTGATTGCTATTCGCTCTATCAGTTTTTTGAGCGATCTCAATAGATGCAGGGCTAGCCAAGAAGCTACTTGCAATCTTTTGCTTCGCTAATGCAGCATCCACTCTGAATTGATACGATTTTGACTCAGGCTGACGCTCCCAAGCTATTTCATACAGGGACTTTAATTCGTTCTTATTCAGCTTTACATCATCGGCATAGGCAAATATTGACCAGAATATCGATGGAATGCAGAGCATCCAAACAGAAAAATTTCGCCACAACGGCATTTTCTCTCGAAACATAACAACTCCATTTGATTTAACAATTGAGAGTTGACGAGAATTTTTTAGTTGAGTTTAGGGATGGTTCTCGCCAACTTAAGCGAGAGGAATCCAATTGGGCTTATATGGCGGAGGGATACTAAGATCGGGGAAATGCAGATCGATAGCTATTACAAAGTGAAGCTTATTTAGAACAAGATAACTTACGCTGGATTCGGTGAAAAAGGACGAGTGGGTTAAATGACATGTTCCGCAATCAGAATCATTCACTAAATTTGACCCGGCCTTTTCTGTGGGCCCTTTATGGTCATGCTCATGGTGCCCCGGGTGAGAAATGGTGGACTGCTCATGAAGGCAATAGCTCGCAACTGCTGCAAACGACGTTTGCAGCCCAATAAAAAACACAGCAGCGAGAACTATTAATTTTTTCACAATCTTAATTTAGCACACTTCTTTAATTCGTGCACACCCTCCAAAATGCATAAAAATAGGCTGATAATTGGCTTTATTGGGTTAAGCGGACCAACGGACAATTCATCTGCTGATCCGAATATTTCTTAATATGATACTAGGCAATCATTTCACGATAAGTACAAGAGCCTAGCCTCCCACTATTTACTATTTGGGCTGATCCATCCACATGTAATTTTGTTGCATCATTTGATTCATCATGTTTTGCTGCATGCCCATGTATTGATCCATCATGTATTGGCGTTGCTTTAACTGCTCGGAAGTTAATTTTGAGTAATAAGGCCCCATTCCATTCCAACCCATCATTGGGCCCATCATATGGCCGCCCATCATGCCCCCATTGCCACCACAACACCCCATCATTCCCGAGTTCCACATGCCTTGCATCATATTCATATTGCCTTGCATTGTGTTCCAGTGATTTTGCATGAGCTTTTGTCTTTCTTGAGGATCTTTAGTGGCACGAATCTTATCCATCTGCTCTTGCATCTTTTTAAAGTTCTCCTGGATTTGAGCCGCCTGCTTGTCAAACTCTGCAACATCAACATTTTTTTGTTGGGTCTGCGTAGTCCTAGTACCCGCCCCTGCTGGTTGCGCTATGACGTGCGTACTCAATAAAACACCTAAACTTAAACCAGCAATCCATCCTAGTTTTTTCATCATAGCGCTCCTTCTGTTGAATGCTTAATTTTCAAAAACAATCATGTCTGCATATTCCATTGAGATCTTATTTTTGGCGTCTGTCAATCACGCAAGTTGATAAAAATCACAATTAGCTTGATTTTTTCAATAAATTGATCTGGGATCGCCAGGATTGAGCATTTCCACTAACCCTTAACCGTTGCTTAAAACACTCTAATTACGCAATAGCCGCAATCCGTTAGCCACTACCAACAAGCTAGCTCCCATGTCAGCAAAAACTGCCATCCACATAGTTGCCTGTCCTGTAAAAGTCAGCACCAAAAATATCGCCTTAATGCCAAGCGCCAAGGTAATGTTTTGATACAAAATATTGGCCGTTGTTTGGGATAACCTAACAAAGCTAGGTATCTTTCTTAAATCATCATCCATTAATGCCACATCTGCTGCCTCAATAGCTGTATCAGTTCCTGCGCTTCCCATGGCAAATCCAATACTTGCCTTTGCTAAAGCTGGCGCATCATTAATGCCATCACCCACCATACCAACCTTGCCATCAGGATTTTTGTTTAGTATTTCATCAATAATTTTAAGTTTGTCTTCAGGTAATAAATTGCCCTTAATTACGTCAACACCCACTTCCTGGCCAATAGCTTCTGCCGTATAGACATTATCACCAGTAAGCATCATCGTTCTGATGCTCAAATGATGAAGGTCTTTAATGGCTTGCTTGCTGGTATCCCTCACTGTATCAGCGACTGCTATCAATGCTAATACTTGTGATGAGTTAGTAAGCATCACTACGGTTTTACCTTGTTGCTCTAACGGAAGTAGTTGAGCTTCAATTTCAGGCGAGCATAAGCCTAGCTCCTCAATCAGGCGGTGATTACCCAGTTGATAAGTAACCCCTTCAAGAGTGCCTCGAACTCCTCTGCCCAAGATGGCCTCAAACTTATCCACTTCAATTAATGAAAGATTGTTTTCCGCAGCACTATCGGCAATCGCTAAAGATACGGGATGGTCTGAACGAGCCGCTAAGCTGGCAGCAACTTGATGCGTATGCTTGGCCTCACCGCCCAAAATAATTAAATCGGTTTGCTTAGGTTTGCCATAGGTAATCGTTCCTGTCTTATCCAGTGCCAAAACTTTCATATGGCGTCCCATCTCAAGAAAGACGCCGCCCTTTACTAAGATGCCTTTACGTGCGGCAGCAGCCAATCCACTAACAATCGTCACTGGCGTGGAAATGACCAAAGCACATGGGCAAGCAATGACTAACATCACTAACGCTTTATAAATCCAGTCATGCCACGACATATCTAGAGCCAACGGAGGAATGACAGCCACCAATACCGCAATTAAGAAAACAGTTGGCGTATAAATCTTCGCAAACTGGTCAACAAATCTCTGTGTTGGGGCACGACTGCCCTGAGCCGCCTCTACCGCATGAATAATACGGGCAAGCGTAGAGCCTGTTGAGGTTGCTGTCACCTTAAACTGAAAAGAACCTGTTTGATTAATGGTTCCCGCAAAAACAGTATCGCCTTGCACCTTATCAATTGGCAAACTCTCACCCGTTATAGGCGCTTGATTGACTGTTGAATTCCCGCTTGTGAGTACGCCATCTAACGCGATACGCTCCCCTGGGCGAACTTGAACGATTGAGCCTAAGGTAATGGATTTGACTGGAGTTGGCAACCAACTGCCATCAACTTGAAGCACAGTAGCTATCTCTGGCGTTAAATCTAATAAGCCACTAATCGCATTACGAGCACGGTCAAGGGACTTAGCCTCAATTAATTCAGCCATTGAAAATAAGAACATCACCATAGCGGCTTCAGGCCAACTACCGATTGCCATCCCACCGGTCACCGCAACCGACATAAGGGCATTGATATTTAGATTGCCATTCTTTAGGGCAATCCAACCCTTTTTATACGTTGTTAGGCCACCACTAGCAATAGAGAATATAACCAAGGCAATCACAAGATACTGACTACTAAGTTGGTTTACCTCAAATGGGAAGAACTCAATTAACTCAGCCAAAGCGGCCGTCACACCAGCGATAGCTAGAGGCCACCAATTTGTTTTGGCTGGCTGTTGATGTCTGGAGCTTTTAGTGGGCGAACCCTCTTCAAGAAACGCTTTCATGCCAACACTCACTAAAGCAGATTGAATTGTCTCAAGCGAATCTAAGTTATGACTTATCGAAAGTTTTCGTTGAATCAAGTTGAAATCTAACCCCGCAATGCCTTCAACCGTAGCTAGCCTCTTTCGGATTAACGCCTCTTCCGTTGGGCAATCCATATTCTCAATATGAAAGACGGCTTTATTCCCACCGAAAGATGTCGCTGATGGTTGTGGTGCGGCAGGCGAAGAGCAACCGCAAGAGGATTGGCACTGACTCATTTCAATAACCTAACTATTTTTAACATTTACCCATTAAAAAGCCTATAGTAGCTATAGAGTCAAGAAATTAAAATAGTTAAATCAAATGCTGTTGAGGTAAACCAAATGAAAATCGGTGAATTAGCCAAAGCCACAGATACTCAAGTAGAAACCATTCGCTTCTATGAGCAAGAGGGCTTGTTAGCGAAACCTGCGAGAACAGATGGTAACTTTCGGATTTATGAGAATCAGCACCTAGAGCGTCTTATCTTTATTCGTCACTGCCGCTCATTGGATATGGCTTTAAATGAAATAAGGCAACTGCTCCGCTTTAAAGACTTACCCAATGAAAACTGCGGCTCTGTTAATAACTTGCTAGATGCTCATATACAGACCGTCACTAACCGCATTAAGGATTTGCGACAGCTTGAAAAGCAACTGAAGGGGCTTCGTGAGTTATGTCAAGTTAATCAAGACTCAGCCCATTGCGGAATTCTCAATGAATTGTCGCAACCCATGAAATCACTATGAGGCGACTGCTCGCCCCATAGTTTGATTATTTCTTATTAAAGAAAAGATGTTTGACTAAGGCGGCTATAGCTAGAACCAAGGTAACTGAAACCAAGATGCCAATTATTCCTACGCCACCGCCACTTGAACCACACATGTTATCCATCATATGACCACCATACATATCGACCTCCTTATTGATGAACTACTAGATTCATCCTATGCCTATAAGTGGCTGCTGTCTATCGTAATCAACAAATTTTTGCCCCCATTTTGAAGAAACGGCAGTCAACAGAGATTGAATTTGCTTCAACTGAATTACTTTAGGAAATGTCCTTTTAAAAAACATCATAGGTACTGACCTTAAATAAGACTTGATTAATCAGCGCTTAATCGTTGCGATAAGTTCCTTGAAACTCACGACTTTCAAGTTGCTCCAACTCCAAAGCTCTCTCGGCTTGAGCTTGTTTTTCTTCTTCTGAGAGATTCTGGATTGGTTGATTAGCACTATTTTCCATGGATTTAGCTTATCTTATTCATACTAAAGAATCTAGTTCCGGGACATTTACCCGCAACACCCATTATTTTCTTGTATTGGCGGACAAGGAACATCACCATAACTACAGTAAACGCAACAATCGCCAGATTTGGGCTTAAGAATTGCCTTACAACTAGAGCATTCATAAAAGAATTGGCAACTGTCTGTTGGCATTTGCTCTATCTTCTGGGCGCCACACTTGGGGCAAGTGATTGTTGAGTTGAGTTTCATGCATTAAAGTTTATTTATAGCCAACTCGGTCAAGCAATCTTTGGGCGGCAATCTGATTCTTGCCAATAGCCGCAATAGAAATATTTTCCGCTTTGAATGACCCTAGCATTTTGAGCCCTTCATTTTCGATCTTAACAGATTTAACGACCGGCCATTCATTATTGCCATTCGCAAAATATTCTTGGGCGGAATCACTAGCTAGATACTCTAAAAACTGAATTGCTGCTTGTGGGTGAGGTGCATTCTTTGCCACACCACCACCAGCAATATTAATATGCGTTCCACTCGTTTTTTGATTGGGCCAGATAAATCCAATTTTCGAAACAATGTCTTGGTCCTCCGGTTTAGTTGAGCGCAAAAGCCTCACTAAGTAATAAGAGTTCGTTAGGGCAACGCCACACTCGCCCGAGGCTACCGCCTTAATTTGGTCAGTATCCCCACCTCTTGGGGGGCGAGCCATGTTCGCCACCATTCCCTTAGCCCATTCTTCGGTAGCCGCTTCGCCACGTCGCTCAATCATTGCGCCAATTAATGAGAGCATATAAGGATGGGCTCCTGAGCGGGTGCATACTTTGCCTTTATTCATTGGCTCTGCCAGCTTTTCATAGGTATCTACATCCTGCGGATTAACTTTAGCCTTGTTGTAAACCACCAAGCGAGCCCTAGTTGAGAAACCGAACCAAGTTGACCCTTCTGGATCTGGCTTAGAGCGCAAGTTTTCCGGGATACGACTCTCCAAATATTTTGAATGAATGGGCTTAAAAAAACCATCAATCTGTGCACGCCATAGTCTAGCGGCATCGACCATCAATATAACGTCAGCAGGACTATTGGCACCCTCGCTTTTCAATCTCTCCCCCAAGGCATTGTCGTCCGCCTCAATACGATTAATTTTGATGCCAGTCTTTTTAGTGAAGTCACTATAGAGCGCCTCATCCGTCTGATAATGCCGCGCAGAATATAAATTTAACTCTTTGACGCTCGATTGAGCTTGAGCTGAGCCAATGAGACAGCAAGACATTAGCGCCAATAAAAGACTGGAGATTTTTGAAAATAGTTGAGTTGTCATTTCTGTATTTACGATGAAATTGAGGTTGATTCAATTTATCACAAATAAGAATGATTATCAATTAGAATTAATAGACGACTACTTAAGGCCTTGCAATTGCCTTTGAAAGTACAAGAACTGGAAAAAGCCCCACTAAAACAATGGTTAAGGAAGGCAGGGCTAGCTCAGATAATCGCTCATCTGCGGCTAATTGATAAGTAGCTACAGCTAAGGTATCAAAGTTAAATGGACGTAACAACAAGGTGGCTGGTAATTCTTTCATTACATCTACAAATACAAATAAGCCTGCAGTAATCAGGCTACGCTTGAGTAGTGGCACATGCACTCTTCTCAGAATTTGAGTCTTAGAGAGCCCCAATAAAGCAGCCGAACCATCCATGGATGGCGTAATGCGCAAAAGACCCGCTTCTATGCTTTGCAAACTAGAAGACAAAAAGCGCACCAAGTAGGCATACACCAGCACCAAAATACTGGCTGACATCCACCAAGCTAAATGAAAAATCTCTAAGAATGAAAGAATGCCAATAGCCAATACTGCGCCCGGTAATGCATAACCAAATCCAAGCAATCGATTTACCCAAGCCAAGCGGGGATTCACCCTGACAGCGTAAGCAAAAAATACCGCAAGAGCAACTGAAATCAAAGCGGTCGCAAACGACACCGAAAGCGAATTACTTAACCAATCTAGATAGCGTATATCAACACTGAGGCCTTGCTTGTAAAGCAATTGTAATAGTGCGAAGGCTGGCAACAAGAAGCCAAAAAGCAATGTGAAACCACAAAATAAAAATGCAAAAAGAGAATGTCTGCCATGTAAACGCTTGGTAGTTGGCCTGCCTTGGGATGAGCTTGAATAGCGTAATTTAGAGCGACTACTTTGTTCAATAAAAAAGATTAGCAATACAAAACCGAGTAAACCTAAAGCTAGTTGCACTGCGGCTAAACGATCGCCAAAAGATAGCCAGGCCTTAAAGATGCCGGTGGCAAAGGTTTGTACCCCAAAGTAAGAGACAGCACCAAAATCAGCCAAAACCTCCATCAAAGCCAAAGCCATTCCCGCAAAGATAGCAGGTCTTGCCATCGGCAACACTAGCTTTATAAAACCTTGCAGGGGACTGTAGCCTAGAGTTTCAGATACTTCGATCAAGCGGCGACTGCGCTCTAAAAAAGCGGTACGAGTGATGAGATAGACGTAAGGAAAAAGGCAGAAAGAGAAAGACCAAATCGCACCACTCAATGACCTTGGGTCAGGGAAAAACCATAGTGAATCTAGACCCAGAAAAGTACGCAATGCCGACTGAATGGGCCCAGAAAACTGCAGAAGATCTACAAAAAGATAGGCCATTACATATGTGGGCACAGCCAAAGGCAGAATCAAGGCCCACTCAAATACCTTCTTGCCAGGGAAATCGTAGCTCGCAATAATCCAAGCATTACCTACGCCCAGAATAAAAACCCCCATGCCAACACCAGCTATAAGCATTATGGTTGAAGCAATGTAACCGCTCAAAACAAAATTCCATAAGTGATTCAACGTACCCACTGCCGGAGCATCACCGCCCCCCAAGCCCGGAAATAGAAATGGCGCCGCTAAGCCGAAGAGCGGCAAAAATAACAATAAGGCAAGTGGCACCACAATACGATTCATGAACTCAGTAATCCGTTTAGACTCTAGCTATGCATTAAACCATTAGCATTAATGAGAAAATTATAGGGATGAACTCTGTGCACCCGCTGCTGTCAATTAAGAACCTAGAGATCGACTACCCCAGTCGGGATGGTCATGGCCGCGTTACCGCAGTCAAAGGACTCAATTTAGCTCTTGGGCAAGGTGAAATTGGATGTCTCTTAGGGTCCTCAGGCTGCGGAAAGTCGACCGTTCTAAGAGCGATTTGCGGATTCGAGCCGATTAAGACGGGGGAAATTCAACTACGAGATATAGTTGTTAGCTCGCAATCCACTCATATTCCTCCGAATCAAAGACGGGTTGGCATGGTCTTTCAAGACTTTGCGCTCTTCCCCCATTTAAATGTTTTGGAGAATATTGCATTTGGCTTACAGCATCTTCCAAACAATCAAAGAACTAGCCTAGCCATGGAGTGGCTTCAAAGAGTTTCACTCACAGATAAGGCTGATGCTTATCCCCATGAATTGAGTGGCGGCCAACAACAGCGGGTTGCACTTGCTAGAGCGATGGCACCAGAGCCCGATTTAATTTTGCTCGATGAACCCTTCTCAAGTCTTGATATCGAATTAAGGGAGCGCCTTGCTAGTGAAATGCGTGACATTTTGAAGGCAAACAATATTACCGCCCTACTAGTTACGCATGATCAATATGAAGCCTTTGCAATTGCTGACAAGATTGGTGTCATGACTGAAGGGAAAGTAATTCAATGGGATGCCCCTTATGAGCTTTATCATAAGCCCGCCAGTCGTTATGTAGCTGATTTTATTGGCCGTGGTATTTTTATCAAAGGTATCGTCCAACCAAATAACAAAATAATGATCGAAATCGGCGAACTCGAAATAGACAAAGATCACGCAAAAGATATTGGTAAAGAAATTGATGTTCTATTACGTGCGGATGATATTCAACATGATGACCGCAGCCCCATGCAGGCTGAAGTTGTCCGTAAAATCTTCAGGGGTGCAGACTTTTTATACACACTAAAGCTTGCATCGGGCATTGAAATATTTGCCTATGTCCCAAGCCACCATGATCATGCCGTTGGTGAAAAAATTGGCATCCAATTGGTTGCTGACCACGTGGTAACATTTGACCCCTAACTTAGAGCTCCATTCATAATTTGTTGTTTTATACGACACACCCTTGCGGGCTCAGTAATTACCACTCCAGCCTCTTGAATTGCCACAAAAATTTATTAGGTAGATCTATTGCTGCTCCAGCTTCAATATTCACTCAAAATTGACGGACTCTTTGTGCTAGCTTTAGTAAGTCGGCTTCTAATCAGGACTTTTCATCCCTTGATCGCTAATTCGAACCTTCCGACCCACCAGCTATACAAAAGCCCCTGGAGAAAACTAGGGGCTATTTCTTTTAAGTCATATGGATTACTAGGAAAATCTAGAGCGGCCTCTCGCGGCTTGTTTCAGATACAGGAATATACCTACCTCCCAAGACTGTTCCCAAACTGACCACCAATTTTGACCCGATTTTCAATCGCACAGTCAATCGCACAGTCATTTTTTGGTCGTACA
Organism: Polynucleobacter yangtzensis; assembly: GCF_001595965.1. Lineage (GTDB taxonomy): Bacteria > Pseudomonadota > Gammaproteobacteria > Burkholderiales > Burkholderiaceae > Polynucleobacter > Polynucleobacter yangtzensis. The sequence continues at coordinate 107,967 of NZ_LOJI01000040.1, forward strand.
AATCACTGATTTATATAGGTTTTTGAAGAGGCACGACTTCTTTTAATCCGTTGGTCGCGAGTTCGAATCTCGCCTAACCCACCAGTTATACAAAAGCCTCTAGAGAAATCTAGGGGCTTTTTCTTTTTGGGTTGGATAAATGTAGTGGCTGTTTAGAGCAATAGGCGATCTATTGGACCGAAGTGGGTCAGGATGGAAGGCGCTGGGCGACCGTAAGCGACTTGCAAGTGTCGCGTTTCGCGACACTATAGAGGATGGCTTGTCGGGAAATCCGACAAACATGATTAGTCAGGCTTAATATTTCTCTTTGCAACCAAAGCTCTCCACTTTGCAATATCGTCCCGAACATATTTTGAGAACTGTTCCGGAGTTCCGCCTACTGTTTCCATACCCATATCAGCAAATCGTTGTTTGATCTCAGGCTGAGCCAAGATTTCATTGATATCCTTGTTTAGGCGATCAACAATTTTTACCGGCAGTTTTGCTGGACCAACCAATCCAAACCATGTGTAAACCTCTGTATTTGGGTAACCCAACTCACCGAGAGATGGCACATCTGGCAACAGCGGAGATCTAGTAGATCCAAATACTGCAAGAACCCGAATCTTTCCATTCTTAATATGAGGTAGTGGTGAGATGATTGGGTGAACGCCTGCATCAACCCTTTCTCCCAAGATATCGGTAACTGCGGGAGCATCACCTTTATACGGAATGTGAGTGAGATTTGATTTAGCGATATTGTTAAATAACTCTAAAGCCAAATGTGGTGCGGTACCATTTCCGGGGCTCGAGACATTAAGTCCATTTGGCGATTTTGCTGATGCCGCTAGAAGTTCTGCGACATTCTTGATTGGTGAATTAGCAGGCACCATTAAAAACAGTGGAGCTCTTACCGTTTGGATAATAGGAGTGAAATCCTTCACCGTGTCATAAGGAAGCTGTCCATATAAAGCAGGATTAGTTGTGTGTGGCGCCGCCACCATAATGAAGTTATAACCATCAGGCTCTGCCTTAGCAATCATTTCTGAGGCAATGCGTATATTCGCGCCAGGCTTATTTTCAACAATAATCGCTTGTGAAAGTTTCGGGCTTAGCTTTTCAGCTATCACTCTTGTGGCGATATCGTTAGAACCCCCAGGTGCAAATGGGGAAATGAATCGTATTGATCGATTTGGCCATTCCTGTGCATTTGCCACTCCGACACATAATGACGCAATGCAAATTGCACTAACAATATATTTTTTCATAAAAAATTTCCTTAAGAATTACTTCAAAATTCGCTTAGCAATATTAAGCAGGTGAATCTGACTAGTGCCCTCATACAGGCGAAATAAACGCACATCTCTGTACAACATTTCTATCGGACCCCCGATATCAGCACAATACCCCGCGCCACCAAAAATTTGAACCACTCGATCTGCCACTCTGCCGCACATTTCAGAGGCATAGTATTTGCAAATTGATGCTTGGGTAGTGACATCCTCGCCTCGATCTCGTGATCTTGCTGTTTCTAGCACCAGGCTTTTTGCAGCCTCAATCTCCACTTTGCTTTCCGCCAGCATTGCCTGAATTAGCTGGAACTCTGATATTGGCTTACCAAACTGCTCACGAGTTTTCACATGTCTTAAGGCTTCATCCAACAATCGAATAGCTGGCCCAATACATAATGCCGCTAAATTGATGCGCTGTTTATTCAAGGCCTTCATGGCTGTTGCAAAACCCATGCCTAATTGACCACCCAATACATTGTCAGAACTTGCGAGAACATTACTTAAATACACTTCAGATACCGGCGATCCAGATTGCCCCATTTTCTTATGTTCTAGACCCGTCGATATTCCTGGAGTTTCTCTCGAAATTAAAAATGCGGTAATCCCTTTGTGGGATAAATCATTTAAATCCGTTCTTGCAAAAACCGTAAATAGATCAGCAATCGGCGCATTGGTAATGTAGCGTTTTGTGCCGTTGATTAAAAATTGATTATTTCCATCACTTACTGCAGTAGATTGCAATGCTGTTGCATCCGATCCGGCCTCTGGCTCCGTTAAAGCAAGGCATCCAGTAATCTCGCCCGATGCCAATCTTGGCAACCACTGCTCTTTTTGGGCGCGGGTTCCATCCTGTACCAAACCCTCAGATCCAATACCAGTATTCGTGCCAGCACGTGCCCTAAATGCAGTGGCGGCCTGCGATAACTCAATATTTGCAAGCGCCAACTCTTCTGTAGTTAAGCCACTTCCACCGTACTCTTTGGGGATGCTCCATCCAAAATAGCCATTAGCCCTCATCTGATTAACAATAGATTCAGGAATCTTATTTTCTTCTACAACCTGGGCCTCCGCAGGAATTGCCACCTCTCGAACAAAACGGCGAATATTCTCTAATCGCCTATTGTTAACTTCAATATCATTAATCACTTATCGCCCTCTATTCATATAAGTTACCCCGCCATCTCGTTCAATATTGCGCTTTGCCTCAAATAAATGTGGAATAACCGTTTTAGCAATATCAGCTTGCGAAAGCTTTGCGCCACTAATCGTGCAATTCAGAGCAACCAGAGGATCATCGCTACTCCCCACACGCAGTGGTACCGCTACGGCATATACATCGCCTTCCCAGTCCCCTCTACTTAAACAATAGGCATTTTTTTCATAAAATTCTTGATCGCGATAAAAGCAGCTAATGTCTCGTCGATACTGAGATGGGTCGGCTATTTTTAGGCGATTCAAGATTGCTTTTTGATCCGCCCCTGTCGATGCAAGCAATAATGCCCGCCCAATTGAAGTTGTAAGCAAAGGTCGGCTACTTCCAATATCAGGCTTGAGAAAGTTCTTCTTATCCAAACGCAAAGCATCCACATAAACCACTTCCAAGCGCCCTAGCATCCCTAAGTTAACTGTCCACTTCGTCTTGGCAGCTAACTTTTCCATATGAGGTCTGGCAAGATGGCGAATATCCATGCTGGCCAACATTGGGTATCCCAACATCAGTACACCAGGACCAAGACGATATTTTTGCAATCGCTCAACTCGCAATAAATATCCCAACCTCTCTAAGGTGTAAGTCAAACGCGAAATGGTTGCCTTAGGTAGTGATGTTCGTTCGCAAAGTTCGCGATTCCCCAAAAGCTGATCAGCCGGGGTAAATGCACGAAGCACCTCCAGACCCCTGCTTAAATTGATTGCAAATTGACGATCAATCATGACAGTTCACGCTATTTGACATAGAGAGATCATCTTCTTTTTTGATTAAATCCACAATTCATTTTATCCTTTGTTTCGCTGTGCGAAACAGTGGCACAATAAAAAATAACTTCGGTTTAATCCCTTTTTATTTGCTTGGTGTTTACATGACTACTCGCCCCCCATTACTTAAAGATGTGCGCATTATTGATTTATCAACAGTAATTGCCGCCCCATTTGCCTCAACCCTATGCGGCGACCTTGGAGCAGATGTGACAAAAATTGAGCTACCCAATGGATCTGATGCCCTTAGAGGATTGGCGCCAACTACGTCTGAGCATGCGCTCTATTGGAAAACAGTAAATCGCGGAAAAAAAGGAATTACCCTTGATGTAAGGAACCCGAAAGGTAAGGAAATATTTCTAAAGATTCTGAAAGATACCGATGTACTAGTAGAAAACTTCAGAACTGGCACATTAGATCGCTGGGAGCTTGATTTGAAAACCCTATTAAAAGTCAACCCAAATTTACTAGTTCTCCGATTAACTGGATTTGGACAAACTGGTCCCTACGCAGAACGTCCAGGGTTTGCCAGAATATTTGAAGCCATGAGTGGATTAACCAATCTCATTGGCACTTCCGAAAGTGGCCCACAGCATCCAAACCTGCCTATTGGAGATTTAATTGCGGGCCTGTTTGGGGCATTTAGCATTGCTTCAGCCATAGCATCGTTAAGGAGAGACCCCTCTCAGGGTGGATTTGAAATTGATCTATCTGCAACTGAAGCTTTATTTAGACTGCTAGACCCTCTTGCTGTTGAATATGAATTCTTGGGCATCAACCGAAAGCATGAAGGCAATAGAGCAAGCTATACCGCCCCATCAAATATGTATCAGACCAAGGATGGAAAGTGGGTAACCCTGGTTGCATCCTCGGATGCAATATTCAAGAGATTATGCAACGCCATCAACAAATCAGAATGGATAGATGATCCAAGATTCACAAGTAATCCTCAGCGCTGCAAAAACGTAATAGAGCTAGATAACGGAATTGCTGGCTGGTTTCAGAACAACACCTATCAACAAGTTGAGATTACATTAAATGAGTCAGATATTCCATACACAAAGGTATATGACATTGAGGATGTCCTCAAAGATCCTCAAGTTAAAGCTAGGCAAGGGATTATTCGACTAAATGATGCTGAATTGGGAAGCATCCCAGCACCCTGTGCAGTACCCAGAATTCCTGAGATTTTAGATATCCCAATTAAAACTGGCCCTAAAACTGGTGAAGATAATCAATCCTTCTATACAGCTCTTGGATTTTCAGAAGAAGAAATTAATCGCCTGAAGAATGAAAAAGTAATTTAACCCTTGGAACGGGAAACTCTAATCTCGCCCGACCGACCAAGATATATATGGCTTTGAAGGCGAAATATCTTTTAAGCCATTTCTTTTTTTGCTGCAGTAGGCATGGGCACCAAAAAAACTTAATGAAATTTAGATTAAGAGAAATTAAGACTCGACTTTGCCAAAATACCACTTTCCATTTCTGATAGGCATATACAGGCCATTATCAACACCCACCTCTGTGGCAATGATCTCGTTTAGTTTTTGATTCAAGAAGAAAATAAGCTCATGATTTTTATTTATTTCTAAAGCTAAATTATGGACTTCCTCAGGGTCATTGTGGAGGTCGTAAATTTCAAGATCATTATTTGCCATTAACTCTTCAAGAGATTTTGGAGTATTAAAGTTATTAGGAGCGAAATATCTTGAAAACCGATATCGTCCGTCAAAATAACTTCTGATAGATGTTCGATTTGAAAAATTAGGCGGATACTTTTCAAGCATTGCCAATTGCTGACTTGAAGTAAGAGAGTGATATTTCTTTGTATCAATAGTCATTCCAGCCCAGCGAACATCTTGATATGAGAGCATGTCAAAATTAAATAATATCGAGGGGCGCAAAGTATCAATGCTTGCCTGATTAGGATTCTTCAATAGCCTCGAAAAATCCCTTCCCTGCAATCCAACACTAGCCTTTTGTCTTGCTTTTTCATTCAAGCCGGTTAAGCCAATAATAGTTGGGGCAATATCAAGCTGAGAGGTCAAGGCTTTGCACTCTGACCCTCCAGGATATGCGGGATGAACAATCATGAGCGGAATATGATTTTGTTGTCGATAAGCAGTTGTTCCCTTGCCTCGCAACTGATGATGCCCTGCCAGCTCACCATGATCAGCATTGAAAATGATAATGGTATTTTTTCCATATCATTTTGTTTAAGAATATCTAAAACAGATTGCACGCGAAGATCGCAGTCACGAATTGCATTGAAATAGTAATCTTGAAGCGCTTTCCAACGACGATCCTCATCTGGCCATTGACCCACCATTAAATCTTGTATTGCTTGATATATTTTTTGACCAACCGGACGACCAGGAGCATCGAGTGACTGAGATCTTGTGGACGGCAAAGGAGCATCCCATGTCGCGCTGTATATTTCATCTTGAGGTGCCCTGGCAATATTCAAGGAGTGCGATTTTCCTTGAATATTTTCACCCGGCAAATCAGAATTAAAATACATTACATCGTGAGGGTTGACAAAATTTACAGCCAAAAACCAAGGCTGTCCTTTTGATTTTAATTCTTGCGCCCTGGTTCGAAACCAAAGCTAAGTAATTTAATAGAGAATGGTAAATTACTCGAATACAGCTTGTATAAACTTCAATATCTCCAAAACCCATGTCAGATAAAGCCGCCGAACTCAACGCCCACTGCAGTTGCATCAGCGTAGATGAACAGAAGCTAGATGTTGAAGTACATCACCTCATTAGCAATCTTGAGCTTGCAGATATAGCTGCGACAAAAATAAGCTCCATGCTATCTAAAAGCGGAGTATTTATTGAACGCGCCGCTCTAGACCAAATGGAAACATTAGCCAAAGCAGTCTTTACAGTTTGCGGCACATCTTTGTTTCAAGAGCTAGTCCTTGAAAATGCCCCAGAAATCGCTAGACATCGACAAAATATTAGTGGCGTTTTTTATGGATTTGATTTCCATTTGGGAGTCAACGGCCCACAATTGATTGAAATCAATACAAATGCGGGTGGTGCCATGATTTGCACCCTTGAGATTGGCGCATCAAAGAATTGCTGTGAACCCGTGGGGAGAAGCCTGGCCAAACGAAATATGCCTGATGAAATATATGAAAGTTTTCTAAATATGTTTTCTCAAGAGTGGAGATCCTTTAAAAACGATCCTCACGCCCAATTAAAAACGATTGCCATTGTTGATGAAAATCCAACAGAGCAATTTTTATATCCCGAGTTTTTATTATTCCAAGCTCTTTTTCAGAAGCATGGAATTAAGACAATTATTGCCTCCCCAGATAATTTGATCATTCAAACTAACAAAGTTTGCTTTGGTGAAACTGAAATCGATCTAATCTACAACCGAACAACTGACTTTTATTTTCAAGGGCCCGCGTACTCCGTTCTACGGGAGGCCTACCTTGGGGATCTTGCAGCCATTACCCCCAATCCCTTTAATCATGCAGTATTTGCCAATAAAGATAATCTTTGCATATTGAGCAATCAAGAGCAGCTTGATACCCTAGGGATTGACTCCGCCATCAAAGAAATACTCCTAAGTCATATCCCAAAAACCATCAAGGTTTCCGCTAAAAATGAAGAGTTTCTTTGGCTAAATCGAAAAGATTACTTTTTCAAACCTAGCCAAGGATTTGGAAGTCGCGCTGTCTATAGAGGCGATAAATTAACTAAAGGCGTATGGGGCCAAATTAAAGATAAAAGCTATATCGCACAAAAAATTATTCCTCCAAGCAAGCGAACAATCACTGTTGATGGTAATGAGCTTAGCTTAAAAGTGGATATTAGAGACTATATATTTGAAGGCACCTCCCTTATTTCAGCCACTCGCATATATCAAGGGCAAACAACAAATTTGAGAACTGTTGGGGGTGGATTCTCACCCCTTTACAGCGTTTAACTAAACCACCTCAAATATTCATAATGCCGGAGCGATCTAGACCCTTTAAAGCAAATCCCTGTAGCAAATCTTCCGGCTAAACGCCCCGCCAATAATACCGAGAAACTATTAAAATGTAGTCCCTTTTCTTTTGGTTGGATGGAATATGTTGGTCACCGTTTTCACCCAATAGAAGATCTGTTGGACCGTGATGGGATATGATGGAAGACGCAGGGGGTCGTATAGACTATAAGCATTTATAGGATATTTGGTAGAAGTGTCGCGAAATGCGACACTTGGTCATGCTGTTCGTCGGGTAAACCGACAAAACAAAACTACCCCGAGATTGGTATTTTCATTTCTGGTGAGCCCACCAGGACTTGAAGTTGGAACCTAAGTATTTTGATAACAAGGGTTAGCCATCAGAAGTCTTAATGCTGGCTATTTGATTTCGATCACCCACCAGAACAATCTTGGGGTAATAGTTTATTAGCTCAGAATCGGGTATTTGCCCATAAGTGCAGATAATCAAATGGTCACCGACATGCGCTCTTCTTGCGGCAGCCCCATTTAATGAAATCACCCCTGAATTTCGAGGCGCCTTAATGATGTAGGTGGAAAATCTTTCGCCATTATTGATGTTGTAAAGCTCAATCTTCTCAAACTCTTTCATGCCTGCAGCCTCAAGCAAGTTTTCATCAATTCCACACGACCCTTCGTAATGCAAATCGGCTTCGGTAACAGTGACCCGATGTAATTTGGCTAGCAGCATGATTCGATTCAAGGTGGCACCCCTCATAGATGTTTTGCCCATTATCACCGATGATTTGCAAATCAGAAATTAGCAGAACAAAAAAATACCCGCCATTATGGCGGGCACAAGATACAAATAGTCATGGAATAGACTGGATAACAGTCTACTGTTCATTTACTCATAAAACAAGCTTCGCTTGGGGTAAGGCTCAAGCAACTATTGGACAAAGTGCCCAACAAATCCTTATTTGCGTTTATTGACAGCGTCTTTAAATACCTTGCCAGCAGTGAACTTAACCGTCTTGGCCGCAGGGATCTTAATCTCAGCGCCAGTAGCTGAATTACGGCTAATGCGGAATCTTGCAGGCGTTAATTGGGTGGGGATGGGAGGCGCTGGGTGACCGTGAGCTTCTCTAGAGGGAACTTAGAAACTTAAGGTTTTATTTTTCCTGCAGCCACTTTGCTTTGAAAGTCGGCAATTATGTCCTCTATATTTTTAAATACATATGAGAATTTTGAAAAATCTATTGAATTTGCCTGTTTGGCAACAACCTCCCTGGCAAACTCATTTTTTCCATAAGTACTGGCAGAGCCATTGTGCTTCCTTTTAGGATCAAAACTCCTGCCACTTACCTGAACAGATTTAACTTTGTCATCAAAAAAATCTTCAATTGTTGATTTAGTTCTGCTATTTAATAAAGGCGTAGGCATTAAATACAAATTTCCGTCTACATGGAGAAATGGCTCCTGACCAGTGGGCTTATAACCCAAATAGTTCTTTGCCATAGAGAAAATATCATTTGCACCATCATCATTATCGATTAGTAATATTACTGGCTGTTTCTTAACTTTTACCTTAAAAAAATTATAGGAAGTAAGATAATTCAGCATAAACATCTTCAAATCTCCAGATCCGCCTTGGATACCTAAAATGCGTTCAGTGCTACTTCTGGAGTACCTGTGAAGCGAAAAAGCAAATGAATATTTTTGCGCCTGTTTCACGACTAAATTTGGGAATCTTGTAGCCAGACTTAATAAGGCGTAATGCAGATAAATATTATCTGTCTTCCCTTCGCAAATAATCACAGGCTTCTGCGTGGAATAAAAATTTTTAAAAAACAGAAATCGACGAAATACTTTTTCTGTGGTGGTTAATGGAACATCCCTCTCGGATACAGGCACTCCATCTTTAAAATTAGCCGCTGAAAGCTCTTTCCTATTACTACTGTCGAGCTGATATATATAACTCAACATACCATGCAGCTGGTTTAAAGAACCTTTTTTAGTAGGCTGGGCGCTTTCCGCATCCTTTTCACCAATTTCTTTAAATTCAAAATATCCCTCGGTCACCAAGGAATACACCATTGCTCTGACTTTGCGCCTATATGTAGAAGGAATATTAACCCTCTTGTTTACAACTAAGCCTGTTACCTCCTGCCTTGAGTGTCTATATTGAACCCTTACTTTAGAAGAATTGACTCTAAAACCACTTCTTTCAATTAATTCATTCAAACCTTTCCCAACCATCCAGGAATGCAGGCTGTCGGCCGAACTAACTGCAATACTTTCAGGAAAAGATTGAGCGTTTGTGGAAAAAGTTAAATCGTCGGCGTACCTTGTATAAGTTAAACCACTCTCCTTAGCTAGCCGCACTAAACGAACATCTAATATATTGCCCACTAAATTCGAAATAATTGGAGAACAAGGACTCCCTTGCGGTAGCGAATTTTTGTAACATGCAATCTGAGCAAGGATAGTGGCTGTGCTTGGATGCAGCTGAAAGTTTCTATCTGCCATAAAAAACCCACGCACTCTTCCAAAATTAATGCTGCCAAAATAATCCTCTAGGTCTAGGTTAAAAACCAACCTTTTTCTTTTATGGCATTGCGCATTCGTAACGATAGAGCGGCCTCTCTTGAATCCATGCGCAACCTTATCGGAATAATTTTCTTTCTCGTTAATTTCTTGTAAGCAGATTTGCAATATATCCGCCAATTTTCTCTGTACAAGCTTTAATTTTGGTATGGGCGCAGCAATAGCCCTAAAACCACCATACTTCTTTGGAATTGAAAATTCTGTGTATAAGGTATCGGGGCTCTCTTTGTACAACATGAAAGCCAGGGCACTGGCTTTCGTATTAAGTAGACGAGCCACATCCTGAATGGTACGTGCAGACTTAAGGCCAGCCAATAAGGTCATCAGTCACCTGGAAAAAAGAACCTACAAATACTCATATGCGACGCATTAGTACGCACAGTTAACTAAGAAAAGATTACGGACGAGGCATAGCCCCACCCATTTACTTCACATGTCGCGAATCTACGACAAAAGGTCTATTTGTAGGTTCGTAATGATTCTAACATCCCGCCAAAAGAATTTCGTCTGTGAGAAACATACTTAATTCTTTGCGCATCAAGGTGTCGTGTTTCCCGACAAACTAGGCTTTCCCCGCTCTACTCCTGCGGTTTCTCTGCTCAAACTCAATATCCTCATCCATCAACCGCTTACGCTCAAGAATATCCCTCCCTTTCACCAATTGACTGGTCTTAAGCAAGTCTTCAAGCGTTGGTTTTGGCTTCCCTGGGATTTTTGAGTCAATCTTTTTCATCTATTCCATTAAGCAATTCAAGCGCTAATATGCCTCAAAATGCTTGCGAGTAGTTTCGTAATCTTCATCCGACTTTTTTCTGCTAACAATTGTGTCACTGTAAGTGCGCATAAAGTCTTTTGGATTTAGAAACGTGCACTCACTACCATATGGATGACCGCAATACTCATAAACAACTTGACGAACTTTATTAGGCTTATTTTTGTTTACAAATTCCGATTCACAATAGCCTTCGTAACATGACAGCACCTCAGGAAATGGCTTTTTCCAATTCTTTACTACTGGCGGCCTCACTAAAGGCTTCCAACCTTCTTTCTGGAGTGTTTCACGTAATGCCAAATATGAAGTTCTAGATTCGTCGTACTTCCAATAGCCAAATAAACCAATTAGCCCAACAACTAACGTTGCGAATGCAGCATAAAGTTTCTTTTTATAGCCCGCCTTATCATTTTGTTGCCTTGCTAAATTTGCTTCTGCTTCTTGCCGTGCGGACTCTTCCGCCTGTTTTATATCTGCTTTAGTTTTTTCAAGTCGCTCAGCTACTAATTCAGCGGTATTTTGCTCATCTAAGTATTTTTGAGCGCCAGCATCATAAGCATCATTTAACTCCTCACTCATATAAACGGGTATCCATTGCCACTCAAGCTTGCCCGTTTCTTGATTTGTGGTTTGCTTTAGCCTCGTTTCCGAGAGGATGTCTAACTTAGCTGGGTAGATATGAAGAAGATGATGCAAGTAAACAATGCTGCAATTTCTACTGCCTGCATAGCCATGAGCAAATGCCTCTTGCTTCATGTACTCCAATCCGGGATAGTTGGATTCAAACTCTTTTTCCAATCTATCTTGAGCACCCTTTTCATAAGCTGCATTAAGTCTGGCTACTAAATAAGGCTCATAGATTTCCCAATAAACTCTTCCGTCTTCAGTAAGCAATAAATTTAGATACTCATCTTCTAAATCAAACCCACGCTGATAGGCCTCTTCATTGGTAATTTGACCCTCTAGTAAGATTTGAGTTTGCTTTTGGAGCTCATCTAAACGATCAGCCTCAGCTCGCATTGCCTCTTCATGGTTTGCGCTAGCCTGCCACTTTGCTGAGCGAACCTCCTCAAGGTGTCGCTCTGCCGCCCTAGCAGCCTCCCTTGCATCTTCCCGAAGCTGACGTTGCATATCAGCCTGTCCCTCTTGAATCTTTGCGTTATCTTTACAAACCCCACAGATACTTCCCCAGCCATCCATGAATCTACCGCAGTTAGAGCAATTAGCCACTTTCAGCCTCTATTAGTAAATTTGATTGATATTGGTATTTTGAATACAGAGAAAACTAGACTTGATGCGATTTCACTAACGCATCTTGACCAGACTTAATCTTTTGCCTTGCCCGCTCAGCCTTTACAGCCTCTTGATCTCGTTTGACGCGATCTTTCATCGATTTAAGTCTTGCTTGTTCTGGATTTAGAGGCTTTTGTGGAGCAATTTCATTAAATCGCATGATTAACCAATCTGTAGTGGTTGATGTGGCACATTATTAGATCCGAATATGGCTTGAAACAACTTATATGCCTGAGCTTGGTTTTGGGCATAGAGGATTGTTTCCACCCACATTCCTGCCGCATTGACTGTTGCTTTATATCGTTTCATAAAGTTATTTAGTCAAAAACTCAAGCCGATCTCTAAGCTCTTCGTTATCGAGCTCCTCAAGCCCAAGAGGATTAACACGCTCAGCTTTTCCCTTGGCAACTTCATTTTTAATACGAATTTCATCTTCAATGACTTGACTCTGATTTCCATTCCCGCGATACCTTCTATTGCAGGAGTAAAAATCCCGACCTTTTGCTGTCGCTAAAAAGCCATCCCCGCTTTGGAGGGCATTTACATATTCGGAGCGATTTTTTTCCCAGCTTTTGTTTAAATCTCCAATAACTTCGCTTCGGATTCGCTCCATCTCCTTTTGTGCGTCTGCTATCTTTTTTTGATTTGCCCTGGTCTCTTCCTCAGCCTTTGCTTCATCATTGACTCGAATACCCCACTGAATGAGATTCAAACCAACGATCGTGAAAAAGATAAGTCCAACCCATCCTCAAAAGCCCATGGAAAACCCCTTATGGTTTTTAATAGTTATTGCAAACTTTAACCCAGGCTTATTACATAGATATGATGCAACAGGGTAAATCCTGATAAAAAAATGGGGTGTCAACGCACCCCTTGAGACTAACGCTTAAAGCCGCTACGTAAACTGCTACTGGCCACTTCGATTTGTTGGTCGAGCTCCCCTGCTTCTACTGCCGCTTTAATGGATTCAAGGGCTTTTATTAGATCCTCTCCGCTAGCTACCTCCACACTAGGCTTTCCTTTAGATAGCTCTAATGTGCAACTTCCATATCTCACCGAAAAGCAGACCTTGCCCTCCTCACTTTGGAACCACCATGGCTTAATCCGCTTAGGCACCTCCACTTGCTTACGTAGTCCCGTTTCGCGATCTTTCACAGTTTTATATTTCATGACTACAAATGGGGTTCCTTCTAGCTGGCTCTTAGCCAACTGGATCTGCTCCCAGAGTTTTGATCCGAGTTTGTTCCTGCGAATAACGATTACTGGCATATTGCGAGGCTTTTTTACTGCTACTAGCTTGAGATTACTTAATTGGCTCATTTGATTCTCCTATGTAGTTAATGGGCTCATTAAGTGTGTTTTCGATATGGCGCTTTGGTCGACCTGTTTTTGGATCACAAGCAAATCGGCTAATTTTGGACAGAAAAAATACGGTTTTTATTAACGAGGGCTAAATATTTACGAGTCGCGTAATGAGTTGCATTGAGATGCGATTAAGAAATAAGTTGCAGTTAGTTGCTGTATTGGGGACAAATGAGTAGCTCTGAACAGCAACTCACGCAACAGCAACTATCTTTTGTCTCTGCTACTCCCTGCATCTCAAGCAACACCGCGACTTCTTTCAACATTCAAGGAGATTAAAAATGAAAGAGATTACAGCCCGCTTATGGGAAAACAAACTATACGGAACTACCTACGCAAAAGGTCAATATCGCAAAGCCATCTACAACGGCACATTAGAGATCATGGATCCCTATGCCAAGTATTTAGTGGATTTTGAAGAGATCGAGGCATGGTTTAACTTTCCCAAAAGCCCTATACATGTGGAAATGGCTTCACGCTTAAACAATATCCCCACAAATGAAGATGGGGTTTTAATGAGCTGGATTTATCACTACGCAAATGGGGTGAAGAATGCTGTTGAGGGGTACGCAGCCTTAGATATGAACTACAACAGAATCACCATACAAATTAACGATACCGCCCATGGGATTAATGAGTATTGGGAGCTACCCGTTAGAGGTTGTATTGCCAGAGTTCCCGGCAAACCTACTCCTGCACTGATAGCTACTACGCAATCCGAGCTAAATCCCCCTCAAAAACCGTCTACAAACGGTGTATTTTCCGGGGGATATAAGCAAGCACTAGCGAACCTACAAAAACACGCTATCCAGTGATTTGAGGTGTTTGCTAGCATCGTGGGATTTTTGTCGTCTTAATCCCACGATATTCAGAAGATTCAGCTAAATACTTATAGAAAGAAAGAGGCTAAGAATATTCACATATTCTTAACCCGATCTTGTAAGTCATTGATTCTTGGAAGATCTGTGTCTCGTCAATTTGTCCTGTTACGTGACACTTCACAAACAAACTGAGGTCGACCTTTTTCCCTTAAGAAAACATACTGCATTACAAGCTTTTATTAGCGCACTTTTTATTTATGACAGGAGATTTATATGGCACAAGCAAAAACACTTACTCAGGTAGAGCTAGATCAAGTTTTAGAGTATGTCAGCACCAAAAAGTACGCTCTACGCGATAGAGCCATCATTCTTACCAGCTTTTTAGGAGGCCTTCGCGTCGCCGAAATAGCCTCTTTAACGATGGGTGATGTAGTGAACCCCGATGGCACCATTAAAAATGAGATTCGCCTCAGTGCAGCGCAGACTAAGGGCAAATATCCCAGAACTGTGTTCGTTTCCCAGCGTTTGCAAACGGAACTCGCCAATTACTTAACGACAAGACACGCTAAAGGAGCAGATATCCCGTTTTTCCATACCGATCACCGCCTACGCTTTAGCCCTAATGGCTTATGTGTCTGGTTTCATCAGCTTTATAAGAATGTCGGCATTAGCGGCGGCAGCAGTCACTCGGGAAGAAAGTTCTTTATTACCACTTTGGCCAATAAAGGCATCGGCGTGCGAATCTTAGCCAGTCTGGCAGGCCACAGATCGATTGCTGTAACCCAAAGGTACATCGATGTAAACGATGAGCAAAAGAGAAACGCCGTTGAGCTCATCTAGGACTTCCAATAGAGCGGTAAAATGGTAATCATGAATTTTGAGAAAAAAATCATCATCATTGCCGGCCCCAATGGGGCTGGCAAAACGACATTTGCTAAAACCTTCTTGCCTTTAGAGGCGCATACCTATCGCTTTATTAATGCCGATCTGATTGCTGCTGGATTAGCCCCATTTAATCCTGAAACCGCTTCTTTTAAAGCAGCTAGGTTGATGCTTCAAGAGATCGATGCATGCACTGAAGCTGGTGAGAGCTTTGCTTTTGAAACTACGCTATCTGGTGTTCATTATCTTCAGCGTATTGAAGAATGGAAAAGGTGGGGTTATATGGTCAAACTTTGGTTTATTGGCCTAAGCTCGCCAGAATTAGCAATTTCTCGTGTTGCAGAGCGGGTGGCGCAAGGTGGCCACAATATCCCCGAAGAGGTCATTCGCAGGCGTTTTACAGCTGGATTGCGGAATTTACCCGAATACCAAAAGGCAGTAAACTCATGGGTAGTGTTAAACGGTGATACCACCCCGCCAGAGCAAGTAGATTGCAGCTAACTATGAAAACTTCTACTAAAGATATTCGCAATTCCCCCGATCCCGATATCGCTGGATCCTACAATGCTATGCAACGTGCTGGCAAAGCAGCTATTGATCTAGCCATCCAAACCAATACCGCGATTGTGACTTCAATAAACGGTAAAGTAGTTCGCATCCCAGCTGCCGAACTGATTAAGCAAAGACAAGCTAATTCTTAACCAAACACCTTCTGCTGTACTCATATTAACCAGCCCACTTCAGGCTGGTTTTTTATTTATCAGAACAGTTTTTCACTTACGATAGATAAAAAATATAGAGCAATTTTTCTGTAAATTCATAACGGAAATTGTGATTTCATTTTTCAATAATTTTTCAAAAAGAGTTTTTTACGATTTTTTTCTTCAAAAACAAAAACACCCGCAAAGCTAATAAACACGTGGCTCCGATTTTTCGCATTTTTCTGTCAAGGAAATAAAACAACGTGGTGATTTGCATGAAAAATACCAAAAAAATTAAACTGCTTTCGTCAACTCAACAAAGCGCGCGCTGCAATACCTTTTAAACCCAAGTTGAGTTGACACTTAACTTAACTAAGGAGCAGCACATGAGAATCACAGCAAATCAGAAGCATGAAATCGCTAGCGCGACATTGGTAAAACTCGATGCGTTAGCAAGTCGTCGTCAAGTTTGGCAACGTGACTTTTACGACAAATCTAACAAAGGGCTTTACGCCCTTCTCTCGGATTGCCTTGGCATGTATTACGAAATCAAGGGAAGTCCCGCCGAGAAAATAGTGCTAGAGAGCATCAAAGTCACATTAGAAGCCCGCGGCACTAAAGTTCAAGCAAGCACTCCGGTGTTGACCTTGATCGTAAAGTACGTATTTAATGCCGAGCGCCGCCGCGCAAGCAGCTATTCCCGCGCTTTAAGGGTAGCAGCCAAAGAGGCGGTTTCAGTGGCTAATTTCGCCGAATGGGTAGCTAAAGTAGGCGGCGTCGAGGAAGTCGCTTCCACCAAAGGCGTTACCGACGAAACCATTAAAAAGCGTGGTCAGTTAGACGCTAAAGTGGCAGAGGTAAAGCAATTATTAGTTAGTCAATTGCAGCATCCCTTAGCTCTGGTACCCAAAACCGCTTTAGCGCACCCTGCGGACTCCGCTGAATACACCTTGCTGATTGGCAAGATGTTAGCTAGCGGACAAACACAAGTCTTAAGTGTTGTTCCGGGCTCGTCTGGCGCCATGATTGAGCAAGCGATTCGCAAGATCGCGCAAGAGCTGCTCAATAAGGTCGAGGAGCACATTAAAGCCCAAGCTGAAATCGCGGCGCAAGCGGCGGTCACCGAAGCGGCTAATCAAGCGTACTTTAAAGAGATGGCATAAGTCATTGTTCATTATTTGACAGGGGTTTGGGACTGATCAACCGCCCCTGCTTTTACCTAATTAGAAAGGAAATACCATGAGCTTCGCACTCAAATATGCACCTAAGATTCTCGATGAAGTTGTTTTAGGTAGCATCACTCTCAAAAACAAGCTAGCTGAATACATTAACGGACGGAACTTAAAGCCATTAATACTTCATGGCGGGGTTGGTACTGGTAAAACCACGATTGCCAATCTATTACCAGACGCAATTGAGGGTAAAAAGGCTGAAGTTACCCGTCTTAAAGCGGTTGAATTTAATTCGATCAACGATGTCATGCAAATGTTTGAAGATCACACGATGTTTTATCAAGTGTTTACGATCAATGATCAAAAGCGTAATTACATCATTTCCAATGAAATTAATTTCACACCTAAAGCTGCGATTGCATTTAGGGATGTTATTGATGACATGATTAGTCATACCCAGTTCATCTTTACAACGAACTATATTGACCAAGTCGATGTTGCTTTGCGCGATCGTAGTAGCTGCGTTATGGTGCCTCCAGTAACAGCAAAAGACTGGCTTTCCCGAGCACAGTGGATCATGCAACAAGAAGGTGTTGCTCTACCAGATGATCAATTACTCAAGATTCTCACCACGCAATTGCAAGTGAGCTCCAGTAATAGAAAGCTCCTAGAGCGTCTTGAGGACTTTGTTGGATCCGTTTGTAATCCCCCGAGCAATCCTGGCGGAATTATTGAGACGTCTTCTACCCCCGAACCCATTAACCCCTTGATGGCTGCTTGACCACACCAGTACTAGCCCCAGTGGCTAGTACTTATATGGAATTAATATGCGCTACCCTAGAACAGTCTTTGTTTTTGACACCCCTAACCATGGTTTAGATCAAGAATACTTTCAGATGATCAGTTCATCTTCACAGAAGATCTACATACGCGGGCATTCAAAACCAATTGGGACAATTGATTCTGAGCTTGATGCCATCAAGATTTTAGATGGGTATCTCAACTTTACGGGACCAAATCGCTCCTACATGGTTATTGGCAATCTTAAACATGTCGAATTTATTGCTACTAGCCTAGCCGATAAGGATTGCTCCATTTATTGGCTCATGAACAAGAATTCGGCTCTATGCATTCGGGCAGCTTTAAGCGCCCTGCTTGATCTTCATGAAATGGAGGCCTTATTTAACGAGGCGCTTTACTACTACACCAAATCCAGAGATCGTTATCAAGCATTAACCGATTCCAGGCACATATCAAACGATGATTTCCCCCAGCTGATTTCCGACATTATCGATGGGAAAGAGCAAGTTGAACTGAGGGCAGATATTGAAAGTTTTTTATGTGAGGAATTACATATCGGAAAATTTGAGATTTAAGCTAGCTTTGCAGCTGCCATCATTGGAGTCAATTTTGAGTAATGACGCTCAATCATTAAAGTAGAAGTACCCATTTGCCTAGCTAAGGTGTGCATATCAACACCTTCAGCTAGTGCGAATGTGGCATAGGTATGGCGCAGACTATATAAACTGCGATTACGCCCTGCTACATCTTTCAATAAATTGCATTCCTTTAAGAGGTTTTCAAATTGGGGATTAAAGTTATAGGGCTGAACCCCTCTTGGGAAAGTAAATATCAGCCTATCCAATCTAGCCTCAATCACTTCATTTAAGTCTTTATACGGCAACTGATGCCAAATGATTAATCTTTCCAAGCAATCCACTACCAAATGTTTAGCAATTAAATACCGAGGGCCTGTTTTACCGGAAAGCCAGACCTTTAAATACCGCTGCTCACCAATCCAATGCCATTGCAAATGCTTCCAACGCATGGGCTTTAACTCCGTTCCAGGCCTTGCCCCCGTATAAAGCAAGAACTCAACATAAGATCGACACAACTGTCGCATCTCCTTGGTTCGAGACGATCTACCCACACTTTCCCAACTAGGCATATAGCCCAATAATTGAGCGATCTCCTCTTTACTAAAGGCTGGTCTAGTTTGACCGGGAGACCCATGGGGATCCAATAAGGGAACCCGATAAGTATCAGCAATCAGGTTTTGCTCTCTAGCTAAGGCAATGACTCGGTTATAAGTGGTGGCATGAGTACGTTTCGTGCTTGCTTGTGGATCTCTACCCATCATGGATAGGCGCCAAGATTCAAAATCCCTAACCAGATCGGGAGTGATTTCCTTTAGCTGAAATTTGCCAAAAAACGGGATGAGGTACTTATTGAGGACAAACTTGTAATCTTTAAAGATGGCTTTGCCATTACCTTCTTTATTGGCAATATCCATTGCCAATAAATCTTCTTCCGCTAGCTGCTTAAATGACTTAGATTTGAGACTTAATTCTTGCTTAATCTTAGCCATGGTTTGCTCATAGAGCGCAATTGAGGCTTGTTTAGCCTCTTCAAGACCTACCTCACTAGTACTTATGGAATGCCATTGATCATTGGGCAATTTAAACCGACATTGCCATTGCTTGCTGCCAGATCTCTTAAAGAGGCTCACTAAACCACGGTGGAGATGAATTACATCTGCAGCTTGGGATGTACTGGATTTAGAGAAAAGTTGGTTAAGATTTTGCATTCAAGTGTCGCGTTTCGCGACACTTGTAGCTTAACTTGATCTTCAGGATTGGGCGACCTATTTGTTTGTCGGGAAAATCTGATAGCACGGGTATTGATCAATAAAAACCCATCGAAGCAGGTTAATTACTGAAGGCCACATGAACTTCGTTATTAACTGCTTACAAACCCACTGTATAAGTTGCCATCACAGTCGTAGTGGCTGTGGCTTGATATGCTTCTTGACGATAGATACCAGTAATACCTAAACGCTGATTCTTTTCAATATCGTAACTAGCACCAAGCATTGCTGTTGGTCTTGTTTTAACGGGGTTAGGGTTAAAGTTGATTGGAGTTAAACCAACGATACCTGTTGCACTGTAAGTGCCATTGTTAGTGTTGGTATCCGTTTCTACACCAGCACTAGCAAAAGCAGTCGCTTTAGGCATAAAGCGGTATTGAGCACCAATACCTGCTAATGCAGTGGTGGCATTTGTATTCAATGCGCTATAAGTGAGTGGTGCTGTTACAGCACTAGAAGTGTTTTCTGTATAACCACCCATATTGTTCTGTGTGTAACGAATGCCAACATATGGACTAACAATTACATTGTTATCAGCAACACCAAAACCATACTTAGCAACCACTTGTGCACCTTGGCTGTTTAAGTTTGAGCTTCCACTGCCAGCCTCGCTAGTACCAACTACTTGACGAGTAACTGTTGTGTTCTTTTGAACGTAAGCGGCAGACACTTTCACTTCTGTACCAGTACCATCCAAACGTTCATTCCATGCACCAAACAAACCAATCAACGGTGTGTTGTTGCCAAGATTTACTGTTGATCCCGCATTGTTTACTGACAAGTTCTGATCTGCATAAGCGCCAATACGATAGTTTGGATGTGGGCGATAAGCAGCGATCAATAGCGCACTGGTGTTATTCAAACCATTGCTTGCTGATACAGCAGTATTACGACCACCTGCGCTTATACAAACTCCATTAGCACCGAACTCTGTGCAGTCGTAACTAAAGCTATTGGCCAATACCGTGTTTTGGAGGGTATAGGTGTTTTGAAGCTGGGAAGCGGTATTGACGAGAGATTGTTGGGTGTCGGCGGTGGATGCGCCTGTCACAATCAAGTCCCAAATACTGCCAGACGAATTATTTAAACGCCAAGTAAAGCCATTGTAGTTACCTGAAGTAGCGCCGGTCAGATTGCCAGAGGTGATGCCAGATAGAACACTAGAGTAAGTGCCTTTAACTGGGGCTGAACCAGAGTAAATGCCGAATGATGTAGTTCCAGTAGCGCTTGTAGCGGCTAATTTCCCGTATCTAGAGGCACCGCTAATAATGATGTTGTAGTTCGAAGGCAAAGCACCTGTATAAGTTAGAGCAGTATTGCTCGTGCCCTGAGAATTGTTAAGAGTAGAAATTGTGCCGCTGTTTGACACTCCATAAAATCCAGACGTTGTTGCTGAGATTGTTCCAGTATTGTTTATTGTTCCTATAGAGGCATTATTTTGGATACCCTGACCATTCCCAGTGCTAACAATTGAGCCGCTATTGTTTAATGCGGCTATGGTGCCGCCATTTGCAATGGCGCTATAATAGCCAACTATGGTAATTGAACCGCTATTGGTAAGCTCCAGAACAGTATTACCGCTGTAAACAAATATACCTACACTTTGCCCAGTATTATTCATTTGAATACTACCGCTGTTCACTATGCTGTTAATTGTTCCAGTATTGTTGTAAGGCCAAATAGCGTAAATGTTACCAGCACCTGAAGCAATAATAGTCCCAGAGTTATAAATGTAACCACTCGTAGTTAGCGGAGAGTTGTATCCATTTGTTGTTAATGCGGAGCTATCCGTTCCAGTCAAGTTGATTGACCCCAGGTTTTGCATGCTGAAATTATTGAAGGATGCATACAGTCCATATCCACCAGATGGCGGAGATATGGTTCCAGAATTAATTAAACATTGTCCATTTGCAGTATCGCTCAATGTCGCAGTTGAACTATTAGACTGGTTTTGAATAGTGCCGCCAGCACAGCTCTGTGCTAAAGCAAGGTCACTCGCCATAAAGATTATTAATACTGCAAAAGTAAAAAAAATGAATGCGCTTTTAATCATGCTTTGGGCCCGCCTTCATCAGGATTATGCGGATCGGCTGGATCATCAAGAGCGTAACCATAGCAGTAGCATGGATCATGATTTTTCTTTTCCTCGCCATAACGAGCTTCAAAGAATGCTCGCATGCCTACATGTTCAAAGCCGGTATTTCCGAATGGAAAATCAGGTACAAAATCCGCCGCATTAACCAATCTAATACTATCAAGCAATCTCCCGGAAGAAGAGCTCAATACTTTTAAGCTTTCGTAGTATTGCTTAAAGTTAAAGTCGCCTACTTTTGGGCTGGCAGAGTTAAAGTGCTCGACCTGAAAACCAAGCGCTATTAAAGCTGCTTGTCTTTGCGAAAGGTTTAGCGGATTTGGAGCGCCGCCCGCTACTGTTGCATCAACCAGGTTAGGTAAAGCAGGGGCTAGATTGAAGTATGATTTCAGGTCATTATTGCCTATGTAAACCGTATAAAGCGCATTGGGATCAGCCCTACCCCCAACCGCAGAAAGATAAGCATTAATCTGCGCGGTTGCTGGCCATTGATTAGCGTAGATTGCATTTCCATTACCGCCATTGGCAGTAGCCACGGTTGCTCCACCAGCAGCGTAGTTATTACCACCACCTGGAGCAGAAGATGGAGTCACCGTGACTCCAAATCGAGCGCCTAAGGATTGTGACCACATTAAACCAGGTGAAGTGGTAAAAGCTCCCGGGGTATGTGTCGAGCCATTAGTTGGATCCGGTAAGTAGCGAAATCGTCCATTATCCGTATTGCTATCGCCAAAGAAAATCGTATTGGAAAAACTTTGTGCGAAGACATTAGGGGCGCATAAAAGCATGACCAGGGTACTTACGCTGATTTTGACAACTAACTTATTCACCGCCAATTTACCCTTACTCTTGCACACGTTCAATACATCCCATACACTCAGCCCAATAGGAAGCCGACTAGCCTGTCAGTTTCTGTACGAATATTACCTATAACCGAATGCAAATCAAAGTACTAAATCAGCAACAATCGGTCGGTTTTATTGACCTAAGCGGTCGGTTTTATGAGGAAAAATAGCGATGGCAACAGCTTTAAGGCAGCGTAAAAGCACAGCAAAGTCCAACTCCCCTGTCAGAAAGACAGGACAAAGTGGTGTTGTCAAAAAAAGACTGCTTGGGCAAGAATCAGAGCTCAAGATCTATGGCAGGGAAAAAGTATTAATAGCGGCTAGAAGTTGTTTTGCAAGGCAAGGCTTTGCCGGCACTTCCATGGCCGATATTCAGAAAGAATGTGGGTTTTCTAGAGGCAACCTCTATCACCACTTTAAAACCAAAGAAGAGATTGTTCAGATCATCATCACTCAGAACCTAGGTCGTTTTTGTGATCACATTGAATCTGTTCTTAAAGAGCTCACTGAACGGGATTTAAGCTTGTCCCAAATCATTCATGAGCTTGCTCACTTAGCAGAGCAAATTACCAAGGGCCCCGGTAAAGGCATGGCTTTTCATGTGTGGTCTTTGGCCATGGTCGATGCCGATGTGAGAGCGACCATGACAGAGTGCTTTGAGCGTATTCGCAGTAACTTAGAGCAAAAGATCTGGGTATTAATGGCTCAAGGCAAGATTGCCAAAACCAAACATGTTCAGCAACTGTCCGTGGCTTTATTTGGTTTAGTCATTCCGGCCTTTACTTTGCAAAGCGTGTTTATGGATGACAAAGCAATTGATGCTGATGCTTATGCCAAAGCTCTTGAAATGCTATTTAAGCAAGACTAAGCAAATATTCTGAATATAGATGCGCATTCATTTATACCCAATCGTATTTCATCACTCCATTCAAATGCTCAAAGATGCTTCAGTGAATAATTGACCGCACCAGACCTTTCGCTACGCGATACTTTGTTGCAATACATTTCCATAGCGTTACCGAGAGCAGTGGTTTAATGCTGGATACTGCCAAGCCTTCAAGATAAGCGATTGGCCTGGTGGTGAATAGTTGAATTTTTTCAACGGTAGATAACTCTGCTACATAACGCCACGACTGATAACGATTTACCAGCAAATCAAATAACGTCAGCCGCCAGATAAATGGAATTACCCGAGTTTTAGGGTAGCTTGGATTAATCGCTACAGGCCAGCCTAACCCCTCTCCTTTCGAAAAATAACGCTCGATTGCAGTTGATAAATCCTGACCAAGATAGCGGCCAAAGTTCACCCAGACGGTAGGCCGCAGATCAGCCTCGATGAAATAGCGAGAATTATCCTGATTCGATTCAATGGCTGAGATATTGGCAAATCCATGGATTCCTAAAGCCTCTCCCAGCTTAGTAAGCTCATCAAAAATGATGTCATCAATCGCGCCTAGTTGGGAATAAGTCCTCAATGAGGATGGCCCTAGAGGACCACCTACTGTTTTCTCAAATACGGAATAAGTAAAGTAAACCAATTGGCCATGTTGATAAAAACCCGATAAATCGATTAAGGATCCCGGTATAAATTCTTGTATCAAAATAGGATAGTTTGATATTTTTGCAAGCGCTTGCGAAAGATCAGATACAGAATGGCAAACATACACACCTCCGCCACCCCCCGAAGAGTCGACTTTAAGAACTACTGGCAAGCCCATATTTTGGGCGAGCCTATAGACTGATATTGCTGAATCTGCGATGCAAAATTTGGGCGCTCGAATGCCGCCCTCATTTAAACGATTAGCCAAGCCAATCTTCGAGTAAACATGATCAAAAAATCGCTCATGAGTTACTGGCAGCAGTTTTAATTTCAGCGCAGTTGAGATGAATCCATTCAAAATCAATCCAAGAGCCTCATCATCACCAATCACAACCAGATCATATTGATCCGAATACACCTGAGCCGCTTTTATTACAAGATCATCTCTAGATGAGATGCGATAGATATTGTTAATCCATTTTGATGGAAAAACTGCATTTTTTAGGCAGAGTACATCCACATCAAACCCGGCGCTTGTTAGCACCTTGGGAATCTCCTTAATAAGACCGGGATCTATTGAAATAATAAGTGCTTGCAAGCGACCTTCATAGAGAGAATTGACGATGCCAAATAATAGCTACTTTTTGCGGTTGGCAAGATATAGCCACCCTCAAATCATTAGACAACGTCGCGAAACGCGACACTTGATAGTAGCTTGTCGAGAAAACCGACAAAGAATAGCTACTCTAGAAACATTCATTTAAAAGGCTCAAGATCACCCGGTCTACGAAGCATCTTATTTACCTCATCTAAATGCATCTCTTCTTGAACAATCATCTCTCGCGCATACTCTTCCAACAAAACCGATTGTGCACCAGAGTCACCCAAATGTGAGGCTGTAGCTATTCTCAATAATTCATAATAGGCGCCTAAAGCGACCTTCTCATGCTCTAAACTTTCTCGCAGAATATCCCCAATATCATGTTGCTCAGTCTCTAGCAAAGGTCCAATTTTTAAGGACGGGTGGCCGCCAAGCAACGTCACTAATTCGCCTGCTTTGTGCGCATGAACCAAGCTTTCATCTGCATTGCCTTTCAACCAAGACACAATCGGGATACGGTTATAGCCATAAACCATCAACGAGTAATGGGTGTACTTCACAACACCAGCTAGCTCCAACTCCATAATATTATTTAATGCCTGAATTGCTAACTTGTTACTCATGATCGCTCCTTTACGAAGATTGTTTATACATCAGACCACATACGCATCAGGTTGTGATAGACACCTGTCAAACGAATCACCTCGGGGGTGCCATCCTTAACCTGTCGCAATTGATAAATCGCATTATCTAAGTCATAGAGTACTCTTCTTTGCTCATCTGTGCGAATCATACTTTCCGTCCAAAAAAAACAAGCAATACGAGTCCCTTTTGTTACTGGCTCAACCCGGTGCACTGAAGAACCTGGATACATCACCATATCCCCAGCATCAAATTTGATCCGCTGTTCGCCAAAGGTATCCTCGATCACTAATTCCCCGCCCTCATATTCTGCGGGATCTGCCAAAAATAAAGTACAAGAAATATCAGTGCGCACATGCTTTCCGCTGGCGGCATGAGTTCTCACAGCATTATCAATATGATTGCCGAACTGATTATTACTACCTTCGTATTTATTAAATAGCGGTGGGTATATTTTTTTAGGGAGTGCGCCAGTAAGGTACTCGGCATTGGCTGCAAGGGCTTCCAAAATAATTACCCGAGCATTTTGTGACTCAAGGCCATCTTCTGGTAATTGAAAGTTTTTCTTCGCCTTAGCCGACTGAGTCCCGGCGGTAATTGCTCCATCAGCCCAATTAGCAGAATCAATAATTCTACGTACCTCATGCACTTGAGATTTTGAAAGAACGCCAGGTACCCTTAACAACATATCAACCCCAAAGAAAATTAAAAACGAACTACTGCCTGCACTTGATAAGACCGTAAAGTCCCAGGAATAGCGAAACCACCGTTAACATAAACAGATTCATAGTTCGTAGTATTAAATAAGTTCATCACGTTAAGCTTCAGTGAGTATTCTTTAATATCGTATTGCAGCATTGCATCGACACGAGCATATGCAGGAACTTGATTTGCTGTAATTGCCCCAGGAGTAGTTGTCAAACCATAAACCTGTCGTTGCCCCACACCAAAGACCCCTCCGCCAACCTTCCAGTTCTGGGCCACTTTATAGGTTGTCCAGATGTTGTAAGTCCAGGGTGGTGCATTTCGAGCCCTCATGCCAACTAAATTCGCGTTTTGACGAGTTGTTCCGCTATATCCTTGCTCATCAATAATGGAGCTCATCAATGCGGCGCCGCTAAAAATATCCCATTTATCAGTAATATTGCCTGTCAACTCAATCTCCGCGCCATTCGTATGTCTTTTCACCGAATCAATTGAGCTCGAACTGGTGACATCAGTATTTCGCTCCCATCTTTTAACTGCCTGGTAAAGAGCGGCTCTTACAGCAAGCCCGTCATCCGTAACGTTCCACTTGGCACCAAGCTCGGTGACTGCACTTCGCTCTGCAGGATATCCAGTACCGGCCGAAAGTTGATATAAATCTGCAGTTGGATTAAATGAATCACTCCAAGTTAAATAATATGCGGCATTTAAATTAGGCTGATGCAAAAGTCCAGCTCGGTAGCTTTGTTCGCCAAAGTTTAAATTAGCCTGTCGCGAGGGGCCAAAGGTAGTAGCGCTCCCCGGAGCCTGGTAATTGGCCCTCAATGAATCATATCGAATTCCACCCAAGACCTTCCACTCAGGGATGACCTCAACCATATCTTGAGCATATAAAGCAGCGGTATTACCCTGATAATTTACTTGTGTTGCAGGATTTCTTACTTGATTTCCATACCCATATTTACAAGCATCCCTAACAATCACATTATTCCGAATTACATCAGCGCTACAACCTGTAGTGTCATAGTTATATCGTTCTGCATTTTCTTTGTAGAGTTCTACTCCAGCCAAGAATTCATGCCCCATAGAACCAGTAAGAAATTTCTTATTGAAGTCAGACTGAAAAGCAGTTGTTGACTCCTCCCCTCCCCTCGGAACCGCTAAGCCTAGAGCTGTAACTGGGAAAGCTAATGCCCCTTTGTTGGACCAAAGGGAGCGATCATAGGCGGAATATCGAATCTTCGTATTAAGCGACGTGTCCTTATCAAAGGTGTAAAGTTGTGAAAGCGTAGTTAACTGCGTAGTATTTTTTTCGTAATCCTGGTTAGTTCCGCTAAAGAGCGTGGCAGAGTTAATCGGCTTGCCCCCTCTAACAATTCCAACACCATAATCCGGGATATTATCGGTATTGAGATAGTAGTAACTCAACGAAATTTGATTGTTAGTTCCAATGCCATAGCTAATAGTAGGAGCAAAACCCAGTGTTTTATTTTGAACTACATCCCTTGAGCTTTTTGCATCCTGAGCAACTGCATTTAAGCGAAAAGCTGTGCTTGTTTCAGCATCGAGCACCGTATTCATATCGGCAGTGCCACGGTAGTAATCATAACTACCTGCCGTGACCGCTACATTGCTCTTATTCATTAGAAAAGGGGTTTTACTAACCTCATTAATCACGCCACCCGCTTGACCTCGGCCAAATAACATAGAGGCCGCTCCGCGAAGCACATCAACTTGGGTTACGTTAAACAAATCACGGTTGTACTGCGCTGTATCACGTATGCCATCTACATAAAGGTCTCCGAAACTATAAAATCCACGGATATTCATGTTGTCGCCAATACGACCGCCCTCTCCTGCATTAAAAGTAAGGCCTGGTACGTTTCGTAACCCTTCTTTTAGAGTGGTGGCGTTTTGGTCCTCAAGCAAACCCTCGGGAATTACCGTTATCGCTTGCGGAATATCTGAAATCTCCTGAGTGATTTTTCCAATATTGCTGTAATTCCGGTTATAGCGATTGGATTCTTCATCATATTTCGCCTTCACCTCAACCTGACCCATGGCCTTAGTCTGGGTATTACTTGATTGAGAAAATACTGCCTGACTAGTCCCAACCATGATCATTGCTACCGCCGCCCCCAATGTTGTTTTTGAAATCTTATGGCTTTGACCTTGATTTCTACGATTAATGCTTTCTTTTTTCACAGCAAGTCCAATCAATATGAGTTAATTTCAATTGGCTTGCTGCATCGCGTGGGCTTTAATCCATCAACCCATGTACGGCTGGCTACTATACTTTTTATTACAATACAAACAACTAACGGCTCACCCCGGGCACATTTCGATATAACTCGGTCGGGGTAACTGCGTTTTGCTCCTCCATCAACCTTCCATTTAAAACCGTACTACTACCCACCCCTTCACCTTCTACTGGTGCAGTTTTTTTAGTGATGGCTGCTGACCCAGCGCTACAAGCAAACAATTGCATCGCCAATACCGGCAGAGCAAGCACTTTTAAAATACCTACCATTACTTGGTAATCAATAATTTGCCAAATTTGGTAGCTCTCAAGCAGTAAATGGTGCCTTCATGTTCGATCAAAATACTCTGACTACCATCAGTAAATAATTCCTTTGAGTTAATCGTTCTTCCATTGGAAGTTTCACTACCCCCTTCTTGCCGAATAATCCTTGGCGCCAAACTGGTTACCGCCGTTTGCACCTTCTTTTGCTCGATAACCATCATTTACCTGGGTTAGTTACAAACCCAACCTTCTCTATTCCGGCACTATTGGCAATACTCATGGCTTTAGCAACATAGTCATACTCAACCTTTTTATCGCCATAGATATGCAAAACCGGTTGGGTTGTTGACTTGGCTGCCTCTTGCAAAAAATCACGCAAAGACTTCTCATCAATCCTTTTTTGATTTAGCGTGTATGCGCCAAATTGATCAATATTTAAATTTAATATTTCAGGCTTATTGACCTGTGGCTTACTCGTGGCTTGGGGCAAATTAACGTCGACAGCATGCTTGAGCACTGGCACAGTAATCATAAAAATAATGAGCAGTACCAGCATGACATCCACAAAGGGAGTCATATTGATTTCATTAATAAACTGCTCTTCTTTGCCTTCAAAACTTCCAAAACTCATTTCTGATCCCCTGGATTTATTCAGCAAACGCTTTGTCATTATTGGCGCGATTAAATCGTCCACCCATGACATAAAAGGCCCGCAAGTCATAAGCAAAGCGGTTAAGTTTGCTGATGATGAATTGATTACCACGTAGCAAGGCGTTATACCCAAGCACTGCGGGGATAGCTACTGCCAATCCAAATGCAGTCATTACCAGCGCCTCTCCTACAGGTCCAGCAACCTTATCAATGCTGGTCATTCCGCTATCGCTAATAGTGATTAGCGCCTGATAAATTCCCCAAACCGTCCCAAATAGACCTACAAATGGCGCAGTAGAGCCAATGGAGGCAAGCACAATCAAACCTGAACCAAATTTTTCCTTAGCATCATCAATGGCATTTCTAAGGCTACTGGTAATCCAATCATTTAAATCTAATGAGTCATGCAAATGCTTCTCAGTATTACGGTGATGACGCATTGCACTTTGCCCCTCTAGGGCAAGCTCTTTAAACGGGTTGACCTTTTGATCACTAGATTCGAGCGTCTCAAGAGCATCATTGAGATCTGGACTATGCCAAAAATCATGCAACTGTTTAGCTTGCTGCTTGGACTTATAAATCATGCCACCCTTTACGATCATGACTGTCCATGAAGCAATAGACATACCCAACAAAATAATCGCTGTTAGCTGGATAACAAAACCACCTTCAACCCACAGGTGGAAAAGGCTCATTCCTGAATTCATATGACTACTCCAAAATAAATTTAACTGGTAATTCGTAACACATCGAAATTGGCGCATTACCCTTTTTTGCGGGAATAAATTTCCATTGCTTGACGGTTTGTAATGCGACTTGGTCTAACCTTGAATATCCTGACCCTTGACGAACTTCTAGGCCATCCAATGTCCCGCTGGCGCTAATACATGCCTTAAGGACCACTAGACCTTGCTCGCGCAATTTCCTGCTGATCGCCGGATAAGGTGGCTTAGGATTATTTAACTCAGATGCCTCTGAATTGGGCATTGAAACTGGTGCAGAAGCTAAAGCGCCATCTTGCTTACTCTCTGCTGATCGCTCTTTAGGAAGCTCACTATCCTTTACCACCTTGTCTTTTTCAAGCTGCTTATCTTTCACGGGCCGAACATGGACTGATGGCGTAATGGCAACTGACTCCCGATCAATTATTTGCGCCATCATCAATACAGGCTCCGCTTTTCTAGAAAAGTTGAGCGCCAGTAGCATCAAAATTAAGGGGAGGAGCACGTGAAGTGCCGCCACTCCAATGCCCGCCTTCCTATAAGTAATCTCATCTAATGATAAAAACATACCAACTACTTACTTGTACCCAACCTGATCCAATAGCTTCTGCGCAGCAATTTGATTCTTACCGATTGCGGAAACGGATACCTTTTCAGCCTGAAAGCTGCCAAGCGCTTTCAGGGCGGAATTCTCTACCTTGACCGAAGGTACGGCAGGCCATTCATTATTGCCATTGGCAAAATACTCTTGGGCCGAATCGCTTGCCAAGTATTCCAAAAATTGCAAAGCCTCTTTTGGATGTGGCGCATTGCGAGCCATGCCCCCACCCGAGATATTGATATGCACGCCACCCGCGTTTTGATTGGGCCAAATAAAGCCAACCTTGGAGATAGCAGCCATGTCATCAGGCTTATCCGATTGCATCATGCGTGCAAAATAGTACGAATTAGTTAAAGCAACGCCACACTCTCCTGACGCAACCGCCTTAATCTGATCCGTATCTCCACCCCTAGGGCTTCTAGCCATATTGGCTACCATACCCTTAGCCCATGCCTCAGTTGCTGCCAAGCCATCCCTTTCAATAAGTGCACCAACAAGGGATAGCATGTATGGGTGCGCTCCAGATCGAGTGCATACTTTTCCTTTGTTATCAGGGCTAGCTAGCTTTTCATATGTATCAACTTCAGATTTTTTAACTGTAGCCTTGTTATAAACAATCACTCGGGCACGAGTTGAGTAGCCATACCAAGGAACGCCGCCAGCTTCACCAGCAGCCCTCAGGTTGGAAGGAATTCGCTCTTCTAAATACTTTGATTTAATCGGCGCAAAAAGATTATGCATTTGCGCACGCCATAAACGGGCAGCATCAACCAACAAAATAACATCCGCCTGACTCTTGTCACCCTCGCTTTTTAGACGCTCCAGAATACCGTTGTCATCGGCTTCTATACGATTGATTTTGATGCCCGTTTTCTTAGTAAAGTCGCTATACAAAGCCTCATCAGTTTGATAGTGGCGCGCCGAATATAAGTTCAACTCCTTAGCTGAATCAGCAGCAAAGACATTGCTACTGATAAACCCAGCCAATAAAATGCCTGACGCTAAAAAAGTCACTTTTTTCATTTTGTTATGCCTTAGATAGATTGAAATCGCAATTTTGTTGATTTCTGAAAGTGTACATCATAATGAGAATCATTACCATTTAGAAATAAAATAAAAATGTACATTAAATGACTAAAACTCTCATTGAGTACTTAAATTTTTAGTCTCCAGCAGATTTAGAGGCAAAATTAGCCTGCGCGAGAAATGATCCGAGACAGAATCAATACAGGGATAAGGCCTACTAGCACAATGGTTAATGCCGGCAATCCCAGTTCGGCAAGACGCTCATCAGAAGCCAACTGGTAGGTGGCAACCGCCAATGTATCAAAGTTAAATGGGCGTAACAGCAAAGTGGCCGGGAGTTCCTTCATGACATCCACAAAAACAAAGAGTCCCGCCGTAATTAAACTACGATTAAGAAGCGGTAAATGCACTCTCCTTAAGATTTGAAATTGAGATAAGCCCAATAACGCAGCAGTACCATCCATTGAAGGCGTGATTCGCAAGAGGCCGGCCTCTACACTTTGTAAGCTTGAAGATAAAAAACGTACCAAATATGCATAAACCAGCACGCAAATACTGGCTGACATCCACCACGCTAACTGAAAGATTTCTAGGAAAGAAAGTATTCCAATGGCCAGGACGGCACCGGGTAGCGCATAACCAAATCCTAGCAATCGATTGACCCAATTTAAGCGGGTATCTATGCGCACCGAATATGCGAAAAATACTGCGAGACTAACCGAGATCAAAGCAGTGAGGAGAGATACTGAAAGTGAATTACTCAACCAATCTAGATAGCGACCATCAATACTGAGACCCTGCTTAAAAAGCAATTGCAAAAGCGCAAATCCAGGCAATAAGAAACCAAAGAGCAATGTGAGACCGCAGAATATGAATGCGAGGAATGATAGCTTTCCCCGCAAAGTTTTGGCGATGAATTTACCCTGAGATGTAGAAGCGTAACGCAGCTTAGAACGACTACTTTGTTCAAAATAAAAGATGAGCAATACAAAGCTGAGCAAGCCTAGAGCCAGCTGGACTGCAGCTAAGCGGTCACCAAAAGAGAGCCAAGCCTTGAAAATACCTGTGGCAAACGTTTGGACCCCAAAATAAGAAACAGCTCCAAAATCAGCCAATACCTCCATCAATGCCAAAGCCATACCCGCAAAGATAGCTGGTCGCGCCATTGGCAATACTAATTTCATAAAGCCCTGTAAAGGGCTGTAACCCAAAGTCTCAGAGACTTCGATCAATCGATCACTGCGCTCCAGGAATGCGGTGCGAGTAATTAGGTATACGTAAGGAAAAAGGCAGAACGAGAAAGACCAAATTGCACCACTCAATGATCTTGGGTCAGGGAAAAACCAAAGCGCTTCCACACCTAGCAAAGTACGTAAAGTGGTTTGAATCGGACCTGAAAATTGCAAAAGATCAACAAAGAGATAGGCCATGACGTAAGTAGGTACAGCTAAGGGTAAGATAAGCGCCCACTCAAACACCTTTTTGCCGGGAAAATCATAACTAGCAATGATCCAAGCGTTTCCAACTCCGAGAATAAATACCCCCACGCCCACACCAAGAATTAGCAATAAGGTCGAAGCAATATAACCAGCCAGAACGAAGTTCCAGAGGTGACTCAAAGTACCCGTCACTGGGAGATCGCTGAAACCCAAGCCTGGAAATAAGAATGGCGCTGCCAAGCCAAAGAGCGGCAGAAATAACAACAGGGCAAGTGGCGCCACTATACGATTCATAAAATCAATAACCCGTTTAGACTCTAACTATGTATTAAACCATTAGCATTAATGAGAAAATTATAGGGATGAACTTCGCGCGCACTCTGCTTTCGATTAAAGATCTGGAAATTGACTACCCCAGTCGAGACGGCCATGGTCGCGTTACCGCCGTTAAAAGCCTTTATTTGAACCTAGGGCAAGGTGAGATTGGGTGCTTACTGGGCTCATCTGGTTGCGGTAAGTCAACTGTCTTACGTGCAATTTGTGGTTTTGAACACATTAAAGCAGGAGAAATTCAGCTGCGAGACAAGGTAGTGAGTTCGCTGTCATTCCACCTACCACCCAATCAAAGACGAGTTGGCATGGTCTTTCAAGACTTCGCCCTCTTCCCTCATTTAAACGTGCTTGAGAATATTGCTTTTGGCTTACAACATCTTCCCAGCCAACAAAGATCTTCTGTGGCGATGGAATGGCTCAAAAGAGTATCGCTATCTGATAAGGCAGAGGCCTACCCACACGAACTAAGTGGTGGCCAGCAACAGCGAGTTGCTCTAGCCAGAGCAATGGCACCAGAGCCGGATTTAATTTTGTTAGATGAACCCTTCTCCAGCTTAGATATTGAACTTAGAGAGCGTCTTGCTAGCGAGATGAGAGAGATCCTCAAGGCAAATAACATTACCGCCCTACTGGTTACCCATGATCAATATGAATCCTTTGCGATTGCCGATAAGATTGGCGTGATGTCCGAAGGAAAAGTAGTGCAGTGGAATACCCCATACGAGCTGTATCACAAACCAGTTAATCGTTATGTTGCCGACTTTATTGGTCGAGGTGTATTTGTTAAAGGCATTGTCCAGCCAAATAACAAAGTTAGAATTGAACTTGGTGAGCTCCAACTTGACAATGATCATTCGAAAGACGTTGGTAAAGAAATCGACGTTCTTCTTCGCGCAGATGATATTCAACATGATGACCATAGCCCAATGCAGGCTGAGGTTGTCCGCAAGACCTTCAGGGGTGCAGATTTCTTATACGTCCTTAAGCTGGCATCTGGTATTGAAATTTATGCATTTGTTCCAAGCCATCATGACCACGCTATTGGCGAAAAAATTGGCATTGCTTTAGCCATAGATCACGTTGTCACATTTTAAATTGAGTGCCTTTAATCACATAAACCCAAGGAAGCTTTCCATTTAGCATTGTTGGCCAACGATTCACACCTCGCCGGGACTACTTCCATCAAAAGTCCCTTCTAACATTAGTGAGGTTTTTTTTCTGAACTAGAGAACCGCAAGAACCATTAACAACAATGTGGAACCATACGAGCTTTAATTGGTAAGCGGGAGGTATTGGGTTGAGGCCGAACGTCTCGATACGCGACACTTGGGCATGTGGTTTATCGGGAAAACCGACAAAATAAAACCACCCGCAGGTGGTCTTGGTGCTTCTGATGGCGCGGAATCGACAAGATCCGAGGATGTTTAATCTTATTTCAACCTTAATATCCGAATTGCCCCACTTAATACCAGGAAACCAATTGCTAACCCAATAATCCAATCTGGAATGGGACTGTTAAACCAAGCAACCAATACACCAGCAATAATCACGCCTATGTTAGCCAATACATCATTAGCGGAAAAAATATAGCTAGCGCGCATATGAACCCCATCATTCTTGCGCTTAGAGATCAAGAACAAGCAAGCCACATTCACGGCCAAAGCCAATACAGAAATCCAAATCATCGTATTTGCTTCGGGCTGTGCCCCTGTATAGATTTGATAGGTGGTTCGCCAAATTGCGCCAACAGCCAGAAACAACTCAACGACTCCAGCTAGCTTTGCGGCCTTCAATTTATTAGAAGCTGCTTTTCCAACTGCATATAAAGCTACTCCATAAACAGCTGCATCAGCAAACATATCCAAGGCATCAGCCATTAATCCCGCAGATTGCGCGAGCCAACCAGCAATTATTTCTACAAAGAACATGGCGCCATTGAGTGCTAACAGCCAAATTAGGACTTGTCGCTCTCTTGCTACTTCTTCGTTATTCTTAAATTGAGTGGGTACTGAATCAATGGATTTATTACTCTGAATGCTTGCCCCAAAATTCAATGGCAATAGTTTCTCCAATACCCGAATCGGATCTTCTGAATGACAAATCACCACTTTCCGATTGGGAATGTCAAAGCTCATAGAATGTGTTACTAATGAGCTTAATGCCATACGGATCATCTGCTCTTCTGATGGGCAGTCCATGGCTGGCACTAAGAAAGTAGTCTCAATAAAAACAGTTTTATGATTGATTCCCATGAAACATAATTTAACTCAATCCGCTATTGATTGAATCAAATTAATAAAGATTTCCCCCGCACCATGCAGTCGGTTTTCCCGACAACTAAGTGTCCAGAAAACCGACACTTGATAGTAGCCTGTCGGGAAAACCGACAAAATAAAACCACTCATCGGTGGTTTTGGTGTTTCTTGATCCCCGGACGGAATCGACCAGGGCAGAGGATGTTAGGCACTATCATCTAATTTACCGATTATTAAATTCAATATTATTCATTAGACTGATAAACCACCCTCCTCCAAAATGACTCCATTGCATCAACAAACGAAAGGAGCAAGAAATGAAGAATCACCAGAGCCTATCTGAGGGCTTGTATTTTCTCAATCATGACTTTGAGAAAGATTTGGCAACCTTTTTTATGGGGTCGCTATCATTGAAGACGGAGCGTGATGATGGACGCCTTTATAAAATCTAAGCCGGTTCGATTAACCATTGGCGTCATCATTAATATTGCCGGTATCGCCATTGCTGCATCCCAGTTTTTGGATACACAATAGCTCATCAAACAAAGGAGCCCACTATGAATAAACTCGAAAAAGTCATGTACACCGCCCATACTCACACTACTGGTGGCAGGGATGGCAAAGCAATTAGCGATGATGGCTTGCTCAATATCGATCTAGCACCACCAAAAGCAATGGGTGGGAGCGGCACGGCAACTAATCCAGAGCAATTATTTGCGGCTGGTTATTCGGCCTGCTTTATGGGAGCACTTAAGCATGTGGCTGGATTAAAAAAGTAAAAGTGCCTAATGATGCTTCTATTGACGCTAGTGTTGACATTGGTCCAATCCCACAAGGATTTGGTATTGCTGTCAAATTGGCTATAGCCTTACCTGGCTTAGAAAGAAACGTTGCTCTAGACTTAGTTGATACGGCTCATCAGGTTTGCCCCTACTCTAATGCCACTCGTGGCAATATTGAAGTGAATATTACCGTTATATAAATCATCATTTCTAATGAAGGATAAATTATGAGCACCAAATTAACTAAGAACGCCATAGACATTGGTATTAGCGAAAAAGATCGCAAGGCAATTGCCAAGGGACTATCCGAGCTTTTGGCTGATAGCTATTCCCTGTATTTGATGACTCATAACTTTCATTGGAATGTGAAGGGGCCAATGTTCAATACCCTTCACACGATGTTCATGGCTCAATATACAGAACAGTGGACCGCTCTCGATTTAATAGCAGAACGCATCAGGGCGCTCGGGGAGCCTGCGCCTGGAACTTATAAAGAATTCTCCAAACTCACTTCAATTAAGGAAGTTGAGGGGGTCCCAAAGGCAATGGATATGGTCAAGCATCTTGTCAAAGCGCAAGAAGCTACCGCAAAAACCGCTCGTAAACTTTTTCCGTTAGTCGAAAAAGCAAATGATCAACCCACAGCAGATCTGCTGACTCAGCGGCAAGACGTCCATGAGAAAACCGCTTGGATGCTCAGAAGTTTGCTGGAGGAGTAAAGCTAGTTGATGTCGCTTAAAACGACATCACGAGCGCCACTAATATAAAATCATCCCCTGGTGGTTTTAATGTTTCTTGGTGGCCTGGAGTCAGGTCAATTCACTTAGATAGTGATTTGAAGATACTCGCATCAAAAATATCTAAGAAAATAGTTGATTTCAAGTTGAATGAGTTATCAACGATCGCCCAGATCTAGTTGCCATCCCTTAATAGAAAGCGCCTCGGAAAGATATAAGGCGTCTTTTTATCGGCCAACCAAATGATCATTTTGTAAATGCCAAAGTAATTAAGAGTAATACCCAGCGCTATTCCAATGAACCAGTCAGATCGTGTTGCCAAATTTTGCGAAATGACTAGATCAAAGAATATATAAACAATGGGAGCAAAAAATAGCCAGCAGGTTATTAACCCTGGGTTATAAAAAGTCTTTCCTTTGATATTAAAAATGATGGTATGTGCCAGGATATTTCCCACTGAAACCAGAATAGTAGCAATTGCCAGCCAAAGCGCATGCCGCCAGAGTAACGCTGCCAAGAGATAGCCGCCCCAACCCAAA
The DNA here is from genome assembly GCF_001595965.1 of Polynucleobacter yangtzensis. Taxonomy (GTDB): domain Bacteria; phylum Pseudomonadota; class Gammaproteobacteria; order Burkholderiales; family Burkholderiaceae; genus Polynucleobacter; species Polynucleobacter yangtzensis. The sequence goes on from NZ_LOJI01000040.1 coordinate 145,451, forward strand.
ACTACATTTACTAACATTCCGCTATTAGCATTTAATGGATAACGATCTGGCGCATCGCTATGAAACATCGCTATATTGACCATTCCCGGAAAGTATCCTGGGTAGCGCCACTCCTCTACTTGGTGCAAAAAAAGTGAGCCCAAACTAAGCCATAGAAGCAATGACATGCCCGTTGGCTGAGTTAAGAAAAGCGTTACTGAAAGTATTACCACAAACACTAAAGCAATATCAAACCAGTGGTATCTAAAAAAATTCATTTTGCCCTTTGCTTCATTTGCTTCATTTGCTAGTAAACAGCTTGATGCCTTTCAAACGTCTAATTTCTGGACGCTCAGATCACTAAAGCCAAAATGTTTTCATCATTGCCATATCCGCAATACCTCTGTCATTTCCAAATTTTAGATATGGTGCAATCCACTTGGGATCTAGTAAGTTTTCTACTTTTGACAGGCCAGGCGGCAACCCAACAACGATATGTTTAGTTTTTGTGCCGCCCTTTTCTAAATCTTTTATTTCTTGATTAATGTTGTTAGGTAAGGTTGACAAGCGTAGACCCTGTTTTTGCTCGTTTATAGTTCCGTCACCCAGTGAGATCACAATTGCTCGCTTAACCCCCGCGATCACATCACTATGGGTGCTACTTTGACTCATTCCACCATCCATACAGAGCCTATCTTTTACAAAGGTAGGGCCCACTTGACCTGGTGCAGAAGAGCTTGCAGCGCAGGCGACATTAATGGGAACATTGCTTGATCTAGAGACCAGAAGGCGTTGTCCTGTAAAGCAATCTACTGCCGTAGTAAACATGCCATCAGAAGGCCAGGTTGTAGTGGTCAATAACTTTTCAATCACCTTGTAATGCTTTGATGTGCCATCCGGATTTGATGAGGCCATGGCCGCTTTACCAATTTTCTGAATTGACGCTAAAGATCCATCGCGCACAGAAAGCTCAGCTTGCTGCGCTCTAATCTGGGAGGAGTTAAATTGCACTGCTGGCATCATCTCTGCCAGCAGCTTTGGAAAGTCTGCAAACAAATCAATCTCATCAGCAAGACGCCACAAATGACCCGCTGTGAGCATGGCGCCAAAGATGGATCCAGCCGAAGTTCCTACAGCTACATCAGTCTTGCTCAAATCAACACCGCCCTTTTTTAGTGCTGTTGCATATCCCACATACCAAGCAATCAAAGGTGTGCCACCACCACCCAAGGCCAAACCCCGCTCTTTTCCTTGGGCAAATGGATTTTTGTAGGGTGCTGGATGAACTAAACCATCATTCCAATTAGCAGTCGATTGCATATCGGCTTTGGCTACCAATGCCTCTACTTGCGCAATAACCTGCTTAGATGGAACTGCGCCTTGAGCCAGGGCTAGGGGGCTAACAACTGCTGCCATACCAACAGTAGAAGTTTTTAAGAAATTGCGACGGGAAGATTGAGTCATGGCAAAGCCTTTGTTAAGAAGATCTGCAAATCATAGCAATAAATGCATATCCTTAAAACCAAAACACTTCCTACCCTTGGATAACCTTATAAACCGCAACGAAGTAGTGATTAGTGATGACAGATTTTTCGAGACAGCGCAAGCAATAGAAGGGGATAATAAAAACTCCAATATCCATGTAAATCAAGCCTATGAGCGACTTAACTATAGCAAGAGCGGTACACATCCTTAGTGTAGTCATTTGGATGGGAGGGGTAAGCTTTGTCACTATAGTACTCATACCCATATTAAGGCGATCATCATTTCAACAGGATCGACTAACTATCTTTAATGTTGTTGAGAATCGATTCGCTTCTATAGCCAGAATAATGGTTTTGTTGGCAGGTATTTCGGGTTTTTATATGGTCCACAAATTGGATGCTTGGAGTCGATTTTCACAACTTCAATTCTTTTGGATGCATGCAATGGTTTTTGTTTGGCTGCTATTCTTCGTAGCGCTTTTTGTAATTGAGCCATTCATCTTAAAAAACCATGGTCGCATGGTCAAGGATGGTCACAGCATTATGAACTTACGTAAAACCCAAATTGTTCACTCGATCATTCTGGTGCTCAGCCTAACTACCTTAGTCATATCGGTATTTGGCGCTCATGGATTTTTCTACTCATGAGCCTCGTTAAACCATCAGAACGCACTCCTTTAGCCCACCAAATTGGGCGGGAGTCGATTGATGAGGTGGTTGATGATTTTTATGATCGCATTCAAAACCATCCCACCCTTTCTAAGCCGTTTTCAATTGTGACTCACTGGAAAGAGCACAAAGAAAAAATTGCCGAGTTTTGGTGGGTAGTGCTAGGCGGAATACCCAACAGCCCATATAAGTACGACCCAGTAAATAAGCACTTCGCTGCAGGCTTTACACAAGAACTCCTAGAGGACTGGAAGGCGCTATTTTTTGAAGTCCTCTCTCAGCATCTACCTCTCAATCTTGCACAAGCATGGCAGTCTCGTGTTGAACTCATTGGAGGAAATCTTTTGATGCAAAATGATCGCCTCATACAGAAAACATTAGAGTAATGAGCAACCTTTCCTATTTGTCGGTTTACCCGACAAACCATCAACACCAACCGTCACTTATCGAGACGCTCCTGTCGAAACCAATTGACCTCCTGCTCACGCCAATCAAACCCACATGACTAGCCGCCGATATCGCGGTACTTTCTAGACAGGTTTAGATTAATGTCTTAAAAACTGTTTACCTACAATCCCAAATCTTTTAATCCGTTGGTCGCGAGTTCGAATCTCGCCCGACCCACCAGTTATACAAATGCCTCTAGAGAAATCTAGGGGCTTTTTCTTTTGGGGCTGGTGTAAATGTGGTCACTGTTTGGACTCAATGGTTAATCTATTGGACCGTAATGAGTCAGGATGGTGAACGCTGGTAGAGACTGTGCATCTCGAAAGGCGATACCTAGTTATAAGGTTTTTCAGAAAAATCGGTGCTTCAATGCAAGAATATAGAAACAATGAGGGTAATTGCTACCAAGTTATAGATATGACCAAGTAATAACAACTTCACCCCAAAAATTTTTCCGTCTTTAAGTTTTTTGAATACTTGGATTTGATTTATCAAAAACAACCAAATACCAACCAAGATTAGAAGTACAAAAACTAGCGCATTAAAAACATCAATCATTGATGAGATTGATTGAATTTGAGAAAGCTCCCACTCGGCTGCTATAAAAACTGCGCCACAAATCCCCAAATTTCTGCAGATATCAAATACTTGTCTGATTTGATCATCCGTAAGCTCAAGAAATTTTTTCAAGATATTCTCAAATTAGGAAAAAAATTAATGCGCTACCGACTGGGAAAAGATATTGATTACCAATACCCCAGCAATGATTAAGCCAATTCCAATCAAGGCGCCAGCATCTAGTTTTTGCCCTAACCAAATCCATCCCACGATACCCACAAGCGCAACACCTGCACCCGACCAAATCGCATACGCGACAGAAATAGGGATTTGATTGAGGACCTTTGATAAACAATAAAATGCCCCAGCATATCCAACCACCACAAGCGCAGATGGCATTATTTTAGTAAAGCCTTCGCTAAATTTGAGGGCAGTAGTTGCCATAACTTCTGCCGCTATGGCAACAGCAAGATAAAACCAAACCATTAGGAGCTCCTAGGCAAGTTTCTCTAACTTTATAAACTATAAAACCACCCAAGGGTGGTTTTATTTGATCAACTGAATCGACTTACTTAATCAGATCCAAAAACTGCACATTGTTGTTGATGTTTGTGAATGAGGAAGGATCATAGGTATAGTTTCCGTCAGCGGTAAACAAGAACATATAGGTTTTCATAGTGGTATCTCCGCTAGAGCGGTCTTTTGCCTTAACATCGCACACTACCATCCAGCCAAATTTTGGTTTCTCAAAAGCAATTGCCCTGGCCCATGCCTTACGTGGAGGAGAACATTCTTTTGTTGCCATTTCAGGATTATTGACGGCAGACTTGATATAAGTATTCACTTCTTTGTCTATAGCTGCCTGATTGGGTTGAGAAGAAAACTTAGCTTGCGCAATTTCTTGCTGAGTCACTGGGGCAGCACAAGCTGCCAGGGCCAATGCTGCTAAAACACTTAATAGTTTCACTTTCATCAGAATTCCTTTTTCTAAGTAAGATAACTTGTTACCAATGCATTTAATTTTAACTAACTCAATTATCGCATTTCGCGGCTTTAAAGGCGATTTTAGGGAGCAACACTTTAAATTTTCCGATACCACTACCCAATAATGTATTACGACAATTGCCTAATATTATTGCTGAGGAAGTCGGCCGGATTTACCGACAATACCCGCTGATGGGTCAGGCGTTAGGTTATTGCACTCAAGCTTATTTTCTTTTAAGTACTGATTTGCCAGCTTCACGCGATCATCAATTCCAGGGTGTGTATATAAATAAGTAAGTGCACTAGAAACGGCAGAATTTTTATCCATAACATATTGAATCTTCAAGAAACCACATGGTGAGTAAGAGGCATCTATCAGCCACTTCATACCCAAAGGATTTACCTGATCTTCAATCCCTTTATCCTGAACACGCTTTGCCTCATCAATTGCAGCGCCCGCACCATACCCACCAGCAGCAGTTGCAAAAAGAGACACCCCGGTGCTGACAATTTCTTTAGTCACGAAATACTTTACTTCTCTACTATCCTGAACATCAGCATTATCGCCAGCGGCAATATGGGCATATTGATGGCTCATGGCGGCGGCCAAAGACTCTTCATCAGCTCCAAAGATATTGAGAAAATCAAGACTCATTGCCACATAACTCTTGCCGTTATGCGATAGCAATAGCAAGGTATGAAAATCTGAATCAACCAGGGCAATTTGCATATATTGCCCTTGTACAGGAACGATCTTATTTCTAACTGCCAGAAGGTTCTGGAAATGCTGTTGAGTGATTACATAAGGCTTACCACTTGCACTATTGACACGCACATCCCCATCAGGAATCTGAGAAAATTGAGAGTCTGACAGATAGACGACATCATGAATTTGCGTTTTATATAGATGTGCGCATCCAGAGAGAACAATCACTACTACTAACAATAGCCTTAAAACTACAGGCCTCATTAGATTCCCATCTCTTTAAAGACCTCTTTAGCCACACGGAAACTATCAATAGCCGCAGGTACGCCACAGTAAATGGCTACTTGCATAAATACTTCTCGAATTTCTTCCTTGGTAATGCCATTGTTAATAGCGCCACGAACATGTAATTTCAATTCATGCGGACGATTCAAGGCAGCAATCATTGCCAAATTCAAGAAGCTACGAGTCTTTCTCTCAAGCCCAGGACGATTCCAGATCTCATTCCAGCAGTACTCTGTGACCAATTCTTGCATTGGCATATTGAAGTCATCTGCATTTTTTAATGAAGTCTCTACATACTCAGCACCCAAAACCTCTTTACGTGTTTTTAAGCCTTTTTCAAATAGTTCGCGGTTCATGTGTTCTCCTATTTTTATCAATGAATCAAAATCAATATACCTTAATCAAGGCTAGACTTTTCCACAAAAAAAGATGGGTAGTCATACTGACTAGAAAAAAACCCCCGAACTTTCATTCGAGGGCCTTATTGAGAAATCTAGTTATCTAACGTCCATCGGAGCACCTTGCTATTAGTGCTTATGGCTTTGGTTTCCCATAGGCATTGGAGAAGAAGGCGCACTTCCATTCATCATTTTTTGATGATCGCCCATCATCTGTTGGTGCATTGCAGGATCACAATGCTCGTAGTCATTGGACCCGCTCATTTGATGAGTGCCCGCGCCCTTATAGCCAAGAATACTAGGGTCAGCCATACCGGCAATCATAGCGATATGCCCAAATACCAAGAATAGAGCTACACATATCGCATGAATTTTGAGCTTACCCATTTGATCAAGTGCTTTATTAACAAGACCTAACTCTTGTAAGGCAATCCAAATTAATGGAAGACCGGCAATGACATAAGTAAATACGGCAATTACGTCAATGATCGTTCTCCACTCACCTGCCTTAGTAATGGGGATGATGGCATTAGCTACGATGTAGTAAATGATTCCAATAAAGTAGATACCTACTGCGATGCCTGCAAATCGATTGAGGTAATAAACCGCCCCATCAAACTTTCGGGTAAACAGTAGATATAACTCTGTAATAGCCAAGGTCTCCGCCAGAATGACTGGGATGGCCATAAAGATAATTAAATTCCAAGGCTGATTAACAGCCAATAACTCCATGTAGTGAGTCATATTCATAGTATTTCTCCAAAATTAGTGTGTGATTAGCAATCACAAATCAAGCTCATGCGTAATGCAAATGGAGCTTAGGATTTTGGAGGCTTGTAGATGTAGTTGATCATCGGCTGAAGTGCCAATGAAGAATAGCTAGAGACTGGTATTGCATTGAAATCCGCAGGAGCCATTACTGCAAAGGGGGGAAATAAATACCAATCCTAAGCAGCATTGATAACTATCGCCATGACAAGGCTGCTTACTATTGCTATCCGATGCATTGCTAGCCACATCATCACAATGATGGGCAGAGTTATCAACCGCAGCAACCTGATGATGGGTTTGGGAAACCGATGATTGAGAAACGGGTTGCTCAATAGGCATCACTGCCGCATGAATCAAGCTGGCAAATAGGCTTAGGCAAAGAGCGATACATATCTTTCTCATTTCTTAATTCTATGCCTATTTGGTGGCTTTGTCTCTTGAGGTGATATCGCCATATAGCAGATATACCTACTGGTAGCCTATTGCCGTAGATCTTACTGAGTAAGACTAGGAACAGCTCCTGTCAGGATCATATAAAAGCAGTAGATAGAGCCTAGAACAAGCAAGAGCCCGATCAAATACTGAGGAAACCGAATCGCCTCTTCTGGCAGGCCCTGCTTTTTACCTGTCACCATAGATCTCACTAGATTCTCTTTTTGGAGCAAGCTCATAATGATCGCAGCGGCAACGTGAACCACAACTACTGCTAAAGCTAGGCTGGCAATTGCTTCATGCGCTTCACCCATTAAGTCGCCTAAAAATTCTTTCACACTGAAGTAGCCAGTGAGACCTATTAATAGAATCAATAGCATGAGGCCAACCATCACGATGCCGCCTACTGGGTTATGCCCAGGTGTACTGTGTTGGTCACCGCTCAAAAGGCCCTTAGCGTGCTTCATCATTTCTGCTGGGCCCTTGAGAAATTGGGTAAAGCGCGCGTATCTTGTACCCATTATTCCCCAGAACAATCTGAAGAGCACCAAAGCACAAGCAGAATAGCCAAACGCATAGTGAATCATCTGCAGGCGCTCACTCTCAGAGGTAAGCCATGCGCCAGCAAAGCAAATTACTAGCAGCCAATGAAAAACACGCGTGGGGATGTCCCACACCAAGATGGTTTGTTTATTGCTCATTTGGCGGGTATAGAAATGCTTTTTTCACTAAAGATGCCTTCAGCTGCTGTGATGTGACAGGCTCCACAGTTAGCTGGGCTTTTAACGCCCGCTCTCTTCCAAACATCGGCCTTGATCTCATCATGCTTACGAATAAACCAAGAAGTTTTGGTGATGCGATTTTCTGGGGCTACTACGTTATATTTTTGCTTAGTGGCAGCATTATTCTGCAGCCAGACAGAGATTTCTTTTTGATCTTTTGCATCAAGGCTTGCATCGGTGCCAAAGTGTTTATTCAGGCCGCTCATGACATTTTGCCAACTCTTCTCGCCAAGCAATCCTGGTGGATAGGCCATATGACAACTGGCACATTCAGCTTCATAGGACTTAGGCATATCTGATGGCATAGGCATCTTTGCCGCAAAAGCCGGAGAAGCTACCAAAACAGCTGCTATTAACGTAAAGAAGTTTTTCATGAATGCATCACTTAATAGTCATTAGCCAGGCAAGAACATCCGCCTTTTCTTGAGCGGTACAGTCGTGCCCCAGGACATCATTGCAGTTACGCTTAAACCACTTTTCCGCCTTAGCTTCATCCGTAAAACGTGCTGGATTAGCGTTAGGTGACAAAGGCTTAATGACCTTGCCGGTAACAATGTGCTTAGTGTCGTGATTGGGTGGATTCTCGTGGCAGGAAGCGCAACTCCACTCTTTACCATGCTTAGCATTAAAAAACTGCTCACCTCTGGCTGGAGATGCTTTACCAGACTGAGCCTCATAGCTTTTTAAAAGCTCTTGCGGGGTTGCTGCATTAACCGAACCAAATAAAGCCAAAGATGCGGCTAATAAACAAATTCTAATTACTATTAATTCTTTATTCATAGCTTAAGTATGCGCCCTTAGGATGGCTAGCCCGAATACATAACGAAATTACTCGGGTTTAACTAACTTAAATATAAAGCCACCCGAAGGTGGCTTTATCTAACAACTAGGCACCACTACTAAATCTGACTCACTTGATGTAGCGCGTATAGATAACTTGCGTTCCATCACGTGAGCACCCTTTGGCGACTAATTCATCGTAGAGTTTTTTGGCCAAGGCTAGTGCTGGTAATTCCAGCTTGACCTTTTCAGCCTCTTCTAATGCTATGCCCAAGTCTTTTAAGAAGTGCTCTACATAGAAACCTGGGGCATAGTCGCCAACAATCATCTTTGCACCTAGGTTGATCAACTGGAAGCCAGATGCAGCGCCGCCGCCAATAGATTCCATTACTGTTTCAGGGTTAAGGCCCACTGATTTAGCGTAACCCAAACCTTCGCCTACACCCATGATGGTTCCGGCGATCACAATCTGGTTGCACATCTTAGTGTGCTGTCCTGCGCCAGGGCCGCCCTGCAACACCACATTCGGGCCCATGATTTTCAAAATTGGGAGCACTGCATCAAAGTCAGCCTGTTTGCCGCCCACCATGATGGAGAGTTTGGCATTACGTGCGCCCATGTCGCCACCAGATACTGGCGCATCCAAACTATGGCAACCACGTTTTTCTGCTTCTTCTGCAATTCTCTTAGCCAAAGATGGACTAGAAGTTGTCATATCGATGAGATAGGCATTCTTGGCGCGATCCAAAATATTGCCGGCACCAAAGTAAACCTCTTCAACATCCGATGGGTAACCCACCATCGTGATGATGACATCAGACTCAGCAGCAAGATCGCCAATCGTGTCAAACCACTTAGCGCCTTTAGCAACCAAATCATCGGTCTTGGCTTTTGAACGATTAAATACATTTAAAGGGTGCCCGGCAGCCAACAAATGCCCCGCCATGCTTTGACCCATGATACCAAGGCCAATAAAGCCTACTCTTAATTTATTGCTCATTTGTTTCGTCCCTTTTGTAGTATTTTTTAGGTAATTTGTGTATCAGCTGATTATATTGTTCTACAGGGAATTGGTGTTTATTCGTCCCAGGGGAAGCGCGCGCGGGATAGCTCTTCCATGATTTCGCGCTTGCTCTTACCTGCTTTTCTGGAGTTATAAGAGCTTTGCTGAATTTCGCCCTGCTGGTCAGGGGTACCTGCTTGCTGTTGCCCTAACTCTTCTGTCTTTGGAGCTTCTTTTTCGGGCTCTGAATTCGAGTGGTTGGCCATGATTAAATAAGCTCAGAAATTTCAATGAGGTTTTGATCGGGATCGCGCACATACACAGAGTTAATCTTTTGCGTTGCTCCGGTACGAATCACAGGGCCCTCGATGATTGGCCAAGCTTCAGCTTTGAGCTTTTCAATCACTTGCGTAAGTGGGCGATCAGCAATAAAACAAAGATCCAATGCTCCAGGTGTTGGAATATCAGCTTTGGGCTCAAACTCTTTACCTTTAATGTGTAGGTTAATTTTTTGATTGCCGAACTTAAATGCCTTACGCTCTACTGGCGGCGTACCGCCAATAAAAGACTCTAACTTCATTCCCATAACGCGGGTATAAAAATCTACGCACTCTGCTTCATTAGCAGTAGTGAGCACCAAGTGATCTAAATGGTCAATCATGATCTATTTTTCCGCTTATTGAGCACGACGTAATTCATCTACGTAGTCTGGCTCTGGATGTAATGTATAACTGCTACCCGCCTTAGCTACTTGGCCTGGTACCTCATGCCCAACAATCTTTGGCAACTCCTTAGCAAGCTGCAATAACTTGGGGATATTTATTCCAGTGTCATAGCCCATCGCATTAAGCATATGAATGGCATCTTCACTAGAGATATTGCCACTTGCTCCCGGCGCATATGGGCAACCACCCAGACCGCCCAAGGAACCATCAAAGCGCACAATGCCAGATTGAACTGCGGCCAAAACATTAGCTAGACCCATACCTCTAGTGTTATGGAAATGCAAGGTCAGCTGCAAATTAGGAAAACGTTTTTGCAACGCCTCACTCATCTGTTTAACTTGCTCGGGATTGGCCATGCCCGTTGTATCGCAAATCGTTAACCCCCTTACACCGAGATCAGCAAAGCGTTGTGCAAATTGCTCAACCACTGCTTGAGGAACTTCACCTTCCATAGGGCAACCAAAGCATGTCGATAGTGAAACATTGATTGGTGTTCTGCCATCAACATATTTAATCACTTCGGCAAGCCCAGCGAAGCTTTTCTCTCTACCCATTCGTAGATTAGCGAGGTTATGTGTCTCTGAAGTCGACATCACGAGATTAAATTCATCAGCCTTGGACTCAAAGGCACGCTCTGCACCTCGTAAATTGGGCACTAATACGGTGTACTCCACTCCTGGCACCCGCTTAATACGACCCATGACCTCCTCTGCATCACGCAACATAGGAATTGCCTTAGGCGAAGTGAATGAGGTCACCTCAATTTTGGCAAAGCCACATTCGCTGAGTTCGTCGACTAGCTTCACCTTATCGTCTGTTGGCACAAAGTTAGCTTCAATCTGCAAGCCATCCCTCATTACTACGTCATTAAAATAAATTCTGGTCATGTTTTTTCTTTACTTTATTTTTATTTGCGTCTTTGTCTTTTTCTTATTTCTTATTTCTTATTTCTTATTTTTTATTTTTTTACTGCTTTATTTACTTCGTAAATGCAATGCCGCGTTCTTTTAAGGAGGCGATTTGATCGTTGCTTAAGTCGATGCTCTTTAAGATCTCATCGGTGTTCTGACCGATGTCTGGGGCAAGCGTCTTAATCGATCCTGGAGTGCGAGACAACTTAGGAATAACTCCTGGCACATCCACCTTAGTTCCATCTTGCATCTGAATAGTCTGAATATTTCCCCTGGCTTTGTAATGAGGGTCACTGGCTATATCAGCAACGGTGTAAATTCTGCCGGCAGGGACTGCAACGGAGTCGAGCATCTCTAATGCCTTCGTAGTGCTGACTGTCTTGGTCCACTCACCAATTGCTTGATCTAGTTCGGCTACACGTTTAACACGACCATCGTTATTTTCTAGTTGCGGATCATTACCTAAGTCATCTCGACCGATGACGGTCATGAGGCGTCTAAAAATACTGTCGCCGTTTCCAGCAACCAATACATAACCGCCATCAGCACATTGATAGGCATTGGTTGGCGCAATGCCTGGCAAGGCACTGCCAGCAGCCTGGCGCACTTCACCAAATGCACTGTACTCAGGCAGCAAGCTTTCCATACAGTTAAATACCGCCTCATATAAAGCGATATCAATGATTTGGCCTTTGCCACTGCTGTGTCGCTCTTGCAGTGCCAACAAAATACCAATCACACCATGCAAGGATGCCAAGGTATCGCCAATACTGATGCCTACGCGGACTGGAACTCTGCCAGGCTCAGCGGTGAGATGACGTAAGCCACCCATGGCTTCTGCTACGACACCAAATCCAGGCTTATCTTTGTAAGGGCCAGTCTGCCCATAACCACTTATACGCAGAACAATCAGTTTAGGATTGAGTTCGAGTAATTTTTCTGGATCAAGACCCCAACCCTCTAATGTTCCAGGGCGAAAGTTTTCAATTAATACGTCCGCTTCTTTTAGCAGGGTTCTGACAATGTCTTGAGCTTCTGCCTCTCTCAAATCCAAAGAGAGTGAACGCTTATTGCGCGATTGCACTTGCCACCAAATTGATGTGCCATCTTTTAACAGTCGCCATTTACGCAAAGCATCACCAACCTTAGGCGGCTCGATCTTAATGACATCAGCTCCAAAATCCGCCAAGGTTTTTGCAGCAAATGGTCCAGCAATGAGCTGCCCCATCTCAACGACCTTTAACTTTGCTAACGGCTCCATACTTTCCCCTGAATTGCTTTAATGACAATTTACCCTTCTTCATAAAGGCTGAAAATTGCTATTTATAGGCATATCCTTCTGATTTTGCGAAGGTATGGGTAGAATCACCCCATGAAATCCCCGCTAAACCCTGCCAGAGTCGACTTTGTTACCCTCAAGCTATTCTGCGCCATTGTTCAATCTGGCAGCATTACCAAGGGCGCAAGTGAATGCAACCTAGCCCTTTCAGCAGCCAGTAGACGGATATCTGAATTTGAAGAAACTGTCGGCATGGCTCTCCTGGATCGATCGGTCAAAGGGGTCACGCTGACACATGCTGGTCACGCAGTCATGCAGCATGCTTTGAGATTGTTTCAAGGTTTTGAACAATTGAGTAATGAGTTGGGTGAATATTCCAAAGGCGTCAAAGGTCATGTGAGACTTTGGGCTAATATGTCTGCTCTAACGGAGTTTCTGCCATCAGCTTTAGCAAGCTTTTTAAAAGACTACCCAGAAATACAAGTCGAAGTAGAGGAGCAACTCAGCGGCGACATCGTGAGAGCACTCATGGATGGTATTGCCGATATCGGCGTTTTTGCTGAAGGGCCTATAACCACCGGACTAGAAACTCACATTATGGGCAAAGACCAGTTGGTGATTGCCTGCAGTAAAGACCACCCTCTCAGCAAAAGAAAAAGTATTTCATTTGAAGAATGTCTAGCATATGATTTTGTAGGACTGAATCGAGGAAGTTCCCTACTAGAGCTCACATCTCGTAGCGCCGAGAGGCTGGGCAAGCAAATGAGTATACGTATTCAGGTGCGTAGCTACGATGCGATGTGCCAAATGATTGCTGTCAATTTGGGCATTGGCGTATTACCTATCCAGGCCTGCGCCGCTCAAATTAAGGCTATGGGTCTGAAGGTAGTTCAATTAGAAGATGCGTGGGCAAAACGCAACTTATTAGTGGCAACTAAGGCGGGGATTAACCATTCTCCAGCAACCAAGCTACTGAGCCAGCACTTGCTGGGGTAATAGCACTCCTTGTAAATTCTTGAGTGAATTTATCAAGCGCTCATTTGCATGACATGCCATACAAATAGGCATAAGATGAACTTATGACCATTATCTTTCTACTACTCTCCCCAGCATTATTTGCTTTGTTTTGGATTATTCGATTTCAGATCTGTAGCGCTCGCCGTAGACGTCTTGTAGATACCTATGGGATTGACTCCAAAAAGCTTAGAAAACTGAGCTGCAGGCAAGTCACCAATCTTCGCAAGCAGATCGAAGAATTTGAGGAAAAGAAGGATGCCTTTGGCCTTGAAGCAGCTGTTCGGCCATACAGGCCATAAGGTAGCCTGAAACCATTGTAGGCACTCTATATTTAACTTAAACTGAGTAAAGAATTCATAAATAACGAAAGGGTAAAAATGAAAGTACTACTTCCTGTGGATGGCTCTAAATCCTCATTGAATGCCGCTAAATATGTGGCCAAAATGGCTAAGAATTCCCGCAGCCCTGTAACGGTGACTTTAGTCAGCGTCCACGATGACATTGGTCTTGGCCACGTTAAGCAATTCGTAGCCAAAAGCGTAGTAGATGATTACCTTCGCGAAGTAAGCGAAAAAGAATTAAAACCAGCGCAGAAAGTATTAGATGCTGCCAAGGTCAAACACAATATGGCCATTAAACGCGGTCAAATCTCAGAAGAAATCATTGCTTTGGCTAATAAAGACAAAGTTGACATGATCGTGATGGGTGTTAAAGGTCGCAGCGGTATTTTGGATGTCCTCGTTGGCTCAGTTGCTCAGCGCGTTTCTAGCTCAGCAAAGCAGCCTGTTTTATTGGTAAAGTAATTTCAGCATTTTTCGCATCTTGCTTAGTTGGTTGCCACAGGCAACCAACTTCCCTGATCACACCATTATTCCTACGCGTTAGCTCCTTCAAAGACTCTTGATCGCATAACAGATGGTGAAGATAAACCCAAACCGCTCGACCCTTGTTTTAATCGACCTACAAAGTCGATTAATGCCTGTCATTCATCAAGGGGAAGAAGTTCTTAAGCAATGTATCAAGATCGCTAAAATCGCCAAACTTCTAGATATTCATATTATTGGCACTGAACAAAGCCCACAAAGCCTGGGGCATAACGTGGATGCAATCGCCCAGTTATGTAAAACCACCGTAGCAAAAGATCACTTTGATGCTTGCCAAGATGGCCTCATCGATGCGTTATGCAAAAACAGAGAGCATCTGATTCTTGCCGGATGTGAAACACACGTATGTGTAATGCAAACCGCCTTAGAGCTAGTGCGGCAGAACTTCAAAGTTTCTATTTTGGTAGATGCGGTTGGGTCACGTAGATCCCTGGATCGAGACATTGCCCTTCATCGTCTTGGCTCGTCTGGAGCAACACTTCTTACTACTGAGATGCTAGCCTTTGAATGGCTAGGAAACGCCTCTAATGAATCTTTTAAGGATGCATTAGCAATTATTAAATCTTAGGTTTGGCTTAACCTGGTTAGCCGACCTTTTTAGCTAACTCAGGCAGTTGATTTAGCAATAAAGAATGCTTTTGGTACTGGAGTACACCAAACCACACCATCGCCCACTTGTCCCGTCTGACATACCGTCACAATGCGATCCATTAGCACTTCAGCAACTTCGTCATTACAAATAATCTCGACGCGTACTTTTGCTGAGTAGTCAGTCAATTCATCTTTAATATTTGCTTTACTGGTTTTGGATGGCGCACTACAGCCTTCCACCTTAGCGACCGTCATTCCCGGAAAACCAGGAGTCTCCATCAGAGCTGTTCGTAAAGCAGGTAATTTACTGGGGCGAATAACCGCCTTCACTTCCATCATGCTTCCACCTCTTTGTCTTCAAACCATCTATATAGAACAGGTAACACTAATAAAGTCAGCGCTGTTGAGGTGATTAATCCTGCAATCACCACAGCCGCCAGGGGACGAGTCACTTCTGATCCAGGGCCACCTGAGAACAGCATTGGCACCAGAGCCAGCATCGCCACTGATGCCGTCATCATGACCGGTCTAAACCGGTGACCGCAACCATGAAGGAGCGCATCTTCCATACTGTAACCATCTTCACGTAACTGCTTAATAAAGGAGATCAGCACCACACCATTCAGCACGGCGATACCCCACAAGTTAATAAATCCTACCGCAGCAGGCACCGAGAGGTACTCACCTGTAATGAATAAACCAAACACGCCGCCAATCGATGCAAATGGCAGAACCAAAATAATGAGGCCAGCCAAACGAAGTGACTTAAACAACATAAACAATAAGAAGAATATGGCCAAGACCGTCAAAGGAATGATGATCATCAGGCGAGCCATCGCTCTTTGCATGTTTTCAAACTGACCACCCCATTGCAAGGTATAGCCTTGAGGTAATTCCACATTCTTGGCAATCAACTCTTGGGCCTCTTTTACAAAGCCACCCAAGTCGCGCCCTTCCACATTCACGCCAACAACCAAACGACGTTTACCAGACTCACGGGAGATTTGAGCTGGGCCCTCTACCAAGGAAATTTCAGCCAAGTCGCGCATCAGCACTTGAGCACCATCCGGAGAATGCAAAATAATATTCTCAATGGCGTCAATATTATTTCTGTAAGGGCTTGGATAGCGCAGTACCAATGGGAAGCGACGCTCTCCTTCATAGACAGTGCTGGCTTGCTTACCGCCAATAGCCGTTTCAATAACTTCGTTCACATCGGAAACGTTAATGCCGTAGCGCGCAATCGCATCACGATCAATCTTGATGTTGAGATAGTTCTGACCAGACGCCTGCTCAATACGTAAATCATTACTACCATTCATCTTAGTTAAAACTTGACCTATTTGTGAGCCGAGTTTTTGCAAGACCGGTAATTCATCGCCAAAGATTTTGACCGCTACTTGTGAGCGCACGCCAGAAACCATCTCATCTACCCTAGCTGCAATCGGTTGGGAGATTGCCAATTCAATGCCGGGTAAGGTTTTGAGCTTCTCACGAATTTGTTGCGCAATCTCTTCCTGACTTAAATCTCTATCACCTAAAGGCTTGAGTGTCACGATCGGATCCGACTCATTCGGCTGACCTGGATCTGCAGGAGACTCGCCTTTACCAAGTCGAGAGACTGCCATCTCGACCCCAGGAATAGTCATGATGCGTTTAATCGCCTCAAACTCTAATTTAATAGACTCGTCTAATGAAATATTAGGCGCACGGACAATCACAGGAGTGATAGAGCCTTCTTGCATCACTGGAATAAAGGCCTTACCGAGCATGACAAACCCAACCAAGCTAATACCTAGAGCAATGATGGCGCGCTTGACCACCAATTTAGGGTTAGCCAAACACCAATGCAACCAACGCTCGTAGGGAGCGCGCATTTTTTTAACTATCTTGGTATCGTCCTCGCCACCACCCTTCAAGATGTAGGAACATAAGACTGGCGATAAAGTAAATGACAGAATCAAAGAGATCGTTAAGGCAATAGCGATCGTAATCGCCATCGGTGCAAACATCTTGCCTTCCATACCCTCAAGCGAGAGCAGTGGCATAAAGACCAGAATGATGATGCCCACACCAAAGAGTACGGGTTTACCGACTTCAGAGGCCGCCTCTAAGATGATCCTATTTTTGGATTCACCGCCTTTAAGGCGTTCACCTAATTTCGCGAACGTGTTCTCCACTACTACAACGGAACCATCCACCATAATGCCGATCGCAATGGCTAGGCCACCCAAGGACATCAAGTTCGCTGAAATGCCATAACGATTCATGACCAAGAAAGTGAGTAAGGGCGTGAGCAGCAGCGTGGCAACCACAATCAGAGATGAGCGCACATCCCCTAAGAAGAGGAATAACAAAATAATCACCAGAATCACGCCTTCAACCAGCACTTTTGCCACGTTGAACATAGCGGCATTCACCAAATCGGTACGGTCGTAGAAAGGCACGATCTGCAAGCCATCTGGCAGCAACTTACCTTCGTTAATTTCTTCAACTTTGAGTTTGATGCGATTAACCACTTCTCTTGCATTGCCGCCACGGATCATTTGAATAATGCCAGCAACACTTTCCGTGTAGCCATTCTTAATAGCGGCGCCCTGACGAATCTCGCTACCAATCGTCACTTCGGCAACGTTCTTCACATATACCGGAATACCCTTCACTTCTTTTAGAATAATCTTGCCAATATCTTCTGGCTTAGTAATTAAGCCTAAGCCACGAATCAGATAGCGCTCTGCATACGTTGGCAACTGACCGCCACCGGAGTTGGCATTATTTCTAGCAAGTGCTTGGTACACTTCTTGCAAGCTAATTTGATAGTGACGCAAGCGCTCAGGATTCACCAAGACTTGATACTCTCTGGCGTAACCACCTTGCGTATTAATCTCGGCTACACCAGGAATAGAGCGCAGCATTGGACGCACAATCCAATCTTGCACTGCACGTCGATCAGAAAGCTCGTCCACTGAAAGCTCACGATCTCGGTCGGATGGATGATCTATTGTGTACTGATATACCTCACCCAAACCTGTAGATGGAGGCGCCAATACAGGAGTGATACCTACCGGCATTCTTGAAGCAACCTCAATTAATCGCTCTGTAACTAATTGACGAGCAAAGTAGATATCGGTTTTTTCAGTAAACACTAAGGTAATTACGGAAATGCCATTACGGTTCAAAGAGCGCATCTCTATTAAACCTGGCAAACCGGTCATCGCCAATTCAATAGGAATGGTTACAAAACGCTCAACCTCTTCCGGAGATTTTCCAGGGGCTTCTGCAGCAACCTGAACTTGAACGTTTGTTACATCCGGAAATGCATCAACAGAAAGTCGTTTGGTAGCCAGTAGACCGGCAACGAGCAATACGATGGCAATAATCACCACCAATAGGCGTTGCTGTAACGAGAGGCGAACGATTCTTTCAATCATTTATTTACCCGCCTGTTATCCGCCACTAAGCTGACGCTTACGCTCTGTGTTTAAGTGATAAGCACCTTCAATAGCAATCTCTTGACCTTCTTTGAGGCCTGATATCACCGGACGATATCCTTTGCCCTCTGGACCGAGCTTGACAGCCACCATACGATAAGTGTCATCATCCAATCTCACAAAAACGTGGTCATGGTTATCTTCTCGAACGATGGCGCCTAAGGGCACAACCAACTTCTCAACCGGCTGACTCTCAATCAACATGGTTGCCAACATACCAGGCTTAATTGAGCCATTATTATTAGGCAAATCCATACGAACGACCACTGTACGAGTCTGGGGATTTACGATCGAATCAACGTGGGCAATGACGCCTTCAATCTCTTGATTTCTAAGTGCAGGAATGATGACCGAAGCCTTTTGTCCTTTTTGCATCAGATAGGAGTTACTCTCAGGTACCTCAGAAACAGCCCATAGGGTGCTCAGATCGGCCACTGTAAATAATGCATCGGAAGGTTGTACAACCTGACCACGATTAATCTTTCGCTCAACAATCTCACCTGGAATTGTGGCAATCACATTATTAATGGATTCAATCACACCAGTTTTGGCAAGCTTATCAATGTTTGCTTGATCCATCCCCTGAACTTTTAATTGATCATTCGCAGCACGAAACTCTGCCTTAGCACTACTCGCCTCGGCTTCGCGCCTTTGCAGTTCTGCAAGAGCAATCACATCCTCTTTATAGAGAATTTTTGCGCGATTAGCGGCTTGATCAGCCAGTTGACTTGCGCTCTTCGCTTTTAAGTAAGCTAGTTGCGATTGAGTTAATTCAGTAGAGGTAATTTTCGCCAGAATATCGCCTTGTTTTACTTGCTGACCCGGCACAGCGAGTATCTCAGATACGCGCCCCGTGACATTCGCGCCAATCCGCGCCAAAAAGCGCTCGTTGAAATCAATTCGGCCAGAAGCCCGCAACTCTTCCACAAAAGGAGACACTTGAACCTTGCCATCCGCAATCATCTTATGCAAATCTTCATTAACTACAACCATATTCGGGTCTTGCACTGATTTAACTGCAGGACTTCTATCAAATACGTTGAAGTAATTCAGAATAATGATGAATGCACAGAACCAAGGCAGATAAAACATGCCCTTTTTAAACCAATGCGGCGATTTGTCATAGCGGCCGGTAACGGCAGGCACGTGCTCTCCAAGCCATTGGTGGGCTTGTGCATACCACTGGTTCTGGGTCTGTAGAATTTGGCCGAATAATTCCTTCTTATGGAATTTAATCTTTCGCACCAAAAAGGTCTTCCAGACTTTTACCCTTTTCAGCATGGCTGCTAACTCTTGGTTCATTGCATTCCACTTTCTATCTTCGCAAGCCACTCTGGGCTCGCTCTTAATCTCTGAATCTCAGTTACCACAGAAGCCAAATCAAAACGTGCCTTAATCAAATCATTACGCGCTGCCCTAAAGGTTCTTTGCGCATCCAAATACTCGAGCATGCCGCGCTCACCATAGCGATAAGAAACCTCAGCAATGCGGCGCGCACTAGCTGCTAACTCAACCACTTCTGAGCTTAATATTTTGACTTGGTAACTAGTCATTTGATAAAGCTTATAAGCAGTTTCCATTTGCTGATCTAGGGTTTGGCTTTGAGCATTCAATTGATTTTTTGCTTTAGAGGCGTTGGCTTCAGCCTCAGCAATCTGACCGCCCTTAAAGTCCCAAATCGGAATACTCACTTGCAAACCATAAAGGCGATCAGTGAAGTTAGGGTCGTTATATTGAGATGCCTTAAATGCCAAGCGAGGTAAGCGTGAATTTTTTTCAAAACTCAATTTAGATTCAGTTGCCTCCACCTCTGCCTTTGCCTTTTGCAGCTCTGGACTTTGACTCTGAACCTCGTTTAACAATTGAGTTAATGATGGCAAGACCTCAGGTTTTGGCTGCTCCGCTACAACTGTAAAATCTGCAGGCAATTGATGGCCCACCACTTGGCGTAACTGACTACGAGCCTGCTCCACGCGTAACTTACTAGACTCTGCAGCAATTTGCGCATTGAGAAATTCCGTTTGCACTCGAATCAATTCGAAGCGGGCTGTTTCACCAACGTCATATCGAATTTGCATACGATCACGAATCTGTTTCGTCAAACTCATATCCTCTTCGGCAGCTTTTTGTTCCGCTTCACGGCGCATGAGTTCGTAAAAGCGCTGCTGCACTCTCGAAATCGTCTCAACTTCAAAAGCAACACGCGTTGCTTCAGCTGCACGTAAATTTGCCTCGGCAGCATTTACCCTAGGGAAGCGGGTGTAAGGCATGTCCAATGGCTGAGTAACGGCCCATGATGAAACATTACCTACCGTCAAAGGACCGGTAGCCGATCGTTGCTGGCCTGTACTCACCTCAAACTCTGGATTCGGAATAGCTCTTGCTGTCGACAGCTGTCCTTTAATTGCCTTAGCTTGATCACGGGCAGCCAAGACTTGTGGACTTGACTCCAAGGAGATAGAGATCAAGTCATTGATAGTGAACGTTTTTTTAGATTGTGCACTGACATTTGTCACCATCAGGGTGCTAGCAAAAGTAATGACCAACCATCGGTACCGCGTCATACGTCCAACTTGCAAAGTATTTAAACGCAAATTATCCAACCAGCTAGGCGTAAGAGCAAGAAAACGTCCCCAATTTGGGGCGTAAACGGGCAAAAGAATGCCAGAACGAAGGTTTTTGAGGTGGAAAGTCAATATTTGGCCATTTAGAAAATAGTAAATGGTCTTGCCTTAAAAATTACTCACATACCGGGCGCGAAGGCCGTAATGACGATATGTGAGACCCATTAATGGGCAGGCTACTCCCCGTTTATTCATCTTATTAGATCACAGATAAGCGACAAAGCCATCTGCAAGCTCAAGCATACGCTCGGCCAGATAAGCGACCGTACTTCTGAGCCTTATTAAAAGCCTTTTGCATATGCTTATAGACTTTCTTTAAACCCATATCCAAAGCCGTTCTCCGGTCTCTTGCAGTGAAGCTCACCTCAATCTGCCGATTATCAAAAGTTTGCAATTCAATAATGCAGTTTTGATTACAGCCTGTTTTTGCCTGGGCTACAGAGGAATACTTCACTTTAATTTTTCTTACCAACCAAAAGAGTCTCTTCAGAGAGAACTTCACGCGATTCTCTGTGAATGTTTTAAATTCTGGTTCGATTTGTTCTTTTGTTTCCAATATGACATTCATGATTTATCTCCTTTGTTGAACATCTTGGATTAAATATAAGGCGATCTTTATTCTTAATAAAGCAGATGTTTATTGATAATAATTCTGTTATTTACTGAGTATTTGCTCAAAAAAATGCCCTCGGGTAGAGGGCATAAAGAGAACCGCAGGATGTAAAACTAGTCGATTACTGCCGCCATTAAGGCGGTTGCTGCACCAGCGCCCAGTGCTGGGATGCCCCAACGCTCAAGCGTAGATAAAGACTTGCCAGTGACTACCTCAACTGGAATATCACTGATTTCCAGTAGCTTGGCTGTTGTCGAATTTTCAAACAAGCGGCTGAGCGTATTTTTCTTAGCAGTTCCAATCACAATGCGATTGCACTCTAAGCGCTGCGCCTCATCTCGCAAAGCTTCCCCCTTATCGCCAGTCACATAAGAGAAGGAGAAATTCGCGCCTGCTTTTTCCAAAAATTCGGATGCTGACTTTGCGGCTGTTTGAGCACGCTCTGCTTGCCACTCATTAATGGTTTGTTTACTTAAAAACTTTCTGATGTGTGTGTACAGCGTGGGTTGCACATTACAGATATGAAAGTGTGTTTGACGATCATTACCGTACATATTGACTGCATGTTTCAAAGCCATTAACGCATTACTAGAATCATCAACTGGGATTAGAACTTTGTTCATTACCTTTTCTCCTACGTTATAAGACTGCTTATCGGATACTTCTGCATCAACTACAGCTGGCGCAATTGTCTCCTCCAACGCCAACCTACTCTTCATAAAACCACCAAACAGAACACCAAATATCACAAGCACCTGGACTGCATACCCAAAAGCAGGGTTCTGGAATAACTGCATTTCCTTAACCATAGGCTCAGAGATCATCATCTTTGCCGCAGTCCATGCCAATACACCAGCACCTATATAGGTAATGGATGGGTAGCGCTCAACCAACTTCAGGATTTGTGTTGAACCCCAAATTACGATTGGAATGCTGATGAGTAAACCAAGCACTACCAATATATAACTTCCATGAGATGCACCTGCTACCGCCAAGACGTTATCTAAACCCATGACTGCGTCAGCAATCACAATGGTTTTCATAGCGCCCCAAAAACTAGTGGAAGCATTGCTATGACCACCATCCTCATCTTTTGCAGGGATTAGCAGTTTGTAAGCAATCCACACTAAGAGCAATCCGCCAATTAGCATCAAGCCAGGGATCTTTAACAAATACACCACTACCAGTGTCATTGCGCTTCTGACTGCAATTGCGCCTACTGCTCCCCATACAATGGCCTTCTTTTGCAAATGGGCCGGTAAATTTCTGGCAGCCATCGCAATTACAATAGCGTTATCGCCTGCCAAAACTAAATCAATCACCACAATCGCTAGTAGTGCCGAAAAAAACTCAGGGCTAAATAGTTCCAATTGAATACCTCTATCTGTTTAGATTAAATAAGCAGTACATGAAATGCCATGACTAACTATGGGGTTAATGTAGGCTTATTTGTATTTAGCTAAAAGCAGATATATATTGATAGTAATTTCGGAAAAAACTGAATATGGCCAACACCTACAACTATCGTCACCTTTATTACTTTTGGGTGGTTGCCAAAGAGGGCAGCATGTCTAAGGCGGCAGAACGCCTGGATATGGCTATACAAACCATTAGCGCTCAAGTACATGAATTAGAGAAATCGCTGGGGTATATGCTCTTCAAGCCAGCCGGGAGAGGAATCGCCCTCACTGAATCAGGATTTGCAGCCTTAGAAATTGCTGATCAAATCTTTTCTATCGGAGAGAGACTGCCAGAAGCAGTGAGAGATGCCGCCAAGTCTCCTAAAACCAAAATTACGGTTGGCGTTTCTGATGGACTGCCGAAATTTGTTACCAGGCAAATGCTCGAGCCCATCTTGAAACACAAAGACGTTCAATTGATTGCGCATGAAGGGGAGTTTGATGATTTGCTGGCAGACCTCGCTTTGCATCGACTAGACATCGTATTAGCCGACCGCCCAGCTCCGAACAATAAAAATCTAAACGTCTATAGCGAAGAGTTAACAAAAACAGTTATCGCCTGGTATGCACCCAAGCAGCTTTCCAAAAAAGCAAAAGGAAAGTTTCCGGAGTGCTTAAATGATCTGCCAGTACTGTTGCCTACAGCACACTCTACTGTGCGCCCGCTGATTGATCAATGGCTGAAAAAACACGACATTATTCCAAATATTGTTGGAGAGTTTGAAGATAGCGCCCTACTAAAGACCTTTGCTGCCAGTGGGCTTGGCATCTTTCCTGCAGGCAAACTGATTGAAAAAGATCTTAAAGATACCTATGGCATCGAATTGCTGGGCAGCTGTGATGACATATATGAATACTTTTATGCGATTCGCTCTGAGAAGAAAATCCAACACCCTCTTGTGCAGGCAATTATTAAACAAAAAAACTAATAAATCCTTAAACCATGACTAATTTTCTGGACCCCGCCATACTGTTTTTTATCTTTGGGGTTTTTGCCGGCTCCGTAAAATCCAACCTAGAAATTCCTCCGCAAATCTCTAGGTTTCTTTCGCTCTATTTATTAATGGCGCTTGGTCTGAAAGGTGGCTTTGCGCTTCACAAGTCCGGCTTTACTACTGAGATTGCTTTTTCTTTGGGGTTGGCGATATTTCTTGCTGTCATTATTCCCATCATTGGCTACTTGATTCTCAGAAGAAAGTTAAGTGCATTTGATGCTGCTGCAATTGCAGCCACTTACGGTTCGGTCAGCGCTGTTACCTTCATTACTGCCACACAATATTTAGATCAATTTGGTATTACTTATGGCGGTCATATGGCGGCAGCGATGGCGCTGATGGAATCCCCCGCTATTATTCTGGCAATTGTCTTGGCCAATAAAGCCCGGGCAGCCATGTCAACAGGCTCGAGCGTAAAAAACGAGCCTACCGGTATCTCCAAAATACTTCATGAGTCTTTTACCGATGGAGCGCAATTACTGTTACTGGGATCAATGGTAGTGGCCCTGGTGAGCGGAGACTCAGGTCAAAAGTTAATGGCGCCCTTTTCGATCGATCTCTTTAAAGGCATGCTAGCTTTCTTCTTGCTAGACATGGGACTTATGGCCGCCAGAAACTTTAAGGGCTTAAGAGGTAAACCGCCCATTACCTTGCTCTACGCGATTGGCTCACCGCTGTCACATGCACTCTTAGCATTAGTGCTTTGTAAACTCATTGGACTCCCTTTAGGAAACACCATTCTCCTCATGGTATTGGCCTCAAGCGCATCGTATATTGCAGTTCCAGCAGTTTTACGTCACGCCTTACCCGAAGTGAACCCCGCTTTATATATGGGCATGTCTTTAGGAATTACTTTTCCGTTCAACATTATTTTGGGCATTCCGCTTTACACCCTGATTGCCACAGCATTGTTGTAGAAATACTTTATAAGCAAATAAGAAACCTATGGGCATCTTTTCCAAACGATCAGCCAGCTTATTAACCAAGCACGGCAAAGAAAAGGTGATCGGCGAAGTACTCAATACCGAAGTAGATTGCTTTGTAGAGCATACGGACACCTACGATACTGATTT
This sequence comes from Polynucleobacter yangtzensis, assembly GCF_001595965.1. Taxonomy (GTDB): domain Bacteria; phylum Pseudomonadota; class Gammaproteobacteria; order Burkholderiales; family Burkholderiaceae; genus Polynucleobacter; species Polynucleobacter yangtzensis. The sequence goes on from NZ_LOJI01000040.1 coordinate 170,392, forward strand.
ACTGGGCACATTTACACAGGAAACGCCTCGATACGGCTCACAATTAGATGCAGCCCGCAAAAAAGCTGCTATCGGAATGGAATTACTCAAGCTTGACTTGGGCTTGGCCAATGAAGGTGCGTTTATGAATGACCCTTACACCGGCGCTATCCCCTGGAATAATGAATTGCTTGTGCTGATAGACCAAAAACACCAACTTGAACTAACTGGATTTGCTAGTGGTCCAGCCCAAAATGAGAGTAGCTACGCAACACATTGGGAAGAGCTCAAAAAATTTGCTGATTCCGCACTCTTTCCATCGCACCACTTAGTCATCAAACCCACTGATGAATATCACCCGCAATCGAGAAAAGGGATTCAAGATTTAGCGGAACTAAAGGATGCCTTTGATTGGGCAAAAAGCCTATCCTCAAAAGGTATCGTCTACGTCGAAAATGATTTACGCGCCTTTGCCAATCCAACCCGGATGGAAAATATTCGTAAGGCTGCGATTGACCTAGCAAATAAGATGAACTCAGTCTGCCCCCAGTGCAACACTCCTGGATTTTGGATCACAGATGTAAAACGTGGCCTGCCATGCAAGGCCTGTGGGCTCGCAACAGATGAGGAGATTGCCAAAATCTGGAGCTGTATTAAATGTGAACACAAGCAAACCGAAGGCATGAAGGTATTTAAATTTGCAGATCCCTCAAAATGCAAGCACTGCAATCCTTAATCCCGCCAGACGGGGTACTTATACATTACAGATTGAAACAATTCCGACTCCAGATGCTGAGCCAACCATTTCTTAGTATCTGATATTGGTAATTGCTCAAATTTTTTGGCATCAACCATTGAAAACTGTCTAATAAATGGAAAGATAGCTACATCCACCCAAGTCATCTTATCGCCCATTAAGTATTGGGTCGCTTGAAGTGACTGCTCTATGGGCAGCAACATGATTTGCAATGCCTCTTGGAGAACCGCTGCTTGATCCAACTCCGGAAATCTGTTGGGATATTTATATTGATCTAACAGGACTTTAAAGGGACCATCATTTTTTGCAATCCATACCTGAGCAATAGCATCATCAGCACTACCCCACCCATCAGGATCAGATTGCGAGATTGCCCAACGCATGATGTCCAAGCTTTCATCCAAAACTACGTCGCCTATACAAAGCACTGGAACAGTACCCTTAGGGGAAGCTAGCAGCATTGATTGCGGCTTGTTGCGCAACTCAATTTCTCGATGTTCAACATCAATACCGGCATATCTCAAAGCCATGCGCGCCCGCATTGCATAAGGACATCTACGATAGGAGTACAAAATCATTGAATTACGCTCGTCTAAACCGAATCTGGTGACTTTAAATCATCTCAAATGTCTGAGAGTAGATTTTCTGGAAATTGAAGCATGCGACCCAGGATTGAGTAGAATATTTTCTATTCAATCAAAAGGATGCGCTAATGTTGGCACCAAAAAAACGGGGAATTCCCTCTCAATTACTAGCAGGGTTACTAGTTACCGCGCTCAGCTTGCCTGCAGTAGTTCCAGTTGCTTACGCCCAAGGCAACAGTCAAACACAGGCAAACAAGCAATCTCAAGCCCAATTAGAGGCGCTCGTTGCTCCAATTGCTTTATATCCAGATCCTTTGGTCTCACAAATTCTGATGGCATCAACTTACCCTTTAGAGGTCTCTGAGGCCACCAATTGGTTACGTGCCAATAGCAATCTAAAAGGTAATGCTCTGAATACGGCATTGCAACAACAGAACTGGGATGCGAGCGTGAAGTCTTTGGTTTCGTTCCCTCCGGTTTTAGAAATGATGGGCTCACAATTATCTTGGACCCAAAATTTAGGCAACGCTGTATTAGCTCAGCAATCCGACACCATGAGTGCGATTCAAGCTTTGCGTGCCAAAGCAAAGAAGACTGGAGCATTGCAATCCAATTCTCAGCAAACCGTAACCACCCAAGGAAGTGGTTCTTCAGAAACCATTGTGATTCAACCAGCCAACCCACAAGTGGTGTACGTACCTTCATATAACCCAACAGTGGTTTATGGCGCATGGCCTTATCCAGCCTATCCACCAGTTGCCTACTATCCACCTGGTTATGTTGCTAGCACCGCCCTCCTTTCTTTTGGAGTTGGCATGGCAGTGGGTGCCGCCTTATGGGGTGGATGTCATTGGGGTGGCGGCTATGGAGGCGGCTCACTCACTGTGAATAACAATAACTTTAATAACTTCAACCGCAATACCAATAGCAATTGGTCCGGCAACAAGAATGGCACAAGCGATTGGAAGCCTGATCAGCAACGTCGCAATGCGAACGTTGGTGGCGGTAGCGCTAACCGTGATGCGGAACGCGATCAGCTGCGTCAAAATCTTCAAAAGAATGGTATCAGCAGCGATGATCGCGGCAACCTAAGTAATCGCGATGGCGATCGCAACCCAGGACAAAACGATCGCTCTGGAGATCGCAATCTAGGTGACCGCAATTCCGGTGCTCGCGATAACAACCCTAGTAATTTCAGAAATGATTCCAGCGGCTTTGGTGATGCCCGTGGCGCCAAATTTAATGGCGGCGGCGATCGCTTTGGTGGTGGCGGTGCCCGCGCAGGCGGAGAACATTTTGGCGGTGGCGGCTTTAGAGGCAGACGCTAATCAGCCGACCATAACAAACTTCATTTAAGACTAATACGAAAGAATCATCATGAAAAAGCAGATTTTATTAATGGCATTGACTAGCGCAGTTTTAGGATTCGCAACCGGCGCTCAAGCAGCCAATATGATTAGTACACAAGAGCTTTTGCAGGACTGCAAAGGTACTAACGGCACCTTCATTACTTGTGAGATTTATGGCCAAGCTGTATATGACACCTACTTGGTTACACGCAACCCTAAGTCAGCCCCTGAATTCATTTGCGTAAAGCAGCCTGCACCAACTCGCAAAGAAGTAATTCAGGAATACGTCAAGTGGGCCGATGCGAATACCAAGTACGCTACTGAGCCTGCAGCAGATACTATTTTGCGATTCTTAGCGGGTAAATTCCCGTGCGGAAAATAATCTGAAGATTGCATTCGCAAAACAATAAAGGCCACTTTCGAGTGGCCTTATTTTTGATGTGGGCAGCAAATAATTATTACCCACTGCTTTATGAAGTCTTTTTTGCCCTACAGGCATCCGAGCAATACTTCACTGACTCCCAGTTTTTTGCCCAGGACTTTCTCCATGTCATCTCTTTTTTACAAACCGCGCAAATCTTCGATGGCAGAGAGCTTTTATTACCCTTAAACGATGTCTTTGTCATGATTTTCAAAGATCATCCAAGTGATTTAGTATTTTCTGTGCATGCAGCGTAATTTCTGCTTGATCTTCGTCGCTTATACGCTTCAGATTGGCGGTCATGAGTCTCGTTCTTGGGCTAGCCTCAAATTGGTCTCGATGCTTGATTAAGAAATTCCAATACAAAGTTGTGATGGGGCATGCATCTTCTCCGTAACGAACCTCAGGTTTATATTTACAAGACCCGCAATAGTTACTCATCCGCTTAATGTAGGCTCCACTGGCTATATAAGGCTTGCTTGTAAATCTACCGCCATTAGCAAATAAGGCCATGCCTGCCGTATTAGGAAGCTCAACCCATTCAATCGCATCCACATATATAGCCAAATACCACTCACATACTTCCTGCGGCAGAATTTCTGCTAAAAGAGCAAAGTTACCTGTCACCATTAAGCGCTGAATGTGATGGGCATAGCCATATTGCAGTGTTTGGCCTATGGCGTCTTTCATACAAGCCATTTGTGTCTGGCCATTCCAGTACCATTTTGGCAATGGGCGTTGATGCTGGTAGTAATTATCCTGCGCCATCTTTGGCATATCTAGGTAATACATGCCACGCACAAACTCGCGCCACCCTAAAATCTGCCGAATGAAGCCTTCAATAGTTGAAAGATCTAAAGAATATTTTCTCCAAGCCACTAACACTGCATTCACCACTTCGCGCGGATTAAGCAACTTCAGGTTGAGTGCACTCGATAAAATGGAGTGCCATCCAAAGGGCGTATCAGTCCACATCGCATCCTGATAAACACCAAAGTTTCTTAAGCGATACTCAACAAAATACTCCAAAGCTTGAACTGCCTGCCCCCTGGTAACGGGCCAATTAAATGCATCCAAAGATCCGGGATGGTCTGGGTAAGTCTTTTGGACCCAATCCAGCACTTCTTGTGTAATTGCGTCTGCTTCAAACGATGCTGGAGCATCGATGATGCCTGGGCCCTTTTTAGGGTAGGGTTTACGGTTATCTTGATCAAAGTTCCACTGCCCACCCTCGGGATTACCTTCACGGTCTACCAATATATTGTGCCGCTTACGCATCAATCGATAGAAATATTCCAGTCTGAACTCTTTTTTATTTGCCGCCCACTCTACAAACTCTTGGCGGGAACAATAAAAATGCTCATCCTCCCGCATTTCTAATTTAAATCCAAGTTCTTTGGCTAACGCCTCGAGCGCCTGCTTGAGTCGCCATTCGCCTGGTTCAATACAAACCAAACGCTTTACTTTATTTTTTAGAATCTGCTCTCTCAGAACCTCAACAATAGACAGTGGCGAACTTTTTATATAAGTCAGCGGATAACCCTGCTTTTCGAGCTCAACTGCAAAGTGACGCATTGCAGATAGAAATAAGGCAATTTTGGCTTTATGCGTCCAAACATACTGTGCCTCATTGGCTGACTCAATCATGATGATTTGATCCGCATTGGGATCAATATCTCGCAAGGCAGAGCTCTGCAAATCAAGCTGATCACCCAAAATCAGAATGAGGCGCTCAGGATGCTTCATTTATTCTTATATTGAGTTGGGCAGTAAGCTCGAGTGACATCTTCACTGCGCAAAGCACTATGTTTAGTTGCTCGTCCAGTCACTCTTTTACGCCAGAGCTCAAATGAACTACGCTTGAGCTCTTTGCGCATGATGGCGATCACCTGGGGCTCACCCAAACCAAAGCTTTTCTCAATGGCATCAAATGGCGTGCGATCCTCCCAAGCCATTTCTATAAGGCGAGATAGGTCGGGTTCGGAGAGGGTTATGGGTTTTGGCACCCAGCAAGTTTAAGACTTATTTACTAAACTAGCTTGAGCCCGTGACATTGCCCCACAAGATAGCCAAGACCCTCATATGATTGGAAAAATTCGTCAAAAATTGATTTCTCAAGAGGTGCCGGCTTTACATAAGCCAGCTGAAATCATTTGTCCTATCTGTGATCGCCCCATTCCGGCCTCGCAAAGGGATGCTCACCACCTCATTCCAAAATCGAAGGGCGGAAAAACTACGGAGTATCTACATCGCATTTGCCACAAACAAATACATGCCTTGTTTACCGAAACCGAGCTCGCCCAGCAATACCATCATGCTCAGATTTTGCGAGATCACCCCGAAATGAAAAAGTTTATCCAGTGGGTTTCGAATAAGCCGAATTCCTTTTATGAAAAGACTCGTAAAAGTAGCCGCCTAAAATCTAGCAAATAAATATTGCACCCCTTCTGTGCAAGCTATTACCTTGCAGTAGATAGTTAGCCCCTATTTTGGTGCAATTGATTTAGAAACTGTGCAATTCAAAAAATCGTTCTAACTCCTATTACTTAATATGAGTCATGCGCATCAAAATAACAAAGAGCTTAGTATTGCCAGCTCAAATGCTCGATACTGAAAGTATTCCTGAAGCACTGTTTCCGGAAGGGGATTATCTTGCCAACCTCACACCAGACGGAAAAATTGAGGTCATCAATACTAGGAAAATTAAGGCGCTCTTTTCGTTCTCGCAATTTAGAGACAGAATATCCCTAGGAGAATTTATTGTGGTGGAAGCTTAAAAAGAATCTTAGTGAGCCAAATCCAAGCTCTCTACTACAGCAGTCAGAGCGGCTACTGATGCAAATACCTTTGCACTCACTCCTTTTAAATCCATATCCTCCCAATTAAATTCCAGGGAGAAGTGGGCAGACTCCACAATCAACTCGTAACTGGCAGAAGGCTTCGCTCCAACCTCTTTTGGCTCCTCACTGACTGGTACCCTCAAAGATTCTATAGCAGCAATTAAAGTACTGACCTCATTGCCGGACAACTCCCTTGTTCGAAGTACATCGTCTGTTCGTTTAATCGAAATCTTAGAGACCTCATCAATCGTTACTTCATATTGATTTAGACCAAGATCCATCCATACAGTAAGCTCTAACGCTATAGGATATGTTTTCATTAATCCACCTCATCAATGTGTGGTTCATCAAAATGTTTTTGGGTAGGCTTGAGGCTTGCCTCTAGTTGGGTCCATCTACCTTGATGTATTAGATAGGCACAATCTTTAGCATGATTCTCGAGCAAGCCGAAAATAACCGTAGTGGGGATCTTGCAATGCAGGCACCGATAGGCATGCTGATGCTCTGCAATTTTTTCCTGTGGGTAATCGATATAAAACGGTCTCATCACAACCCTCTCTGTCTAGAGCAAGCCATGAAACTGATCTTACACCTGCATGTATCAAATTACGACTACATTTGAGGGGATTTACCTAGCCCTCTAATTCACCTTCCCATTTAGATATGACGGCTGTAGCCAAACCATTGCCCAAAACATTGGTTGCAGAACGTGCCATATCTAAGAAATGATCAACCCCAAGGATCAATAACACTCCAGCTTCAGGCAAGTTAAATTGCGATAAGGTTGCCGCAATAACCACCAAAGAGGCGCGAGGCACACCCGCAATACCTTTAGATGTAATCATTAATACAAGCAGCATTAAGAGCTGTTGACTTAACTCCATTTCAATACCGTAGACCTGTGCAATAAAGACTGCAGCAAAAGTGCAGTACATCATTGAGCCATCTAGATTAAATGAATAACCCACGGGCAAGACAAATGAGGCAATTTTGTTTTTACAACCAAAGCGCTCTACCCTCTCTAACGTCATGGGATAAGCAGCTTCAGAGCTGGCCGTTGTAAACGCCAATAATGCTGGCTCACGCAACATCTTTACTAAGTGCAAAGTGCGTTTTTTAAGAACGAGAGAACTGATGAGAATAATCACTATCCAGAGCGTAAAGATGGATGCATAAAAGCTCAACATGAACTTGCCGTAGGTCATTAATATGCCTACGCCATTCTCCGCAATTACTGATGAGACGGCCGAGAATACCGCTATTGGAGCAAGCTTCATCACTGCCGTTGTAATCTTGAGCATGATGTGGGAGAGCATATCGAGGTTGCGAATGAATTCATCTGCTCGCGCACCCATACCAGCTGCACCCACACCAAAGAAGACGGCAAACACAACAATTTGCAAGATCTCATTTTTTGCCATTGCATCAAAGATGCTGACAGGAAAAATATGTCTCACAAATTCAGGAAGATTAAGACTGCTCTTATTCAATCCAGTACTAGCAGCAATCTCCGGCAGAGTTAACTCCACCCCAACACCTGGTTGCAGGATATTCACCATCACCAAGCCGAGCAATAGGGATACCAAAGACATAGATATAAACCATGCAAAGGTTTTTAATCCCGCTCGACCGATTGTTGAGGCATCACCCATCTTGGCAATACCAACAACTAGCGTTGCAAACACCAATGGCGCAATGATCATTTTGATCAAGCGCAAGAATACGTCCGTCAAGATGGAGATATAGGTTACATACTAGACGGGAAAAGTTGTTCCGGCACCATACAGATTTACCAAATAACCTGCCAACACACCCAAGACCATCGCCCCTAAAATGAAGTTGGTTAGCTTTTTGGAATTCATGAGTGGCCTATATAAATGGGATGTATAGGGAGATTCTACTCAGTTCCGCGCCCACCCTAGTGAAAGTGCCGATAGGTTTTATCTAGGCTTTAGTTAGACTGAGCTATTCACCTACCTAAGTAAATAGAGGCAATATGATTTGGTTGGGCCTAGCAGTAGCCATTTTTCTGGGAGCCTTGATTACAAGTCCGACCCGCATATTTTTAAAGGCGCCCCTTAATTGGTTGGCTCCAGCCACCATTCTCTTTTTGGTAATTGCCTGGAATATCTCACCAAGCCTTCCAGGCCAACCTGCTGGAAAGTTTTATGGTTTGATCTTCCACTTTTATGGCGCCTCACTGCTAACAGCAATGTTTGGACCGGCAATCGCCCTTGCCATTTTATTTCCAGTGGCATTTCTAGGAATCTATGCAATCCAAGGAAACTATGAAGCCGCTTCGCAACATTATTTAATGGTGTGCGTGCTGCCTACAATGTTTGCTTACCTATCCATTCAAGTTATTCAACGATTTATACCAAAGCATTTATTTGTTCTAATTCTTGGCAATGGTTATGTAGCTGCTTTTATGAGCGTGATTCTATCGGGAACCCTCCTGCTTGTTATCAGGCTGGTAATGGGTGAAGCAAATCAGCTAGATTTCGAAGGATGGTTCTTGGGTCTTATTATTATTGCGTTCATGGAAGGTTCTTTGTCCGGAATGCTCTTGGCCATACTGCTTATTTTCAGACCACACTGGGTGTCAACCTACAACGAAGAAGCCTATATGAGTCGATAATGATCGATTCAAATTCATTAAGAGAAAATTGATATGCTCCCTTGCATTGAACTAGAAACTAGCCCGAACCCAACCGCTGCAGTTATTTGGCTCCACGGCCTCGGCGCCGATGGCAATGACTTCGTACCAATCATTCCAGAATTAAAACTCACCGGTTGCCCCGGAATTCGCTTTATATTTCCTAGTGCGCCCAGCATGCCCGTCACTGTGAATGGCGGCTATGTAATGCCTGCCTGGTATGACATCATCGGCCGAAACCTCATGGATCAAGAAGATGCGGCCGGCATACAGAAGTCAGCAACTGCAATAGTTGAGCTTATTGAAAAAGAGGCTAGTCGCGGAATTGCATACGAAAAAATCGTCCTAGCAGGCTTTTCACAAGGCTGCGCATTGGCATTACATATTGGCCTGCGTTTTCCACACAAGCTGGCAGGCATTATTGCCTTATCGGGATACCTACCTCTCGCAATGAGTGCCAATATAGAAAAACATTCTGCAAATTCCACTACCCCCATCTTTATGGCGCATGGAACTTATGATCCAGTAGTTACTCTGGATCGAGCGCAAGCATCATATGCTCTGCTTGAATCCATGGGTTATCAAGTAGATTGGAATGAATATCCGATGGAGCACTCAGTGAATCACGAAGAGCTGATGGATATCTCACGCTTTTTACAGCAAGTACTGAAAACTACATAAGCCCATCAGAAATTAATTTGATGCTAGCGACTAGCAAAAAGAATCTCACTGTACGGTAATACCATTTCATAGAGATTCTTTTGGCTAAGTAAAAGCCAAAGTAGACGCCAATAGGCACACAGGGCAATAAGATGATTGAGGTTGCTAGCTGTTGGTAATTGAGAAGATCTAAATAGGCATATGGTCCAAGCTTGCCAAAATTAATGACCGTAAAGAAGATCCCCAAGGTCGAGGTGTAGGCCATCGGCAAAAGATTCTCTCGAAGCATATAAACGGTAATTGGCGGACCGCCAATATGCGCTACAAAAGAAGTGAACCCCGAGGTCATGCCCATGGCGCGCCCAAGCCATGGATAAGACTTGGTATCTTTCAACTCCATACGCGACATAGCGAGATTCTGAATCAAAAACAGAAGAGTAAAAATACCAATGGATAGCGTTAATACTTTTGGAGTAATAGCGGTAAAGAAAATCATCCCCAGGAGAAGACCCACAATTGCTGGTGGCGTGATAATTTTCAGAATACGCCAGTTAGCATTGCGAATAAATCTACGCATCCCTACTAAATCAATTGCAATTAAAAGTGGCAGCAAAATTGCTAGGGCTTCGTTAATACTGGATTGGCTTGCCATCAATGGTAGCGACAGAATACCAAGACCCGCACCAAAGCCGCTTTTTGACACCCCGACGATGATCACACTAATCACTGCACACACAAAAAATATGAATGAGTGCGCATGAAAAGACTGAACTAATGAAGAGGCAATCGAATCAAACATGGCATGATAGTAACAAACGTAGAGTCGCCAAAAAGAAATAGGGCCCACTAGGAGCCCTATTACTAAATGCTGTTCTGGTTAAAGTTTCTTGTTAAAACTGTATTGTGAAAACGCTTGCTCAGCCACATTAAACCACTGGGCTTCCATATTCCTAAAGGCGCGGTAGTCCTCAAAAATCTTTTTAAATTGTGGATTCTTGGCAGATTCTTCCGCGTAGGTTTCTTGACTAGCTTTAAAGCATGCGTCCAGGATCGTAGTGTTGAACTTACGCAGTACCGCACCATTTTGTAAAAGGCGCTGTAATGCTGGTGGGTTGAGCGCATCATACTTGGCACACATGTCTGTATGCGCTTCAAAACAGGCCGCTTCCCATGCCGCTTGGTAAGAAGGCGGCAATGAATCCCACTGCTTCTTATTAACCAAGAAAGATAATCCTGCGGCGCCTTCCCAAAACGCAGGGTAATAATAATTTTTAGCTACTTTAGCCAGGCCTAACTTCTCATCATCGTATGGGCCAACAAATTCTGCAGCATCAATCGTGCCTTTTTCTAAGGCTGAATAGATCTCACCAGCAGGTAGCTGCTGTGGAACAACACCTAGCTTTGCAAGCACTTGCCCTGCAAAGCCTGCGATACGGAATTTCAGACCCTTTAAATCCTCTGGAGATTTAATCTCTTTGCGAAACCAGCCACCCATTTGCGTGCCAGTCTGTCCACCTAGGAAATTGACGATGTTGTAACTCGCATAGAGCTCACGCATTAACTTCATACCATTGCCATGGAGCATCCAAGCAGCTTGCTGTCTGGCTGTCATACCAAATGGAGCGGCAGTATCAAAGATGAAAGCACTGTTTTTACCTAAGTAGTAATAACTCGCAGTATGTCCACACTCTACTGTGCCATTTTGAACTGCGTCTAAAACTTGCAGAGCTGGAACCACCTCTCCTGCTGCAAATACCTTGACATTGAATTTTCCATCAGTTGCTTTACGTAATGCACTTGCAAAGACTTCTGGCGTACCAAACAAGGTATCCAATGATTTAGGAAAGCTGGATACCAAGCGCCAATTCAAAGTTGGTAAGTTTTGCGCAAGTGCCGGTGTAGCTAGAGCTGCAGCACCAGCGCCAATAGTGGCTTTCTTTAAAAATGAACGTCTTTGCATTGCTAGCTCCCCCTTAAAAAAATCATGAGTTTGTTTATAGATTTTATTTGGTAACCGTCTTCAGCTCTTAAATTATTTTCCACCAACTGTCATCGAGCCTAACAAGATCGATCCCGTTTCTTTGGTCCCGCGGATCAACGTATCACTGCCAATGAGCTGAATATCCATCAACATATCACGCAAATTACCGGCAATGGTGACCTCTTCAACAGGATATTGGATCTCGCCATTCTCAACCCAATAACCAAATGCACCTCTCGAATAATCGCCCGTCACATAATTAACGCCCTGACCCATTAACTCTGTAACCAATAGCCCCGTACCCATCTCTTTTAGTAAGGCTGGTAAACCACCCTTAGGTGTTCTTTTACTCTGTAAGGTAAGATGGTGTGAGCCACCTGCATTGCCGGTAGTCTTCATGCCCAATTTACGAGCTGAATAGGTTGATAAAAAATAGCCCTCTAGTATCCCCTTGTCTACCACTGTGCGAGCGGTAGTTTTTACGCCCTCTTCATCAAATGGTGCGCTACCAGTCATTGACTTTAAGTGTGGGTCTTCATACAAACTGACATGCTTTGGTAAAACTTGTTTACCTAGGCTATCTAGTAAAAAGCTAGAGCGGCGATATAAAGCACCTCCAGAAACCGCTTGCACCAAGCCACCCAATAAGCCTGCAGCCAAAGGGGCTTCAAAGATCACGGGGCAACGTCGAGTACTCAATGATCTTGCCTTGAGACGAGATAAGGCTCGCTGAGCCGCATATCGCCCAATCGCAGCAGGATCAGCCAACTCCCCGGGAATACGTGAACTGGAATACCAATCATCGCGCTGCATATGCGCTTTCTTACCGCCTGAACTTGCAATCGGAGCACAAGAAATATAGTGGCGAGAAAATGGATAACCACCCATAAAGCCGAGAGATGTCCCCATCATGAAATGAGCATGATGTGCTGATACAGATGCGCCATCACTATTTTGAATTTGTTTGCTCACGGCAAATGCCGCACCTTCGGCACTGCGCGCGATTTCTACAGCAGCAGCTGCATCGATATTCCACGGATGAAACAAATCTAAATCCAGTGGATGCTTTTCTAGTAGGTCAGCCTCTGCTGGACCAGCACACACATCTTCTGCAGTATGTTGAGCAATATGAAACGCAGCGTCTACCGTTGCCTTGAGAGACTCTTTAGAAAAGTCACTAGTACTAGCATTACCACGATGATGGCCCAAAAATAATGTAACGCCTACTTGCTTGTCTAGGCTTTGCTCAATAGTCTCAACTTCACCCTTGCGAACGGTTACGGATAGGCCTTGCCCTTCCGAGACCTCAGCTACGGCATCAGAGGCACCCCTTCTTTTGGCCTCTTTGAGCATGAAATCGATGATTTCTTGAAACTGATTCGATGTGTATGTAAACATACCCTAATAATAGCTAGAATAGAAACATGAAGCATACCGAAGCCCTAAAACGAAATAGCCCAAATGAGGTCAAAATTGGCCTCATTTCGATCTCGGATCGCGCCAGCAAGGGCGTCTATCAAGATGAAGGCATCCCCGCACTCCAAGCCTGGCTCATGAGAGCAATCAGTAACCCCTGCGTCTTTCATGAACGCTTGATTGCTGATGAATCCGAAGTCATTACCGAGACCATTGTTGAGCTTGTAGATGAACTAGGCTGCGACTTAGTCCTCACCACAGGTGGTACAGGCCCATCAAGAAGAGATGTCACCCCTGAGGCTACCCGCGATGCTGGAACCCGTGAAATGCCCGGTTTTGGCGAACAAATGCGTCAAATTAGCCTGAACTTTGTCCCTACCGCAATTCTGTCTCGACAAACCGCTGTTCTTAGGGAGGTCGATGGTCATGCTGCGCTGGTCATTAACTTGCCTGGACAACCCAAGGCGATTGCCGAAACACTCGAAGGCCTCAAAGATGAAAACGGCAAATCGATCGTTCCCGGCATCTTTGCTGCCGTACCCTACTGCATCGATTTAATTGGTGGTCCGTACATCGAAACCGATGAATCAGTGATTAAGGTCTTCAGACCCAAGAGCGCGATTAAAAAGTAATCCGAACACTAATCATCTGTTAGCAAATAAAAAGGTCCGCATTGCGGACCTTTTGCTTGTGCGGTGTTTATTCAATCACTGTGGCAAGGGTACGATAAATTTCTCACGATAGTATTTGAGCTCCTCGATAGACTCCTCGATATCAGCCAAGGCTGTGTGAGCCTGCTTCTTAGCAAAGCCCTTAACCAACTCGGGATGCCAACGTTTGCAGAGCTCTTTTAGAGTAGACACGTCGATATTCCGATAATGAAAGTAAGCCTCTAACTTAGGCATGTACTTAGCCATAAAGCGTCTGTCTTGACCAATCGTGTTGCCGCACATCGGTGCGATACCTGCCTTAATATATTTTTTCAGAAATGCAATACATTCAGCTTCGACGGTAGCCTCATCCAAGGTGGATGCCTTCACTTTATCGATCAAGCCTGAACGCCCATGAGTGCCCTTATTCCAAGCATCCATTGCATCTAAGACTGCATCCTCTTGATGCACAACCCAGACGGGGGCTGTAGCAATAGTATTCAAATGGGCGTCCGTAACGATGATGGCAATCTCCAAAATCCGCTCGGTTTCGGGGTTTAAACCCGACATCTCCATATCCACCCAAATAAGGTGCTCATTGGCTGGTGCCGCCTTAACTGCCGGTGCTGCTGTTGTGTTAGTTTGCTCGCTCATATCTATAATGATCTCATGACATTCACAATTATTTTTCTAATCGCCTTTATTGCTAGTTTTGGTTTACGCCACTGGCTGTCCCAACGTCAAATTCGCTATGTGGCAAAGCATCGCGATGCCGTGCCTGCTGAATTCGCTGAAAAAGTGACTTTAGCTGAACATCAAAAAGCGGCTGACTACACTATCGCCAAATTACGCCTTGGCATTATAGAAAATGGCGTCAGCGCCATCATTTTAATTTGCTTTACCTTATTGGGTGGCTTGCAGATCCTAAACATGGCACTGCTGCAACTTCTGGGTGAAGGCATTCCCCAACAAATGGCGCTGCTTGTTTCAATTGTGCTTATCTCCGGAGTGCTCGATATTCCATTTTCTTGGTACAAGCAATTTCATTTAGAAGAGCGCTTTGGCTTTAACCGGATGACCAAAAAACTTTTCTTCTCAGATATGTTTAAAGGGATCTCGGTAGGGAGTGCGATTGGTGTCCCACTACTTTGGGTCATTTTGTCCTTGATGGAAAAAGCAGGAGATTTATGGTGGTTATGGGCATGGGCAGTGTTAACAGTCTTTAGCTTGCTAATGCAGTGGGTTTTCCCAACCTTTATCGCCCCACTCTTTAATAAATTCCAAGCCCTAGATGAAGGCCCATTAAAGACGCAGATTGAAGCGCTTCTCAAACGCTGTGACTTTGCCAGCCAAGGTCTATTTGTTATGGATGGCAGTAAGCGTAGCGCTCATGGCAATGCATTTTTTGCTGGCATGGGCAAAGCTAAACGCATTGTATTTTTTGACACCCTCATTGAGAAACTCAATCCAGGCGAAGTAGAGGCAGTACTCGCACACGAGCTTGGTCATTACAAATGCAACCATATTCGTAAGCGACTCTTGGTTTCCTTTGCGTTGAGCTTCGCCATGTTTGCTCTCTTGGGTTGGATTAGCACAAAGGTTTGGTTCTACACAGACTTGGGCGTAATGCCTAACCTCAATGGCTATAACGGTGGACTTGCATTGGCGCTCTTTATGTTGGTATCGCCAGTATTTAGCTTCTTCTTCACACCACTCTCTAGCTTGGCATCACGTAAACATGAGTACGAGGCTGACGGCTTTGCTGCTGAAAAATCTTCAGCAAAAGATTTGGTTACTGCCCTAGTGAAGTTGTACCAAGACAATGCGTCGACTCTCACGCCAGATCCAATCTATACGGCTTTTTATAGCTCTCATCCGCCTGCGCCATTACGCATCGCTAACTTACAACGGTTTAGCTCATAAGGATGGAACAGTTTCATGCGCTACTCATTGCCTCCTACGGAAGGCATTATTTAGCGCAGCGTTTAAATACGGATGCTAATGGCTGTGAGTCCCCCAGCGGTCCACTGATTCAAGTAAGCACACCCGCCAAACAACACATAGGCGCCGTGGGTGATCGCATGTTGCTTGAAATGACTTCGGCTGATCAAGCGCGCATCATCCAAATTGAGCCACGAGAGAATCTTCTCTATCGCTCAGATGCATTTAAGAGCAAGCTCATTGCTTCAAACGTAGATCAAATCCTAGTAGTGCTCGCTACACAGCCGGCTTTCTCACCAGACCTTTTAGGCAGAGCAGTAGTAGCAGCAGAAGCCAATCAAATAGGTCTACATATCCTGCTCAATAAATGCGATCTCAAAGATCACCTGGAGCATGCTCGAAAAATCATCGCGCCCTATGCGCGCATGGGCTATCAGGTGAGTGAAGTCTCCGCCAAATTTGATCCGGCCTCGATTGACTCCTTACGTACAGCCTTGCAAGGCAAAATTTCTGTTTTTGTTGGTCAATCAGGTATGGGCAAATCTAGCTTACTCAATGCCTGGATACCCAACGCCGCAGCGCTGACCCAAGAGTATTCAGTACGTCTAGATACTGGTAAACACACCACCACTGCATGCCGTTACTTTGAACTGCCAGAAGCCTGGGGCAGAGATGCAACCGGCAAGTTAGGTGCGCTGATTGATTCACCTGGCTTTCAGGAATTTGGTTTAGCTCACATGTCTGTAAGTGAACTACAGCACGCCTTCAGAGAATTTAAAGACTTGCTTGGTAAGTGTCGCTTTCATAATTGCGCACATTTATCTGAGCCAGACTGTGCGGTACGAGAAGCGGTAGACAGAAACGAAATAGCGCCAGAAAGACTGGCGCTATTTAGACAATTACACTCCGACTCAAAAACAGCGGATGTACAAATTCAGGGAATTAGCCAAGCCAAAGAGCGATGGTCAGCATTAGCAACAAAGCCATCCAAGCGATAACGAGACGCCATACCAATCCCACTGCGGAGCGCATGGTGCGCTCAGTAGGTTCAAGACCTACCTCGTATACAACTGGCTCACCAGCTTCCGCCATACGCAATGCTTCACCGCTATCAGGCTCACTCATTGGCTCACCTAAGCGAACACCTAGAGCTCCACTACCTGCAGCTAAGATCACTGCCGATAAAGAATCAGACCATTTTTGTGTCAGGTAACGCCAACCATAAACAGCGCCTTCAAAGTTACCAACAATCGCAAAGCCCATGGCGGTAATGCGTGCAGGAACCCAATCCAAGACGTAGAAGAAATGACGTGCAGCTTCACTCAGATTGAAGTCACCACGCTCAGACCAACGTTGCGCAGCAATATCTGCCAAGCGATAGAGCACAACACCCGCTGGACCCATTGGCATCATGAACCAGAACAGTACACCAAAGACATGGTGATGTGATCCGATAATGGCACGTTCAAGCGCCAAAGAAATCACTTCGGTCTCAGTTAAGTTGGAAGTGTCTAACTCAGGACCGTACCACTCACCCAAGGCAGCACGAGCTCCAGGCAAGTCATGCGCTTCAATCGCTTCATGCACAGCAGTAAATGAATGGCTGAACTGACGAAAGCCAAAAAACAAATACGCGATGACGATATTCCAAATAAATCCGAGGATGGGGTAAGTCACCATGCAAATGACATACACCATGAACACTAAGAAGGTTGGCAAGATGAAGGCAACCAAACAGGCCATACGCGCGCCTACAGGGCTCGCACCTTCTTCAGTCTTGCCACCGAATTCAGCAGCAACCCAATCCAACCAGCGGGCGCAAACACGCGCAATCCAATGGCTTGAAGTTACTGGGCGATATTGCTCAGCAATGAGGGCGAAGAGAATAGAAAAGAAAGTCATACTTTTAATAAATGATAAAGGTTACGCAACATTCCCGCAGTGGCACCCCAAATAAAGCGGTTCTCATAAGGCATTGAATAAAAACGTCGTCCGCCCTGCTCACTTTGCCACAGTCTAACCTGATGGTTGGCAGGATCAAGTAAAAAACTCAGGGGTACTTCAAATACATCCGCTACTTCAAACTCATCTAAGACGTATTCTGCCTGAGCCTGAACCAATCCTACTACTGGCGTCACGCTATAGCCAGATACTGTTAAATACTGAGGCATGTGGCCAATAATCTCAACTCTCTTGGGATCCAGTCCAATTTCTTCCTGACTCTCACGTAAAGCAGTGTCATTTGGACTTTGATCCTCCGGATCCATGCGACCGCCTGGAAAACTAATTTGTCCTGCGTGATCGCGCAAATGATTGGTTCTTTGCGTTAGCAGCACTGACAATCCCTCCTCTTTCAATACAAGAGGAATAAGTACGGCAGCTTTAGTAACTTTTCCGGCAGACTCACGTTTGGCAATAATATCTGCCGCAATCACATGACGGTTTTCATCGGTAATCTCTGGCTCCCATTTTGGTGGAGATTGCAAGCGCAGCTTTAAACCAGCTGGCTCAAGAAATTCTTTTGCTACCTTTTTTTCATGTGCACATGTCTCATGAATCGGAACTGCTTGCGCATCAAATCCTGGGGGCGCTGCAACATTCATTGCGTAGTCTTCAGGGCTTGGTGTCTTGGGCATATTCATATTCTAAGGCAACAAAAAAGGCGACCGAGGCCGCCTTTTTTACTTCAAGCCGACATTTATTCTGCGGCTGGAGCTGCTGCTGCAGTCTTACGTGCAGGCAACTTCTCTTTAATACGTGCAGACTTACCTGAACGATCGCGCAAGTAGTACAACTTCGCACGACGTACATCACCGCGACGCTTCACTTCAATACCAGCGATCAATGGTGAGTAAGTTTGGAATGTACGCTCTACACCTTCGCCAGATGAAATCTTACGAACGATAAAGCTGGAATTGAGTCCGCGATTACGCTTAGCAATCACAACGCCTTCAAAGGCCTGGGCACGCTTACGTGTACCCTCAACTACGTTTACGCTAACAACTACTGTGTCGCCAGGAGCAAAGCTTGGCAATACTTTGTTAGCACTTAAGCGAGCAATTTCTTCTTGCTCAATTTTTTCAATTAAATTCATTTTTAATCCTTAAACATCGTATTAGCGTTTAATCCCGAGATATAAATCAACGGACCTAATAGAGGATGCAGTTAAAACAATTTCACTAAACCAAAAACTAAACTACCTATTCACTACTGCACACTAAAAGTATTTACAGAGAGCGAAGAAATTGTTCATCTTCTCGGGTTAGCAACCCTTTGGTTCTAGCCGATTCAATTAAGTCCGGCCTTAACCTCAACGTCAGCTCTAAAGACTTCTGCCGACGCCAAACCGCTATTTTAGCGTGATGTCCGCCTAAAAGCACGTCCGGAACGGATAAATTTTCATATATTTCAGGGCGGGTGTAATGCGGATAGTCTAAAAGGCCGTTCATAAAGCTATCCTGGGCGGCTGATTCGCCATCTCCAAGGGCTCCTGGGATAAGCCTAATTACCGCATCCATCATGGCCATAGCGGCGATTTCACCCCCAGAAAGCACGAAATCGCCAATAGAAAGCTGTAAATCGACGTTTCGGTCGACAAAACGCTGATCTACGGCCTCATATCGACCACAAATGAAGCTTAAATTACCGTAATTGAGGATATCTGTCGCTATCTTCTGAGAAAAACGCTCCCCTTGGGGCGCTAATAAGCAGATTGGACCGCTTTTGATTCCAGCTGCCTCATGGGATGCCTTGATTCCAGCAACGGCATCTTCCAATGGCTTTGCCATCATGACCATTCCTGGGCCGCCGCCATAGGCGCGATCATCTACCGTTTTACGAGGATCAGAACAAAAATCTCGAGGGTTCCACAAATGGACGCTAGCCAAAGATTGTTCACATGCGCGCCCAGTAATACCCCACTGCGTTAAAGCAGAGAACATTTCTGGAAATAAGGTTACAACATCAAAGCGCATATCTATCTCGAATTATCTATGAGCTTTATTGCCAGTCAGATTGCCAGTCAAGCGCAATCACTTTTTTTGGCAGATCAACGTTTTGCACCACCTCTTTTACAAACGGTACCAAATATTTGATTGTCTTTGTTTGTGCATCGCCAATTGCGATGACACCATGCGCACCATTCTCAGTGACGTCAATCACCTCACCAAGAGTTTCATTTTGCAAATTGATGGCGTTACATCCAATGAGGTCTACCCAGTAATAGGAATCACTCTCGGCCTTTGGAAAGGCATCGCGCGCAACTAATATTCTGGCACCCTTTAACGCAAGCGCTTGATCGCGATCGCTAACACCTTCAAGCGCCATCACCACATTACCACTGTGCATCTTGGCACTCTTTACTTTGTATTGCGTCAATGAGGCCTGCTCTACAGACGCAGAAACGCCAGCATCCCTACGCGGGATCAGAGATAACCAAACTGATTTAGAAGAAAGAAGTGCTACAGGCTCTGAAGAGTGAGGTCTAACCTTCACTTGACCCTGCAAACCTTGTGCCTCAGATATGGCGCCAAGCTCAATCAAATCATTAAGGGAAGGTGCGCTCATTTGTAAGACACCTTATTTTCCCAAAATAGAACTACTAGAAATTCTGTCACTAAAAGCTTCATCACTTCGATGAAGCTTTTAGTAATCGAATATTAAACAGCTGGATTGTTTTTGATCAAACGCACTACTGTTGGAGAGATTTGCGCACCAACACCAGTCCAGTAAGTCAAACGGTCTTGAGCAATACGCATTGCTTGCTCAGTTGCCGCTGCTTGTGGGTTGAAATAACCAATACGCTCGATAAAGTTCGAGTCACGACGGTTGCGCTTATCAGTAGCAACGATGCTGTAAAAAGGGCGCTTCTTAGAACCGCCGCGTGCCAGTCGAATGACGACCATACTTATTCCTTAAAATCTAAAATGAAAACAGGTTGATTACAACCCAATGAAATTTCTACAAAAAATCTTGGGCTCCAGCTCACCAAATACAGATACGGTAGAGCGGAAAACCTCATATTCTAGACGAAAACCCCTACTTCTTCCACCTATTTAAGAAGGCTAGCCAGTAGAATAGAATGTAGCCAGATGTAAAAAGTATATTAAAAACAATAACTTAGAAAAATATGACCCTTAAATCCAGCGTTTCAGCCGCCTTTAGAAGCCAAATAAATAGGCTATTTCTGGCGCTTTCTTGCTTAGGTCTTGGTTTTTTGGTTGGTTGCGCTAACGTTATCCCGCCTTGTGGCGCCAAAATCAGCCCACCGAGCAGTGAGCTCAAAAACACCAAATGGGAGCTCACCCGTTGGAACCTGCCCCCAAACAACAATGGTGAGGTTCGAGCCCGCCAAATCCCCCAAGGTGACGCTAGTAATCCCATCCAAATCATTTTTGACGTCAATGGCCAACGCCTTAGTGGTTCGACAGGATGTAATCGCTTCACTGCAACGATCGATGAAGATGCGCGCGGTTTCTCTCTCAAGCAAATTGCCAGCACCAAAATGGCTTGTAGTCCGCAACGTATGGAACTAGAAAATGATTTTCTCTATCAGCTAAACGACTATCGCAGCATCGTGCGCAATGGCGATCAACTACTCATGATTGGCACGGATCGTGAAGTATTAAGCTTTACTCAAAAACCAAATAAATAAATATCGGCAACTCTACAGAAATACTTATGAAAAAATCCAAACTCCTATTTTGTGCGCTGGGATTTCTCCTTCCTGGAAGCGGTCTCAACTGCTTTTATCTGCAGGGGCTCAAATCCTTTTGGGCATGGGTGCAGTTATTTGCCTTAATTGGTGGTGTGGCGGGTTGGGTTATTTTAAAAGGCGCACATTTTCATTCTGCGCCAGGATGGGTGCTTGTGACTTTTGGGTTTATTGCTATTGAAGCAAGTTGGTTAACGACGATTGCTTTCGGTCTTCGCTTAGATGAAAAGTGGGATGCTCAATTTAATCCCGGCATTGAAGAGCATCGTCGCAGCCGCTCTGGCTGGCCGGTGATCTTGACTGTGATTTTCTCTTTAGTTTTTGGTGCTGGTGTGATGATGACTTTTTTAGCAGTCTCATTCGAGCAATTCTTTATCTCTCAAATCCACGAAGCAAAAAAGCTATCCCAGTAATTGCAGATAGCTTTTCTTTTGCAAGAACCGCTCTTTGGAGCGGTTTTTTTATTCACTTTTAAATCTCTTTAGAACTGCTCCACTTCTAATGCATTTGTAGAGTGTCCGCTTTCCACAATCGATGTGGCCAGGGCTTGTGCTTGAGGCATGAGGTTCTCGGCAAAGAAACGCGCTGTAGCAATTTTTGCATCATAGAAACTTGGATCACCGTCACGCAAACGCTCAGCTGCTAAAAGTGCTCTAGCCATTTGCCAACCACCCAACACTAAACCAGATAAGCGCAGGTAGGCAAAACTGCCAGCGTAGACCGCTTTGATATCAGTCTTAGCATTTGCAACGATATAGGCTACCGCTTGCTCGAATGCAGCGCGAGCTAATGTAAGTTGCTTGAGAACCGCTTTAGCATCCGCTGAACCACTAGCAGCTAAATCTTTTTCTGTGGCAGCAATTCTTTGGGAAAGTTCTTTTGCAATAGCGCCGCCATCACGTACGGTTTTTCTGCCGACCAAGTCATTCGCCTGAATGGCAGTAGTGCCCTCATAAATCGTCAAGATACGGGCATCGCGATAGTGCTGTGCAGCGCCAGTCTCTTCAATAAAGCCCATGCCACCATGCACCTGAACACCCAAGCTTGCTACCTCAATCGACATCTCCGTAGAGAAGCCCTTAACGATCGGCACTAAGAATTCATAAATGGCCTGGTTAGCTTTGCGTACAGCCTCATCAGGCGCTGCGTGCTGTGCGTCATAGGCAGAAGCAGCGTAATAAGCTAGGGCACGTGATGCCTCTGTATAAGCACGCATAGTCATCAGCATGCGCTTCACATCCGGCTGATGAATGATCGCTACAGGGCCAGGAGAGCCAGCTAAGTCGCGGCTTTGGACACGGTCTTTTGCGTATTGAACAGCCTTTTGATAAGCGCGCTCTGCAACTGCAACACCTTGCATACCTACTGCAAAGCGAGCTGCATTCATCATTACAAACATATATTCCAGACCGCGGTTTTCTTCACCAACCAAGTAGCCGATTGCTCCGCCATGGTCGCCAAATTGCAGTACTGCAGTTGGGCTAGCCTTGATGCCAAGCTTGTGCTC
The DNA here is from genome assembly GCF_001595965.1 of Polynucleobacter yangtzensis. Classification (GTDB taxonomy): domain Bacteria; phylum Pseudomonadota; class Gammaproteobacteria; order Burkholderiales; family Burkholderiaceae; genus Polynucleobacter; species Polynucleobacter yangtzensis. Next base: position 192,846 of record NZ_LOJI01000040.1, read on the forward strand.
AATGGATACACAATGCACATCATTGCGCTCACCTAATGAACCATCAGCATTAACCAAGAACTTAGGCACTACGAATAAAGAAATCCCTTTTACACCCTCAGGCGCATCAGGTGTTCTTGCAAGCACCAAATGGATAATATTCTTAGCCATATCGTGCTCACCATAGGTGATGTAAATTTTGGTACCAAAAATCTTGTACGTGCCATCACCCTCCGGTACGGCACGTGAACGCACCATCGATAAATCGGAGCCAGCCTGTGGCTCGGTGAGGTTCATTGTTCCAGTCCACTCACCAGAAATCATTTTTGGAACGTATTGCTCCTGAAGTTCTGGGCTTGCCGCTGTTAACAAGGCTTCAATAGCCCCATCAGTCAGTAATGGGCAAAGGGCAAAAGAAAGATTGGCTGCATTGACCATCTCCAAACATGCAGTAGAAATTAGCTTTGGCAGACCTTGGCCACCAAACTCTGCTGGATGGATAACGCCTTGCCATCCTGCGGCAGCATATTGCTCAAAAGCATTCTTAAAGCCGGGAGTGGTTGTAACAACACCATCTTTTAATGAGCTTGGATTTTGATCTCCAGCCCAATTCAGGGGTGCAACAACATCTTGATTGAACTTAGCAGACTCTTCCAAAATGGCAGGCGCTAAATCCACATCTGCACCCGCTTCTGCGTAAGAGGGGTAGGCAACGACATCTGATAGCCCAGCTAGTTCATTCATCACAAACAACATATCTTTCACTGGGGCTACGTATGGCATTACAACTCCTTTTAATTCAAATTGAATACTTCTATTGTTTGACTAGCATTGCTGCCAGCCACTTATCCCAAAGCTTTAGTTAACTCTGGAACAGCGGTATTTAAATCTGCAACCAAACCATAATCCGCAACGCCAAAGATTGGCGCTTCTGGATCTTTGTTAATAGCTACGATCACTTTGGAATCTTTCATACCAGCTAAGTGCTGGATGGCACCAGAGATACCTACAGCGATATATAACTGTGGAGCCACAATCTTGCCGGTCTGACCAACCTGGTAGTCATTTGGTACATAACCCGCATCTACAGCAGCGCGCGATGCCCCTAAGGCAGCTCCGAGCTTATCAGCCAAAGGCGTAATGAGTTCTTGATACTTCTCACCAGAACCTAAACCACGGCCACCAGATACGATGATCTTGGCAGCAGTCAATTCAGGGCGATCTGACTTAGTTAACTCGCGACCAACAAAAGAGGATTGAGCCTTACTGTCAGCAACTGCCGCTTTCTCAATAGCAGCTGAACCGCCAGTCGAGGCTACTGGATCAAAACCAGTGGTACGAACAGTGATCACTTTTACTGGGTCAACAGATTGCACTGTTGCAATTGCATTACCAGCGTAAATTGGGCGCTCAAAAGTATCTGCTGACAATACTTTAGTAATGTCAGATAGCTGAGCAACATCCAACTTAGCAGCAACGCGTGGCAAGACATTCTTACCGTTAGCAGTTGCTGGAGCCAAGATATGGCTATAGCCATTCGCAATTGAGAGAATCTGTGCAGCCAAAGGTTCGGCCAATTGATCAGCTAAATTTGCCGCATCGATTTGAATAACTTTACGTACACCAGCAATTTGAGCTGCTGCAGCTGCGGCGGCATCAGCCCCGCTACCAGCAACCAGCACATCCACCTCTGGACCGCACTGCAAAGCAGCCGCTACTGCATTAAGCGTAGCTGCTTTTAAGGATTGATTGTCGTGTTCAGCAATAACAAGTGCGGCCATTTAGATCACCTTCGCTTCATTTTTGAGTTTTTCTACCAAAGCTGCTACATCAGCAACCATCACACCTGCGCTACGCTTAGGCGGCTCTTCAACTTTGATTGTTTTAAGACGTGGGGCAATATCGACACCCAAATCTTCCGGCTTCACAATATCAATGGTCTTTTTCTTGGCTTTCATGATGTTCGGCAAAGTGACATAACGTGGCTCATTCAGACGCAAGTCAGTCGTAATGACTGCAGGCAAAGAAAGGGCAATAGTTTCTAAACCGCCATCCACTTCACGAGTCACAGTGGCTTTGCCATCAGCAATAACCACCTTAGATGCAAAGGTTGCTTGTGGGATATCGATCAGGCTTGCCAACATCTGACCAGTTTGATTGCTATCGTCATCAATCGCTTGCTTACCAAGGATGATGATTTGCGCCTGCTCTTTATCAGAGAGCGCCTTGAGAATCTTTGCTACTGCCAAAGGCTGCAAGTCGGCATCAGGAGCAGTCTCAACCAAGATGGCGCGATCAGCGCCAATAGCTAAAGCAGTACGTAATGTTTCTTGGCATTGGGTTGCGCCTGCAGTCACCACTACCACTTCAGTTGCTACGCCCGCTTCTTTTAAACGCACCGCCTCTTCAACTGCGATTTCATCAAAGGGATTCATACTCATTTTGACGTTAGCAAGATCCACGCCAGAATTGTCTGATTTCACCCGAATTTTGACGTTGTAATCAACAACACGTTTTACAGCTACTAAGATTTTCATTTGGAATTCTCAATAATGGTTAACGATCTATTTTATCCGCCCTGAAGAGCAATCTCTAAACATCAATAGCAGTGGCAGATCCAGCCTGCTTGCGCAACTCAAACTTCTGAATTTTGCCGGTTGATGTCTTGGGTAGCTCGCAGAACACAATCGCCCTAGGAACCTTGAAGCCAGCCAAATGCTGCTTGCAATGGGCAATGATCTCTTCTGGAGTCACCTCTGACCCTGGCTTAATCTCCAGGAAGGCGCAAGGGGTTTCGCCCCACTTTGGATCTGGTTTAGCAACAACGGCGGCGGCATTCACTGCAGGATGGCGATAGAGAACATCCTCCACCTCAACAGAAGAAATATTCTCCCCACCAGAAATGATGATGTCTTTGCTACGGTCTTTCATCTTGACGTAACCATCAGGATTCATCACAGCTAAGTCACCCGAATGGAACCATCCACCCTCAAACGCTTCTTGAGTAGCTTTCTCATTCTTAAGATAGCCCTTCATAGCGATGTTGCCTTTGAACATAATCTCGCCCATGGTTTCACCATCAGCAGGAACTGGTTTCATCGTTTCTGGATCCAGTACTGCAATTGCTTGCTGCATGTGATAGCGCACGCCTTGACGAGCATTCAAACGAGCACGCTCACCGATATCCAAATCATTCCATTCATCTTGCTTGACGCACACTGACGCTGGGCCATAAACCTCAGTCAAGCCATATACGTGAGTTAAGTCAAAGCCTAACTTTTCCATGCCCTCAATAATGGATGCAGGTGGCGCAGCGCCTGCAATCAAGCCTTTGACGCCCGCAGGAACACCAGCCTTCAGCTCATCAGGCGCATTGACCAAGAGGTTATGAACAATAGGAGCAGCACAATAGTGAGTCACGCCATGCTCTTTAATCGCTGCAAAAATATGCTGCGCATCCACACGACGTAAGCAGACGTTTACACCTGCACGAGCAGCAATCGTCCACGGGAAACACCAGCCATTGCAATGGAACATCGGCAATGTCCACAAGTACACCGGATGCTTATTGATATCCCAGTCCAACACATTTGAAACGGCGTTGATTGCAGCACCGCGATGGTGATAGACAACTCCCTTAGGATTGCCAGTAGTACCGGAGGTGTAGTTCAAGCAAATTGCTTGCCATTCATCAGCGGGCACTTGCCATGCAAAACTAGGATCGCCCTCAGAAAGAAATTTTTCATAAGTCAGTTTGCCCAACTTCTCACCAGGCACATCAAACTCTTTTTCTTCTACGTCGATTACTAAAAATTCACGCCCTGATTCTTTCTTTGCGATCTCCAAAGCCTTCTTCATGACAGCTGAAAACTCCGGATCAACAATGACCACTTTTGCTTCACCATGGTTGAGCATAAATGCAATTGATTCGGCATCTAAACGGGTATTGAGGGCATTTAATACCGCACCCGCCATCGGAATACCAAAGTGAGCCTCCACCATTGGCGGGGTATTGGGCAACATTACTGCCACCGTATCACCCAAACCAATACCGTGTTTTTGCAAAGCACTAGCTAAGCGACGGCAACGTTCATATGTTTGCTGCCAAGTCTGGCGCAACTTGCCATGAATAATGGCGGTTTTATTCGGATAAATCTCTGCTGAGCGCTCTAAAAAGAGGAGCGGAGTAATTGGGGTGTAATTGGCTGGATTGCGATCCAAACCTTGTTCATAAATATTTGCCATCTTCAGCTTTCGATTTCGTTTTACTAAATTACAGTTACTGCATTAAATGTCTGCTAACGCCTTAACGTGAGCCACGACACTTCGCCCTAGTGCTGAGAGGTTGTAACCCCCCTCTAGGCAGCTCACAATACGACCTTGTGCATAATCAATTGCAATTTCTTTTAAGCGCTTGGTGATCCAGGCATAGTCATCTTCAACTAAACCCATCTGACCAAGATCATCTTCACGATGAGCATCAAAGCCTGCTGAAATAATCACGAGCTCAGGCTCAAAGTTACGCAAAGCAGGCAGCCATCTCTCTTCCACAATCGAACGAACTACATCACCACGAGTGGAAGCTGGTAAAGGCACGTTAACCATATTGTTTGCATGATCAAGGCCACTATAGGGATAAAAAGGATGCTGGAAAAAACTGCACATCAATACATTAGGGTCATTGAAAAAAGCGGCTTCCGTACCATTGCCATGATGCACATCAAAATCAATAATCGCTACACGCTCAATGCCATAGGTTTCCATGGCATATCGTGCGGCGATTGCCACGTTATCAAATAAACAAAATCCCATTGATCTAGTTGGTTCTGCGTGATGCCCTGGAGGTCTCACCGCACAAAAGACATTCTCTACTTCGCCCTTCATTACGGCATCTACTCCAGCAATGGCAGCGCCAGCAGCTCTCAGCGCCACTCTGTAGGTATGGGGGTTCATGATGGTGTCACCATCAAGCATGAAATAGCCACTCTCAGGAGCGCGATCCCTCACAAAAGAAACGTGATCAGGACTGTGTACCAACTCTAGTTGATCTTCGGTTGCCAATGGTGCATCCAAGTGATGCAGTAGGCGATCAACACCGCTACGAATCAATTGGTCATTAATCGCTTGAATTCGTTCTGGACACTCTGGATGATGGCTTCCCATCTCATGTTTCAGAAAGTCTGGATGAGTTATGTATCCTGTTGTCATTACTCAAAATCCTTAATCACAAATTTATAATTTTTATAATCCGATAAAACGTGTTCAATATTCGAAAATCCAATACCTTCAGCATGAACTTTCGTATTCCCCTCTTGCTTTTGACTCTTGCGCTAGCGGCCTGTTCTAGCGCCCCCACACAGCCTACAAAGTCCCAACAAGCCATCGTAAACCAGACTGAGGATGCAGCCTCAGAGGCGCGTTTTAGCCAAAACCTCAACGAACTACTCGGACAGGTCTCCCAAACCCAAGAAATACCGCTTCCAACGCTAGAAATGGGCTTTTTTGATGTTAAAACGATTCCCTCGATTCGGAAACTGGTATTACCCCCATCGGGGACTTTTAAGAAAAATTGGCTGGCTTACCGGAAGCGCTTTATTGAGCCAGTCCGCCTCAAGGCCGGCAAGGCATTTTGGGAGCAAAACCAGGCCTTTTTGAGCCAAACCGAGCAAGAATCAGGGGTTCCTGCCGAAATTATTGTGGCAATTATTGGAATCGAAACTATCTATGGGCGCCAAACCGGTAACTTCAGGGTGAAAGACGTACTTTCCACTCTCGCCTTTAGCTACCCCGAGACCCCAAACAAACCAGCGCGTGAACAGCTTTTTAAGGACCAACTCAAAGAACTCATTTTGCTTTGTTGGACCGAGGCAGGTGGCAAGCTGCCATCCAAGAAGAGTAGCCAAGGCGTCAATAGTGCAATCTTTAGCTCCTGCTTAAATCAAAACAGTTCTTATGCTGGAGCCATTGGTCTGCCGCAGTTCATGCCTGGAAGCATTCGTAACTTTGCGGTAGATGGCGATGGAGATGGGCGCATCGATCTTAAAAATAGCCCGAAGGATGCCATTGCTAGCGTAGCCAGTTTTATGAAAAAACATGGCTGGCAACCTGGCATGCCGATTTCGTTTCCAGTTCAAGCCAATGGCATTGAAACCGCCAAGCAGTTGGCTGATGGTGAACCGCAATTGAAATTCACTGTGCAGGAACTAATTGATAAGGGCATCCTAACCAAACAACAAGGCGACCTACAAAGTGGTGGCGTAGAACCACAAAGCAAAGCCTTCATTATTGACTTGCCCTACCCTGATAAAGATGGCGCCGATGAAGTGCAATATTTTGTTGGCTTAAATAATTTTCTGACGATTGTTCAGTACAACCGCAGTTACTTCTATGCGCAAAGCGTTGCTGAATTTGCTGAAGCTCTGGGATACAAGAATCAAAGTGCGGCTCCAACAGAAAGCCCAAGCAAAAATGGAGGGGCTAAAGCTGCTACCGAAAAATCCAAGACCAAGAAATCAAACCAAAAGAAAAAGGCCAAATCTACTTAAGCAGGAAACACCCCAGTAGATAAGTAGCGGTCGCCGCGGTCGCAGACAATAAATACGATCGTGGCATTTTCAACTTGACGCGCAATGCGCAAGGCGACTACTAGGGCGCCGCCGGCAGATATACCGCAGAAGATACCTTCTTCAACAGCCAAACGACGCGCCATCTCTTCAGCATCAGCTTGAGATACATATTCAATAAGATCAACTTTTTCGCCTTGATAGATCTTAGGTAAATACTCAGGCGCCCATTTACGAATCCCTGGAATTTGTGATCCATCCTCAGGTTGCGCTCCGATAATCTGAATCGCAGGATTCATGGACTTTAGATAAGTCGACACTCCAGTAATGGTGCCGGTAGTTCCCATCGCCGAAACAAAGTGAGTCACTTGTCCATCAGTATCACGCCAAATTTCTGGGCCGGTAGTTTCGATATGCGCCCTGGGATTATCTGGATTAGCAAACTGATCGAGCAATCTACCTCGACCTTCTCGTTGCAATTGCAGAGCATAATCTCTAGCAAACTCCATGCCACCAGAAGCTGCTGTCAAAATGAGTTCGGCGCCATAGGCAGCCATACTCTGACGACGTTCAATGCTTTGGTTTTCTGGCATCACTAAAATCATTTTGTAACCCAGCATCGCTGCAGTCATTGCCAACGCAATGCCAGTGTTACCGCTAGTTGCCTCAATTAATGTGTCGCCAGGTTTAATTTCGCCACGCTCTTGTGCGCGAGAAATCATCGACAGCGCAGGCCGGTCCTTCACCGACCCCGCTGGATTATTACCTTCCAACTTACCCAGAATCACATTGTTACGATTCTCGTTTTCCAGACCAGGAATGCGCTGTAAACGAACCAGTGGGGTATTGCCCACTGTCTGTGAAATAGTAAGGTAGGAAGGTTTGCTCATAAGGTCATTTTAGCCACAAGCCGCCTTACACGCGATAGGGTTTAATTTCGGCGACCTGCTCCCGCACGCTCCGGCTGATTGCGACCACTAGCTTGATTACGAGAATTGCGTCTGCTAGAAGCCCCGCCCTCCTTTTTGGTGCGACCATTGGGCTCCCGAAAAGAGCTAGGAGCTTCAATGGTTAAGCCGTTATCCACCATTTTTTCTACTGATTTCATACCGATGCCACGAACGCGCTTTTGCAAGTCATTGGCATCCTGAAAATGTCCGCCATCTAAACGCTCAGCAATAATTGTTTTTGCCTTGGCAGGACCAATACCCTTGATACTTTCCAACTCAGATTGGGTTGCAGTGTTGACGTTAATCGGTGAAGCATGGCTCACGCCTGTGCTTGAAGTCAAGAAAGTTAATGCCACTGCTACAGCCCTAACAAAACCTTGTACTTTTTCTAATTTTAAATATTGAGTCATTTTTTCTCCTCTAGAAAATAAAAAATCCACGGGCACAAAGTGCGCGTGGATCATGTACAACGAAGAGAATTTATTCTAGTTGACTACCTTACAAAGGGTTGGCCAAGAAACCAGAATTGGCCTCCAACCACTCGATATATCTTCCTACACCCTGCTCAACATTAAGGAAGGGCTCGGGGTAGCCGGCGGCTCTGAGCTTAGTTAAATCAGCTTGGGTAAAGCACTGATATTTACCTTTGAGTGCATCCGGAAATGGAATGTACTCAATCGCTTTTTCCTTAACGAGCTCTTGTAAAGATGCAGGAGCTGCTTTATCGAGCTTACGCATAGCATTAGCAACTGCATGGGCAACATCGTTAAAGGGTTGTGCGCGACCACTGCCCAGATTGAAGATGCCACTGATTTCTGGATGATCCAGGAAGAAGAGGTTTACCTTCACCACATCTTCAACTGATACAAAGTCACGGCTTTGTTCACCAGGACCATAACCACCATACTCGCCAAAGAGCTTCACATGGCCATTTGCTTTGTACTGATGGTATTGGTGAAACGCAACGGATGCCATGCGACCCTTGTGTGACTCGCGGGGACCATAGACGTTGAAGTAGCGGAACCCAACCACTTGGGCTGTATTGGCTTTCTCAGCAAAGCGCTTACGCATCACTTGATCAAATAAGAACTTGGAGTAGCCGTAAATATTGAGAGGCTTCTCATGCTCGCGGCTTTCCACAAAAACGTCTGAGCCACCATAAGTTGCAGCTGAAGAGGCATAAAGCAACTGTACCTTTTGCTCAGTACAGATATCCAGCAAATCCATGGTGTAGCGGTAGTTATTCGCCATCATGAAAATACCGTCAGTTTCCATGGTGTCCGAACAAGCGCCTTCATGAAATACCGCCTTGACCTTGCCAAAGCGACCGCTTCTAAATGCCTCCAGAAACTCATCTTTATCGAGGTAATCAATGATGTCTAAATCAGCGAGGTTGCGATATTTATCTGCAGGACGAAGGTCATCAACCGCAATGATGTTTTTCTCGCCACGCGCATTAAGCGCCTGAACAATGTTTGCGCCAATAAACCCAGCCGCGCCGGTTACGATAATAGTCACTGTAATTCCTCTGAAGTAACGGTTGCAGTACCTAGCTTACCAACTACGATGCTACCTGCACGGTTTGCAAGAGCCATCGCCCTCTCTAATGGCCACTTAGCAGCCAAAGCAACAGCCAAGGTCGCAATCACAGTATCACCAGCACCCGACACATCAAATACTTCACGCGCCTGGGCCTTCACATGACTCACGCCTGCATCAGTGTACAAACTCATACCCTCTTCGGAACGGGTCAAAAGCAGAGCTTGTAAGTCGAGAGACTTTCTCAGTTCCTGCGCTTTCTTAGTTAACTCTTCTTCGCTAGCCCAGCTGCCAACTACCTGACGCAACTCACTACGATTGGGCGTCAAAACAGTGGCGCCTCGATACTTTTCGTAGTCTTCGCCCTTAGGATCAACCAAAATCATTTTGTTTTGCGCCCTAGCTTGCTCAATCATATGAGCTACTTGGCCCAAAGCACCTTTGCCGTAATCAGACAGAATGACGACATCCGAATCGCCAACCAGATTTTCAAAACGCTCTAGCTTATGAGCGAGCGCTTTTGCACTGGGAGTTTCTTCAAAGTCTAAGCGGATCAATTGTTGTTGGCGCGCAATCACACGCAACTTCACAATCGTCGGTACATCAGAATCAATTTCTAACTGACTATCAACACCGCCTGCTTTTAATAACTCAACCACACGTTTCCCAGGCTCGTCATCGCCAACAATACCTAAAATAGTTACCTTTGCATCGAGGGCCGCCACATTTCGAGCTACGTTAGCAGCGCCACCCAGTCGCTCATCAATCTTACCTACCTGCACCACTGGTACAGGAGCTTCTGGAGAGATACGATTGGTATCACCAAACCAGTAGCGATCGAGCATCACATCACCTACAACCAGTAGGCGGGCTTTGGAGAATTGTTCTCGGTTAGCTTTTTCCATTTAGATACTTTATGTGCTTTTATCTTTATTTTTAAATCCACTTAATTATGTCGCCCAATACCGAAGTACTCAATACCTAATTCCTTCATAGCTTGTGGCTCATAGAGATTGCGACCATCAAAAATGACTGGGCGCTTCAGCTTTTGCATTACTTGCTCAAAGTCTGGACTTCTAAAGGCCTTCCACTCTGTAACGATGACTAGGGCATCAGCACCATCTAGAGCAGTCATTGGATTATCTGTCATGGTGACCTGTTTCAGGCCGTCAGGGTTACCTTTAAAGTCTACCTCTAAGGCATGTCCTGCTTCTGGCATCGCTACAGGATCGTGGGCCACCACTTGGGCGCCACGCTTTACTAGTTCAGCAATAATTACACGACTAGGCGCTTCCCGCATATCGTCAGTATTAGGTTTGAATGCCAAACCCCACAGTGCGAACTTCATGCCCTTGAGATCTTTACCAAAGCGCTTTTCAATCTTTTGCACTAAGGTGTACTTTTGTAGCTCATTAACGGCTTCAACAGCATCGAGAATCTTTAGTTCTCTGCCATGCTCTTTAGCAGTTTTCGATAAGGCAGAGACATCTTTTGGAAAGCAAGAACCGCCGTAACCAGTGCCCGGATACAAAAAGCCAAAACCAATACGAGAGTCCGAACCAATGCCTTGACGCACTGCCTCGATATCGGCGCCCACTAAGTCTGCTAAGTTAGCCAACTCGTTCATAAATGAGATGCGGGTTGCCAACATCGCATTAGCTGCGTATTTAGTGAGCTCAGCACTTTTGACATCCATGTAGTACGTACGCTCATGATGGCGATTAAATGGCGCATAGAGTTTGCGCATTTGCTCTTTGGCACGCATTCCTGCTGGAGTCGATTCAGTGCCAATCACAATGCGGTCTGGGCGCATAAAGTCTTCTACGGCAGCGCCTTCTTTTAAGAACTCAGGATTAGAAACTACCGAGCACAGCTCAGGAGATAAGTCTCTTTTTTCTAATTCTTCAGTAATGGCGGTTTGCACCTTATCGGCAGTACCCACTGGTACCGTCGATTTATCAACAATGACTTTAGGGGTGGTCATGTGACGGCCAATATTGCGCGCAGCCGCTACAACGTATTGCAAATCAGCCGAACCATCCTCATCCGGAGGTGTACCTACCGCGATGAATTGAATGTCGCCATGGGCCACTGAAGCAGCAATATCAGTAGAAAACTGCAAGCGTCCTGCAGCGCGATTGCGCTCAATCATCTCTTTGAGGCCTGGCTCATAAATAGGCACGCCACCAGAATTGAGAATGGCTATCTTTTTCGGATCTACGTCCACACAAAAGACATTATTGCCTTGCTCAGCTAAACAAGCGCCAGTAACAAGACCTACATAACCGCTACCGATAATGGTGACTTTCAATCTTTTTCTCCAGATTTCTTTACATTGAAGGGCCGCTTGGAGCGGCGCCCTCACTACGTCTTGGGGAATATGCCTCCCAATGATTACAGCCAGGGCACTGCCAATAAAATCTTCTTGCTCTAAATCCGCAATTACCACATGTATAACGAGCCAAACTAGTTGTGCGCTGACGCAATAGATTCAGAATCGACTGAAGCTCCAACAACCTCTCGGGATTAGCGCTGCCCTCTTCTAATGCAAGACGAGTTTCAGCTAACTTTGACAAAGCAATTAAAGTTGGGGAATGCTGCATCACTTCTGACAACATGGCATTTGCAGCTTGAGGGCCACGAATTTTCATTAGGTGCTTATGCGCAATGTCCAGCAATTCACCAGTAGCCTGAGTTTTAAGTAACTCGCAAAGACGATCTAGACCTTCACCCTCTTTATTGATGGCTGCATGCGCCAACATCCAGCGGTCCGCCAATAAATGCATGTATGCAGGATGAGAATTGGCAACTATGCTCCAGGCCTCAATCGCTTGAGTGGGTCGATCCATAGCCACCAAGTAATCGCCTTGCAAAATTAAAGCACGGGCATGATTAGGCACAGCCTGTAATGCGCGCTGTATTGATTGCTCGGCCTCAACTAAATCTTTACGACGCAATGCCTCTTGACCAAGCTCACAATGAAATTGTGCAATCTCAGTATGGTGCGATTTACCCTGCAGACCCTCAAGCTCACTTGCAGCAATGATGGCTTTTTTCCAATCATGCTCAATTTGATACATCTCTAGCAAACTTTCTTTTGCTGGCTCGGCATATTTACCTGCGCCCACACGATTGAGTGATGCCTCTGCGCGATCAAGCAAGCCAGCGCGCAAAAAGTCACGACCTAATTCATAGGCGGCATGATCACGATCACGCGGCTTGAGATCGTCGCGATTGGCTAAATGTTGGTGGACCTTAATCGCACGCTCAGTCTCACCACGGCGGCGGAATAAATTACCTAAGGAGAAATGGAGTTCAATTGTTTCTGGATCTAATTGTGCAATTTTGACTAGCGTTTCAATTGCTTGATCAGGCTGCTCATTAAGCAAAAGACTTAAGCCTTTAAATGTAGAGCGCTGCTGACGCATACGCTCACGCTCGTCCATGCGGTTCTCAAGACGCAAGTCCCAGCGTGCAGCCAACCAACCGATGCCAAACATGACTGGCAGAAGCAATAACCAAGCAGTAGCTATCTGAATCATGATGTGCAGAATTTAAATAAAAAAATGGCCCGAATGGACCACTGAGGTTTAGCCTGAATCTTAGGCACCAGAACCCTCTTTGGGGCCCGCCTGCTTCAAAGGCTTGTAATCTACTCGCTCACGCAGCTCTTTGCCAGGCTTAAAGTGTGGAACGCGTTTTTCTGGAATCAATACTTTCTCACCAGACTTTGGATTACGACCGGTGCGCGCAGGACGATGATGAAGCACGAAACTTCCAACGCCACGCAGCTCGATACGCTTGCCCTCAGCCAAGGCATGAGTCATTGTGTCCAGCAAAGTTTTTACCGCCAACTCCACGTCCCTAGGCAGAAGCTGCGGAAACTGTTCCGCAAGACTCTCCACTAGTTCGGAGCGGGTAATTGCTTGTTGCTCTTGATCTGTCATGATCTATCAATAAAAAATCGCCGCTCTCCTAGTGGAAAGCGGCGATATTGATTTAGCCTTGATTGTCCAATTTTGCTTTTAACAAAGCACCCAAATTGGTTGTGCCAGACTGCGCATCACCCTGGAGCTTGCTCATTGCATCTTGTTGATCAGAGCTGTCTTTTGCTTTGATTGAAAGATTGATAACGCGTGACTTACGATCAATGTTGATGATCATTGCAGTTACGCTGTCGCCTTCTTTCAATACATTGCGCGCATCTTCAACGCGATCTGTTGAGATCTCAGAAGCACGTAAGTAAGCTTCAACTTCATCAGCCAAGTGAATAGTTGCACCCTTAGCATCAACTGCTTTCACAGTACCAGTAACGAGGCTACCCTTGTCGCTGACAGATGTGTAGTTGTTGAATGGGTCACCAGACAATTGCTTGATACCGAGAGAAATACGCTCTTTCTCAACATCAATTGCCAATACAGTGGCTTCAACTTCGTCACCTTTTTTGTATTTCTTAACAGCCTCTTCGCCTGGCTCATTCCATGAGAGGTCTGAGAGATGAACTAAACCGTCGATACCGCCAGGCAAGCCAATGAACACACCAAAGTCAGTAATAGACTTGATTGCGCCAGTTAACTTATCGCCTTTTTGTTGGGCACGTGAGAACTCTTCCCATGGATTAGCTTTGCACTGCTTGATGCCCAAGCTAATACGACGCTTGTCTTCATCAATATCCAGAACCATTACTTCAACTTCGGTTCCTAATGCAGTAGCTTTACTTGGAGCAACGTTCTTGTTAGTCCAGTCCATTTCAGAAACGTGTACCAAACCTTCGATACCAGATTCGATTTCAACGAATGCACCGTAGTCAGTCAGGTTAGTTACCTTACCAAATAAACGGGTGTTTGGTGGGTAACGACGAGCGATACCAACCCATGGATCATCACCAAGTTGTTTCACGCCGAGTGAAACACGGTTCTTCTCTTGATCGAACTTCAAAATCTTAGCGGTAACTTCTTGACCAACAGTCAACATCTCGCTCGGGTGACGCACACGACGCCATGCCAAATCAGTGATGTGCAAGAGGCCATCGATACCACCGAGGTCAACGAATGCGCCGTAATCAGTGATGTTCTTAACGAGGCCAGTAACCACTGCGCCTTCTTTAAGGTTAGACATCAACTTAGCACGCTCTTCACCTTGGCTAGCTTCAACAACTGCACGACGTGACAACACTACGTTGTTACGCTTACGGTCGAGCTTGATAACCTTGAACTCCATCGTCTTACCTTCGTAAGGGCTGGTGTCTTTGATTGGGCGTGTATCAACGAGTGATCCAGGCAAGAATGCGCGGATACCGTTAACCATGACAGTCAAGCCGCCTTTAACCTTACCAGTAACAGTACCGGTAACGATCTCAGCTTGCTCGAGAGCTTTTTCCAAGTTCATCCATGATGCCAAGCGCTTAGCTTTATCACGGGAAAGGATTGTGTCGCCATAGCCGTTCTCTAGAGCGTCAATAGCAACAGAAACGAAATCGCCAGGAGCTACTTCAATCTCGCCAGCGTCGTTATGGAATTCTTCAACAGGAATAAACGCTTCAGACTTTAAGCCAGCGTTAACAACGACGAAGTTATGGTCGATGCGAAGAACTTCAGCCGAAATAACTTGGCCGGTCTTCATATTCGATCGGGTTAATGATTCTTCAAATAGTTCTGCAAATGATTCAGACATGTGTATTCACTTTGTGCCGCCAGAAGGCCTGACGGGTTAGGTTAAAAAAGTCTCAAAGAAACACGCTAATGAAAAGGATGCGTTGTGGAGTTTCTTCAGACGCCAAAACTACTACTTACAGCTCACTACAACTACTTACAAAATTAGGTGGTTGCAGATTGATACCAATCTAAAACCGTCTTAACTGCTTGATCTATCGATAAATCTGAGGTTTCAAGCACTTTTGCACCGTCTGCAACCAACAAGGGGGCGGCACCTCGACTACTGTCTCTGGCATCGCGCTCTTGCAAATCTTGCAGCAAGTCCTCAAGTTTAGCAGAAATTCCCTTAGCTATCAATTGCTTATAGCGACGCTCGGCTCTGGCAGCAGCTGTCGCAGTCAAGAAAACCTTCAAAACTGCATCTGGGAATATGACGCTTGCCATATCCCTGCCGTCGGCCACCAAGCCCGGAGATTGGCGAAAACTGCGTTGCAGACCCACCAAAGCTGATCTGACCTCTGGATGAACTGCCAAAGCAGAGGCTCTCAGACCAATACTTTCAACACGAATGGCATCCGTCACATCCTCACCATTGAGGAATATTTGACTATTTTTGAATGAAATCAGTAACTTAGGGACTAAAAGGCCCAATTCTGGGCCATTTTTGACATCAATTCCCTGTTTTTCGCTGGCAAGAGCAACCAAGCGGTACAGGGCGCCGCTATCCAAATAATGAAATCCCAACCTTTCCGCCACCAAGGAAGCCACCGTACCTTTGCCTGAGGCGGTAGGTCCATCAATTGCAATAACTGGGGGAAGATTCATGAATAGGGTTTGAGTTAGCTCACGACTTTCGCAAACTCTGCGAAATACGTTGGGAAAGTTTTTGCTACGCAATTTGGATCATTGATCTTGAGTGCATTTGGGCCAAACGCAGCCAATGAGAAACACATCGCCATGCGATGATCATCATATGTATCAATGCCTTCGCTTGGTGATTTCCAGTCACCAGGTGAAGCGGGCGCTTGAACCACAATGTAGTCCGCACCCTCTTCAACGATTGCACCAATCTTCTTTAATTCTTTTGCCATTGCCGCAATACGATCCGTTTCTTTAACACGCCAGCTAGCAATGCTGTTTAATCGGGTTGGACCCTCAGCAAATAATGCAGCAACTGCAAGTGTCATCGCTGCATCAGGAATTTCTGTGCAGTCAATCGTGATGCCATTGAGTTTGCCATTGGCATTTTTCACGCCAGCAACTTCAATCCAGTCTTCGCCTGCATTAATGTTTGCGCCCATTAAAGCGAGTGCATCGGCAAAAGCCACATCACCCTGGATACTGTCCTTGCCAACGCCCAAGACCTTCACAGGCCCACCACCAATAGCGCCTAGGGCCAAGAAATAGGAGGCTGAAGATGCATCGCCCTCAACGGATAACTGGCCGGGACTCTTGTAAACAGAGTCTGAAATTTTTGCCGGAATAACAAAAGATTGCATATCAGGGCAAGCAACAATCACGCCAAAGCGCGCCATCAACTTCAGAGTGATATCAATATAAGGACGAGAAATGAGTTCGCCAATCACTTCAATGCGTACTGGTTCATTCGCTACTAAGGGCAAAGCCATTAGTAAGGCGGTTAAGAATTGGCTCGATACATCGCCACGTACTTTGACGACATCTTTAATCTGAATATCTGCCGCAGATATCTGAATCGGTGGATAACCTTCTTGTAATTCGTATTCGATCTTTGCGCCCACTTGGCGCAAGCCATCCACTAAATCACGAATTGGTCTTTCATGCATGCGTGCAACACCCGATAAATGGTAGTTACCGCCTTGCATTGCTAAAGCAGCAGTCAGTGGACGTATCGCAGTGCCTGCATTGCCCATAAAGAGGTCTGCTTCGCGCACAGGGAACTGACCACCGCAACCTTCGACAACACAAACCTTATTTTCTTTATCGATCACAGAGAGGCCGAGTTGACGCAAGGCATTACGCATCACCTGCGTATCATCAGCATCTAATAAATTCTTAAGAGTGGTAGTTCCGGACGAGAGAGCAGCCAACAAGAGGGCTCGATTTGAGATGCTTTTTGAGCCCGGCAACACAATCGAACCTTGCGCTCGCTTAAATGGCCCAATAGTAATGTCTGGCAAACCGCTCATTAAAGTGCGTCCAAATCTTGACGTGCTTTGCTCGCCTTGTTGAATAATTTCTCTAAACCAGCACCATCGTTTTCTGCAACGAGTTTGCGTAAATGGTTCACGATGAGTAAATACTGATCCAGCTCTTTCAGGATTGCAGTGCGATTGCCTAAGCAAATATCTCGCCACATTTCTGGGCTTGAAGCTGCAATACGAGTGAAGTCTTTAAAACCAGCTCCGACATGACTTAATTTTTGCTCAGCATCTTCAGAATTCACAACACTAGCCATTAATGCATAAGACAGAATATGCGGAAGGTGAGATACGGCGGCATAAATCGCATCGTGCTGTACAACGCCAATCTTCTTCACCTCGGACCCAACGGACTCCCAGAAGCCAGTAATTAAAGCTGTATCTTCAGGTGAGTTTTCTTGCAGCGGGCAAATAATGGTTTGCTTACCCTGAAATAAATCGGCCTTAGCTGCTGCTGCACCATGCTGAGCACCACCAGCGATTGGGTGTGCAGGCACAAATTGGCACGCTTTTTTACCCAACACTTCTTTGGCGGCCAAAATCACATCGCCCTTAGTGCTACCGGCATCGGTAATCATCGTGCGCGGCTCAAGATGTGGCTCAAGCACCTCAAAAGCAGCGCGCATTTGCGCTACCGGCACACAAAGCACAATCACATCAGATTGCTTGGCGGCTTCAACCAAATCCACCACACCATCAATCGCACCCATCTTTTGCGCTTGATCTAAGTTTTCTTTGCTGCGACCAACACCAAGCACCTTAGTAACAACACCAGCATTTTTTAGAGCCAAACCTAATGAGGCGCCAATTAAACCAACACCAACAATGGTGACAGTGCCGTAATTGCTAGCTGGATTAATGATGGTCATGAGTATTTTTTATTCTTAAGCCAAGATTGCTTTTAAGGCATCGATAAAGGCAGCATTCTCTTCAGGCAAGCCAATCGAGATTCTCAACCACTGCGGCAATCCATAGTTACCCACTGGACGAACAATAATGCCGCGCTTGAGTAAGGCTAAATTGATGCGCGCACCCGCTTGATCATCATCACCTACCTTCACTAGGACAAAATTTCCAGCGGATGGCAAATACTTTAGACCCAACTCATCAAAAGCTTTTGTCAGTTGGATATAGCCAGCTCGGTTTAACTCGAAGCCTTGCTGCAAAAATTCCTTATCTTGAAAAGCGGCAATCGCTGCAGCTTGAGCCAGGCTATTCACATTAAACGGCTGACGAATACGATTGAGCAGATCAGTCAAATGCGGTTGGGCAACTCCATAACCAATCCGCAAGCCGGCCAAGCCATATGCTTTTGAAAAACTGCGCGACAAAATCATATTTGGGAAACGCTTAACCCAAGCAATTGCATCGTAGCGCTGCTCTGGACTGAGGTACTCGTTATAAGCCTCATCAAGCACCACCACCACGTTAGATGGCACTGCCGCTAAAAAATCTTCAATCTCCTTGGCGGGCAAATAACTGCCTGTAGGATTATTTGGATTAGCTACAAAAACAAGTTTTGCTTTATCGCCAGATGACTTAATGGCCGCTAACATCGCCGGCAAGTCATGTCCATAAATAGCAGTAGCTGGAACTTCAACAGCCTTTGCGCCAACAGCTTGGGTGGCGAGAGGGTAAACAGCAAAAGCATGTTTGGAAAAAATAACCTCATCACCGGCTTGAGCGACTGCACGCGCAGCTAATTCCAAAATATCGTTACTGCCATTACCTAACGTAATCCAATCTGTTGGAACACCAAGGCGTGCGGCAAGGACATTCTTTAGCTCAAAGCCATTGGAATCTGGATAACGGCCTAGATCACTTGCCGCTTTGAGCATGGCATCTTGTGCTGATTTAGGCATACCCAATGGATTTTCATTGGAGGCTAATTTCACAATCTTGCTTTCATCCAAGCCATATTCGCGCGCAACTTCACTGATCGGTCGCCCACCAACATAAGGGGCAATCGCATGAATGTGTTTTAAGCCAATCTTGGATGTCATTCGAATTTTTACTAACTTAATTTGGTTATTTTTAGGTATCAATCATGCAGAGTGCGGATAAGAACCGAGATTCTTATAGAAAGCAGCGACACCTCTCAGCTCTTCCAGTGCCTTCACTACTTTGTCATCATCAGCATGACCAGCAATATCAATATAGAAGTGATATTCCCAAGTGCCTTTGCGTGCAGGGCGTGATTCAAAGCGATTCATCGAAACACCATGCTTAGCTAGCGGCGCCAATAAACGATGCACAGCACCAGGCTGGTTATCTACAGAAAGAACTAAGGAAGTTTGATCCTTGCCGGTTGATTGACATGCGTAATTGCCCACCACAACGAAACGGGTGCGGTTATGGGGATCATCCTGAATTTGCGCAGCAACAGCCTGAAGGCCATAAGCTTCTTGCGCAGGATCACCTGCAATGGCAGCTAATGATGGATCTGCGGCCGCCATTCGTGCTGCCTCGGCATTACTACTCACTGCTTGACGCTTAAGTTGCGGAGCATGAACACTTAACCACTGTTGGCATTGGGCCAAAGCCTGAGCATGCGCACACACTGTTGTTACGCCATCTAAATTGCCGCTCTTCGTTAAAAGATGATGGCGAATTGGCAAAACAACTTCCCCGCTAATGCGCATTGATGAATCAAGCAACAAATCTAATGTGCGAGAAATCGCACCTTCGCTAGAGTTTTCTACAGGCACTACACCAAATTGCGCCGCGCCCTTCTCTACTGACTTAAATACTTCATCCAAACTTGCGCATGGCAAACCTGCAATGGAGTGACCGAAATACGTTTGTGCAGCCTGTTCGGAAAATGTTCCGACTGGACCAAGGTAAGCAATTGTTTGACGAGCTTCTAAAGCCCTACAAGCTGACATCACCTCACGCCAAATAGCAGCGATGCCATCTGGAAGTAAAGGACCTTTATTGATTTCTTGTAAACGCGCTACTACTTGGCGCTCACGTTCAGGACGGAAGACTGGTGACGCAAATCCTCCTTTGACATGACCAACTTCTTGCGCAGCTTTTGCACGCTGAGTCAGTAAATCTAATATCTGCGCATCGAGTGCGTCAATTTTTTCGCGCAAGGGAGCTAAGCGCTGTTCTTCAGTACTCATTAAGCCCGCCTTTCAAAGTCCTGCATAAATTCAACTAAGGCTTTTACGCCCTCAATTGGCATTGCGTTATAGATGCTTGCACGCATGCCGCCCGCAGCTTTATGACCACGCAAGGCAACTAAACCAGCTGCATTTGATTGGGCCAAAAACTCTGCGTTTAGATTTTCATCTTTTAAGAAGAAAGTCACGTTCATACGTGAGCGATATTCTTTGGTGACGCGATTTTCATACAGACTGCTTTGATCTAAGAAGTTGTAGAGCAATTCCGCTTTTTCTTGATTGCGTTTTTCAATTGCCTTTACGCCGCCTTGCTTGAGCAACCACTTAAAGCCTAAGCCAGCCATGTAGATGGAGAACGTAGGCGGGGTATTAATCATGGACTGAGTATTAGTTTGCACTGCCCAATCCCAAATCGTTGGGGTGATGCCCATGCTGTGACCAATTAAATCTTTGCGCACAATCACAATCGTGACACCAGAGGGGCCAATATTCTTTTGCGCTCCACCAAACCAAACGGCGCACTTATTCACATCCATCTCTTTAGACAGAATGTTGCTAGAGATATCGGCAACCAGTGGAATATCGCCGACATCTGGCACATCCGGAAACTCTACGCCGCCAATAGTTTCATTCGCGCAGTAATGCACGTAAGCAGCATCACTTGATAGCTGCCAAGTGGATCTGGCAGGAATCGTATTAAATTTTTCTGCAGCAGAGGACGCAGCTAAATTTGCTGTGCCATATTTTTGCGCTTCTTTATAGGATTTTTCTGACCAAACACCAGTTACCAAGAAATCAGCCTTAGGGCCATTCTTAGCCAATGGCATGAGGTTCATTGGAATCGCTGCATTTTGACCAAGACCACCGCCCTGTAAGAGCAAGATCTCATAAGAGTCAGGGATATTCATAAGCGTACGAAGGTCTTGAATGACTTCTTCATATACTTCCATGAACTCTTTACTGCGATGGCTGATTTCCATCACGCTCGTTCCGAGTCCACGCCAGTTCAGCATTTCATCGGCAGCCTGCTTCAATACCTCTTCAGGCAAAGTAGCAGGCCCCGCAGCGAAATTAAAAATGCGGCGGTCAAAAGTCATGATGTGGTCGAGCCTAAAGGTGACGCTTAAGCGTCACCTGCCGTGTCGTCAGTAGAGTCGGTTGCTGGATCCGCAGTGACATCACCTTCTTCTGCATCATCAGCGTCATCATCGGTGTCGCTTTCAGCAATGCGTTGCAAGCCAGACAAACGAGTACCTTCATCCACGTTAATCAAAGTCACGCCTTGAGTAGCGCGACCCATCTCGCGGATTTCGGAAACACGTGTACGCACCAAGACACCTCCAGTAGTGATCAACATGATTTGATCTTCTGGGGAAACCAGTGCGGCTGCTACAACTTTGCCGTTACGCTCTGAAGTCTGAATGGCAATCATGCCTTTTGTGCCGCGACCATGACGGGTGTATTCAGCGATTGGTGTACGTTTGCCATAACCATTCTCTGTAGCAGTCAATACGCTGCTTGGAATCGCAATGCCGTTTGCATCAACCACGGCCGCTTCAACACCTTCTGCAGCCTCCGCTGGTGCAACTAACATCGCTATCACTTGATGACCTTCGCCTAGGTTCATACCACGCACTCCGCGTGCAGTACGGCCCATTGGACGAACATCGTTCTCATCAAAGCGCACTGCTTTACCAGCGTCAGAGAACAACATCACGTCGTGTTGACCATCTGTAATGGCAGCGCCAACCAAGAAGTCGTTCTCATTCAAGTCAACTGCAATAATGCCGGCCTTACGTGGGTTAGAGAAGTCAGACAAACGCGTCTTCTTCACTGTACCCAAGCTAGTAGCCATGAATACATACTGATCGTCTTGGTAGCCCTTAATCGGCAAAATCACCGTAATCTTCTCGCCTTCAATCAGCGGGAACATATTGACGATAGGTTTGCCGCGGGAAGTACGACTTCCCTGTGGAACTTCCCAGACCTTGAGCCAATACATGCGACCACGATCAGAGAAGCACAAGATCGTATCGTGCGTATTCGCAACGAAGAGTGTTTCAATCCAATCTTCGTTCTTAGTAGCAGCAGCTTGCTTACCGCGTCCACCACGTTTTTGCGCACGGTATTCACTCAGAGGCTGACTCTTCATATAACCAGTATTTGAAAGTGTCACCACCAAATCTTGCGGCGTAATCAAATCTTCAGTGAAGAGTTCGGTTGCATTCATTTCAATAAATGAACGACGACCAGTATCACCACCAGCAATACCAAACTCAGATTGAACTTCTTTTAATTCAGTTTCAATCACTTGAGTTACACGCTCTGGCTTTGCCAACAAATCGAGTAAGTCAGAAATCTCTGCCATCACTTCTTTGTATTCGTTAACAATCTTGTCTTGCTCAAGACCAGTCAAACGTTGCAAACGCATCTGCAAAATTTCTTGCGCTTGACTATCAGAGAGACGATACAAGCCAGTAGTTTGCATGCCGTACTCAGGCAACAATCCTTCTGGGCGATAAGCGTTACGGCCGCCTGGCGTATCAGTCTCAGCACGTGCCAGCATCTCACGCACCATCGATGAATCCCATGCCTTACCCATCAACTCTTGTTTAGCAATCACCGGGTTCGCAGCAGCTTTGATGATCGCGATGAACTCATCGATGTTTGCTAATGCAACTGCCAAACCTTCTAAGACGTGACCACGATCGCGCGCTTTACGTAATTCAAAAATCGTACGACGTGTAACTACTTCACGACGATGCTGCAAGAAGTACTCCAGCATTTGCTTCAAGTTCAACAAGCGTGGTTGGTTATCCACCAATGCCACCATGTTCATACCGAAGTTATCTTGTAGCTGTGTGCTCTTATACAAATTATTGAGAACAACTTCAGGCACTTCGCCGCGCTTTAACTCAATCACAACGCGCATACCGGATTTATCTGATTCATCACGCAAATCAGAAATGCCTTCAACTTTTTTCTCGTTCACTAACTCAGCAATGCGCTCGAGCAAGTTCTTTTTATTTACTTGATACGGCAACTCGTCAACGATGATGGCTTGACGCGCGCCCTTATCCAAATCTTCAAAGTGAGTCTTTGCTCGCATAACCACACGGCCACGGCCAGTGCGGTAGCCCTCACGGACGCCCTGAACGCCATAAATAATGCCGGCAGTAGGGAAATCGGGGGCTGGAATGATCTCAATGAGCTCATCAATCGTGCATTCTGGGTTGTGAAGCACGTGCAGACAGGCTGTAACCACCTCATCCAGGTTATGGGGAGGGATATTGGTCGCCATACCCACTGCAATACCAGAACTGCCATTTATGAGCAAATTAGGCACTTTGGCAGGCAGAATCAGGGGTTCCTTCTCGCTACCGTCGTAATTTGGCCCAAAATCGACCGTTTCCTTGTCCAAATCGGCCAAAAGCTCATGAGCGATCTTGCGGAGGCGGATCTCGGTATACCGCATCGCAGCAGCGTTATCGCCGTCCACGGAGCCGAAGTTACCCTGCCCGTCAACCAGCATATAGCGCAGAGAGAAATCCTGGGCCATTCGAACGATCGTGTCATACACCGCAGAATCACCGTGCGGGTGGTATTTACCGATTACATCGCCAACTATACGGGCAGATTTTTTGTAAGCTCGGTTCCAATCGTTGTTTAATTCATACATCGCGAATAAGACCCGGCGGTGAACCGGTTTGAGGCCATCACGCACGTCTGGCAGGGCTCTGCCGACGATGACACTCATTGCGTAGTCCAAATAGGACCGCCGCATTTCGTCTTCGAGGGATATTGGTAGTGTTTCTTTAGCGGCTTGTTCCATCTGGAAATAATATCATTTTGATGACAGGTAGGCCCTATGCTAAGATTCTGTCAGTTTGTACGAAATTGAGATGTGTCGCTTTGCAGTTTTTGCATCAAGGTAGGGCGAATTACATTTAAGTTTGACTTTAATTAAAAAAGAGATTTTTGAGGACTAAAAATGAACAAAACCCTAAAAGTGTTGCTGGCTTCTGTTATCACTGTTTCTGCTACTGCAGCAATTGCATCTGATAACTGGGAAAACAGCTCTGGCTTGAATTGGAAAAACGGCGATGGCACATTGTGCTGGCGCGATAACAACTGGACACCTGCTACTGCAGCTAAAGGTTGCGATGGTGCATTGGCTCCTAAAGCAGCTGCCTCTGGCGTTAGCCAAAGCAAGATCACTTTGCAAGCTGACACACTTTATGACTTTGACAAAGCTACATTGAAGCCAGAAGGCAAAGCTACTTTGGACAAGATCGCTAAAGATTTGAGCAAGATCAAGTTGGAAGTAATTATTGCTGTTGGTAATACTGATAGCGTTGGTACAGATGCATACAACATGGCCCTCGGTCAGCGTCGTGCGCAATCCGTTAAAGCATACTTGGTAAGCAAGGGTGTTGACGGTAGCCGTATCTACACAGAATCTAAAGGCAAGAGCAATCCAGTTGCATCAAATGCAACTGCTGAAGGCCGCGCTAAGAACCGCCGTACTGACATCGAAGTTGTTGGTACAGCAGCTAAGTAATTCACTTTACTTGTAAAAAAGCCCGCTTCTAGCGGGCTTTTTTATTTCCGCTATATTCATAGACTTCTTCAATAGCTTCACAGATAGCCAATCATTATGAACGTCGACCAGTCAGAAATCGCCAAATTTAGCGCCCTAGCCCATCGCTGGTGGGATCCTAATAGCGAATTCAAGCCCCTGCATGCTATCAACCCTCTCCGTCTAGGATGGATTAAATCCTTTGTTGATCTGGAAGGTAAGAAGGTCGTTGATATTGGTTGCGGTGGCGGCATATTGGCAGAGTCGATTTCACAATCAGGTGCAGATACAACTGGTATTGATTTATCTGAAAAGGCTCTCAAAGTAGCTGAGTTACATGCACTTGAAGTGGGTGCAAACCTCACATATCGCTCTATCTCTGCAGAAGCACTTGCAGAAGAGCAACCGGAACAATATGACGTTGTGACCTGCATGGAAATGCTTGAGCACGTACCTGATCCAGCATCTGTAGTCCGTGCTTGCGCCAAACTCTGCAAACCTGGGGGCACATTATTTTTTAGCACCCTCAATCGCAGCCCTAAGTCCTACTTATTTGCGATTATTGGCGCCGAATATATTCTTAAACTGCTTCCTAAAGGCACTCACGAATACGCCAAATTCATCAAGCCTTCTGAGTTAGTTGCGTTTACACGTCATGCAGGTCTGGAGATGGCTGGCATCAAAGGATTGAGCTACAACCCACTAACTCAGGTGTATAGCCTAGGTGATGATGTGGATGTGAACTACATGATCGCCGTCAGAAAGTAATTCGATAGATGAGCAAGCTTTTCAGCCCCTATGAAGGCATCTTTTTTGATCTAGATGGCACGCTAGCGGATACCGCACCAGATTTGGTTGCAGCAACCAACAAATTGTTAGTTGCCCGTAACCTCACTCCTAAACCATATGAGTTTCTGCGCCCTTATGCCTCAGCTGGAGCTCGCGGCTTACTTGAGGGCGCCTTTGGGATCAGCCCAGATCATGAGGATTTTGTTGCACTTCGTGATGAGTTTTTCAGTAATTATGAAAAAGCACTCCTAGTAGATAGCAAACTATTTGATGGAATTGACCATTTATTGGATCAAATGGATGCTGCGAGCCTGCCCTGGGGAATAATCACCAACAAAAGTGAGCGCTTTACCAATCCGCTAACCGATCTCATGGGTCTACGTCAGCGAGCTGTTTCCACTGTTTCTGGCGACACAACACCATTCTCAAAGCCGCATCCAGAGCCGATTCTCCACGCAGCCAGAACTAGCAATATCGATCCAAGCAAATCAATTTATGTTGGGGACGATATTAGAGACGTTTTGGCAGGTAAAGCCGCGGGGATGAAGACTGTGGCTGCCGCTTATGGCTACTGTGGCTGTAAAGAGCCTCCAGAGGCTTGGGGGGCTGATTACATCGCTAACAATCCCCTGGATTTGTTGCAAATCATCTTTCCCAACAAGGAATAAAGATATTCAACAATTTAAAGCTATCAGCTTTAAAATAAGAAGTTCCAATGCATGCAATCTGGGACCGACATGGTTTCGACGTGGATTACAAAGCATCAAGGGCATACCGAGGACCCGTTATCTCGTAAATCAATGGGAATGTAATAACTGCTAACGACGAACGTTACGCACTAGCCGCTTAATTGCGGTTGCCCCTGAACTGATTCTCTCTTGGGTCAGGTAGCGCAAGCTACATCAGGGTCATATACAAGAGATAAGACTATTTTGTGTCACGAAGAATAGTACGAAAACTTAGTGAATCGTCAGTGAGGAACGTGTCAGTCCGTGCCTAACTGATTAAATTAAATGATATGACTAAGTATGTAGAACTTGTTGTGGAGGATTTGCGGACGCGGGTTCGATTCCCGCCGGTTCCACCAATTTGAAGTCTGTAACGAACAAACGCCACCTACCGAGGTGGCGTTTTGTTTTCCTCAAAACGAGTTAATAAGATGCATTAATTAAACTGATAACTCATGCCAGCCTGAAAGTTAAGTGGTGCTCCAGCAAAAATGCCATCAGGACTGCGACTAGAAATATAGCGCTTATCAAATACGTTATTGATTACTCCAAATACTTTCCAGTCTTTATTAATGGCGTAGTTAGCACTCCAATTGACTGTCGTAAAGGCAGGCACCTCTCCTAAAGTTCCGATGGCATTTGGAGCAACAGTATTTGCTGAGTCAGCATATTGCTTGGAAACATAATTCAGGCTAACCAAAGTATTGAAACCATTCTTTTCATAACTCACACCAAGATTAGATGTGAGCTTAGGGGTATAAGGAATGCGATTGCCATCACGCCCTAAAGAATTCGTCCCAACAAACTTTGCAACCGGTATGTAGGTAGCGTTGGCATTAATAGCCCAACCATGGCCCACCTCATAACCTAGGGATGCCTCAGCCCCCTGATGCAAACTCTTACCCCCGTTAGCTTTGGAAATTCCCGCAGCCAAACTTTGGTTCACAATTTGATTGCTAAAGTTCATACTAAAGACAGCGGAGTCATAAGAAAACGCGCCAGAGCGTCCACGCAAACCTAATTCCATATTAGTGGAGCGCTCTGGTGCCAATTGCTGATCGACCCCCTTATCGTCAATCGCCGTAGCCAATTGAGCTGGTGCAAATCCTTTGTAAATACTGCCATAGGCTTGCGCCTGCGGTATGAGTTGCCATGTCGCCCCAATTTGCGGAATAATTTCCACATTCTTGGCGCTACCCGATTTACCAGTGATCACATTTGAGCGAGTTTGGTTATAGCTTTCAACTCGCACCCCTGGAATTAAAGCGAAGTTTTCGGTTAACAGGAACCTATTCTGTCCATATAGGGCAATCGAGTTGGCCTTATTTTCCTCATGTAGCGAAACTCGCCCGGAATACGCTAATGTTTTTGAGCTCACCAACTGATTGATTTGGGATTCAGTGTGCAAACGCACACCAAACTCTGCCTCGTTGGCAATACCCAAAGCCTTATATGCATGATTAATTCGAGAATCTAAACCCAACATTTGGAACTCTCGATTACGACCAACTAAACAGTCAGCACCCACATTACAAGCCTTAAAAATCGTGGCATCTTGAGTGCGTTTCACAATACTTTGTCGCCAATAGTCTCGAGATAACTTGCTCCAATACAGCAAAGTATTGATTTTGGTATCTGAATCAATTTCCAAAGAGTGATTGATATCTACGGCATTTCTTTGGGTAATAAAACGATCGTTTGGCGCTGGGTTATCTTTAGTGCGATTGATGTACTGGGTGGGGCGCAGACCCACATAGGATGTATTGATATTGTTATCGTAATGGGTGTACTTGACGCTTAGCCACTGATTCTGTGCAATCTCAATGCCGCCCTTCATTAAGATGTCGTACATCTTAAAACCATTTCCTTGATACCCGCTGGACTCCGACTGAATCAAGTTAATTCCGCCAATTGCACCATTAGTGGATGACTTACCTCCGGCCTCTATCTCCGCCAAGCGATATCCATAGTTACCAACCTTACCGGTTAACTTAAAACCTTGTGATGGTGTTTTAGTAAGGTAGTTAATGACCCCACCAATATTTGAGGGGCCATACTGAAGACCTGATGCGCCCTTTAATACCTCAATCCCACCAATGCGCTCAACTGGCGGGCTGTAATAGGAAGCATTGGAAATAAATAGACTAGGCTGAATTGGAGCGCCATCCTCTAGCAGCAGCACTTTAGAGCTACGACTGGGATTCAAGCCTCGAATACCAATATTAGGAATGGCGCCAAATCCACCCTCATCCCCTCGAATATTGACGCCAGGAACCGTTCTTAAAACATCCTGTAATGATTGAGGCTGCAACTCCTCCATCCTCTTTTGATCAATCACATCGACTGTCCCAGGAATTTTGCTAGAGGCATTTTGCTCACGACCAACAATATCAATTCTGGGTAATTCAATATCTTGAGCTTTTACCCAACTTGAAAAAGCACTCCCACATAACAATGCAATTGATGACAACCAGGCGAGCCTATTTTGATAACGCAAAACATCTTGATGCTTCATATACCATCTCCAGTGATAACAACAAAAAATCGCTGGCTATATGCATATGAAGATGCTCTTGCTGGCTAGTAAGCTATTTCATTTTTACTTCGTCAGAATGAGTTTTCCCAATTTAGTAATGCGCAATTGATAAGTGTGTCCGTCATGCGTAATAAACATTTGCTTGCCTCGACCAAGCAGGGTCTCACTTGAAATTGTTTTTGGCAAAATCTCGTCTGAGCGAATGCATTTCAAATCTAGATCTGCGGTTTTGTAATTGGTCAAGCGCTACCCCTCCAAACTAAAATGAACGGGGGCCTGAAAACACTGCGAAGAGGAATTGAGAGCTGAAGAAAGTGGTAGAAATCTCCATTGCGACAAGGTGGCGAGCGCCGACCTATCCAAACTTTGAAATCCCGAGCTCTTGGAAACGCTAGCCTCATCAACAAAACCACCCTGGTTAACACACAACTTAATCATCACCAAGCCCTGCTCCCTGAGCTTTCTACTTAACAAGGGATAGTTTGGCTTGGGGTTATGTAGAACTTGCCTAGCAATTAAGCTCGATGAGTGGCCGCCCCCTCTCTCGCTACTGCTTACAGAAGATCCCTCAGAGGGGCTGGGGTTGAGATTTTCTATGGAGGTAATTGCGGCTGTTTTAGGTATTGACGCATATTTACGCTGACTAGGTTGATGTGTGCGTAGATTGACTAAATTCACCATCATGGATTCTGAAGTGAATGATCTTTCACCCTCATAAGATGAAGGTGCAAAGAATAGGAAAGCCAAAAGATGGATTGTGACTACACCTGAAATAATCAAAGTATTTCTAGGCGGAAAACTACAGAGCAAATGACTTCCTTAAAAGTTAAACAAGCAAAGAGTAGGTAGTTGGACTGACAAAACTTTCAGTACCTACGGACTCTTCACAAACATTTTAAGGATGATGCATTTGATAAACAACCACAATCCCTATGGGGACGGGGTTCGTAGGGCTATTGTTGTGTTACTACTTTAGCTCTAAACGCCAAAGTGAAGTTACTTCTTTAGAGCGCGCTGCATGTAATGCATCCGTTTGATCAAACGCCTTATGATGCGTTGGCTTGGTATCAACGCGTGCGAGAACTTTTAAGTTTGCTTGCTCAATCCATTGAAGAAGTTCATCTCTTGATCTCAAACCCAAATGCTCAGCCAAGTCAGACAGAATTAACCAGCCCTCACCGTCATCGAGTAAATGATTCTTTAAGTTACTCAAAAAGCCTTTTAACATTTGACTCTCGGGGTCATATACCGCGTGCTCGAGAGAAGAACTTGGCCTAGCTGGCAGCCATGGTGGATTGCAAACAATGAGCGCCGCCTTGCCCGATGGAAACAAATCAGTCTTAAGAACATCTATTTGAGATTGCAAATCTAGACGTTCAATATTTTCTTGTGCACATGCGATTGCTCGTTCATCTAAATCCGTACAAACAATCTTCTGAATTCCTCGCAAAGCCAATACAACCGCAAGCACACCAGTGCCCGCGCCAATATCAAAAGCAGTTGAATTTTTCTTGATGGCGGCTGGTAGCGGAGTCTTTAATACCAACTCAATATACTCACCGCGTACAGGCGAGAACACGCCATAGTGCGGATGAATGCGAACCTCTTCATCATCTCTAGTAAGAACTTGCACACCCGTTTTGCGCCATTCATGGGCGCTTATGACGCCAAGCAATTCACGAAGGGAAATGACGTAAGGTTCAATCTGCTCACCATAAGCTTCGAGGCAAGCTTGGGCGACATCTGGAGCACGTCTTAAAGGAATGCTGTGATCTGCATTTACTGGAATTAATACCATCCCCAAAATACGAGCACGCTGTGATTGGGCAAGGCGGTGAAGATTGAATGTATCCAGCGGGCTTTTGGTTTTCTCTTTTGCCACCCGATTAGCTCTAGAGGATTTCTTGGAAGGCTTGTCTACTCTTCGCACCAAAGCCTGCAAAAGCTGTCGGGCATTCTGAAAGTCGCCCTTGTATAGCATTGCCGTGCCTTCACAAGCCAAGCGATAAGCAATATCAGCAGTCAGAGTGTCGTCTGCGATCTGAATCTTTTTATGGGGAGCAATACCATTTTCAGAGTGCCACTTGGCGCTATGTACTTTTCCGCCATCTTCCCAATGAAGAGTTGTTGATGAGGTCACCTAGGAAACCACAAAACGGTTATTTTGATAATCATCAATAGCCTGTTCAATCTCGGTACGGGTATTCATAACAAAAGGGCCGTATTGAACGATGGGCTCATGAAGTGGCAAGGCTGCCAAAACAATAAATTGCGCACCAGTAGCGCCTGCTTTCGCCTTTAAACGATCTCCATCTCCAAGAACAATAGCTGCCTGCTTTGGAACGGATCTCATGGGGCCACCAATTTCTAGATCGCCTTCGTAAACATAAACAAACGCATTGAGCTCTTTAGGAATGCGGTGCTCAAATTCAGCATTGGACGGCAAATGCACATCCAAAAATAAAGGGGTTGTAGTAATTCCCTGAATCGGACCTTGAATTTCATTTCCTTCATGGCTATAACCTCCGGCAATGACTTTCACTGAGCCACCACTTTCTAAAACAACCTTAGGAATATCTTCCATCTGAATATCTTTATACCCAGCCGCCTTCATCTTTTCTTTGGCGGGTAAGTTGATCCACAACTGAAAGCCGCGCATAGCGCCACTCACCTGTTGCGGCATCTCTGAATGAATGATGCCGCGCCCTGCTGTCATCCACTGCACTCCACCAGTCTTAAGATGGCCTTGATTTCCAAGGTGATCCTCATGCAGCATATGACCTTCTAGCATATAGGTCACCGTCTCAAACCCTCGATGCGGGTGGGCTGGAAAGCCTGCCACGTAGTCGTTTGGATCATTTGAAGAAAATTCATCGAGCATCAAAAAAGGGTCTAGCCTCACTTGATTCTGCCCACCAAGACTACGGCGCAATTTCACACCCGCACCATCAGAGGTGGCAATGCCAGGAATAATGGTTTGAATATTGCGGATCATGTTCGAAGTCTTATATTTCTTTTAAGCGGGTGGATGATCTTCAGGATTGACGTCTAGCGCGATTAAGAAGCGGGACACCATGTTGTAAGCGGCAATGACCGTTACCAACTCTACCGTATCAGTACTTCCTAACGCCTTTTGTATACGTTTCATCAACTCAGGATCTACCTTGATATTGCGCGTCATCTGAAAAGTGAGTTCAGCAGCATCGTTTTCTACTGGTGAATACAACTCTTTTGGGAAATTCGGTTGCCCAATGAGGCGCAAGCCTTGCACCTGTTCCTCTGTGCCACCCGCCTTCTTGAAAGGGGGTGCATGGTGAAAGAATTCATACTCGGCACCATTGAGCACCGCCACGCCACACATGGCCAATTCACGCAACTTGGGATCTAAAGATAAATTATTCCGAATCTCGCCAATAAAATGATTCCAGCCTTCTGCAATCGGAATGCTATGCAAGAGCATGCGGTCTAAATTAATAAACTGACCACCACGTCTTTTGCGTATAGCATCTACCAACTCAGCTGGTTCAGCCAAATCCATTGGCTGATACGGAATTAAACGTTCTGACATAAATCTCTCTTATGAATACTGCTTACTGAGCAGTTTCTTTAATGTTATTTTCAATGACAAACTTACCCCAAATACCAATTTGCTTGCCAATAAACTCTTGCGCAGCTTCAGGTGTGCCACCAACAATTTGAATACCTTGAGCCTTGAATTTCTCAGCAACAGCTGGAGTTTTTAGCGCCTTGTTTAAAGCCTTATTCATCGCATCCACTACTGCTGGCGGAGTTTTACCAGGAGCTAATACAGCCCACCATGCAGGCGCACTAAATCCAGGGAAGCCACTCTCAGAAATCGTTGGCACATTAGGCAAGGAGGGTGATCTCTTGGCAGTAGTAATCACCAAAGGAATAACCCCGCCACTATCGACGTGTGGCTTCACTAAAAATTCTGAGCCTACCGCCAACTCCACCTGACCACCTAAAGCATCTTGCATCAACGGGCCGCCACCACGATACGGAATGTGATTCCAATCAAAGCCTGCCTGTTTTGCTAGACGCGCCATTGCCAAATGCCCCAAGCTACCAATGCCGATGGAGCCATAGCTAAATTGCTTACCTGATTTAGAAAGATCCACCAACTGCTTGAAGCTAGTGATGCCTGATTTTTTACTGGCTACCAACACCATTGGTGAGGTACCAATCAACACTACAGGTGCAATATCTTTAATCGTGTCGTAGGGAAGTTTGTCTTTGAGGCTAGGGTTCACACCGTGCGTATCGAAGACCACTGCAAAGGTATAGCCATCTGCATCAGAACGAGTCATTGCGGACGTGCCAATTACTCCAGAGGCACCACCAATATTCTCAACAATGACGTTTTGCTTGAGCTCTGCCTGCAAAGCGGGTGCCAGTACCCGGGCAACCTGATCGACTGAGCCGCCTGGAGGGAATACGGCAATCAAACGAATTGGCTTTTGGGTGGGCCAAGCGCCCACTCCCGAGGTTTGGGCGCATACAAAGCCACTAAAGCCTAAAGTCATTAATGTGCTTAATAAGATGTTTTTAAAGGCTCTTTTGGCCATTTTTGCTAAATCCAGCATGGATTTCTCTCCTCTAAATAAGACCTCAAGGTTAACACCCCTGCAGCCTATTTGCTCGATAATGGTGGGGTAGCTAAGTGAGAGAAAAATGAAGTCGATTCTAAATATTGCAGCCTATTTATTTGTCAGCCTAGATGGCTTACCAGAGCTTCGCGCCAAGATGCTCGATGAATGCAATGCACACCAACTGAAAGGCACCATCTTATTAACTGGCGAGGGGATCAATATGTTCCTTGCTGGTAAAGCTGACGCACTTCGTGGGTTTTTAGACTGGTTGCGTCTTGATCCTCGCTTTACACCTCTACAAGCAAAAGAGAGCTGGTCTGAAGAACAACCTTTTAAAAAGATGTTGATCAAGCTGAAAAATGAAATTATTCGCATGAACCATCCAGCCATTCGGCCAGAAGAAGGTCGTGCCAACTTCATTAGCCCTAAAAAATTACAAGAGTGGTTAGATCGCGGCACCGATGATCTGGGTCGCCCAGTCGTCATGGTAGATACACGTAATGCCTTTGAAGTTGACTACGGCACTTTTGAGAATGCCCTGCATTTCAATATCGAAAAATTTACAGAATTTCCTGCGGCTATTTCCGCTCATAAAGATGAGCTTGCTGATAAGACCTTAGTTAGCTTTTGCACTGGCGGAATTCGCTGTGAAAAATCTGGTCTCTATATGCGAGAGATTGGTATGCAACATAGCTACCAATTAGAGGGCGGAATACTCAAGTACTTTGAAGAAGTGGGATCCGCCCACTATCAAGGCAGCTGCTTTGTTTTTGATGAGCGCGAAGCACTTGAACCTAATTTAGACTCCATTCCTATAGAGAATTCCATTCGTAAAAAACTGCGGATGAACTCTTCCACAGATTAACCCACTGAAAGCATTATTCATTCATGACCTCATTACCTAATATCGTTGTTCTCGGAGACTATGAGCGCGCACTACGCCGCTTTTCTAATTGGGACAAGTTAGATCAACAAGCCAAGCTGACTATTCATCACGAGCCCTTACGAGATGAAGCACTCTATGAAGCTGTTAAAGATGCCGATGCGATTGCTATCGTCAGGGATCGATCGCCTTTTAATGAAGCCATGATTGCGCGCCTGCCAAAGCTTAAGTTTTTAATGTTCACTGGTGAACGCAATGGCACTCTGGAAGCATCCGCTTTAGTTTCCAGAAATATCCCCATGGCATGCACTCCTGGCGGCCCTTCTAAAGAAACTACAGCTGAACTGACTTGGGCATTAATTTTGGGCGCATCTAAGCGTTTGATTGAAGAAAATAAATTGATTGCGTCTGGCGGCTGGCGTGATGCCATGTCCGTTTTACCCATGCTCTCAGGTGAACGTTTAGGCATCATGGGTTTGGGAGCCATCGGCAGCCGAGTGGCTCGTGTTGGCGCCGCATTTGGCATGGAAGTGGTAGCTTGGAGTCCGCGCATGACTCCAGAACGTGCGGCGGCTGAAAATGCAAAAGCAGTGAGTCTTGATGAGCTTTTGAAAACATCCAAAGTGGTATCCATGCATTTAGTTGCGGGTCCAGGAACCAAGGGTCTCATTAGCGCAGATCAATTAGCACTCATGCGTCCAGATTCCATTTTGATAAATACCTCACGCTCAGCGCTGATCAACATGTCGGATTTACAAACAGCGTTAGCAGCGGGCAGACCAGGTCAAGCTGCAGTAGATGTTTTTGATATTGAACCCCTCCCAGAAAAAGATGTGTTACGTAACACTCCAAATTTACTAGTCACACCTCATCTTGGATTTATTGCTGAACCTATTTTTGCCACCTTCTCAAAAGGAATCACTGAGACTCTGGAAGCGTGGCTAGAAAATAAGCCTGTGCCGCATCCATTTAAGCCACAGTAGGCTTTACTAGTTAACAATCATGCAGCAAAAAACACTGACTCCAAAACAGCTATTTATTGGCTTTAGCAAGATTGGCATGTCTGGGTTTGGCGGTGTACTTCCTTGGGCAAGGCGGACTCTGGTTGAGCGTGAAAAAATTCTGACCTCAGAAGAATTTAGCGCCATCCTAGGAATATGCCAAATCGTTCCAGGTCCAAACGTTGTGAATCTAGCTGTCTGTGTTGGATCTCGCTTTGGTGGTGCTAGAGGAGCTGTCGCAGCCGTTCTTGGACTCACACTTGGGCCGATAGCGATTGTGATGCTCTTAGCAACTCTGTATGAGCACTATAGCCACCTTGATACTGTCCAAGGAATTTTGCGGGGCATATCTGCGGTAGGTGTTGGGCTGATTGCCTCTACTGGTTTTAAGATGCTACGCGATGAGTTTCAGTATCCGGCGATGTTATTAGTTGTTTTGATCACCATCCTGGCGGCTACCTATTTTCATTTAGGCTTGGGCTGGGTAGTTTTAACAGCATCGCCATTGGCTATTTTCTTGGCGCGCAAAAAGGCTCTCAGAATATGAGCATGCTCTTAAGTTTATTTCTGAAGCTATCTGTGTTTTCCATGATTGCATTTGGTGGAGTCAATGCACTTTTACCAGAACTATTAAATTTGGCAGTCAATCAAGAGCAGTGGATAGACCTGCAAACATTTTCCGATTATTTTGCTATAGCCCAGGCTGCGCCAGGACCCAACTTTATGACAGTGACCTTGTTGGGTTGGCACATCTACGGCATCATTGGCGCACTGGTAGCCACCTTTGCCATAGTATGGCCCTCTTCTGTCTTGATCTTTTTCTTACAGCGCTTCATCTTGGGCATCAAAGATCCCGTTAAAAAGAAATCGATTCAATATGCAGCAGCAGCATTGGCAATTGGGCTAGTTCTATCTTCCGCATGGGAGATCGCCTTGCAAATTAACCACGGGGTTGCTGCATATCTCTTGACCATTACCACTATCGGACTGACTTTATTTACTCGCTGGCATCCCCTCTACTTAATTGCTATGGGTGGAGTATTGGGTGTGCTGGGATTTATTTAATTACCCCAAGGAAAAATATGAGAATCATTTCAAATATTTCTGCTTTCCTGCTGTGTTTATTTACTGTTTTCTCAAGCCCTATATTTGCTCAAAGCAATTACCCCAACAAGCCGATCAACCTTATTGTTCCCTACGGCGCAGGCGGAAGTGCAGATTCGAGAAGTCGTCAGCTTGGTCAAAAGATGAGTCTGATCCTCAAGCAACCTATTGTGATTGATAACAAACCAGGTGCCGGTGGGAATATTGGCACTGAGGCTATCGTGCGTGCAGCTCCTGACGGATACACCATCGGCATGGGTAACTTTGCGCCAATGGCTGTGAACAAAACCCTCTTCGGCAATTTGCGCTATGACCCCGAGATCGATTTAACTCCCATCATCCTAGTGGAAAAAGGTCCCTTGGTTTTGGTGGTTAATCCCAACTCCCCCTTTAAAACAGTCCAAGATATTGTTGTTGCAGCAAAAGCAAAGCCGGGTGTTCTCACATTTTCCTCGGGCGGCATTGGCGGAAGTCATCAACTTTCTGCAGAGCTGTTTGAGCTGAACGCAGGCATTCAGATGATTCACGTACCTTACAAGAGTGGATCTGCCGCATTGACTGATCTAATGGCCGGCAACGTTGATCTGATGTTTGATCAAATGTATTCAGCGGTTCCAAGTATTAAGGCGGACAAGATTCGGCCACTCGCCATTACTAGCAAAAAGCGCTCACCCTTACTTCCGAATGTTCCTAGCTTTGTTGAGTTGGGCTACCCAAAAGTAGAGGTTCTAAACTGGCAAGGTCTCATCGCGCCCAAAGGAACACCCAAAGCCATTATTGACAAGCTCAATGCTGCCGCAAATGAAGCACTCAAAGATCCTCAGCTACGTGAACTGATGCTCGCACAAGGTAATGAGATTGGCGGGGGAAGCCCCGCAGAATTTGCTGCTCTCGTTAAATCTGAAGCAAGCAAATGGAGCGCAGTAGTGAAAAGCGCGAACATCAAGCCAGAGTAAAGAACATTGATAAACATTAAAGGGGCTTGAAGCCCCTTTATTTATTTAAGCGCTTGGTAAGTCAGGATACCTAAGAAGGTAAGGACGAGTGAACCAACCAAATTCAGAAGAGCGGTACCTAAGGCCCATGTAAATTCACCGCGCTGCATAAAGCCAACTACTTCAGCAGAAAAACTAGAGAAAGTAGTCAGACCCCCTAAGAAACCCGTTACAACTAAAAGCTTCCACTCAGGAGATAGGTGTGGGTTATTGCCAAAAAAAGCTACTGCAACCCCTATCAAATAACCACCAACCATATTAGAGATAAAAGTCCCTAAAGGCAGAGCAGCTCCAGCACCAACAGTTAGAAAATTAAAAGACGCTCTCAATAAAGCCCCTAAACCGGCGCCAACGAAAATTGCAAAGATTGATAGCCACATAGTCTGTTCTTTATTGAATAGAGAAACCCAACATGCTAATTGAACTCATCTCGATGCCATCAGTATAGATTTTTACTTGCTCACCCTCTTCTTGTAAAGCTAAGGTATAGAGGGCAGGCCAATAATGTTCAGGGGTCGGTATCGACATATGAGCAGCATCACCATAGCGCTCCCAATCGATCAAAGACTCATGGTGATTAGCGCGTATCTCCGAGACGAAAAAATCATTGAAGTCTTTTGCCCAAGGATATGGCTGAGCATCCTCTTGCCAATGAATTGTGCGCAAGTTATGCACCACATTGCCGCTCGACAAAATGAGAATATTTTCATCACGTAATGGGCGCAACTGCTTAGCCAACTCGTAATGCTCCCGCGCTGACTTTGATCCGTCTAGACTCAACTGCACCACCGGTACATCAGCCTCAGGGTACAGATACTTCAGGACTGACCATGCACCATGGTCAATACCCCATTCGTTTTCTTCAAGCACTACCGGAACATTCAATAACTCTTGCACGCGGTCTGCTAATGCAGGACTGCCTGGCGCAGGATATTGAATATCAAAAAGGGCTTGCGGAAATCCACCGAAGTCGTGAATTGTTTTAGGTTTGGACATTGCGGTAACCCATACCCCGCGAGTTACCCAATGAGCCGAGATTACCAATATGGCATCTGGGCGTTTGAATGTTTTTCCTAGAGCAGACCAGGCCGCTGTAAAGCGGTTGGGCTCTATGGCATACATCGGACTGCCATGGCCAGCAAATACTGCAGGTTGGCGATGGCTAGTCATTAATGCAGATTAACCGAATACGTAACCTGTATGTGCTGCAACCAAAGCAAACAAAATAGCCAAGCTAGTAGCGGCGCCCAACATCACGATCAATGTAATGATCTTTTTGTTGATTTCTTCTTTTGATTCGTTATGCCATTCGTTCATGCTAAATCCTCTGTAAACACATTAATGAGTGGGGTAATTATCCACTATCGACCGCGACCAGCCTTGCGCATCATGCCTTTTCCCCCGCCAAAGCCTGCCTGAGGCCTTCCAGCAGGTCCAGATGGGCCTTTTGGGACGGGTGGGCGTGCTGGTGGCTTGGCAACTACTGCCTTAGCCGGGGTCTTTGAATCGGGTTTCTTTTCGTCAGTCACTTTGAGCTCCTATGGATATCATATTGCCATGATTACCGACTATTCTATCCAAGCTATCGCAATTAATGCGATTCCCCTGATTTTTGCCATCACCATTCACGAAGCAGCCCATGGTTATGCCGCCCGTCGATTTGGGGATAACACGGCCTACATGCTGGGAAGAGTCAGCCTTAACCCCGCTAAACATATAGACCCCGTTGGTACTATTTTGATCCCGCTGGTCTTGCTTCTAACTGGGTCGCCATTTTTAGTGGGCTACGCCAAGCCTGTTCCGGTAAATTTTGGACGCCTCAGAAACCCCAGAATTGACTCGATATGGGTTGCCTTGGCAGGTCCAGGCTCGAATTTCATTCAAGCACTGATTTGGCTCATCCTCTTGATTTGCTTAGTAGGTTTTGGAGTCACTGAAAAATTTCTAATCTCCATGTCTCAAGCGGGCGTCACCTGGAATTTGGGCTTATTGGTATTCAACCTGTTTCCCCTACCCCCTCTGGATGGGGGCCGCGTTCTAGCAAGCCTACTTCCTGCCCGTCAGTCGATTGCCCTTGGCAAGTTAGAGCCTTGGGGCTTTTTTATTGTGCTGGGACTCGTATTTACTGGGGTCATTAGCGCCTTATGGATGACTCCATTGATGAGCTTTTTTGAATGGCTCATCCTTTTGCTCACCAGCCCTCTCAGAATGATCTTTTAAGCAAGCGGAAAAGCATTTTCTGGGATATTCTGAATCCACGTAGCGCACCTCATATTAGGAGAACAATCATGAAACTACAAAAATTGGTTTTAGCAGGCACCGCAACTGTTTTGGCGATTGGCGCAGGCGTAGCTTATGCGCAATTCCAAAAACCAGAAGATGCCATTAAATATCGTCAGAGCGCATTTACGGTCATGGCAAACTCTTTTGGAAAAATTGGCGCAGTTGTTAAGGGCGAAGCGCCTTACAACAAAGATGAAGTTGCTAAGAATGCTGCCATTGTTGCGATGATGTCTACTTTGCCATGGCAAGCCTTTGGTCCTGGCACCGAAGGCGGCAAAGCACAACCAGCTGTCTGGTCTGATAACGCCAAATTCAAGGCTGCAGGTGACAAGATGCAGTTAGCAGTAGTAGATCTTAATAAAGCTGCTCAGTCTGGCGATCTCGAAAGTATCAAGAAAGCCTTCGGCGCAGCTGGCGCAACTTGCAAAGGTTGTCATGACGACTTCAAAAAGAAATAACCTAACTTTATTGGTATTTACTTCGTAATAAAGTAACCCACTACTACCGCGATTAAGCTAAAGAGCAGTAAAGCAAAACCGCGCTGTAGCCCTCCGTCATTGGAGGCTCGACCCAAGTCAGCAGGCAAGTATTTAGCCTCTTCGCTTGGGTCAATTTCTTTGTCGCCGCTGATCATTGGTTTAATAAGATTTTCACCTTTAAATTTTTTGTAGAACCAGATTGCCGCAACATGAATGGCAATCAATGTATAGATCACCACCTGATTGCCCTCATGAATCTGGGACAGAAATGAGCTTACCGAGCTCGATACATATTTTGCTAGCGGACCCTGAAAGGCAATCTCATCATCCACAAACAAACCCGTTGTAACTTGCACGCACAATACAAAAAGCAATGCGAACACAGACAATGCACCAACTGGATTATGACCAAGCACGCGAGGTGAACTCCCTTGCAAATAAGCAAGAATCGCCTTTTTACTCGGAAAGAAGGAGACAAAACGCGCGTGAGTAGAGCCAATGAAACCCCAGATTATTCTGAAGATCAATAAGCATAAAATGCTGTAGCCAAAATAGGCGTGCCATTGAATGGCATTGCCACCTATATTGACGCTAATAAAACTGCCAATAATGCAGAGCACTAACAACCAGTGAAATAAACGAATTGGCAAATCCCAGACGCGAATGATTTTCTTCATGTTTAAAGGATAACTCGCTTCTCCCTTAAAATGCTGAGAATTCATGAATCCCGGCAAAGCCTTTAGAACCTTACTGCTGTACCGCATCGGTGCAACACTCAGCTACCAAATTACGATGGTAGCGGTAGGTTGGCATCTTTATGAAATCACCAATAGCGTGGTGTCACTTGGACTCATTGGTCTTGCAGAGCTTGTACCCTACTTTG
Organism: Polynucleobacter yangtzensis; assembly: GCF_001595965.1. GTDB lineage: Bacteria > Pseudomonadota > Gammaproteobacteria > Burkholderiales > Burkholderiaceae > Polynucleobacter > Polynucleobacter yangtzensis. Next base: position 233,706 of record NZ_LOJI01000040.1, read on the forward strand.
CACTTGCCCTTTATTCAGGACATGCAGTTGATCACTATTCGCGCAAATGGATTGCGGCCATTGCCTGCCTGATTCATATTGCAGTAGGTTTATTTTTAACCTGCATTGCGCTAGGTTGGCTTTCTCCACCAGTCCCATTGATTTACACCGCCGTTGCATTTATTGGTGTTGGGCGAGCCCTCTTAAGGCCATCCTATCAAGCGCTGTTTGGCCAGATCATTCCAAGAGATCAACTACCCAGATACACAGCCTATGCATCCTCTGCTTTTCAGATTTGTGTAGTGGCCGGCCCAGGACTGGGTGGACTCATGATTGGCTTTGCGGGTCTCGAATGGACTTACTTACTTGCTGCATTTTGTGGAGCAGTCGGTTTATACGGAATCACCTTAATTAACGCCTTACAAGAAAAGTCCAGCAACCTATCTGGTCACTTCTTGAAGAGTTTTTTGGAGGGCTTTCATTACGTCAGAAAACATGAGCTCATTTTGGGCATCATGGCGCTCGACATGTTTGCCGTTCTCTTTGGTGGCGCCGTTTCTATCCTGCCCGCATTTGTTAAAGAAGTTTTGAACGCGGGGCCAGAGACCTTGGGGATTTTGCGTGCCGCACCCGCAGCAGGCGCTGTGATTACCGGAATCTACTTAGCTCGACGCCCGATTCTGACGGATTCTGGCAAATATCTTCTTATCTCAGTTGCTGGATTTGGAGCGGCCATCATTGCCTTTGGTATCTCTAGCAATTTATGGCTATGTGCCCTCTTCTTATTTATTTCTGGATGCTTTGATTCTGTGTCAGTCGTGATCCGAGGAAGCATCATGCAACTGACAACACCGGATCATATGCGCGGCAGAATTAGTGCCATCAACGGAATCTTTATTGGTTCATCTAATGAATTAGGCGCACTTGAATCTGGCATTGCCGCCAGCATGATGGGCCTAGTACCATCTATCGTATTTGGTGGGGTGGCCACGATTGCAATCGTATTGATTACACATCGCCTTGCGCCACACCTGAGTAGATTACATTTAAAAGATATCGCTTAAAGTAATTTGATGCATTACTGAATTGCTAACTTGCCACTATTTAATCTCAGGCAAATCTTTCTGAATAATCTTCAGGCCAGCACGCAGGGCATCTTGATAGCGCTCACGCTCTGCTTTAATCGTTTCAGCAGTCCATGTGAAAAAGCCTTCACCAGTTTTCATTCCAAACTTTCCGCTTTCAATACGGTCGCTCAAACACTTCGCAATGGTAGGTGAATTATTTAGAGTGGGGTAAATTGTTGCTCCGCCAGCGCCATGCACCTCAAGACCAGCGTGATCTCTTTGCATAGCCGGTCCTGCTGCAATATAACGAAAGCCAAAGCCAAAGCGCACAGCTTTATCAATATCTTCAGGCGTACATATTCCCTCATCAACCATAGCAAAAGCCTCACGCGATAAAGCGTGTTGCAAGCGATTTGCTAAAAATCCAGGGAGATCTTTTTTCACAGTCACCGGCACCATGCCGCAAGCAGTCATTAATCGCGAAAGACTCTCACCAACCATCGGGGAAGTCTTTTGACCATAAACTACTTCCACACAGGGCACTAAATGTGCGGGCATAAAAAAATGTAGGCCGATCATTCTGGCAGAGGTTCTCAAGCCGCTCGCGATTTCGCTAATAGGGAAACTTGTACTATTGCTAGCCAATACTGCCTCTGGCTTTGCATATTTTTCTAACTTGGCAAATAGCTCGCGCTTAATATCTAAGCGCTCTGGCACACATTCAATCACCAGATCGATGTCCGTCCAATCAACCTCTTCTAGAGTTCCGGCAACAGTGAGTAAATGGGTACGATGCTCGTATCCCAAATCAGCCATCGTGTTGGCGAAGTAGTCGGGCAACAGCGCGCGTCTTTCGGTTGTTGGCTCGACTACCTGCACAGCACAACCACCACGCGCACATACTGCTGCAACGTCTGCACCCATAGTGCCGCCACCGACTATCACCACTTTGGTTTCGGCTGGTGTAAATAACATGAATGCTCTCCTAAAGGGTGCCGACTTTTTCTGAAAATTACTCTTACAATGGGGTCATTATTTCAATAAAAAAGCTAGTGAGACATGATCCCCGTCAATTCGGTGCTGCAGGTCGGCCATTTCCCTGAAATTATGCAGGCTGAGATAGATCGGCGCTTTACCCCTATTCATCATCCCGATCCGCAAGCTCCCGCTCCTGCTGGAAACTTTCAAGCGATTTTGATTCGCTCCAATACGAAGCTTCCGGAAGCGCTGGTTAAACAAATCCCTAGTATCCGCATGGTTGCAACCTGTGGTGTTGGTTACGACAACCTTCCTCTAGACTATTTAAAAGCAAACGGCATTAAGGCAAGCAATACGCCAGGCGTCTTAAACGACGCAGTTTGCGAACTAGCAGTCGGCATGATGCTTGCACTTTTGCGCCAACTTCCAGAGGCTCAGGAATACGTCAAGAGCGCTGCTTGGTCGAAGGCGCCCTTCAGAATCACCACCACCCTGGCTGGCAAGCGTGTGGGGATAGCAGGCATGGGTCGAATTGGTCAAGATTTGGCCGAACGCTTAAAGCCTTTTAAGGTAGAAATCGCCTATTCAGGGCCGAACAAAAAATCACTTCCTTACACTTACTATCGAGAAATCAAGGATTTAGCGAAAGACTGTGACATCCTATTTTTAGCTTGTCCTGCTACTCCTGAAACGAACAAGATGGTGAACGCTGCGGTACTTGAGGCTCTAGGTACTACCGGTTATTTAATTAACATCGCTCGTGGCAGCGTGGTGGATGAGGATGCTCTTTTATATGCACTGCAACATAAAAAGATTGCTGGCGCTGCTTTAGATGTTTTTGAAAATGAGCCCAATCCAAACAAAGACTTTTTAAATCTTGATAATGTATTGTTGACACCACATATTGGTAGCGCCACCTCGGAAACACGGATAGCAATGACCCAATTAGCTGTAGATAATTTAGAAGCCTTCTTTAAACAACAACCTCTTCCATCGGAAGTTAATAACTAGAAAAACGGAGCCAGCATGACGATCTCTCTGCACCCATCAACCTTACCTGCGGTGCTTTCCCCTGTACTTACACCATTTAAGGCAGATGGCAGCCCCGATGCTCCAAAGTTATTGAAGCAATGTAAATGGTTAGAAGCCAATGGTGTTGGTCAGGCCATCTTTGGCACAAATTCAGAAGCCAACTCGATGTCCGCCCCTCAGAAGATGAGCACTCTGACAACACTTATTGAGGGTGGATTAAGTCCTGAGCATTTGATGCCTGGAACTGGCGCCACATCGATCGATGCCACAGTCAACATGACACGCCATGCTGTAAATCATAAATGTGCAGGCGTATTAATGTTGCCTCCCTTCTATTACAAAGACGTTTCTGATGATGGCCTATTTGCTTACTTCTCTGAAGTGATTCAAAAAGTTGGCAGTGCTGCACTACAGATCTATATCTACAACATTCCACCTGTCACCAAAATTAATTTAAGCCTCTCTTTGTTAGAGCGCTTAACAAAAGAGTATCCAAAGACCATTGTTGGCATGAAAGATAGCTCTGGCGATTGGTCTTATACAGAGTCTGTTATTAAATTATTGGCGCCGCATGGCTTCCGCGTATATGCAGGTAGCGAAGTATTCTTAATGCGCGCCTTGCGTGCTGGTGGTGTGGGCTGCATCTCTGCTACTGCCAACGTGAACCCGAAAGCAATTGCCGATTTAGCTGCGCACTGGAGAGAGTCTAATGCTGATGAGCGTCAAGCCAGTCTAGATCAAGTACGTGGAATTTTTGCTAAATACCAAATGATTGCTGGCATGAAGACTGCTGTCGCTCATTACAGTAAAGATCCTGAGTGGCTCAGAGTTCGTCCACCACTCATGCAGCTAACCCCCGAGCAACAAGCTCAATTGCTCAGCGAGTTGCAACAAATCAAATTCAGCATGCCGGGCCTGTAATACAAATAATATAATTAACTAGGAGACAACAATGAAACTACTGAAAGTCATTGCTTTATCACTGAGCTTTTTATGCGCAAGCGTGAATGCTCAAAACATTTCTATTGCAACAGGCGGTACAGGCGGTGTTTACTACCCTATGGGTGGCGGACTTGCCTCAGTACTCTCCAGCAAAGTTCCTGGCATGTCTGCCACAGCAGAAGTCACTGGTGGTTCTGTTGACAACCTGAAACTGATTGGCACGGGCAAGCCTTATGTTGGTTTCTCAATGGCTGATGCTGCTAAAGATGCCACTAGCGGTGTTGATAAGTTCAAAGATAAGCCAATTGAAGTACGTACTTTGCTAATTCTTTATCCAAACTTGATGCATGTTGCAACAGTTGAATCGACTGGCATCAAAACTATGGCTGATCTCAAAGGCAAACGCGTAAGCACTGGATCTCCTGGCAGCGCTACAGAAGTCATGGCATTCCGTCTTCTTGAAGCAGCAGGCATCGACCCAACTAAAGACATCAAGCGCGAGCGCTTAAGCGTTGCTGAATCTGTGAACGCAGTAAAGGACCGCAAGATTGATGCATTCTTCTGGGTTGGCGGCCTACCTACTGCAGCGGTAACTGATTTAGCCAATAGCCCTGGCATGAAAATTGTCATGGTCGACACATCAGCTGAAGTTCCAGCAATGAATAAGAAATATGGCAACTTGTATTTCCCATCCCTCATTACTAAGCAGACTTATAGCGGCATGGCCAAAGACAATAATGTTGCTGCAGTTGCAAACCTATTGGTTGTAAATGCCTCTATGTCAGATGACGAGGCTTACAAAATTGTAAAAGCTGTCTTTGACAACCAACTCGAGTTAGTTCGTTCACATGCTGAATACCGCAACGTCAAACTGGATGCTCAAAAAGCAAATGCAACGCCAGTTCCATACCATCCAGGTGCCTTAAAGTACTTTAAGGAAAAGGGTGTCAAAGTAAACTAAGCCAGCATTTGTAGTCAGGGGTGAGTCAAACTCACCCTTTTTTGTTTTAAAGTAGCGCATAAATATAAATATATAGGTTGAGACATGAATCAAAACGTTATCGATAACGAAACCCAGGAAAAATTAGATGCCTTCATCAAGCAAGAGGAAGGCGACTCTAACGACTACAAGGGTCTACTGGCCAAGTTCATCACCCTAGTTGCAGTAGGTATGTCTTTATTTCATCTTTATGCGGCCTACTCGATTGTTCCGACCCAGCAGCTTCGTGTGATTCACGTTGCCCTCGTACTATTTTTAGTTTTCTTAAGTTTTCCGATAGCAGCTCGTTTTAAAAATCGCCTCATGATCTGGGACGTGCTATTCGCCCTTGGATCTGTAGCAATCGCCTATTACATCCTAGGCGGTGGCGATGATTTCATGGACAGAAATACTGCTCCTAACTCTACTGATGTGATTATTGGTATCGGTTTGATTTTGCTGATCCTAGAAAGCGTGCGCCGAACCAATGGCATGGTGTTGGTGACCGTTACTGTTCTGTTCTTGCTCTATGCCTTATTCGGCAACTACTTACCAGCACCCTGGACACACAAAGGCTATGGCCTCGATCGTTTGGTGGGTTACATGTATATGACCCTAGAAGGTATTTATGGCACTGCTGTAGATGTCTCTGCAACCCTCATTATTCTGTTCACCATTTTTGGCGCCTTCCTGCAATTCACAGGCGCAGGTAAATTCTTTATTGATTTCTCATTTGCAGCAATGGGCGGCAAATCTTCTGGCGTAGGCAGAACCATCGTGATGTCCTCATTCTTATTGGGTGGCCCATCAGGCTCAGGCGTTGCTACAACGGTTACCGTTGGCTCAGTTGCAGCTCCAATGTTAGATAAGGTGGGTTACGAAAAGAATGCAGCTGGTGGACTTTTGGCGGCTGGCGGTCTAGGTGCAATCATTTCACCACCAGTACTCGGTGCAGCAGCCTTCTTGATTGCTGACTTTTTGAAGATTTCCTATTTAGATGTGTTGTTGATGGCAACCATCCCAACGATTCTCTTTTATCTTGGCTTGTTTGTCATGGTAGAGATTGATGTTCGTAAATATGGCATGAAGAGCATTCAGTTTTCTTCAGCCGAAACTGCGTGGCAACTTACTAAAAAATATTGGTTCCACTTTTTCTCACTCATCTCCATCGTCGTTTTTATGTTGATGGGCTTCTCTCCAGTCATGTCGGTATTTTGGGCAACCGTAGTTTCTGCACTATCCAGCATGTTGCGCGAAGATACCGCAATCATTCCTTGGGCATGGTTTAAGGGGAAAGAACCCATTCTTAAAGGACTCTACAACTCGAACCTCACGAAGGCGCTTGCCTCTGGATCAACCGGTGTATTAGCGATTGCTGCTACCTGTGCTGGGGCTGGCTTGATCGTCGGTACCGTCACTCTGACAGGTCTTGGTCTGAAATTTAGCTCGATTGTGATTCAGTACGCTGGCGGATCTCTTCTGCTAACAACGATCTTTACCGCTTTAGTGGTTTGGGTGGTTGGTCTGGCTGTTCCAGTGACAGCTTCTTACATTATTTGCGCCGTGATTGCAGCGCCTGCTCTCATTAATTTGGGCGTACCTGCATTTGCTGCTCATATGTTTATCTTCTATTACGCCGTACTTTCTGAAGTATCGCCACCGACTGCACTCTCTCCATTTGCAGCAGCGGCGATATGCAAAGGCAATCCCTATAAGACCACTTTGCAAACTTGGAAGTATGTTGCTCCAGCCATCCTAGTGCCATTCATGTTTGTATTAGACAAGTCTGGTGTCAGCTTATTGTTGATGGGATCTACTACTGCACTTGAGCAAGCAGACTGGATGCAAATCGCCTGGGTCTCATTTACAGCTGTAGTCGGAATCATCTGCTTGGCTGGAGGACTACAGGGCTGGTTCATCGAGAAAACCAAAATCTTTGAACGCGTGATTATGGTGATCTCTGGAGTTGCTCTTGCCTACCCCTCTACTGAGGCAGACTTGATTGGCTTCATCGGATTTGGTTTGGTTCTGGTTACTCAAACCATTACGCATTTCAAACTCAATCCGCGATCATCTTAAGAAGCTCTCTCTTGAAAACAATAAAGCCCGCACTAGCGGGCTTTATTTTTAAGCAAGAAGGTACAACTCTACTTACGAGATCTTGGTCCAAGCAGCTTTGCCTGCGTACTTCTTTACAGCCGCTTCATCAAACTCAAATCCTAGGCCCGGGGTTTTATGCAATATCAGATCCCCATTTTTAAAGGTGAGCTGCTTGTTAATTAATCTACGGAAGTTGAGAACCTGGTCATCCAAAAAGAACTCAACAAAACGAGCATTTGGGGTAGCGGCTACCAAGGGCGCATGTAAATCATGCATCCAGTGCGGGCAGACTATGACGCCTTTTAAATCTGCATATGCGGAGATTCTTCTCCACTCGGTAATACCGCCACACACTGCAGCATCAGATTGCAAAATAGCAGCGCCACCTGCATCAATAAGCTCTCTAAAACGCCAACGTCCCGCTTCCATTTCACCAGTAGCAACGTTAATCTTCGTTTGACGAGCTAATGCAGCATGCAGATCGATCGCATCTGGTGAAAAAGGTTCTTCGATCCAGTAAGGGTTATAAGCTTCAAAACGACGCACGTACTCAAGAGCGGTTGGTAGATCACGCCAAGCATTGTTAGCGTCCAAAGTAAGCAAAACATCATCACCCACCGCTTTACGAGCCGCTTTAACTCGAGCCTCCTCTTCGGATGGAGATAGGCGACCTACCTTCATCTTCACTGCCTTAAAGCCCTGTTTGACGTAAGACTCCATCTCTTTGCCAAGCTTAGCCGGAGTCTTTCCTTCAAGGTAGTAGCCGCCACTAGCATAGGCCGGCACGCGATCATCCACCACTGAACCGAGGTATTGATGCAAGGGCAAGCCCACTGATCGTGCATTTAAATCCCACAGAGCTGTATCCAAAATAGAGATTCCACGCATTACTGCCCCTGTGCGTCCCTGCAAGATGGATTCGTTGTACATCTCCATCCAGAGACCTTCACTGCGGTGACTATTTTGACCAATCAGTTTTGGAGCCAATAATTGCTCTACGGCAACCTTGGCGATATCTCCGCCAGCGCTACCAACATAACAAAAGCCAATCCCTTCATTTCCATCCTTGCCGCGAACTTTCACTAGACAATAATGACGCTCAGAAACGGTGCGAGTAGAAAATGAGGTGACCTTGTCTAAAGGTACCGCTACAGAAGCAACTTGGATGGATTCAATAATCGGCATCTAAACTCCTTAATCAAAAAATGATTGTATCCAGAATTTAAATTGCCGGCAGGGGTCTAAATAAGGAATAATCGACTCATTCCTAATAGCATACGCAGGTTGAAAATGAGCAAAGTGGTTGTCATCGGAACGGGAACTATGGGTGTTGGCATTGCTGCTGGATTTTTAGCCAGTGGCGCCAACATTGTCATGCTGGGTCGCACCCCAGAGAAGGCTTTGTCCTGCCTCGACTCCATTAGGTCATGTGCAGATTCAATTAACACCGACTGGTCCAAGACAAATCTCTCATTACAAAGCGGTGACATTGAAATCTGGCAAGACTGGGATGATGTGGATTTTGTGATTGAAACAGTATCCGAGCAACTGCAATTAAAGCAGGACATCTTTGCCCTGCTAGACCAACGTGTTCCGCCTCACATTCCCATTGGTAGCAATAGTTCTGGCTTTCCTATCAGCGATATTGCAAATGATCTAGCAACAGCACATCGCATGTTTAATGCCCACTACTTTATGCCTGCACATATCGTGCCACTGGTAGAAATTGTTACAGGGAAACGTTCTGATTTAGCCTTGGCAGAAAAGCTCTGTCAGTTTTATCGCACCCACAGCAAGAAGCCGGTGCTAGTTAAAAAAGATATCCCGGGGTTTTTGGCAAATCGCATTCAGCATGCATTAATGCGTGAAGCACTCTCGCTTGTAGAAGAAGGTGTCGCCACTCCTGATGATATCGATACCGCGGTTCGCTATAGCTTTGGATTTCGCTACGCTGCAGTTGGGCCCATGACTCAAAAAGAAATCTCCGGCTGGGAAGGCATGACCTTAGCCGCAGAATTGATATACCCCTCCCTGTCTAATATTACTCAACCACCAAACTGTGTGACCAATTTAGTTAAAAGTGGCAAAACTGGCATCGCTAAGGGCGCTGGCTTTAAAGACTGGCCGACTCATGAGGCAAACCTAATGAAGCAGAAGTACGAAAAAAGGCTAAAAGCCGCCTTTGAAGTTCTGAAGATCGCGCCAGACCAAGATTAAATCTAATTTGTTGCAGCACAGCATATTTATTCGCCCACGCTTTCACATTATTAGATAATTGAGGGGTGAATACAAAAGCATCTTTTAGCTCCCTGTTCAGCAGGGCTGTCATTATTTTGTCTGGCTGCGCCTTTCTAAGCTCAACACCGGGCTTAGCTTATGCACAGAGCAAGCAAACTCAAAGTACTGGCCAGACCCGCAACAAGATCACAGTTCAAACCTCCAAGCAAGTTGGATTGAAGGATAAATCTGCGGGCTCGAACTCTAAAACTAGTAGCATGAGTCTTAATCCAGCCCTCTTTCAACGCAAAGCGCCAGATGAGCTCATGCTCGATAGCGATGCCAATCTTGACTATCGCGTAGCGCAAGGTTGTTTACGAAGAAGCTTTACCGAAGATAGTCTTCCCGCAAGTATTGGCATCAATAACAACCAATTTGCTGAATTCTTTAAGAATCAGACCAAAACATTTTTTGATCACATGCGTGGGGACTGCATCCCTTATGCGGTTGCTTTCGGTAGTCGCAATCGCTTTGACTCGCTCAGCATCATGAATGGCCCAATTCAAGACAGTAAGACTGAAGTATGGACATTTACACCCTCAGCAGTTGGTGGATTTTTAATTCAACAAGACTTACTTAAAGATGAATCTAAGCGTTTAACGGAGATTCGCATTCCCTTAAGAGACGTTCTATACGATCCCCGCAAAGTAAGCGACCAACTACCAGTTGAACTGGTTTGGGAATTGAATTCTCTAATTAAACAAATTTATCCAGAAGAAAATAATTCTCTCGAAAATACCAATAGCGTTGTGCGCTTAATTGTAGATTTTGGTGATCGTGAAAAATGGGCTCAGATTTGGGCTGCAGAAATCATTGATCCTGCCACTAAAGAAGTTTATGCAAACGCTTTTTGGGTAGAGCGTAATGACATCCCGGGTGGATTTTTTACTGGCTCAGGGGAATCTCTTGAGCGCTCTTTCTGGACTAACCCCTTAAGCTATCGCCGCATCTCTCGGGGCGTTGGCATGGTAAGAGCATCTTCAGGCAAGCGTAGCAAAGCACCTGCAGCAGCAACCAAATCTGCGCCTGCAACCCCCGCACCCGCTCCTAAGCAACGTTATCGCGCCCATATGGGCATTGATTACTCTGCGCCAACTGGCACGCCTGTCTTTAGTGTCGCCAATGGCAGAGTTGCTCACATTGGCTACAGCGGCGCATTTGGTAACTTGATTATTTTGGAGCATCCAGGCAATTACCATACCTACTATGCTCACTTAAGTAACTACAACGTCGAGCTCGAATTAGGCAATGAAGTGCGTCGCGGATTAGAGATTGGTTATGTTGGATCTACCGGCAGATCAACTGGACCGCATCTGCATTTCGAACTGAGAAAAAATGGTATATACGTTGATCCTTATGCGCCGAAGACTCAACTTGATTTATGGTCTATGCGTGATAACGAAAGTGGACAACTCACCAGAGAAATATTATTACTTGGCAGCCCCATTAAAAATAACTAAGTAAGATTGCTGGCTAGTGGTTTAAATTTAATTTACTTCAGCCAAACAAAAAGGGTCCTTACGGACCCTTTTTACTGAGTGTTGGGTGGATTAACCCAAAACTAATACTGGTAATTTTGAGTGAACAATGACTTCGTGAGTCTCGCTGCCCAACAAGACACTCTTGATACCTGTACGCTTATGGGAAGCCATCACAATCACATCTGCCTTCGCCTTTTTTGCCCCATCCAAAATACCTTCGGATAGGTTGCTATTTGCAATATGAAGACTCTTTACCTTGATACCAGCACCAAGTGCCGTCGTTGCCTTCTTAAATACATCTTTTGCATAAGCCTCGCAAACCTTAGCATGCTCTTTTTGTGAAATTCCATAGCCCATGGTGCTGTCTGAGTAGACCATTGGAGGCAGGGGATCAGAAACATAAACAAGAGTTACTGCGGCGCCATCTGCCTTAGCAAGTGCAGCAACCTTCTTCAAGGATTTTTTGCTGACATCCGAACCATCTACAGGTACTAATAAATGCTTAAACATGTTTACCTCCCCCTAAATTGGACTACTAACCTATTCTTTCCATCATAATGCTTATTATTAGCCTATAAAAGAAAAAAGGTAACTTAATTGCTCAAGAATTTTGCTATCTACGCCTCATTTTTAGTCACCCTAATCGCAATTGATTTGATATGGCTTTTAGGTATTGCAAAGAATCTCTATCGAGATCAAATGGGTGACTTAATGGCTAACGAACCCAAGCTTATAGCTGGACTTGCTTTCTACCTACTGTATGCCATTGGGGTCTGCATTTTTGTCATAGTTCCAGCGCTCTCAAAACAATCTTTGATATATGCACTGCAATATGGCGCCCTTTTTGGGTTGTTCTGCTACATGACGTACGACCTTACCAATCTTGCAGTCATTAGAAACTTTCCAACACAATTAGCTTTGATTGATATTGCATGGGGCAGTTTTGTAACAGCTGTATGTTCAGGTATTGCCTACTGGGTTGGTAGCCGTCTCTCATAGTGCATTTATATTGAGCTTATGTTTTTTCGCCCTCGACTATTAGACGCATTTAACGGATATAACCGCACCCTTTTCACCAAGGATGTACTGGCCGGTCTGACGGTTGGTATTGTTGCGCTGCCATTAGCCATGGCCTTTGCAATTGCCAGCGGACTCAAACCAGAGGCCGGTATTTTTACCGCCATTATTGCTGGCGGCCTCATCTCACTGTTGGGCGGCAGCCGCGTTCAAATTGGCGGTCCAGCAGGTGCCTTCATTGTGATTGTTTATGGCATCGTCGAACGCTACGGTGTGCCGAATCTATTACTAGCAACTGCTATGTCGGGAGTATTTTTATTTCTGATGGGTGTGTTTCGACTTGGAACGCTAGTGCGCTTTATTCCTATAGCAGTCATTATTGGCTTTACGAATGGCATTGCTTTCTTGATTGGCTTATCTCAAATCAAAGATTTCTTCGGACTCCAGATTGAAAAAATGCCTGCCCAATTTTTCCAATCTATTCATACACTCTATTTAGCTGCCGATACTTTTAATCCTGTAGCTCTTGGCTTGGCCAGTGGCAGCCTTGCTTTATTAATCTTTTGGAAGTTGTTTCAGAATCGCCTGGGATGGCTATCGCATCTTCCCGGCACAGTAGTAGCCATGGTTGTGGCGACTATTGTTACCAGCACTTTTAACTTGCCGGTCGATACTATTGGCAGTCGCTTTGGCGGCATCCCTTCTGGACTTCCTTCTTTTGAATGGCTACCGGTCAGCTGGGATAACGCGCAATACATGGTTGCACCAGCCTTAACACTAGCGTTACTGGGCGCAATTGAATCTTTGCTTTGTGCCCGTATTGCTGATGGTCTCATTCATGATCGCCATGAATCAAATCAAGAATTAGTTGCGCAAGGTATTGCCAATTTCACCATCCCCTTCTTTGGTGGCATGCCAGCAACTGGCACGATTGCGCGCACCGTTACCAATGTTGAAAGCGGTGCCACTACTCCGATTGCCGGTCTTGTTCACGCCGCAACCTTGCTGATCATCGTCTTGTTTGCTGCACCGCTCGCTAAAAATATTCCACTAGCTAGTCTTGCCGCCATCTTGATGTATGTCGCCTGGAATATGGGTGAATGGAGAAAGTTTATTGATCTCAAGCAGTTCCGACTACCATACCGAATCACCATTCTCAGCGTCTTTATTCTTACAGTTGTACTGGATCTCACCATCGCCGTTCAGGTTGGTCTGCTTTTGGCTTTTATCACTTTTATTTACCGGATCTCTAGCCTATCGCGCTGTGAGATTGCTTTAGCGAGCGATTTCCCTGGACTAGGTAACCAGCAAGGCCGCATTGATGCTTACCGCATTCATGGGGCAATCTTTTTTGGCGCAGTCAAACTGCTAGAAAAGATTGAGACAAACTTACCGTCTGACACCCTCTTACTTGATTTGAAAAATGTAATCTATATCGACACTTCAGGCATGGATACGATCATGGAGCTTGCGCATCTATGCAAGATTCGCGATATCCGCTTGCTCATTTGTGGCTTGGCACATCAACCGCTTGAGATGGCTGAACGCAGCAACTTCATTGCTACGCTTCCGCCTGACTCTTTCTACCCTGACCTAATTTCTGGAATTGAAGCGGCGACAACTTAAAGGCGGCTTAAGAAATACAGAAGCCACCTTTTAATAAAGCTTCTGGCAAAACCCAAGCGCGGTATAAACCAAAGCCTCCCGCAATGAGCAAAAGCGAGGCAGCTAAATAACGCACCCAACGATATTGTCCAAACTGGGTGAGTGCTGCAGAAAATTTAGAGATCAATAATAGGTTAGGTAAGGTCCCCAATCCAAAGGCCAACATCAGCCCAGCACCAGTGAGCACATCGCCTGATAAAAACGCCAGAGGCAAAACGCTGTAGACCAATCCACACGGCACTAAACCCCAAAGCATGCCGCTAAACCAACGCGACGGACCGCTTGCCATACGCCCCAAGTATTTAGCCCAGTAAGCGGCAATTTTGGAGCTGATCCACTTACCTCCCAGCAAACCTTCTGATGAGCCCGCTTTTAAAAGACGAATGCCCATCAGTATCAAAATAAGAGAGGTTAGAGCAAACAAGGGTCGCTGAATGGGAATCAGATTTTGCTGCCAAACCACAACCCCCAAGGCAGCGGCAAGAGCACCCAAGAGAACATAAGTAGTTACGCGTCCCAAATGCATGATTAACTGCAGGTAAAAAAGCTCGGATTTGGGCCTTAATGGGGTCTCCAAAGCAATGGGTCTCTCGATGGCTGCAGCTATACCCCCGCACATCAGGGCGCAGTGCCAGCCGCTCACAAGAGCGCCTAAAAATATGGCAATCAGTAGGCTAGAAGTTAGCATCCGCTATCGAAATAAAGGTTAAAAAACGGGATTCATTACCCATATAGAATAAACTGACTGCATAATTAGTTCCAATATGAATTACAAACCTACCGACACCCCAACCAGCAAATGCTCAGTATGTGTACTGGGTCAGTTTTGCCTACCGGTTGGTCTAAACAGTAGTGAAGTCTCAAAAATTGACAGCCTGGTTAAAGAGCGAGTCCACCTACAAAAAGGAGAAAGCTTATATCGCCATGGCGATCCACTCAGCTCTGTATACAGCGTCCGCTTTGGTACCCTCAAAACCGAATTTTGCCTCCAAGATGGTCGACAACAAGTCATTGGCTTTCATCTTCCCGGTGAAATCTTAGGTTTAGATGGGATTGGTGAAGGCTATTATCAATCCGATGCAATTGCATTGGAAGAGAGTGAAGTTTGTATTATTCGCTACGAAGCCTTTGAAGATTTAGCGCGTCAAATTCCAGTATTGCAAAATCAGTTTCACAAGATCATGAGTCGCGAACTGACTCAAGACCAACGACACCTACTTTCTCTGGGCACAATGCGTGCGGAGGAAAGATTGGCTGCATTTTTATTAAGTCTCTCTCAACGCTTAGCAGCGCGCGGATATCTGAATAATGAATTTGATTTACGCATGAGTCGTAATGACATCGGCAGTTATCTTGGCATTCAAATTGAAACTGTTAGCCGCATGCTATCGCGCTTTGCTGAATCAGGTCTGATTCAAATTAAGCAACGTCATATCAAACTGATCGATATGAACGGTCTATATGAATTGGCAGGCATTCCAAACCCTGACCGCCAGGGCTGCTCTACCCCAGAAATCCCGATCAAACAGGCTTAAATTAAGCCACGATCTACATCTTTGCTATCTGGTGACTCAATACCAGGCAGGATATAAGCTGTCAGCGCACTAGATGCAGCGCAAAAGATCCAAATAGCAAAAAATCCAATGGTATAGATACCCTCATCCGAGATATCTGGGTGATGACCAAAAAATAGCAAATCCTGTGGATGCACTATGGTGAACAACAAGCCTTCTGCCATGCCAGCCACCAAAAAGGAAGGCCACAAAATCCAGATCAGCAAGCGGTACTTCATTTTTGAACCTGCGTATCTTTAAGCTGCTGCTCAACCTTTAGTCCGCGTTTAACTACACCATCGCGCAAAGGTTTATCAGCTTGATAGTTAATTGCCAAATAAATGGTGATGATGCAACCGATCATCGCAACTGCCGGCCCACTGATCAATAACCATGGCCACAATTGTTTAAACCAAGGTTTAGTATTTTGCTGTTCTGTCATATACATCCTCTCCATTACTTTTAGCTTAACGGGGAATAATAAAAGTCGATTTTTCATCACGCGTTCTGGTGATTATTTCATTTCCAGACAATTCGCGAGCAATCACATCAAAATGAATTGGGTAATTACCCGGCTGATTTACCCCAGTTTCAGTGCTCACCTTAATTGGCATTAGCAAGTTACTTGCAGGCGCCACCTCAATCTCAGTGACGACCTGACCTTGAGAATTAAGCACTTTTAGACCATCCAAACCAAGGGCCTTCACTTGCACGTTCATATTATTTTCAGATGCATTCATGATCTGAATACGGTAAATATTTTCAATTCGCACGCCCTCAACCTCGCGTGCTAAAGCTCCGCGATCACGCATCACGTCAACCCTCAATGGATTACGAGTAGCCAAAGAAACCAAGAAGGCACCAGTAAGCACAGTAATGAAAGCTGTATAGATTAAAACGCGTGGGCGCAAGATATGACGAATAGCACTTTGATTCGATTCTCGATCCTCAATAGCTCGCTCAGTCGTATATCGAATCAATCCTTTTGGATAATCTACTTTTTCCATTACCTGATCGCATGCATCAATACAGGCGCCACAACCAATACACATGTATTGCAAGCCATCACGAATATCAATGCCAGTAGGACAAACTTGCACGCAAATACTGCAGTCAACGCAATCACCTAAACCCAGAGACTCATGGTCTGCAGATTTACTACGGCTGCCTCTAGGCTCGCCACGTACCTTGTCATATGTCACCAAGAAGGTATCTTTATCCACCATTACACTTTGGAAGCGTGCATAGGGACACATGTATTTACAAACTTGTTCACGCATAAAACCTGCGTTACCCCAAGTAGCAAAGGCATAAAAACATAACCAGAAAGTCTGCCAAGGACCCAACGACAAGTGAATTAATGCAGATCCCAGAGTGCTAATTGGTGTGAAATAACCAATGAAAGTAAAGCCAGTCCAGAATGCGATCAACAACCAAAGGAAATGTTTGGTGATCTTAAGGCGCCACTTTCTAAACCCCCAGGGCCACTCCTCACCGTCTAAACGAATGCGAGCAAAACGATCACCCTCCACCTTGCGCTCGATCCACATAAAGATCTCGGTATATACCGTTTGCGGACAAGCGTACCCACAAAATAGTCGACCAGCAATCGCAGTGAAGAGGAATAGTGCTAAAGCAGAAAGAATTAATAGGAGTGTGAGATAAATCACATCCTGCGGCCATAAAACAATGCCGAAGATATAAAACTTACGCTGAATTAAATCAAAGAGAACGGCCTGACGACCATTCCAGCTAACCCACGGTAAACCATAAAACAGTAGCTGGGTTGCAAAAACGAGGATAAAACGCCAACGGGCAAATAAGCCCGTAACAGAGCGCGGGTAAATCTTTCGCCGGACCTCGTAAAGAGACTCCTCAATAACTTCTATCGGAATAGGTTTACCACCCGGCGGAAGAGCTGCCACTAAATACTTTTCTTATTTTGCCGCTGCAGGTTGTTTATTGTTAGATAAACCCCATACATATGCAGTTAATAAATGAATTTTCTCAGGACTCAAGACTTTATCTTGAGAAGGCATCATTGCCATACGGCCCTTAGTTACAGTCTCAACAATTGTTGCCTCTGAGCCACCATATAACCAAACTTTATCTGTAAGGTTTGGAGCGCCTAAAACAATATTGCCTTTGCCTTCTGGGCCGTGACATGCTGCGCAATTCGATTTGTAAACTTCAGAACCGCGAGCCGCTTTGAGATCATCTGCAGGTAAGCCAGAAAGGCTACGAACGTAGTTAGCAACATCCACAATTTGCTTGCTATCCAATTGCGGGAATGGAGGCATTACACCTGCACGACCGTTAATAAGAGTTGTCTTGATATTTTCTGGTGAGCCGCCATAGAGCCAGTCGCCATCAGTCAAATTCGGGAAGCCTTTAGCACCACCGGCATCTGAACCATGACACTGTGCACAAGAATTCAAGAACAAACGTTGACCCATTTCACGCGCCTTAGGATCAGCAGCAACTTGCTCAATATCCATAGTGACGTATTTAGCATAAACGGGCTTTAACTCTTCATTCGCAGTTGTCATGGATTTCATGAGCGAGCCATCGGTACTGTAACCCAACACACCGGGGAAAGAGCCGAGACCAGGGAATAAAACCAAATAAACCAAACCAAACACGCAGGATAGTAAGAACATCCACATCCACCAGCGTGGGAGCGGATTATTGAGTTCACGTAAGTCGCCATCCCAAACATGGCCAGTATCAGCTACAGCGCCATCAGCTGTATGTACAACTTTAGCTTTACGCTGTGAAAATAATAGCCATACACACCAAACAATACCCACTAATGAAACTAGGGCGATGTAGCTACTCCAACCGCTGCTAAAAAAGTCACTCATGATTTATCCTTACT
Source organism: Polynucleobacter yangtzensis (assembly GCF_001595965.1). Taxonomy (GTDB): domain Bacteria; phylum Pseudomonadota; class Gammaproteobacteria; order Burkholderiales; family Burkholderiaceae; genus Polynucleobacter; species Polynucleobacter yangtzensis. The sequence goes on from NZ_LOJI01000040.1 coordinate 251,654, forward strand.
GAATTCATCCGGAAGATCAAATGGAAGTTCTGCTGATTCCTGGTTTGCTTCTTTTCTACCAGGAGACCAAGCCCACCAAACAATTCCTACAAAGAAAATAAGTCCAATTACTGTAGAAAAAGCAGAGAGGTAGGGTGTGATCTGTTCCATTTGATTTATGTCGTTCTAATTAAAATCCCAGCCTTTACTTGGCCACCACTTCATCAACAACGATGTATCTACGATTTACGCCAAGGCCCTGAAGATAAGCAATCAATGCATCCTCTTCAGTTTTACCTTCTAACTCTTTAGGTGCATTAGCAATCATTTCCTCGGTGTAAGGAACACCCAGGCGAGTCATCGCAATCATGTGAGATTGAATAGTGGAAGCATTTGCAGCATTCTTCTGCAACCAAGGATATCCAGGCATATTGGACTCGGGAACCACATCGCGCGGATTGCGCAAGTGAATACGATGCCAATCATCAGAGTAACGAGCGCCTACACGAGCTAAATCTGGGCCAGTACGCTTGCTACCCCATAAGAACGGATGATCATAGACAGATTCGCCAGCCAAAGAATAAGGACCATAACGCTCAACTTCAGAGCGCAAAGTACGAATCTGTTGCGAATGGCAACCAACGCAACCTTCGCGCTGATAGATATCACGTCCCGCCAAGCGTAAAGCTGTATATGGCTCTACGCCAGGACTTGGCTCAGTTGTAGTGTGTTGGAAAAAGAGTGGCACGATTTGCACTAAGCCTGCAATCGATACAACAATGATCGTCGCAATAATTAACCAGCCAACGTTTTTCTCAAGTGTTCCGTGGGAAAAGAATTTATTTTCGCTAGACATTTTCTTCTCCTTTTAGTGTTCAGCAACGGCCGTTGGAATAGGCGCATTTACAAAAGTTTTACCTTGCACAGTTTTGAAGACGTTGAACGCCATCAAGAACATACCGCTGAGGTAGCACAAGCCGCCCAACAAACGAATCATGTAGAAAGGATAAGTTGCTTTAACGGACTCAACGAAGCTATATGTCAATGTCCCATCAGGCTCAAATGCTCTCCACATCAAACCTTGCATTACGCCTGCAATCCACATAGCGGCAATGTACAAAACGACACCGATAGTGGCGATCCAGAAATGCAATTCGATCCACTTAGTGCTGTACATCTCTTTTTGACCAACCAAACGTGGAATCAAATAGTAGAGAGAGCCAATCGTAATCATGGCAACCCAGCCTAAAGCACCTGAGTGAACGTGGCCAATGGTCCAGTCTGTGTAATGTGACAAGCTATTTACAGTCTTAATTGACATCATGGAACCTTCAAAGGTAGACATACCGTAGAAGGACAGAGCTACAACTAAGAATTTCAGGATAGGGTCACGACGGAGTTTGTACCAAGCGCCTGACAAAGTCATGATGCCGTTAATCATGCCGCCCCAAGATGGCGCCAACAAGATTAAAGAGAATACGGTTCCGAGAGACTGGGTCCAGTCAGGCAAAGAGGTGTGCTGCAAATGGTGAGGACCAGCCCACATGTAAGTAAAGTTCAAAGCCCAGAAGTGAACAATGGACAAACGATACGAATAGATTGGACGCTCTGCTTGCTTAGGAATGAAGTAGTACATCATGCCCAAGAAGCTAGTAGTCAAGAAGAAGCCTACCGCGTTGTGGCCATACCACCACTGCACCATCGCATCTTGTACGCCAGCATATGCTGAATATGACTTCCACAATGTCGCAGGCATTTCCAAGTTATTGAAAATATGCAAAATGGCGATTGTCAGAATGTAAGCACCGAAGAACCAGTTGGAAACATAAATATGTTTCGTCTTGCGCTTCATGATCGTGCCAAAGAACACTACTGCATAGGCCACCCAAACTAAGGTGATCAAAATATCAATTGGCCACTCAAGTTCAGCGTACTCTTTTGATGTTGAAATGCCTAATGGCAATGTCACTGCAGCTAAAACAATCACTGCCTGCCAACCCCAAAAAGTAAACGCCGCTAACTTGTCACAAAATAAGCGTGCCTGACTTGTGCGCTGCACGATGTAATAAGACGTTGCAAACAGCGCCGAGCCACCGAAAGCAAAAATCACCGCATTGGTATGCAGTGGACGCAAACGACCATAGCTTAACCAAGGAATATTAAAAGTGATATCAGGCCAGATGAGCTGGGCTGCGAGAATAACTCCCACGAGCATGCCAACAATTCCCCAGAGCACAGTAACAATGGCAAATTGGCTGACAACCTTGTAATTGAAGGTATCTTGATTACTCCCCACGGTAAGTCCCATGGTTTCTCCTTTTTTGTGACCAAACAGCGACATAATCCAAATAGACTGGATCGATTATCAAAGTAAGGCCCCCAAGGGGGTTTGATCTATATCAAAAAGGGTGGGGCAAATTCAGGAAGCAGGGAAAGAAAATGGATTATTTCCTAGATCTCTTTAAATATATGACTATTTTTGAGAGTGCTTACTAACTTCTTTGGGTCTAGGCACATCGTCATCCATCAAAATTGCTTGGCCTGGACCATCCAAATCATCGAACTGACCACTCTTAATCGACCAGTTCAAAATCCAGACCAAAAGACCAATAAGGACCAGCGACAAAGGGATGAGGAGATAGAGACTTTCCATTCCTATAGTCTAAGCCTTTCGCAAACGCCAAGCATTTAAGGTCACTGCAAGCGAGGAAAGTGACATGCCGATTCCAGCAACCCATGGATTGACCCAGCCCATCATCGCAGCCGGAATGGCAAGTAGGTTATAGATCAGAGCCCACAATAAATTCTCTTTAATAATTGCCTGCGTTTTATCCGCTAATAGCAATGTTTTTGCCAAAGGCTCTAGTGAGGCAGCAGTGAGAATGGCATCAGCTCCAGCTGCTGCTAATGGCGCACCCGCTCCAACAGCTATTGAGATATCTGCACGCGCAAGTAAAGGCGCATCGTTTACACCATCGCCAATGGCCCATATAAAGCGCCCTTCTTTTTGTAAGCGCTCAATGTAATCATATTTATCCTCGGGGGTGCAGCCGCCTTGATAGTGCTCTATACCAACATGATGAGCCCACCAAGCAACCGTCTCACGATCGTCACCTGAAACCAAATGCACGGCAATATTTCTAGACTTCACTACTTTTAAGAATTGCTCTAGACCCACCCTTGGTGTATCCAAGAAAACAAAGCTAGCGATTAATCCTTGTTCGTCAGCTAAATGCACCTGCCCATATTGCCCCTGTTGAGCGCCTTGATCTACACCCAACCATAGCGCGCTTCCCAGCCGATAAGGTCCAGAACTTAAACCTCTACCCAAAAGATTAATAACAGGTTCGCTTAACAAAGGTAGTGTGAGTTTTTCACTTTCTGCAGCACGCAACAATGAAAGTGCTAATGGATGCCTCTGCCCAATCTCTAATGCCGCTGCCAATGCTAAGGCATCCTCACGGTGATAACCGGAGCGCAAATTGATAACTTCCTGTAGCTCTGGCTGGCCCATTGTTAAGGTGCCGGTTTTATCTAACACTAAATCAGTTGCCCTTACCAAGCCCTCCATCACGTGTCCGCGTACGATCAGCAAGCCTAATTTAGTTACAGCGCCTTGAGCAGCTGCCATGGCAGTAGGTACAGCTAACGATAAGGCACAAGGACAGCTGGCAACAAGAACCGAAACTAAAACTGTCCATGCGCGACTAGGATCAAAGTAAAACCAAATTGCTGAGGAAGTAAATGCACTTAGCAATAAAAAAGTGACAAAGTATGCTGTCCATTTTTCTGCAAGACTCACCATTACCGGCTTTGCTAGCAATGCTTGATCAAGTAGAGATGCAATGCCTGCAATACGAGTTGACTGGCCTACTGCTTCAATTCGCATCAATAATGGGTTAAGAATATTATGCGTTCCTGCATATACGTGATCGCCAATTTTTTTCTCTACCGGCTTAGATTCACCGGTGAGCAATGACTCGTCTAATGCACTTGCATTTTCAATTAAGACACCATCTGCAGGAACCACCTCACCCGGAGATACTCGCAACACTTCACCAGGATTGCAGTTGACTACTGGCACAACTTCGATCTCTTGTGTTGCAGGGTAATTAAATGCGCGCTCACAGGTAGCGGGCAATTGTTTTGCTAACGCCTCTGCACCACCCTGCGCATCTTGCCTTGCCAATAACTCAACATATCTTGCGGCCAAAATAAACGCCACAAACATCGTGATGGAGTCAAAATAGCTTTTTCCAGACCCTGTTACTAAATTAATAGTGCCCGCAATAAAGGCTAAGGCTAAAGCCAAGGCTATGGGAACATCCATCCCAAGCATATGCGTCTGCTTGACCGACTGAATACTGCGCCAAGATGCCTGGAATATGGGTCCAGCTGAATAAACTATTACAGGGACAGTGAGAGCCCAACTTGCCCAACCCATCAATAACTCAAACTCAGGTGTAATGTCAGCACCAGTATAGGTTGGCCATGCATACATCATGACCTGCATCATGCCAAGCATTGCAACACCCAGGCGCATGAGCAATTTACGTCTCTCAACTTTTGCCCTATCCAAAGATTGAGATGGCTCGAATGGCCAAGCCTCGTAACCAATGCGTTCAATTTCAAATAGTAATCGCGCTAAGCTTGTTTTGACTGGGGAAAAACGTACCATCACCTTTTGGGTGACGTAATTAATTTGTACGTCCCGCACGCCTACATTACGACGCAAATGCTGTTCACATAGCCATACACAAGCTGCGCAACGAATTTTTTCTAAACGTAGAGTGGTCTCTAAACTATCCCCATCTCCAGATGGTCGAGTAAAGCGACCACGCAAAGATGGATCATCGTAAGGCTTAAGTTTTTCTGGAATTTCATTACTTGCAAGATAGGCAGCTGGCTTCTCACCAGACTGCGAGCGCCTGGCATAGAAAACCTCTAAGCCCTCACCGTGGATGGTTTGGGCAATAGCCATGCAACCTGGACAGCAAAATGATCTAATATGACCGCCTAATTCTGCTTCAATTAAATCACTTGGAAGGATCTGGCTTGAGCAGTGATAACAAACTAAAGAATTCGATTTATTCATTCAATTACTCATGCACGCTCTGAGCCACCCCAACCTCTACGACGCTCGTAAATGACGAACAAAACGCCCCATATCACCACGGCAACATATGCCCAAACCCAGGCGGCTTGAGAAGAGCGCGAACCCGATATATCTAGAACGAAACCAAATATTGCGGGACCCAATAAACCGCCGCCAAATCCCATTAGCGAGTGCAAACCCATCGCTGCGCCCTTAATATTTTCCTGGGCACTAATGACCAAGCCGGCGGTAAGTGTTGATGAATCCGCCATGATGAAAATAGCATGTCCAATAGCAAGAGCAACAATCAACCACCATGATTGCCCCGTTGAACAAGCAAATGCAATACCTAATACAGCGCTAGTCAGCATCACAATACAAACCCACTTCTGACGTCCGACTCTTAAGGCAATCTCATTACCTAATATTGAAGCAGGTACACCAAAGAAATTAATCACTCCAGCCAAGGTCGTTGCCGCTAGAAAAAAGGTCTCTCCTGATGCCGCCGCACAAAAAGCGAAAAAGGCAACAATCCAACTTCTAGATGCAAAGAGCTCCAATGTATGAGCGGTATAGCCAAAAATAAATCCAGAGGCATTTTTATCTTGCAAAACCAGTTTCCATTTACCCACTGGGAAGATATCGTGCAGACGTATATTGATTGGTCCCCTCCACTTGTCATGCTGCAATGCCGGAATAAATATCAAGACAATCAAAAATGCAGCTAATGGGCCTAATGCAATCAGGCTAAATACATAATGCCAACCTAGCGCACTCAAAATCCAACCGGAACATAAGTAAGAAAACCCTGTACCAATCCCAAAGAAGGCTGTGTAAAAAGCAATGTGTCGTGTTAGTTCGCCAGACTGAATCCGATCAGACAAAATTTTGAGGCCCGGCATATAGGTGCCAGCAAGGCCAGCCCCATTTAATGCCATAAACAATAGTGCTGTCCAAAAGTTATATGCCAACAGACCCATACCAAGAAGTCCGCAAGTAGCAATAAGACCGCCAACTAAGTAAACTTTGCGCGCATCAACCCGATCAGTCAATGCAGTTGCTAATGGAACCGCTAGCATGTAGCCAAAGAAAAAAGCACTAGCAATCAAACCAGATTGCAAATTACTGAGGCGCCACTCTTCTTGAAGGGCAGTTAGTACTACTGCGTAGCAAGCAAAGCCCAATAAGGCACAGGTTTGTGCCAAAAGCATAAGAGGGGTATAACCAGCTGAACGAAAGCGCATAAATAGTCAGTAGAAACGTGAACTCATTCTACTCGCCCAGATCAAAATTGACCCGCTACACTAATAAAAAAACAAGATGGAGGCAACATGAATACCAAGTCACTAACCGTCAGACTCCTGCAAATTGGCGCCAGCCTCTTTGTCGGACTTAATAGCCCCTTGGCAATTGCCGATACCTACCCATCCAAACCCATAAAGGCAATTGTTCCCTTTGCCCCAGGCAGCACAACAGATCAAATTGGACGTGCATTTGCTGCAAAGATGTCAGAAACCTTGGGTCAACCTGTTGTCGTTGAAAATAAGCCCGGAGCCAATGGCTTAATTGGTGCTGATTTTGTTGCCAAAGCGCCTGCAGATGGTTACACCATTCTGATTGGGACCAATAGCACCAATGCTGCACTTAAAAGCTTAGTCAAAAATTTACCGTACAACCAAGATACGGCATTCACTCCGATTGGATATTTTGGATCGGCTCCACTGATTGTTGCAATCAACAATGATGTGCCCGCAAAATCACTGAATGGATTTGTCTCGCTTGCCAAAGCAAACCCTGGAAAAATGACTTTTGCTTACGCAAGTACATCGCAGCGCGTTTCCTCAGAAATGCTTGCAAGCTTTGCCGACATTCAAATGACTGGGGTGTCATATAAGAGCGGACCCAATGCCATGACAGATTTAATCGGCGGCCAGGTCAATATGTTTACATCTGACTTTGGAGTTTCCTTACCTCAAGTGCAGTCAGGCAAGATTCGCGGTCTCGCCGTGACCTCCTTGAAACGCTCGCCCGTGATTCCAGAATTACCCACTGTAAATGAAGCGCTAGGCATCAAAGGCTATGAACTTATCGCCTTCTTTGCAGCATTTGGACCAGCCGGCATGCCCAAAGACGCGGTCCTCAAACTCAATCAGGCCATAAACAATGCCGCTAAATCAAAAGATTTAGTTGAGAGACTTTCTGCCAATGGTTTTGAAACACAACCTGGCACGCCTGAGGCACTCGGTCAAAAAATTAAACTTGAAACCGCTAAATGGGCTAAGGCCATTAAAGAAGCAGGTATGCAACCAGAGTAAGTCCTTGGACTTATTGCTGGCTACGATTAGGTGCGTCTTGGAAACCGTTAGAGCGGTAGGTTAAGACCAATGTATCTCGGTATCCGTAATCCGCTAATGGCTGAATAGGCGTTGATTCATGGATCATGCGTTGATCATTCATTAACAGCAAAGACCAAGGCTGTGTGAGAGTAAAGCGTAGGCCCGCAGAACCAGAAGCATCAAATATTCTGGTCTCACCACCTTTGATACCTGAACGATCCAACAAGAAGACCGCTACAAAATCTACGCCATCACGATGAGCGCCCTCAGGCGTGGGACGCCCAATACCGTCAGTTGTATCAATCCGAAATTGATGCGCCTCCACAAACCAAGTATTGACTTGTTTTAAGCCATTCAAAATATGTGCAAGCCCTAGTAATAACGATTGCCAAGCAGGGTCACCTAACAACTCCTTCTGAATGGGCTCAAACCAACGTTCAATGCCGCCGTGAAGCGCGTTGTAGTCGAGTGATTGCCAATGTGCTCGATGTGGCACCAAGGTCAATTCATCACCCTTAATTTCATAACTAGCGTGGCGACGGAAACGATATCGACCACCGTCCTTTAAATAAGGATCACGGGGCAAATCCCCCCAGAACTTGACGAGGCTTTGAAGATTGGTCAGATCCACATGACTAAATTGAGCCACAGTCTCAGCAGACACCACCGCGAAACCATCTTCACGCAAAGCCTGGTCAATCTGCTTAAGAGGGGTCAGCGAAGGCGCAAGGCCGGCAATAGTCATCTGCTTATTTTAGGGCAGATGGCAGAATCGGGTTTGGCCTGTTATCCAGCATTTCATCTCAATGCACTAGATTTAAGCGCCCGCGTACCTCACCCACATGCCCTTTTAGGTCATATAGCTCTTTGGCATCCAACATAGAAACCTTGATATTGCCAACCCGTCTTTCGATAGCCTCGAGATCTTTAAAGTTCTTTTCCTTAAGCTCGGGGTTTTGAGCATTTCTCTCAATCACCTTAAGCTCTTCGTATACCTGAGCTAACTTCAGTCGCAAGAAGAAATTCTTGGCTGAAGGGATGTAAGTAAATAACGGAATCAAAATTACCAACAATGGAATAACAATTTTGACAAAGCGACCCGCCCAAACTGCAGTCCAAAATGGAAGATGACGATGCAGGAATGAAGGTCCATCTTTTAAATAAATTTCTGCGTCTACATGCAAAGGAAAATCCAATCCAGCGCTTGATGGAAACTCACCCACTTTTTGTAAGCGCGAATACGATTTCAAAATATCGTATGAAGCTCCAAGCACCAGAGAAACCAATGCTGGATTGATATCCTCATGCGCAACTAATGTGGCTGTAGCAGCCATGACTTGAATGTCTTGACGTGGCTGATCATGCTGAATGCTCAATAACCCTCTGGGCACTGTCACTTTAGACAAATACGTGAGATTGCGGGTATAAGCATCTGCCTGATCAAAGTTCATCAAACGAATCCCTGGAACAGAGTAAAACTTTCTCAGGATTGGGGCCTCAGCTGCGGCGACGATAAATACTGCATCTAACTCACCACTACTTAATTTGGCAATGGCTTCATCTGGTTTAAGTCTCTGTGCGCCAATTTCTTTATCGGTAATGCCGCTGGCCTGCAATAAATCTTTAGTCAGAGCCAAAGTACCACTGCCTTCATTTCCAATGGAAACTTTTTTTCCTTTTAACTGACTCAATATCTTGAGTTGGCCACCATCGCTTTTAAATGCGCCTTCGCGATACCAAACCCAAATAGGCTCATAAAACATGCCCGCTATTGAGACCAATTTAGGGTAATCGCTAACGTTAGCCACACCACCCTGAACCATCGCAAAATCCACTCCAGATTTTGGATCATTTAAGAGAGCCAGGTTATCAATAGTTCCGCCAGTAGAGCGAACCTTGAGATTGACACCCTCCTTAGCTAAATCAGCCTTTAAGCGTTCCCCAAACTGGTAGTACAAACCAGTCGGGAATCCCGTTGCCATTTCAATCGATTTAGGCGGCGGCGGAATTAAGATCCAAAGCACACCAAAAAGGATAATTAAAAGCGCAAAAAAGGAGGCTGCTAGAGCCAAGGGGTTATAGATCTGTCTTTTGATGAAATTCATTAAAGTCTCTTCATGTTTTTTGCATTATGCCCCGACCATGGCGCAAGGAAAAGCTTTCAAATCCAATCACCCAAATCAAGATAAGATGATGCTTTTTAAAAGCCCTAAAGACCATTATGAATTCAGCAAAAACCAAGGTGGCCCTAGTGACAGGCGCAGGAACTGGGATCGGGAAGGCCGCTGCCAAGGCCCTACTCAAAGGCGGCTATCAAGTGGTGCTGACAGGCCGCAATCTCGATAAATTAGAAAAAGCCATTGCTGATATTGGCGGCGATCAGAGCAACTGCCTTGCCGTATCTTGTGATGTTGGCAAACCAGATGAGGTCAAAAAGTTATTTACCGCACTAAGCAATCGGTTTGGTCGCATAGATATTTTATTTAATAACGCTGGCATGGGCGCCCCCGCCATTCCCATGGAAGAACTTAGCTATGAGCAGTGGATGAATGTCGTGAATACCAATCTTTGTGGCGCATTCCTATGCTCACAGGAAGCGATTCGCATGATGAAGGCGCAATCCCCTCAAGGTGGCAGAATTATTAACAACGGCTCTATATCTGCTCATGCACCACGACCCATGTCTGCACCATATACCGCAACAAAACATGCGATCAGCGGCTTAACTAAAACGATTGCATTGGATGGGCGTCCATTTAATATTGCCTGCGGTCAAATTGATATCGGCAATGCCGCAACCGAAATGACTGAACGTATGGCTGCCGGCATTCTGCAAGCTGATCAATCTACTAAAGTAGAGCCGCGTATGGATGTTGATCACGTCGGAGAAGCCGTGCTTCATATGGCTCAACTCCCGCTAGAAAGCAATATTCTATCGATGACAATTATGGCTACCAATATGCCATTTGTAGGTAGAGGCTAAAGCAGTCTTTTGGACTACTGGCGCACTTGATCGATCAGCAGGCGAACGCTACTTGCACCAACCTTAACCGTCTGGGCTGATGAAATTAAGTCTCCCGCCTCTGGTTTAGCCATTCCAGTTTTGGAGATGCGCACTTCGATACTCGCCTCAGATAATTGAGAGAGCGGTGAGCTTGGATTCATTGCCAAAGAATCATTCAAGGTAAAGCTCATTGGGAAATCACTAATAGCAACCTTTAAGACGGCTACCGGCATACGCTCACCAGGCTTGCGGGCAATGACCATCACAATATCACCCGACTTAATCTTAGACTTCAGGTCTGGTGCTAATTCAATCTTGCCGCTAATCGATTTACCAGCCACTGAAGTAGGAGCTTGCGAAGAAAGTCCACCCTTAGAGCGAGCCTCAGCAATCGAACCCTGGATAGCGCGCGCTTCATCGGTATCTGCTGGTATCTGTTTTGCTAATTTCTCCCAAGTCTGTACAGCCGCTTTGTAATTGCCAGAGCTATACGCTGCAGTGCCCGAAAGCCATAGCGCCATTAAATTATCAGGATCCAGCTTTAAAGCCTGATTAATTAACTGCAAAGGCTTTCCGGCAAAGTTACCGTCAGCATTGGTAGCCAATACATCTGCATAGTCGGCTAATAATTGAGGATCAGAATTAATAAAGTCGCCAGCACGTCCATATGCCTTAGCGGCATCCTCATTGCGACCCAAGATACGATAAGAGCGAGCTAGCATTGCCCAACCCTTCAAGTTGCTAGGATCTTTTTCCATCTTGATGGCAAATTCAGCCACCATTTTTTCAACGCCTTCTTGGGTAACCGGTGTCTCAGAATTTTTTTGCGCTACACGGACTACATCTCCCAATGAAAAATAGAGTCCCGATGAAAGCACGACAATAAAAATACATAAGCCAATAGCGGTCTTTTTCGTAGAACCCGCTACCTCACGATCATCCTCTACGATCGTATCCTGGAAAAGACGTTGCCGCATTTCAGCATGAGCAATTTCATAGTCAACAGAATTGATTACACCAGCCTGATGCTCTGCTTCCAATTTATCAAGCTCTTCTCGATAAATGGCAGCATTCATCTGGCGACGAGATGTTGCTGCACTCTTTGCAGGAAATATAAAAGGTCGCAACACCAGCACTAACACTAGAACCAAGAGTAGAAAGGCGGGAATCAAAAAGCTAGTCACTAAATTCATCCTTCTTTCTTATCGGCTGCATTGAGCAATGCATCAATTTTTTGATTGTCTGCATCAGTCAGAACAACATTAGGAACGCTACTGTTGCGACGGCGTAAATACACTAAGAGGCCTGCAATGCCAATACCCAGGATGACGAATGGGCCAATCCAAAGCAACCAGGTCACCGGTTTAACTGGCGGACGATAGAGCACGAAATCGCCGTAACGCTCAACCATGAAAGAGCGAATTTGATCGTCCGACCTACCTTCACTAATCAGAATTCGAATTTCACGGCGCAAATCATTTGCCAAATCTGAGCGCGAGCCCGCCAAGGATTCGTTTTGACATACCAAGCAGCGCATCTCTTCTGAAATACTAATCAAGCGCTGCTCTGTTACAGGGTCATCCGCAAGAGGCGCAGCGTCTCTGGCAAATACACTGCCAAGGCTTAACGCGGTCAATGTAGCTAAAAAAATCCGCTTCATCATTTTTTAAGCTCGTTCAGCTTGGGGTAAATTTTTTCATTCAATAAGTTCATAGTCAATGGACCAATATGCTTAAAGCGAATCACGCCCGCTTTATCAATAATGTAGGTCTCGGGAACCCCATAGACTCCGTAATCAATACCAACGCGGCCATTGCCATCAAAAGCAGAAAGTACGTAGGGATTGCCTTGCTTTGCCAACATTGCCAAGGCATCTTCACGCTTGTCTTTGTAGTCCAAACCAATCACTGGGGCCATTTGAGATTTTGCTAGCTCCACCAATACTGGGTGCTCTTCACGACAAGCTACGCACCACGATGCCCAAACGTTGAGGACCCATACTTGACCCTTCATGCTTTCTGGTGAAAATGTTTTATTAGGCTCAGCCAATTGAGGAACCTCAAATGCTGGGGCAGCCTTATTGATTAATGGTGATGGCACTTCATGAGGATCGCGATTGAGGCCGATAGCTAAAAAAACTACTAGACCTACAAATAAAACGAGTGGAATTAAAAATTTTGCTTTCATGCGAACTTGTTCTTTAATTTCATTCGATAACGCTTATCCGACATCGCCAATACGCCACCTAGGGCCATTAGCAAGCAGCCGCCCCAGATCCAATCAACAAAAGGTTTGTAGTAAACACGCACGGCCCATGACTGGTCACCCAACTCCTCGCCAAGAGATACATAAATATCGCGGGTAAGTCCAGCATCAATGGCCGCTTCAGTCATTGGCATTGTGGATGAAAAATAGCTTCTCTTTTCAGGATAAAGACTGGTCTGAGAACCGCCATCTTTTGACAATAAGAATGTGCCGCGCATTGCTTGATAATTTGGGCCGCGAGCAGCGTTAACACCCTGCAATTGAATTTGATAACCACCAACCGTCACCGTATCGCCAGCTGACATGCGCACATCTTTTTCTTCTTGGTAGGCACCTACCATCGTGACGCCAATGACAAATACCGCAATACCTAGATGGGCTACCTGCATACCAATAAAGGAGCGAGTTGGTTTACCTGCCTTTGCTTGGCGAACAATTTGCATGCAGCCTGATGCAATCACCCAAAAAGCCAACATGAAGCCCATACCAGCAAGCCAAGTAAATTGTCCCATGATTAACGGAATTGCAACTCCCGCAACCAAAGCAACCGCGCCCGCAAGCCATAAGCGCTTAATGATGCTGAGTAAGTTGCTTTGCTTCCAGCTTGCCCAAGGGCCTATGCCCATCAATACCAATAAAGGAACCATGATGGGAACAAAGACGCTATTGAAATAAGGAGGGCCTACAGAAATCTTGCCAAGATGCAAAGCATCTATCAATAGAGGATAGAGTGTGCCGAGCAAAACAGATCCGGCTGAAACAACTAAAAATACATTTCCAAGCAAGATAAATGTTTCTCTAGAGCTCAAATTAAATTTACCGCCCATAGTGCTCTTTGGTGCTCGCCAAGCGTAAAGCGCTAAAGATGATCCAACAACTAACGATAAAAAGATCAGAATGAAAATACCGCGTCTTGGATCGGTTGCAAATGCATGCACTGAGGTCAATACACCAGATCGAACTAGGAAGGTGCCTAGCAAGGACAAGGAGAACGCGGTAATCGCTAATAATACGGTCCAGCTTTTAAAGCCACCACGCTTTTCAGTAACAGCTAATGAATGCAATAAGGCGGTGCCCACTAACCAAGGAATAAATGAAGCATTCTCAACGGGATCCCAGAACCACCAACCACCCCAACCTAATTCGTAGTAGGCCCACCAAGAGCCCAGCGCAATACCGAGGGTCAAGAAAACCCAGGCAGCTGTTGTCCATGGGCGTGACCAACGCGCCCATGCTGCATCTAATCTGCCTGACAACAAAGAAGCAATTGCAAAAGCAAAAGCTACTGAAAAACCAACATAACCCATGTACAACATTGGTGGATGAAATACCAAACCAGGATCTTGTAAAAGTGGATTTAAAGATCGACCGTCTTGAGCGGCTGGCAACAAACGCTCAAAAGGATTTGAGGTAGTTAGTACAAATAACAACAAACCACTAGTGACCAGTCCTAAAACACCAATTACTCTGGCCACCATGAAATCATCCAAGGCCTTAGAAAGTTGCGCTACCAATATAGTCCATGTAGCTAGCAAGAAAACCCACAGCAACAGTGATCCTTCATGACCACCCCATACCGCACCTAATCGATAGATCACCGGCATTTGTGAATTGGAATGCTCAGCAACATAGAGCACAGAAAAATCGTTACTGTAAAAACTCCATGCCAGTATTCCGAAGGCGATCGCCAATAATAAGAAAACAGTCTGAGCGGTAGGTCTTGCCAGAACTAACCAGTCTCGGCGACCAAAGTGGGCGCCTACTAAGGGCAAAACCCCTTGCACGAGAGAAATACAAAGCGCCAAAACTAATGCGTAATGCCCAAACTCAGGAATCATTTAGCGCTTCCGTTTTTTTGCGCCTGGTCTAACGCGTGTTTGGCTTCAGGAGGCATGTAATTCTCATCATGTTTCGCAAGTACTTCGCTGGCAATAAATTCACCATTCGCATTCATGCGACCTTGAATTACTGCACCCTTACCTTCTTTGAATAAATCAGGAAGAATGCCGGTGTATGCGACTGGAATGTCTTTCACAAGGTCAGTGATCTCAAAGTGGACAGTGAGGCCGTCACGTTTTACCGAGCCCTCCTTCACCATGCCGCCGATCCTAAAAGCTTGACCCTGAGGCGCCTTACCTGCCGCAACCTCACTTGGCGTGACATATAAAGCTATATTGCTGTTAAGTGCATTCAAGATCAACATCGCAGCAACTCCAATCGCTAGGAGTGCGGCAACAATAATCAATGCGCGTTTATGTCTAGGCTTCACTTACTAATCTCTTTATCAAACTGCTCTGCCAGTTGTTGTTGCTTCAATCTGCGGATTACTGCCCTAAAGCGGGCGCGCACAAATAGAGGCTCCAATATCAAAACCAGGGCACAAATGCCAAAACTGCTCCACACAT
The DNA here is from genome assembly GCF_001595965.1 of Polynucleobacter yangtzensis. Lineage (GTDB taxonomy): Bacteria > Pseudomonadota > Gammaproteobacteria > Burkholderiales > Burkholderiaceae > Polynucleobacter > Polynucleobacter yangtzensis. Next base: position 266,738 of record NZ_LOJI01000040.1, read on the forward strand.
AAAGTGCGTAACCGCCCATGGCAAAAAACTCGGAAGGACTATTCCACATCAGCTTTTCACCTCAATTGATTGTCTCACCCAATCCGCATGGGCTTCACGCTCCAAAATGATTGCCCTCACTCGCATTAAGGTAACTGCAATCGTGTACATCCAGAAACATAGGGCCATTAATAACATTGCCCAGAGCATGGTTTGGGCCATAGCTGGCGATTTGGTCAATGAAACGGATGCGCCTTGATGCAAGGTATTCCACCATTTCACTGAAAAATAAATAATCGGCACGTTTACTACACCTACCAAAGCCAAGATAGCGCTAGCTTTATCAGCGCGGCGCGGATCATCAATAGAGGCTCGTAGGGCAATAAAGCCCAAATAGAGAAACAATAGAATCAGCTCTGATGTGAGTCGTGCATCCCATACCCACCATGTACCCCACATTGGCTTACCCCAGAATGCACCCGTCCATAAAGACAGAAATGCCATCCAGGCGCCTATTGGCGCAAGCGCCTGCGCCATCATGGCAGACAAGCGGGTATTAAAAACAAGTCCAAGCCCCGCCCAAGCAGCCATCACTAAATAGATAAACATCGACATCCATGAGGCTGGCACATGAATAAAGATTATTCGATAGCCCTGCCCTTGAACAGCGTCGACTGGAGCAACAAAAAAACTAACCCATAAACCGACGGCACCAAACAGGAACGTTAAAACCCAGAAAAATGGGATGAGCTTACCTGCCACCGGATAAAAGGTGCTGGGGCTCGATAACTTAAACCAGTTAATCAAGCGGTGGTTAGAAAAGTGATTTATCTGACTCATTCGATTGCAATCTTTACGGCGGCAGTACTTACCCAAGGGACAAATGCTAAAGCCAAAATCAATAATGCGCCCAACAATGAAAAATGACCTGATGTATCTAAACCAACGCTATGAGCATATACAGCGCCAGCACCAAAAATAAGGACCGGAATAAATAAAGGCAATATCAATAAGCTTAGTAACACGCTGCCACCCCTCACTCCTAGGGTCAATGCAGCGCCTATTGAGCCCAGCAAGGATAGCACTGGAGTACCCAATAGTAGAGTGCCCATCAGCACATACAAAGAGCCGGCATCCAAATCAAACTGAATGCCAATAATTGGGGCTAAGAGCACTAGCGGTAGACCACACACAATCCAGTGGGCAATAATTTTTCCAGTCACGAGCAATGCCAAGGGTTGAGGTGACAAAACCAGCTGCTCTAGCGAACCGTCTTGATAGTCAGCTGCAAACATTCGATGCAAGCCCAGCAAGGTAGATAGCAAGGCTGCCACCCATAGAACACCCGGCGCAATTTTGCGCAACAAGGCAGCATCAGCACCTATCCCCAAAGGAAATAAGCTAGTCACAACGACAAAAAAGAATAAGGCTGTCAGCACCTCACTCTTGCGGCGCATAACCAACAACAAATCGCGGTGAATGATTGCCAGTAAAGCCTTCATAGATCCAGCACCCTGACATTAGGAAGCGTTACCTCTTGATGGCTAGTCAAAACCACTAAGCCGCCAAATTCCACATGCTCAGCAATAAGGTCTTGCAAAGCTTGTACCGCATGTACATCCAAAGCATTGAATGGTTCATCCAAAATCCACAGCTTTGCTTGACGCGTCAACATACGAGCCATCAAGACGCGTCGCTTTTGACCGGCCGACAAGCAACTGACTGGCAAGTGTTCGCGCCCGCGCAAACCAAAACGCCAGAGAGCAGATAACGCTTTCTCATCCGGCAAATGAACATCATCTAGAGCAGCATAGAGCTGTAAATTTTCTAGCGCAGTGAGGTCTTCCTTTAAGGCATCACGATGCCCCAGAAATAAAAGCTCACGATGAAAGGTAGAGACATCCTTATTAATGGATAGTCCTCCCCATAAAATCTCACCTGTCTCCGGCTTAGATAAACCCGTCAACAATCTTAGTAGGCTGGTTTTTCCAACGCCATTCTCACCACGTACATGCAGACACTCTCCACTAGAGACTGTTAAGTTGAGCCCCTCAAATAATCTTCTCTCACCACGCACGCATGCAAGAGCTCGCGCTTCAAGCATCAAAGCTGGATTGCTGGAGGAGGAAGATATATTGACTGTCATGTAGGGCAATGGCTTGATTCAAACCACCCCAGGCATTGTCTAAGAACCTATTGGCGCTGACAAACCAGAAAAAGTGGAATTAAGGGAATAATCCCTTTCAATTCAATTACTTATGAAATTATAAACCGACTCGACCAAGAACAAAAAAACCACCCGAAGGTGGTTTTCTCTATTAAATCAATTACTTAGCTCACACTGAAATCACTTTAGGCGCCTGGTAATTTCTGCAATACGCTGGCCATAGAGTCTGGCGGTCTCCAAGTCGCCCGCATTAACCTCATCCGCACTTGCGTCAGACGGGGTCTGCATCATCGCTCCAGCAGATGAGCCAACGTAGTTAATGTCATCACGCTTGGCAGCTTTAGAGTTGGAGGGCATCAACCCAGTTCCAACCCATATGCCATTGTGCTGCATTGCTAGAGTAAAGAAGTAATGCAAGGTGGAATGCTTATCACCATTCATCGTGGCTGAATTAGTAAAGCCACCGAATACTTTATCTTTCCACTGCTGTGAAAACCATTGCTTAGAACTTGCATCAGCAAACTTTTTAAATTGCCAGCTTACAGTTCCCATATAAGTTGGTGAACCAAAAACAATGGCATCAGCTTCATTTAAAGTTACCCACTGTGCATCCGTCAAATTACCTTCAGCATCAATTGCCACCAATGTAGCATTCGCACCTTTTGCAACTGCCTCCGCCTGTTTTACTGTGTGACCATAGCCACTATGAAATACCACTGCAATTTTTGTCATCAGAATCTCCTTTTCACATTTAACTTGTCAATCATTTTTTCTTTAAAACGCTGTTACTTCATTTCGAGTCTGGCATCAATAGAGTATCCGCCAGCCCCAAATACAGTTAACAGAAATAAACCGCCTGCCATACTCAGATTCTTCATAAACATGATGTTCTGCAGGTAAACCTGTTCTGGAGGAAATGTCCAGAAGTTATGGAATATAAAGGCTGCCAGGATAGAAAATAAACCTAGAAGTAAGCCGGCAATACGGACTTTATAGCCAATAATGATCGCAAGACCGCCAAGAATTTCTAAGGCAACTGTGAGCCCAGCGATGATCATTGGCATTGGCAATCCTTTGGATGCAATATAAGCAGTAACTCCATCGAATCCAAACACCTTGGAAAATCCCGCTGAAATAAAAATAGATGCCATTAATATTCTGGCAACCAAGGCTAAGAGTTTAGATGCTGAGTTCATGTTCTCTCTCCGTCTTGAATAATTTAATTTGTAAAAATATGGTTAATCACTTGCAAAGACTTGGTCACTTCTGCCAACTCTTTTTCAGATAGTTTTGAAAATGCTTTTTCTAAATGCTGAAGGTGCATTGGAAAAACTCTCTCAAATAAAGCTTGCCCCTCTTTAGTTAGACCAATCATTTGACTGCGGGCATCTTCTGGATTTAACTTGCGCTCCAAAATTCCCTTGACCTCTAAACGCTCTAGCACACCAGTAAGAGTGCCCTTGGTTACCAAAGTCTTTTCCCCTAAATCTTTGCATGTCATTGGTGGCTGATTACCCAATGTTGCAATCACATCAAACTGAGTCGTAGTCAATCCCATTGCTTTGACGTCGGGAGCCGAATATCTCTCAAATGATTGGTAGGCGGAAACCAGATTACGAAGGGTTGGTAAAAAGTTCATTTGTCTTTTATAAAGTACTAATTAGAACTAGTTTAGTACTAATAAGAACTAAATGCAAGAGTGAGCAATAAAAACCCACTTTTAAGTGGGTTTTAAGCAGAATTGAAGGATTTCATTTCCAGAAGAGTGAGATCTTTTGGGTTGAGTCAGCCTTTATGGAGACGGATCGCTTTTGAGTTACACCTCCATAAACGGCAACAATCAGGTAATCGCCAGGCACTAGGTTAACTAGCATATAAGGTCCATCTGCTTGAGCATCAAAGACTATTTGCTTTTTAGCTGCACTCATGATTTTGATGGTTGCGCCAAATATCCAGACGCCCCTGCCATTCTCAATTTGAGACATCTCCAAAAGCAATGGCCATTGCTTAGCCTCAGCAAGAATGGCTACCGTCTCACCCTCACCAACACCGCCAGTGATATAGGAAATTCCTTGTGAGTACTGCGTCTCCGGAATTTGCGCCAGAGACAAGGTACTCATTAAAACCAAATGGGTAGATAGGATTATTTTTAAAAGTGTTTTCATACTCCTATCCTACGCCCGATTGAGTTATAAAAAAAGCCCCGATAGACGGGGCTTTTGTACGTTAGACACTTAAGCCTATGGTGTCATCACAATTGCACCAGAAACTTTTCTACCTTCAGCAGCGCGATGTGCATCTGCTGCTTGCTCTAAAGAAAACTTAGCACCAATTTGTACTTTGACCTGCCCTTTAGCAATTGCATCAAATACTGCCTTAGCATTTTCTTTTAATAAGGCTGCAGTTGCGTTGTGAGGAAACACAGAAGGTCTTGTTAAAAACAGGCAGCCTTTCTTGTTTAAGATTTCTGGCTGAATCTCTGGAGCCGGTCCAGATGCAGCGCCGAATAAAGCAACTGTGCCAAATGGAGCGGCACAATCCAATGAGCCCAAGAAAGTAGTCTTTGCAACAGAGTCATAAACTACATTGGCTTTTTTGCCACCAGTCGCTTTAATGACTTCCTCAACCCAATTAGGCTGTGAGTAGTCGACAACCGCATCGCAGCCCGCCTCTTTAGCGGCAGCAAACTTTGCAGGAGAGCCTACTGTACCAACAATAAAGGCGCCTAAGGCTTTCGCCCAGCCCGCCAAAATCTGACCAACGCCGCCTGCAGCTGCGTGCACAAGCACCACATCACCAGCTTTTACTTTGTATGTTTTCTGGACAAGATATTGCGCAGTCATTGCCTTGAAGAAAACGGCTGCAGCTACTTCATCAGAAATACCATTTGGTATTGACACCAACTTATCCGCCGCAACATTACGTGCACTTGCGTATGCACCGATACCAGCGTTCATATAAACCACGTGATCGCCAACCTTAAAGTCAGTGACACCATCACCCACAGCTTCAACAACGCCTGCAGCTTCATGGCCAAGGCCAGTAGGCATCTCTAGAGGGTAAACACCAGAGCGCTGATAAACGTCAATGAAATTAAAACCAATCGCGGTTTGACGAATTTGCACTTCACCTTTTGCTGGTGGAGGCAGTTCTTTGTCTATTACTTTGATTACGTCTGCGCTACCTAGTTCAGTCAGACTAACAACTCGAGCTTTTGTCACGTGTCACCTTATTGTTTTTATAGAGAGAAAATAATCATACAGTAAGGGCATCTTCTTCAATTACTGCCCAGGTACTGTCACCTAACTTCTTCACCGCCATCGAATAGGTCCAACCATCTGGAATACCGCAGCTCCATTCTCTTGGACCATTCTGAATTAAGACATTGACGCTATTTCTGCTGTCGTAATAGAGGTGGTAAATTTTTCCGTGGATTGGATTAAAGCTAAATTTGGCACCATGCACCATCTCGGTAGCATCAAGCCTTGCTTGCAAGGCTTTTGCTTGCTTCATTAAGACTTCAGCTTGCTCCATAATGCGGTCGTACTCCAACTTCGCATTCTGGCGCGCTACGTTAACAGCCTTGTCTTTTTCTTCGGTGACCTTGATAGGCGCAAATACAGGGGCACCCACTTCCATTGGATATTCAATCCCTGCATGGCGCGCTGGATCGGTATCTTCGATTCTCATGAAATGCCCTGTATTTCTAAATTAATAAATGATGTTCGCGGAAAGTGTGACACAAATCCCATGCTTTTGCTTAGCGCTTGTAGAAGCTCAAGGTTACTTCGCCGAGCTCAATGCCAAACTTACTCATTTTGGCCTTATTGAGCATTACTTTAGGCGTAACTAGATACATCCAATCATTAAATTGAACGTTGTAAATAGTGCCATCAACTGGCAAAGCAAGGGTATAAGTCCAATTTAGGGCATTGCCAGCCAATTGACCCTGCGCGTCTCCCACCACGTCATCCGCTCTACCAATGTAATTTCCCGGGGACTGCTCTGTAAGTGTCCAAATACGCTTTTGCTTAGTGCCATCAGAATATTCAAAGCTTTCATCTAGGGTGCCTACTTTTTTTCCATCAACCATTGTCCAATTTGCTTTGATTAATACCGTAAAGCGTTTCTTTACTTCACCACTGCGGTCAGTAAAGATGCCATAGGCATCGATCGTTCCAGAAAAATATTCGCTCAAATCGAGGACGGGTTTTTCATTGGCGTATTGAGAAACTTGTGGCGTTGAGCATGACACCAAAAATAGCCCAAAGAATGCTAATGTGATGATTCGGGAAAGAAGGGATTTCATGAATTAACAAGCCTCACTAAAAATGGGTGGGGGACAGGATTGTCCAAGTAACTCAGTACGCAACTTAGGAGCACTTGTTTTTGGGTCAAGCCAAATCCCAAAAAATGCTTTTGAAAATTCAGCCCCTGGTACTTGAGCGATCTGCTTGCCGTCGTGATAAAAAGTTGTCCCTTGCTTGGGGGAATATATTGCTGTTAAGGTTTGTCCAGACTCAACATTCGGCAAGAAAGTAGTTAACTCTCTCCCCCAAAGCACTGCCTGAGCCTCTGGCACCCCAATGCGTTTCATCTCTTCAGCGCTACGATTGGCAATGGATGCTCCTGAAAAAGATTTTTGGTAGCGTAAATTCAACGCGAAATCGGGCGAGGAAAGTGAGCCAACCCGATAAAACGCGGCATCATACACATGGAGACCAAACCAAGTTAGTCGACCGCTACCCTGCAATTTTGCAGAACTGATATTTGGAGGTAATTCAATTGGCTCGCGAGCAAAGCCATTTGTTAAGAACACGGTCAACAAAGTCAGTACCAGAAATAATGGCATCCTCTTCATGACGGAATCACCCCTGATTTGGATTTGACTAAACGAAGTGCGGCCGGCCCAAAAAGACTAGAGATTGCATGTCTATTTTTAGCAAAAAACATATACCCCAATTTTAGGAATGGCTGCAAAGACTTTCTTGAAAAGAACCAGGCAAGACGCGGCAAATCCGCTCGGCGATAAGCCTCAGGAAATACAGCAACGCCTTGTATTAATTTTCCGCTAGCAAATTGGCCATACATGGCTGCTAGGGCAGCCTCACATGAGACACCCAATTTTTGAGGGTCAAACCGCTCAGAATTAATGTCAACAAAGTCCAATAAGTTAGCTTGATTGCGTCCTGACAAAAAAAGAATCTCCGCCTGACATAGTGGGCAAGCGCCATCATAGAACAAAGTGAGTTTCTCTAGTTGAGTCATGGTTAAGCAAGTTTACGGCTTATTCAATAAACTGGTTGGCACTAATACTATTAAGGTTGTTATGCAAAATGAGATTGCACTGAATGTATTTGGAGAGCCACTGATTCCCTGCTCCTTTGATCCTCTAACAGGGTTTTTTAGAGATGGTTGCTGCAAAACCAACGAAGAAGATGTGGGTAGTCATTTGGTATGCGCCATCGTTACAGATGCCTTTTTGCAATTTAGCCTGCAAAAGGGGAACGATCTCATTACCCCCAGACCAGAGTATCGATTCCCTGGTTTACTTGCGGGTGACCAATGGTGCTTATGTATCAATCGCTGGGTTGAGGCATTAAACGCCAATTGCGCTCCATATATCAAGCTAGAAAGTACACACATTAAGGCGCTGGAAACAGTGCCGATGAACATCCTCAAGGAATACGCGAGAGAAGTTTGAAGGCTTTTTATACCGACCATTTTGTATTGCCGTTACCGGCAGGGCATCGCTTCCCGATGGAGAAGTACTCACGCTTGCGAGATTTAGTGGGATCGCAAGCAGGTATTGAGCTGGTTGAAGCGCCGTCAGTAACAGATACGCAAATTTTGTATGCTCATGATCCAAGCTACCTCATTAAAGTGATAGAGGGAACACTTTCAGCACAAGAGCAAAGAGAAATCGGCTTTCCCTGGAGCAGTCAAATGGTTGAGCGCTCACGACGTTCAGCAGGCGCCACTGTAGCCGCAGCCAAAACGGCTATCCAAGAAGGTATCGCCGCCAATCTAGCTGGAGGCACTCATCATGCCTATCGCGATACCGGAAGTGGATTTTGTGTATTTAATGATTCCGCTATCGCAGCACGGACTCTGCAAAAAGAAATTAACCCATCCCTAAAAGTTGCTGTGATTGATTTGGATGTTCATCAGGGAAACGGCACTGCAGCCATTTTGCAAAATGATGATTCCATCTTCACTCTATCCATTCACGGGGAAAATAATTTTCCCTTTAAGAAAGAGCAAAGTGATCTGGATGTGGGCCTGGCTGATGGCAGCAATGATGAAGTCTACTTGCACTCATTGAGTACAGCCCTTGATCAATTAGATTCACGATTTAAGGCAGATTGCCTGATTTTCTTGGCTGGCGCCGACCCACATGAGGGCGATCGACTCGGAAGACTGAATATCAGCAAGGATGGGATGCGTCTGCGAGATGAAATGGTGTTTCAATACGCACTAGATCGGCAGCTGCCTATTGCATTCTCAATGGCGGGCGGCTACGGCAAAGAAATTGAATCTACTGTCGATATTCATTTTCAGACTATCAAAATCGCCCTGCAATTTCAGAAACAATATTGAACTACAACCTTAAAGGCTCAACCCTTCTTTTTTGAAGAGCCTTTTTGGCTTGAAAGATTGCTGACATTCTCAACGCTCTTCTCAAAATTAGTGAATGAGTCAGCCATTGCAGCACGAATCAATTCAAAATTCTGTAACGCGTTATTGAAAGATGTTTTAAATACGGATACATAAGCCTCGCTGCCAACTGGCGCGTTATCAGTAGCTTCATTTACAAAGTGAATGAGGTCTGCTTTAGATTCCTGAATCATTGTTTCAGCAATATCAGTCAACTCCTGATTACCACTCTTTAATACTTGCAATAACTGATTGTGATATTGAGCAATCTCTTTAGCCGCATCCTGCAATACCTCAGCATGAACATACTCGAAAGCAGATTTAGGGTCTTGAGTCTTCATGAGCTCAGACACCCGCTTCTGAATCATCGCAGCCAACTCTTGTGTAGCTTGCTGATTGATCTGCGTAATCGCCTGAGCACTTTCTATCGCCACACGTCCGGCGGCTCTGGTTGCATCAACAGCACTTTGTTGTCCCGGCATAGCTTTCATATCAAATGGTTTCTTGCTCATATCAACCTTTCAGATGGGTAATGTCAGATACCAATCTACTCCACTAAGGATGGGTTTCTATAGAGAAATACCAGTAGATGGAGCCCCCTGCAGCAAGATAGGCACCAGATATTTGAATAAACTAGCTTATGCAGCCCAGCGAACAGATGGGGTAAGCATGTTAATCAAACTTGCTAAATCAGCCTCAGCGAGCCTTGTCGATAAATAAGCAAAAATGCAGGCGGCCAAAATAATGAGTGCGCCCGCTACTAAGCTCCAACTTCTAATATTTGAACGCACTTTGCGGCCCTCCACTTAATTAAGCTTGTTAGTACTGTCTATCACCATTCAATCACAAAGAAGTGCAATCCTGGAGATGTCAGACTTTATTTTAAGTGCATACTAGTATCACTATGAAAGCGACACACTGGACACAACACTGGCACCACATCAGCGCCATATCAAGACTGATTATTGTCGCCATTGCTGGCTTTGGGGCATTTTTTCTGCTCTCCTCTGAGTCTTCCTCCACCATTAGCCTAGCCCTCTCTTGGGCGCTAGCAGGAAGTCTTTACTTGGCTCTTACCTACATCATGATGTTCTATTCAACCCAAGAAAATATCTTGTGGCTTTCAAAGAAAGAGGATGATGGCGCTGCAATCATCCTGCTCATCATTATTTTGGCAGCAGCTGCAAGCCTGATCACTATCGTGATCATTCTCTCGGGCATTAAAACCCTTCCTATTCATTTGGCTATTCGTCACGTTTGCCTAGTGCTAAGCACATATGCGATCTCTTGGTTATTTGTACATACAGCTTTTGCCCTGCATTACGCTCACGCCTACTATCAAGAGTTTGAGAAAACCAAAGAAGCCCCTTTGCTATTTGCCGGCAAGCAAAGGCCTACCTATGTAGACTTTCTTTACTTTTCTATGGTAATTGGTATGACTTGCCAGACTGCTGACGTCAACATTGCCAGCTCCAGAATCCGGTTTTTAGTCATGATCCAGGGAATGACTGCTTTTGTGTTTAACGCTTCCCTGCTTGCACTAGCGATTAATCTTATTGCTGGTGTTGTGGCATTTACTTAAGCTCAGTTTAGTTTTCTAAGTTGTTGTAGGCAAATAAAAACACCCGCATCAGCGAGTGTCTTTATTAAATACCGACAACAATTAAGAGATATTTACTGCAGGCTAACTGGCTTGCCATCAATCCACGTACCTTTTACTTTAATATTACGAATATCAGTTGGCGCTGTTTGACGAGGATTCTTTTCCAAAATAACTAAGTCGGCTTGTTTGCCTACTTCTAAGCTGCCCACGATATTGTCTGCAAAAATTTGATAGGCAGCGTCGATGGTGATGGCACGTATTGCATCGTCAACCGAAACCGCTTGATCAGGCCCTAAAACCTTTTGGGGTGGCAACTGCCATAAGCGCGTTACTTCTTCGCTAACGTAATTCAAAGGACCCACATTTGAAACGGGTGAATCACTATGCAATGTAAATTTACCGCCTGCACGTTTGAAGTCTCCTGCTGGATCTATACGCTTAGCACGCTCTGGTCCAATAATATGATCGTTAAATGCAGCGCCCCAATAATCTACGTGGCCAATAGTGAAGCTAGGCACCACTCCTAACTTGGCTGCCTGCTTTACTTGGGCTTCAGTATTAACAGTGAAATGCTCCATACGCAAACGACGATCTTGAGGCTTAGGATTACCGGCAAGTAATTTTGAATAGCTCGCAAGAGTTTGATCAATTGCCTTATCACCATTAGAGTGAGTAGAAATTTGCCAGCCCTGATCAAAGAACCCCTTCATGGACGCATAAATTTCAGCATCTTTAAAGTTCAACGCTCCGCTCCATTTGGAGTTTTTTGGATAGGTATAAGGTGCATTTAGAGCGGCCGTTAAACCTTGAGTAGAACCATCTGAAATATATTTAATACCAATAAAGCGCAATTTGTCATCGCCCTCATTTGGCTTAACAGAGGTTTTGCCTGTAGGTAAAGCCTCGCTAAATAAATAGCCGCGCACTCGAATAGGTGCTGCATCTTTAGCAAAAATAGCCTTATAAATTGCAACCTCTTTATCAACGCCGAAATTCCCGCCAACACTCATTTCAGAAGCAGTAGTTACACCGGTTGAGGCAATTTTTTTCATGGTGCCTTGAATAGCGCCAAATAATTGAGCCTCGGTAGGAGCTGGCATCTTTGCCATAAATGGCAAGTAAGAAGGTGGCTCTACTAATTTGCCTGTCAGCTTGCCTTTAGCATCCTTCACATAAATACCGCCACCTGGAGGATTTGGTGTTTTATCTGTAACGCCAGCTAACTCCAAAGCCTTGTGATTTACATAGCCAATATGACCGGATTGATTCACGATAAAAATGGGAACATCTTTCGAAACCGTATCTAAATCATCCGCAGTGAGCTCAGCCATAAAAGGTGTGGTGCGTGATGGATCAACACCAAAGCCAAAAAGCCATCCGCCAGCAGGCACGTCTTTGAGGGCGGCCTTCATTTTCTTAATCAATGTTTCTTTGGTGTCATAAGGCAAAGTAAAGTTACTTAAATTCAAGCCCAAGCCTTCGAACACTGAGGTCACCAGGATATGCACATGAGGCTCTACAAAACCTGGCATCAAAGTTTGACCTTTTAGATCGATCACTTTGGTAGATTCAGTCTGCCATTCTTTAGTAACCGCATCTTTAGTGCCGACTGCAACAATCTTGCCATTTTGTACTGCGAGCGCCTGAACTTCTTCGTTCTTAGCATTCACTGTCACAATGGGACCACCATAAAAAATCGTATCGGCATTGCCTTTAGCAAAGGTGACTGCGCATTGCGCCATTAACAGTGCGGAAAGTAGTTTTGGTGCGAGTTTCATGTTTTTGTCCCAGCGCTTAATTGATTAATCCAGTATGAGTGGTCGGCGTATTTAAAACTTAAATGTTGCAGCTATCTGCGGACCCTTAAAGGTAGTTTTCTGCAAAAGCCCATCACCATTCATGTCGTAGTACAAGGTACGATAGGCAAGCGATACGTCCACCCATTTTTCAAATGTTTTACCCACGCCAAGAACACCCTGCCAAGTCATATTGGTAGTGCCGCCACCGCCGCCGATGTCCGCATAAAAGGGAATGTACCAAGTGGAGTCAGCAATACGATAGCGACCCTTAAAGCCGACAATGGGATCAAGAGTGGAGACAGATTTAGAGTCAACCACACCTCTCGAGTATCCAAATGCAGACAAGTCTGCCGAGACAGTAGCAGTTGCCATGATGCCGCGCGCACCTAATAACCCATCCAGGTAAATATTCTGATTGCTGAGGACCGTATAGGTTGCCGCTCCAGTAATTATATTTTGTTGCAACGTGACCTTATCTGCGACATTAACCGGTACTACTGCGCCACCCAATGAAGGCGGCTTCACAGAAACATTTGAATTACCTGTTGTTTGAAGAGTTGCAGAGACGAGATCGCCGAAGATGCCCCATTTACCGTAATGCGCTTCGGCAGTAATCATGCCGCCTGATTTCAGATCACCCAGCACATTACTCGTAGAAAGCGTGGCTGTATTAAGGTAGCGGTCGTTATAAAAGAGTGAAGAGGTTACTCCGGAGCCCCACAAATAAGGAGTAACCTCGAAGCGCCATTCATCTGCAATTTTGGGGAGTGGCGATAAATCTTGATCAGCATGAGCAACGCTCGCGGTAGTCAAGATTGCTGAAACTGAGAGGAATGACGCCAGAATTTTTTTCTTCATAAAAGCCCTATTGGGGATCGATGCTGATTGGGTAATATTTACTACTAATTTTGAAAGAAATTATAGACTGCAGAGCCAATATCCAAGGGAGCATTGGTGCCTAAAAGTTATAAGAAATCTTCGCATAGGTGGACCAGTCATACTGGCGATAGGTTTGTACCACCTGCTTGCTTCCGCCTATAGCAAATACCCAGTTTTTTGTTAGACGATGTGTCACCATCGCATCAATTGGCACAAACCAGCCTCCGCCAGCAGAGTTATAAACAGCGCCGTTTTCGTCCCAAAAACGCAGCATGGTATTGGGGGATAACTGGAAGCCAACGGTTGGATAAAGCTGCAAGCTTCGCATTAATGCTGGCTGAGTTGGATTCACAACAAGACTATTATTTTTGGTATCAAAGCCGTACATATACCGAATCAGCGGAGAGAAATCTGTCAGACCCAAAAGACTATTAACTGTAGGTACAAACGACCAGTTCAATTGCGGCCCCACTGCCCACTGTCCATTGTTGCCAAATGGAAATATGACGCGCCCACCAACCAAAGCACCCAAAGGCTTCAGAAAAGTTTTGTCCTGCCCCCAGATAGTGACCATGGTGTTACCGGCACTGTACTGCCCTGCATTATTGGCTGAAGAAATCGAGTTGTAACTGGAGGCATAAGAAGTATCTAAACGGATACGCCCTTGCCAATCGCCCGCTTCGAGAGGATTGTAGTAACGTAACTTCAAAACATTTTGATAATTATCGTTATTGTCGTAATTGTGATAACCCCAAAACTCCAGAACCTTATTGTTAGTCAAGCGCTGAGAATCATTGTCGAACTGCGAGAGTGGCACAAACAATTCTTCTGCATGGCTAGCCGAAACGAAAAGAGTGAAAAGGAAAAATAAAAACAATTTCATAAAAGGTGATGGCGCTCGATACTGGCGCTTTTTTACATTTATCTCTTTAATGGGGCACTATAGCCCAAAGATGTACCTAGATCCTTTAAAACTCCAAAAGGTCAATTCCACCAAATAGCGTTATTTAGGCCACCCTGAGGGCGAATGAAGCCCCTAGAGCCTATTATCAATAAATTCGATCATAAATATCAAATTTATTCATTAGACAAATAAAAAACTGAGGTTCAAAATCCACTCAGTTGCATTAGCTACTAAAAAGATTGATTAACCAAAACAAGGAGCACAGATGTCCATCATCAATACTGCAGTTCAACCATTTAAAACCGAAGCTTTCCATAACGGCAAGTTTGTAACGATTACTGACGAAACCCTCAAAGGTCATTGGTCAGTTCTGATTTTTATGCCAGCAGCATTTACTTTCAACTGCCCAACAGAAATTGAAGATGCGGCTGAGAACTATCCAGAATTCCAAAAGATGGGTGCTGAAGTGTATATCGTGACAACTGATACACATTTCTCACACAAAGTTTGGCATGAGACATCTCCTGCTGTTGGTAAAGCAAAGTTCCCACTCGTTGGCGATCCAACACACACATTAACAAATGCATTTGGCGTTCACATTCCTGAAGCAGGTTTGGCATTGCGCGGCACATTCATCATCAATCCAGAAGGTGTGATTAAGACTGCAGAAATTCACTCTAACGAAATCGCACGTGACGTTTCTGAAACATTGCGCAAGCTAAAAGCTGCACAGTACACAGCTGCACACCCAGGCGAAGTTTGCCCAGCTAAGTGGAAAGAGGGCGCCGCAACATTGACTCCTTCTTTGGATCTCGTAGGCAAGATCTAAGCTGAAGCTCTAATCCATAGACTCTCTTCGGAGAGTCTATTGGAGAGGACAACATCCTGCCCAATAGACTCACCTAAAAAAATTACCCAAGGAAATTACCATGCTCGATACCAATATCAAATCTCAGTTAAAAGTGTATTTTGAAAAGATTGTTAGCCCTATCGTTCTCGTAGCAAGCCTAGATGAAGGCGACAGTTCAAAGCAGATGCTTGAACTCTTAAATGAAGTGGCTGAGCAGTCTGACAAGATTACCGTCAAAACAGATGGTAAAGCTACGCATACTCCTAGCTTCACTGTAAGCAAGCTCGATCAAGAAGCGCGCATTATCTTTGCGGGCCTACCAATGGGCCATGAAATGACCTCTTTCATTTTGGCCATTTTGCAAGCCAGCGGCTATCCAGCAAAAGTAGAGCAAGAGATCATTGATCGCATCATTAAGCTTGATAGCAAGCTCAACTTCCAGACTTTTATTTCCTTGTCATGCCATAACTGTCCTGATGTTGTGCAAGCACTCAATCTCATGGCTGCCCTAAACCCAAACGTTACCCATGAAATGGTTGACGGCGCCCTCTATCAAGAATTGGTAGATCAATTCCAAATCATGGCGGTACCAACCGTGATCTTGAATGGCGAAGTGTTTGGACAAGGCCGCATGAGTGTTGAAGAGATTGTGGCTAAGCTCGATACTGCAAGCCCTAAAGAAGAGGCTGCAAAGCTCTCCGCCAAAGATCCATATGACGTTTTAGTTATCGGCGGTGGACCTGCTGGTTCAGCGGCGGCAATCTACGCAGCACGTAAAGGCATCCGTACCGGCATCGTGGCAGAGCGCTTTGGCGGCCAGGTCATGGATACCATGGGCATTGAAAACCTCATCTCTGTTAAAGAGACTGAGGGGCCTAAATTGGTTCAAGCGCTTGAGCAACATGTAAAGAGCTATGAAGTCGACATCATGAATTTGCAGCGTGCTAATGCATTGCGCAAAACTGCCAATGGTCTTGAAGTGGAATTGGTTAATGGTGCGGTACTGAAAAGCAAATCCGTTATCTTGAGCACTGGTGCTCGCTGGAGAGAAATGAATGTTCCTGGCGAACAAGAGTACCGTGGCAAAGGTGTTGCCTACTGCCCTCACTGCGATGGCCCTTTATTCAAAGGCAAGCGTGTTGCCGTCATTGGCGGTGGTAACTCTGGCGTTGAGGCTGCAATTGATTTGGCCGGCATTGTGAGCCACGTCACCTTAATTGAGTTTGATAGCAAATTACGTGCTGATGCAGTGCTTCAGAAGAAAATGGCTAGCCTGCCAAATGTAACCGTCATCATGAGCGCTCTTACCAAAGAGGTATTGGGTGCAGGTGGCAAAGTCAATGGCTTGCGCTACCAAGATCGCACCAATAATTCTGAGCATACTCTTGAGCTTGAAGGCATCTTTGTGCAAATTGGTTTATTGCCAAACACGGATTGGCTCAAAGGTACTCTTGATTTGTCAAAACATGGCGAAGTCATTGTGGATGCAAAAGGTGAAACTTCTTTACCTGGAGTATTTGCAGCGGGTGATTGCACGACTGTTCCTTACAAGCAAATCATCATCGCCATGGGCGAAGGTGCCAAGGCTTCTCTCGGCGCATTTGATTACCTGATCCGCTCATCAGTTACTGAGCCTGAAGAGGCCTTAGCTGCCTAATAGAATCAAGAGAATCTGTAGTTAAAAAAGGGGTCTTAGGGCCCCTTTTTACATGCAAATGAATTGCCAGTTATTGAGACTATCAAGATATAAATTACACTGAACCATCTATATATTCACCAATCTTAAAGGAATCAGAATGAGCTTAATTGAGAATCTACAGTGGCGTTACGCAACTAAAAAAATGGATCCGACAAAAGCCGTACCCCAAGAAAAGGTTGAGCAAATTTTAGAAGCTATTCGGCTAACTGCGAGCTCCAGCGGATTACAGCCATATGAGGTGCTAGTCATTACCAATAAAGCTATTCGTGAAAAGATTAAGGCGATTGCTTGGGACCAAACTCAAATAGTTGATTCTTCTCATTTGCTAGTTTTTGCAGCCTGGGATACCTACACAGCAGATCGCATTAATCAATCATTTGATATGACCGAGAAGATTCGTAACTTCAAAAGTGAAGCAGGTGATATCTATCGTCAAAAGTTACTCAGTGGCTACACCTCTCGTGATGCTGAAACCAATTACACCCATGCAGCAAAACAAGCCTATATTGGATTGGGGACTGCACTCATTGCAGCCGCCTATGAGCAAGTAGACTCCACGCCAATGGAGGGATTTGATGCTGCAGCTCTAGATGAAATCCTAAACCTCAAAGAAAAGGGTCTGCGCAGCGTGGTCATGCTGCCATTAGGCTACAGAAAAGCCGATGAGGATTGGTTGGTGAGCCTGAAAAAAGTCAGAAAGCCCAAGGAAAGTTTTATTACTTGGATTGAATAAGTAATCTCATTCCTGGAAAAACAAAAGCCACCCGAAGGTGGCTTTTTTTAACACTAAAACTAAGCAGCTAATTAAGCAGAAGCTTTACGGCTTTTAGCAGCTGGCTTAGCAACAGCGTATTGACCTTGAATGTTTGCCATAGCAGCATCAACACTCTTCTCAAAGTTAGCAAATGCGTCAGTTGCAGATGCGCGAACTTGGTCGAACTGTTGGAGTGAAGACTCAAATGCAGTTTTGAATGCAGAAACAAATGCCTCAGAACCAGCAGGAGCTGTCTTAGTAGCTTCTTTAACAAACTTAACCAAATCAGCGCGTGCGTCATCAATAGAAGCGTCAACTACTTGAGCAACTTCTTTGTTACCGTTACGAACTACTTGGTTTACTTTAGCTTGGTAAGCAGCGGCGTATTTAGCAGCTTCTTGAGCAGCTTCTGGCTGAGCCAATTTAGCCAATTGTTGTGGATCTTTGATTGCTAACAATTGTGAGCTTGTATCTTGAGCAGCAACCAAAGCGTCTTTAGCAGCAGCTTGGTTGATTTCAGCTAATTCTTGAGCGCTTTCAACAGCAACTTGTGCCAAATGTTTAGCGTTTTCGATAGCTTTTGCTTGTGCAGCAGCGAATTGGTCGTTTAATTGAGCTTGGAACATGATCTATCCTTTATTTAATAAATGGTTTTTTATTGCGATGCACCATTTTAAGAGCCACATTTTCCAAAAGCAATATATTTTTGTTGCAAAGCAACATATTTTTTACCAAACCGCATTTCAAGGCTTTAAATGAGGTATATCAATAACTTAGATATAAGCTCTTTAGATTTAATTGCCTAATAATTAGGCAGAAATCGCCAGCAGTGGCAAGAACTCCTGAGCTAAATAACTCTATTTAACCCAGGTAGTGAATTCCTCAGCAGCCACTCGGGGGGTGTGAAAGGTATTCACCAAGGCATTTTTATCGGCATACCCTAGTGCCATACCGCACACCAGCATCTCATTCTCCTTGGCGCCAATAGCGGGCAAGATGATCTTTGCGTAATCATTCCAAGCTGCCTGCGGGCAAGTATCCAAACCCTCACCTCTTGCGGCGACCATGATGTTTTGCAAGAACATTCCATAGTCAAGCATTGAGCCTCTACCAAGCTCCTTGTCGATTGTGAAAAATAAACATACGGGAGCGCCAAATGCTTCAAAGTTTTTGCGATGCTGTGCATGCATCTTGTCTTTATCGCCCTTAGTAATTCCTAGCAACCCATATAAGCCCCAGCCATTTTCACGACGCCTATCGATGTAGGGGCTAAACCATTTGGCGGGGTAATACTCATAAGCAGGTTGATATTCTTTTGCTAACTCTGGATTGGCGGCAATACTGTCATACGCCGCACATACTTTTGTACATAGATCTTTGAGAGCAGTCCCTTCTATGACATAAGCTTTCCAAGGTTGAGTATTAGTTCCAGAAGGTGCGCGCGCAGAGATATTGAGTAGCTTGAGAATGATGTCTTTTGAAACACCCTCTTTTGTGAATGCACGCACTGACATGCGCGATGTAATTGCTTCAGCTGGAGTTATTTCTTTCATTACTGACCTTTGAAGGTTAAATATATTGATTGCTTAAAGACTCTTGGCCCGCGCCTGATGCAGCTTTCTATAGCTGTCAATTAGGCGATGGTGCCTATCAAGCCCTTCTAACTGCATGCTAGTTGGCGTTAATCCGAAGAAGCGAACGCTGCCATCGATAGAGCCAAGCACAGCATCCATACGCGCATCGCCATACATCCGGCGGAAGTTCACTTCGTAATCAGCCATTTCAAGCTCATCATCTAGCAAGACTTCCAAGGCTGCATCCATTGCTTGGTAAAACAATTTGCGCTCGACCGTATTGTCGTTGTACTGCAGAAAGGCGCCCACTAAGTCATGCGCCTCTTCATATTGCTTTAAAGCGAGTTGAGTCAGAAGCTTTAATTCAAGTACCGTTAACTGACCCCAAACGGTATTCTCATCAAACTCGATTCCAATGAGCGTAGCGATATCGCCATACTCATCAAGCTCATTATTTTCTAAGCGCTCGAGCAGGGATGCTAAGCGCGCATCATCCAAGCGCGATAAATTCAGAATATCTTCACGGAATAACAATGCTTTGTTGGTGTTATCCCAGACAAGATCTTCGATTGGGTAGACCTCAGAATATCCTGGCACCAAAATTCTGCAGGCAATTGCCCCTAACTCGTCATATTCAGCTACATAGACTTCTTTACCAAGCTCTTTGAGAATGCTAAATAAAGTTTCGGCTTCTTTAGCATTGGAATCCTCACCCTTGCTCGAGAAATCCCAATCAACAAATTCATAATCGGATTTTGCGCTGAAGAAGCGCCAGGACACGATGCCACTAGAGTCAATAAAATGCTCTACAAAGTTATTAGGCTCAGTTACTGCTTCACTTGCAAATGTAGGTGGTGGCAAATCGTTCAAACCCTCCAAGCTGCGGCCCTGTAGCAACTCCGTCAAACTTCGCTCTAGAGCAACTTCTAAGCTAGGGTGCGCACCAAAAGAGGCAAATACGCCGCCTGTGCGGGGATTCATCAACGTGACACACATCACTGGGTAGATGCCGCCAAGCGATGCATCCTTTACCAACACTGGGAAGCCCTGTTCTTCTAGACTTTGTATGCCCGCCAAAATGCCGGGATACCTAGCTAACACCTCCTGCGGCACATCTGGAAGCGCAATTTCACTCTCCAGAATTTCTCGCTTAACTGCTCTCTCAAAGATTTCTGATAGACATTGAACTTGGGCTTCGGCAAGTGTATTGCCTGCACTCATGCCATTACTCACAAAGAGATTTTCAATCAAGTTCGACGGAAAGTAGACTGTCTTGGCATCGGATTGACGCACATAAGGCAATGAACAGATACCGCGCTGTACATTTCCAGAATTGGTATCCACCAAATGGGATGCGCGCAACTCACCGTCTGGGTTATAGATTTTTAGACAGTACTCATCCAAAATTTCTGTCGGCAACGCATCCTTCTTACCAGACTTAAACCATTGTTCGTTGGGGTAATGCACAAATTCTGCATTAGCAATATCCTCACCCCAGTAAGCACCCGCATAAAAATGGTTATTACTTAGACGCTCAATGTATTCGCCCAAAGCAGATGCCAGTGCACTTTCCTTGGTTGAGCCTTTGCCATTGGTAAAGCACATTGGTGAATGTGCATCACGTATATGTAGGGACCAGACATTGGGAATGAGATTGCGCCATGAGGCAATTTCAATCTTGATGCCGAGATTTGCGAGCAATGCCGACATATTGGCAATCGTCTCCTCCAAAGGAAGATCTTTACCAACAATATAGGTGCTAGCTCCTGCATTGGGTTTTAGGGTCAGTAGACTCTGCGCATCGGCCTCTAGATTTGCGACCTCTTCAATAACAAAATCAGGCCCTTCCTGCACTACCTTCTTAACTGTGCAGCGCTCGATAGAACGCAAGATACCCTGGCGGTCTGCAGCAGAAATATCTGTTGGCAATTCAACTTGAATCTTAAAAATCTGTTTATAGCGATTCTCTGGATCAACAATATTATTTTGCGATAGGCGAATATTCTCAGTAGATAAATTACGAGTCTCGCAGTACAGCTTCACAAAGTAAGCGGCGCACAACGCCGATGAAGCTAAGAAATAATCAAACGGTCCTGGCGCAGAACCATCACCCTTGTATCGAATGGGTTGATCGGCAATTACCGTAAAGTCATCGAACTTAGCTTCAAGACGCAGCTTGTCGAGAAAATTGACCTTAATTTCCATGGGAATGATTCCAAAATAGTGCAAATAATGATGTGAGCACCATTATCCATCGCAATGCCATTCAAGCGCAGCCGCTAGATCAAGACTCTGAAATCAGCCTAATAAATGACCAGTCTTTACAAAAATAGTGCAGCCCTCTTTACTAAAGGGCTGATGCAGGCTCATATGCGGACTTCTAATCCAGGAGCCAGCCGGGTAGCGCCCATGCTCATCTTCAAATACGCCATCCACCACAAAAATTTCCTCGCCACCATAATGCTTATGAGGATTGAAATAAGTTTGAGGCGCCCATCGCACTAAAGTCGATCCGCTACCCTGTGTCATCAACGGCATGACATTAAGACCGGGTACCATTCCCTGAAACCAAGGAGCAGTTTTCGTATTGACTATCTCTCGCTCGACTTGATCTGAGCCAAGGTGTCGCAACTTCACAAAAAGAGTGCAGCCAGACTGGCTGAATGGCGCATGGGAAGATCCAGGCGGGTTCATCATATAAGTGCCAGCAGGATAATCGCCTGTCTCGTCACTAAAGACGCCATCTAAAACAAAGATCTCTTCACCAAATTCATGGGTATGCGTTTGAAATTTAGATCCCGGTTGATAGCGAACAATTGAGGTTGCCTTTGCTACCTCATCACCCATGCGATCAAGCATACGTCTCTCGATCCCTACCTCTGGGCTAGGAACCCAAGGTAGGTCATGGTGGTTGATGACAACTCTCTTACTGTAATCGGAGTGGATATTCACTTATTGCATTTCTGATTTATAAACAGGAGTAAGCATAGCAAGCAAATGAAGGGTTTGCTTGAAAGAAAATTTTGCCGCGTACGCTCATGCGCGATCTGCGCTAAAGTCTCTTCAATCCACCCCATTTATTGAATTTCTTCAACAGAGCAACATGAGCTTACTTCCCAGCCCCTTTCGCGCACTAGTTATTGGCTCTTCCGGAACCATAGGCTCTGCCTTCATGGATCTTTTGAAAACCAACCCCGCATGCTCAGAGGTTGTCGGCATTCATCGCCATACTGAATTTCCAATCGATTATCAAAATCTGGAATCTATTGAATCCTGTGCAACTGCACTCTCTCAAGTGGCGCCTTTTCAACTCATCATTAATACCATCGGGGTTTTACACACGAATCAGTGGATGCCTGAAAAAAGGCTAGAAGACCTCAATGCCGAGCAACTCATGGAACTCATGACAGTCAATGCCATTGGGCCAGCACTAACCATTCGTCACTTTTCAAAATTACTAGATCCCAAAAATAGCGTCATGGTGACTCTATCAGCAAAAGTAGGCAGCATTGAAGATAACCGTCTTGGCGGCTGGTATAGCTATCGCGCCTCTAAGGCTGCACTCAATATGTTGGTGAAGACAACATCGATCGAATGGGGACGCACAAAACCGAATACCGCATTAATCGCAATGCATCCCGGCACTGTGAACTCTAGACTCTCAAAGCCATTTCGTGGTGAGCAGATTGGCAGGCCTGCAGATCAAGCTGCAGCTGAGATGTTTAATGTGATTGAACAACTTAACAAAGAAGACACAGGAAGCTTTCTGACTTATTCGGGTGAAAAGCTGCCTTGGTAACGGAATAAACGCCCCCCTTTTAAACTTTAGGGCGCATTTAACCACTTCGATCGATAAGCGCCATCAGGATCATGATCCTGAGCTTGCTTCTTCACATTAAATGGGCGCCCTCCGCGTGGATCTGTACCTCTTCCTGCTATGTATAGCCAATTACCCTGGTTGCTATACACATCATAGTCAACCAACTGAGATTCAAACCAAGCAGCTCCAGCGCGCCAATCGCCTTTCATGTCATAAATCCAATAGCTCGCCACTACTTGACGCATACGATTGGATAAAAATCCGGTTTGCTGGAGCTCGCGCATGCCAGCATCAATAAAGTTCTCACCTGTGCAACCAGAAATCCATTGCTGAAATTTCTTTTTATCAAAGCTATTGATCTCTTTATCAATCAAACCATGAGGTCGATAAAGCTTGTCTCCATACTTAAAATGTAGAAAACGGAAATAGTCTCTCCACAATAATTCAAACCACAGCCAATAAGTTCCGTCATTAGCTCCGTATGTTGACTCATAATTTTTTAGCTTCTGCACGATTGTTCTTCCCGAGCAACAGCCAAAAGCCAACCATGGAGAAAACTTACTGGAATAGTCCATGCCGGTCAATTGATTACGAGTTTGCTTGTAGGTATCCGGCAAGCGTCTCTTAAAGTACTGATCTAAATGGGCTAAAGCACTCAGCTCTCCACCACTAAAAAGCGATTCGACTTGCTTGGGAAATAAGGCTTCCTTTGGCTTAGTCGCAATACTCATCAACGGCAATGGAGGAATGTGATCTGGAGTGGAAATCGGTTCCGCATAGAAAAGACCTCTACGTTCAACCTCCTGTCGGAATTTAGTAAATACATCCGGCATCTCCTGCAAATCAAATGGCAAGTCCTTGGGATCAAGCATGCTTGATTGCCAAAATTGCCTGACATTGAAACCCAGATTCTTGATTACATCTACCTCTGCAAGCTCTTCTGGCGCTTGGATTTGCTCGCAATAAATGAGGTCAAATGCAGTTTGGTCTCTTATTAATTGAAAAACCTTTGATGGCTCGCCACTGAGCTCTAGCAAATTAGAGCCCCTAGCAATTAATTGATGACGAAGTTCATCTAACGATTGCTGTAAAAATTCTCTAGAGTGATTAGCAAATCGAGGGAATCCCCAGCCGGTTAAATCATCATTGCTATCCGGATGAATATAAATTGGTAAAAGATGCTTAGCTGATGCGCATGCTTCTTTAAAACCGGGGTTATCTTCCAAACGAAGATCATTCCTAAACCAATAGACGATGGTAGACATAGCGCTTCTTAACTAAGATGAATCACTTGGTTTTGATATTGTCCGGCTAATGCTTTTTTAACGATCTTATAAATATCAAGATCGAATTCAGCATCGCCAGCACTTTTGAGTTCAGTCAACTCATCCTCATTAATGGCAGTACCCAAGTAGCACCATTTATCCAAGACAATCATTTCTCCATTGTCTTTGATGGCTATTGGGCCCTTGTAAGGCCAAACCTGCACCCGATATAACTCCATTGCCGTCCTTAATTGCAGATTATGCATTTCAGTAGGCATGATGCCTATGCATGCGCCACTACATTGTTTCACTTGATATCCAAAGCAGGCTTTTCCATCAACCGCTTTCTCAAGCCCCAGCAATACCTCGCATAAGCGATATTTTTTTGCAATCGCCTTTAGATAGGAGTTAGCCTCTCTTTTGTTATAAAACAAACCAAAAAGATTGTCTTGCAGGCCCGGCATGAGATCTTTGTGGTTCACAAGCGTTGGCTTTAGCGCCCCATTAGCATCTTTATTGAGACTCCACGCACAAAGATCTCTTGATCGTCGAAGCTTAATATTCATACTGGGCATGCGCTCTTTAATAAGCTTAGACTCCAATATTAAAGCCCCTAGCTCTCCACCCGTTTCAATCCAGTCAATATCTCTTACCTGTAAAGATAATTTCATTTCCTTGCGCTGCGTTAACGAGCCTTGAAAGTGCCCCATCACCCTACTGCGCAGGGAAATACTTTTCCCAATATATAAAGGGGTTCTATTTTCTCCATAAAAGATGTAGCACCCAGGCGTATCAGGTATCGAGTCAATTAATTCCTGATCGATATTTGGCGGTAGACTTGCATTTCCAACCAACTGATTGAGAGCCTCTAGCAAACGCTCTTTACCAACTTCTCTCTCACAAATTTGCCAAAACTGAAAAAGTAAGTCTGCGTCGCCAAGCGCCCTATGTCTAGCACTGACAGTCAAACCATGCTCACGAATGATGGTGTCTAGGTTGTGGCGAGCTTGGTTGGGAAATAGGAGTCTTGAGAGTTTGACGGTACATAAGACCTTGGGCTTGAAATCCACACCCATTCTTTTAAAAGAGGCCTTAATAAATCCATAATCAAAGCGCGCATTGTGGGCAACAAATATCTTACCTTCGAGCTCTGCTTTTAGGTCTCTGGCAATTTCTTCAAAGCTAGGCTTGTCAGAGACCATTTGCGGGGAGATCCCAGTGAGTCTTTGAATATTTTGCGGAATATATAAATGGGGGTTGATTAAGCTCTCCCAGATAGATACCCCGTTATTAGAAAGCGTTTTAATGCCTATTTCTGTAATACGATCTCTGTCAAAATTTGAACCAGTTGTCTCGATATCAATAAAAGCAAGAGTTGGATAATCGATCGATTGCTTATTCATAAAATCAGAGAATCGGATGATGGGGCCTCTAGATTAAAGCCCTTCAACCTAAGCTTTAACTTGGACTACGATCCAGGAAGTTTGCAAAGTCAAATACAGAATTAGGCCCACGCGGGACATCTTCCACTTTTTTAAATTGCGCCTTGACCACTTTTTGAACCTCACCCTTTTGTCTCTTTTCTTTTTTCGGATCAAGAGGGGCGTAAATAGTTCGCTCGGGAGCGTTTTTAAGATCGCTAAAGCTGGGAACGTAATCTTTAATAGTGGATGCCAAGGTGACGTTGGCCATACAACTGAGCATATAGGCCTCTAAGGATTGGTAAAGCTCTTTGGCAATATCGGATAACTCTACCTTGCGCTTTTTAATGAGATTCATGGCAAGTACGATATCCTTTATCGTAATCAAGCCAGGATCTTGAGATAATACGTAACCCCCTCTGCGACCTTTAGTGCCCTTAACAAAACCTGACTCCCTTAATGGTCGCAACAAAAGCTCAATCCGACTGATGGATAAATTTTGCCTTTTAGCAAGCTCAGGAACAGGCACTGGTTGGCCGTTAACCGAATGACTGGCTATGTCTACCAGAGTATTGAGAGCCGCTTTTGCTGCTTTATTGAGGTCCATTTGAACTTAGCAGAAATGTTAGATTACAACTAGTATCAGACTGAATTCATTTTTTTGCTGCAGCGCACTTCTTAACCCTATTTAGCTCATGGTTGAAACTTTTCAAGATCAATATCGCCTAGCTTACCGAATTTTACGATTCAGCTCATACCTATTGTTAGGCGGAGTCATTGCGCAATTTTTTAGCTGCTTAAGTGCCTATTTGATCATTAGCGATTCACAAGCAGCAGGTATGCTAGCGCACATACTGATACAGCACTTGTCTTATTACATATTGGGCTGCACTTTTATTGCTTTAAGTCTTGCCAATGTTCTTATCAAAAGAGAGCAATATGGTCTCAGGGTAATTCGTATGCCGGCTCTTGTACTGATCCTAGTCACCGCAACAAGCAGCTTTCTATTAATACCTCGAATGGATTTCTTGCGAGAGACTGCATTACTAGATGGCATGCCCGTAGCACTCTCACCGTTTGCCAATTATTTTGCAATCTTGAATGGACTAACTTTTGTCTCGGTAGCCACTCAGATGATTTGCTGCGGGTTAATGGCATGGCGCCTTAGCAAACCCCGCTCAACCCAGGTGGCGCCTTACTGAAGCAATCAGTGGTAACTGCTGCTCTTGCCTGATAAATTGGCCAATCTCCACACGTAAGTTTGATTGGCTAATAAAGAAGGTTTTTGCATCCTCAAGAGGGGTTTCTATTTTTGCCCACTGAGTGTTGAATTCATAAACCTTTTCTTTGTAGCCGATAAACTTTTTAACAATCAGACGTTTGCCATCAATCTCAATCGTCTCGCTATCAAGCGCATGCCTGCAATAAATCAAAAATCCGATCGTTACCGCACCTATCTCAACAATCGTAAAAATTGGAATAACCCAGACGCCTGCTAATAAAAATCCAATTGCCACTACAAAAGATAGACATACCAAGACAATGTAAAACTGCAGTAGCTGCTTCGGAGTCAAGGCGCAATTTCTGCGCATTTGCCAAATCTTCATAGCAAACTCAATTACAGGAGATGAATTATTTGTTTTTTCGCTCTTGGGCTTTTGCAAGCTGGTCAGCACTTCTTTGCTGAAAATCAACCATGCTGTGGTAACCCATTTGATAGCACGGGCAATGCTTCCCCAATATCCAGCGGGCGAGCTTAATGCGTAGTTTTTGAACCATTTTGGATCTCCAAGAATTGAATGTCTAATGTAAACGGAAATTGGGTTTATTGCTGGCCGTGGATACAAACATGAGGGGATTTCAGCAGTGAGTTGGTCATCAGCAAAAAGCATCCAAATCCATTACATTGAATACATGACTGAACCTAACTCCGCCCCACGAAAAATCCCGTTATTTCCCCTGGGCACAGTACTTTTCCCGGACGGCGTTATCGCCCTCAAAATTTTTGAAGCCCGCTACCTGGACATGATTAAACAATGCTTGCGCGAGAAGACTGAGTTTGGCGTGGTTAGCATCATCAAAAATACCAATAACGCCAATGACAGCGAACCCCCTACTTTTGCCAGCATTGGGACCCTAGCGTTGATCGAAGACTTTGACCCTGTGCAGCCCGCCCTGTACATGACTAAATCATGCGGCACACAGCGCTTTAAGTTACTAAATAGCACCCAACAAAACAATGGTCTATGGGTTGGTGAAGTAGAGCTGCTGGATAAAGATCCACTCATGCCTATTCCTCAAGAACATCAAGGGGTCGCTAAATTACTCAATGAGATTATTTCGGTCATTCAAAGTGAAGACTTGTTAGGTGATGCCCCTTTCAAAAAGCCATTTAAGACTGATGATTGCGGCTGGGTGTCCAATCGCCTTGCTGAACTCTTACCAATTTCTCTTGCACAAAAGAATCACCTCTTAGCCCAAACCAATCCACGGATTAGGCTCGATCTCATTACCGAAATCATCGAGGATGATGATTTAAGAAATCTGAAGATGCACTAAGCACATGTTGGATGAGCTGATTCGGAAAACGATTCGAGAAATGGTGGGCGGTAGCGGCCCACCAGTAGCATTCTTAGCCCCCAAAGGTGATCGTGGTTTATTTGGCCCCGAATCAATAGCCTGGAAGGTACATGCAGACTTTATTTCCATGATGATTGGCGGTATCAGCTCATTGATTTTGCAGGCTCTGCATCCACAAGCCTTAGCCGGAGTTTGGGATCACTCCTCATTTAGAAAAGACTTAAAGGGTCGCCTTGGTAGAACGGCCTTTTTTATTGCAGCTACTACATACGGTCCTACCGATATGGCAGACAACATCATTCAGAAGGTTAATCAGATTCATACCAAAATTACTGGCCTCGATGAATTTGGAAAACCATACTCAGCCACTGATCCACATTTACTAGCTTGGGTGCATCTCACAGAAACGCGCAGCTTCATGAGCTCTTTTGAGGTTTATCGTAAGGAAAAATTAAGCCCAAAAGAGAAAGATCAATATTTTTTAGAAATGAAATCTCTTGGCGAAAGAATGGGCGCCACTGGTATTCCAAACACTTATGCGGAGACTGAGAGCGCCATTAAAGCCTACATACCAGAGCTCTATTTTGGCGACCGAGCTAAAAGCATTATTGATTTGCTCGATCATTTCCCAAGCAATGTAGCAGCTAAACCCTTTATCAAACTCATTAGTCGTGCAGGGTTTCTGAATCTTCCTGACTGGGTGTACCCGATTATTAAAAAACCAACGCCCACTTATTTAGAGCGTCTTGCAGTTCGGAAGAGTATCGACCTCATCGCATACCCTGTGCGTGAAGCCCTGAAGGATGGGGTTGCTGCCCATTCCCTTCGTAGAGTTTATGGATGATTTTTTAGAAAGTGAACATGATGACTAATTACCTCTTGTCCGGCATGGTTGGCATCATGCTGTTTTTTACAGTAGTTGTTGCGCCAACCGTTTTTAAAGTTTTGCCAGTGGAATGGTCAAGCAAATATGTTAGAAACTTTTTCCCAAAGTATTACGCTACTCTGGGTCTCGTCACCCTAATTTGCATCTTTACCGAACAAGACTCAAGCAACAAATTATTGCTTGCAATCTGCGCGGCATTATTTGCTTTTACTCTGTTTTATCTCACCGGAAAAATTAATCACGCCAAAGATAGCGGTCAAAATAGACAGTTTCATGTGCTTCATGGCGCCAGCGTTGTCATCAACCTATTCCAACTCGTTTCTTTTATCTATCTTTTGGTGATCTCATCATGAAAATACGAAATCTAATTTATTTTGCCTTGCTATCCATAATCATTGCAGGCCCGGTCAGCGCTCAGACCAATGCAGGCAAATCTTTGAACCCAAGCTATGTTGAAAGCTGTATTCAAAGCCAGGTTCAGGCACATCAGAAGATTAAGGAGATTGCCCCAAATGATTTCCGAGCGTATTGCGAATGCACTGCGAAACAACTCGTGAGCAATCTTAGCTCGACGCAATTAGAAGAATTGAGCAAAGGTAATAAATCACCAAGATGGCTTAAATCTGCAGAAGATTCAGCCAGTAAAGCCTGTCTTAAACCCGGGTCTACTACTCAGACTTAGGCTCATCAGAATTCGTTGCTGGGCTTTTATCTTTGGCTGACTGCAAATTCAGGCTAGGGGCTGCCATTTTTTCACCATCCCAAACTTGGCCACACCAACACTCACCCGCATCATTAATAATGCAGACGCCTGATCCACAGCAACGCTTATCTGGAGATTTCATAATCAAGCCTTTGTTAAGAGAACGAATATTGTGTAAGTTGTTTTGGTTCTGATGGCCTCCACAACACAAATAGGAATTAACGCTATTCTAGAGTTTTTATTCAATTAGCGCTTACCGTCAAACCCCCTCAATGAAGCAAAGCTCGTTATTTCGTGCAGATCCAATGCAGTCTAGGCAGAACCTATTACCTAAGGATGGGGCTGCCCATTACTACCCAGAATTTATAAGTCACCACAGTAGCGCTAAATTAATGACACAACTCGTAGAGTCACTGCCCTGGGAGGAAGATCGATTATTGATGTTCGGTAAAGTGGTAACCACTCGTCGAAAAGTAGTTTGGATTGGTGACCCTAAATGTGACTATACCTATTCTGGAATCAAGAGACAGTCCCAAAAATGGACTGCCGAACTACTCTTGGTTAAGGGTCAACTTGAGGATCTCACGAAGTCAAAATTTAATTCCTGCTTACTCAATCTCTATCATGATGGCCTTGATGGCATGGGCTGGCATAGCGATGATGAAAAAGAATTGGATGCAAAATCGCCCATTGCCTCCCTTAGTCTTGGCGCCACACGAAAGTTTGCTTTTCGACATAAGAAAGACAAAACAACACACTCTCTTTTATTAGAAAATGGCAGCGCTCTCATCATGCATTCCCCCACCCAAGAGCATTGGCACCATGCCCTACTTAAAACCAAAAAGATTGATGAACCTCGGATTAATCTGACCTTCAGAAATATTACTCCCAATGACCAGTAAAACCCACTCAAAGCAGATCAGTATTGCCATCATCGGCGCAGGTATTTCTGGCCTCAGCTGCGCTACTCGTTTACAAAAACTTGGGTTTGAGGTTGAGGTCTATGAGAAAAGTCGCGGAGTTAGTGGGCGCATGAGCACTCGCAATGGAGATGGTTGGAATGCAGACCATGGAGCTCAATATTTCACAGCAAGAGATCCCCTTTTCATTGAAGAGCTTAATCACTGGATTCAGAGTGAAGCAGCGAGTATCTGGAATCCATGTCTAAAAGTTTATAAACAAGGCCAGTGGCACGACAGTATCAGCTCTGAAAATCGCTATGTTGGCACCCCCAATATGACTGCGCCGGGAAAATTTTTAGCCAGAAATCTCTCTATCCAGCTCAACCAAACTATTGATCAAATTGCCATTAAAAAAGGTAAATGGTCACTGCATAGCATAGAGGGAGGTGACATTCAGAAAAAATTTGACTGGCTTGTTTTAGCGCTACCTGCGCCTCAGGCATTAGCCCTCACGCAACAAATGGACTTGAAAATTAAGGGCTGGGTATCAAATGCCAATATGCAGGGCTGCTGGACCGTGATTGTTAGTCCTAATCAAAATCTCAATACTGATTTTGATGCTGCGTTTGTCAATAACGAGATCATTAGTTGGATTTCTAGGAATAACTCTAAGCCAAATCGTATCGGTCGTGAAGTATGGATAATTCACGCCAATCCTCAATGGAGCCAGGAATGGATTGAGTTAGATAGGGATGCAGCAGCAAAACTGATTCTAGATTGTGCAAAAAAACTTGGTCTAGACTTTGGTGACTCTAAAGTCTCTATACATCGCTGGCGTTACGCAAGTGGCCACGTTAATCCTGCCTCCTGCCCCATCATCAATCAAGATCTCAAGTTAGGATTTTGTGGTGACTGGCTTCGCGGAGGAAGGGTCGAGGGCGCCTGGCTGAGTGGCTATGAACTAGCCTCCCAAATTGAAATACTTCAGAAATAATCTATTACCCAAAGGGAAAAAAGATGGCTATAGCATGTATTGAATTAAAAGATCTTAAACTGCAAACGCAAATCGGGACCTATGGTCCAGGCGCTATTATTCCAAAACAGCATCTTCTCGACTTAACTCTTTGGATAGATCCAAAACTTGTGCTTATCGCAGAAGATGCCATGGAAAATGTATTTGACTATGACCCCTTAGTCGTTGAGATTGATCGATTAGCAGGCGATGGTCATTATGAAACGCAAGAAAGACTGATGACTCGAATCGCTCAAGCCTGCTCTAAATACCCCGAAATTGAGTCTCTTGAAATTGGACTCAGAAAACTGCCTGTATGCGCAGGATCTGGTTCACTAGGCGTTCGACTCTCCTTAGACAACACCGCCCTCAGGAGCATGAGGGATAAGAGCTGACTAACGTAAATTAGCTCGTATGAAACTGAGAATCTCATCATAAAGCTCTCGAATTTTGCGGACTAATTTCATATGTCCACCATCTTAAGCGATTCTCTTTAAAATTAATCATCATGAAAATTTTCTTCTACTTCTTTATAGGTGCATTACTTGCCATTGTCGCCATGCCAGCAAGTGCAAACCTTGCAAGTAGCCTTAGCGATGGACAGCATGTTTTACTGATGCGTCATGCTGATGCGCCTGGCTATGGAGATCCTGCGGGCTATCAACTAGATAGGTGCTCTACCCAAAGAAATCTGGGTGATCGAGGCAAGAAGCAGGCAATACTGATAGGCCAGTGGTTGAGTAATCAAGGGATTACTTCTGCAAAAGTGTTGAGCAGCCCCTGGTGTCGCTGTATTGACACTGCAAAACTACTGAACAAGGGGCAAGTTACCATCGCCCCCGCACTCGGCTCTTTCTTTGACGATATGAGCATGGAAAAAGAGCAAACTCGAAATCTAGAAAAACTCATTCAAGCTCAGTTAAACGAGAATCCCAAGAAACCCATCATCCTAGTCACACACCACGTGAATATCCAAGCCTTTACTGGGAAAGTTGTTAACGTTGGTGATATGGTGCTAGCTAAAGTAGATAAAAATGGCAAGTTCTTATCTCAACAAATCTATCCAAGCCCTAGCTTTTAATTTTTTAAATGACAGTCGCTTGCACCCAGAGCTTATTTAATGCCCATAGCCTTAGGGCATAACTCTTTGCTTTCAGGATTTGCTCTCCACTCTTTAAAGCAAGCGCTATCCATATCCAGAGCTAAAGGGGCTGCCTCATCCCAACGACGGCTAGCAATTAAACGTTCCTGATCAATGTATACGGTGTTATTGGCATGCGTTGTGAAATCAACCAGGTGAGCAAGCTCTTTTTTAGGCGCAATATTCGGTGGATAGTAGCCCACTTCAGGGGTCAAGGCATAAACAGCACTATCACCAATATCACGATGTTCGCCACCAATGTAGTTAGCCACCAAAGTGTAAGCCTGAGCATACTTCGCAATGTTGTACCACATCGACATCCCCTTATTGCTAGCATCTAGCACCACACCTTTTGGTATATCAACAGGCCCACCATAATCTTTTTGGTTATAAGCAGTGGGTACCAATATGAGGTCTGCTCGGTAGATGCCATACATTTGAGTTAACTCTGGAATACGCACTTCATCATCCAACATGATTGCAATATTGCCAAAATCAGAGGTTCTAATAATAGGGAGCTCGTCTCCTGCAGTTGCCCAAGATTTTTCAACATCATTTAAATGCGACTTACGATAGAGGCCAACTTGTGCACCAGTTCCATTAAATAGAATGGCAGTTTCATAGTACTTGTCACCCCTTTTCTCAGGCATAGAAAATAAAACGTAAGAGCTATATTTCTTTGCCAAACTTGCAGCCATCTGATAGCTCTTGCCATTGAGCTCTTCTGCGTATTGGGCTACGTTACTTTTATTCAGACCTACAGGCCCCAAGAATGAGTTAAATGGTAGAACTGTTAAGTTAAAAACGCCAGAACGCTCCCGAATAAGTTGATCAACCTTTTTATAGTTTTCATCAACATTACCTAGCTTAGGCTCGTATTGGATCAGCGCAGCTGAAACCTGTTTTGGGGCATAGGTTGCAGCCCCATCATCTGGATAACGGTAATTATTAATATCTTGATACAGCTCCGGACGACGATGTTTAAACCAGTATGATTTTTGATCGCTCTTCTTAGCAAGATTAATCGTTGCGTAAATAGTTTGTGGTTTGGTTGGGTTGGCTGGCGAAGATAGAGGCGCTGAAATTAGGCGCTTACCTGAGTTATCCCAAATGGATGAGGCTCCATCAAAAAAATCAATCTGCACTGGACCAAATCCCTCAGATCCAGTCGAATTACTTGAAATCACATTTGATGCCATCCAACTCACTGCGGTTGACATATTGGCCATCGTTGAATGATTTGTATAGCTCGCAGCATAAATACTAGCCATCTTATTAGAGCCAATTGGTTGCGCCACAATATCTGCGCCTCTTAATACCGGCAGCAGAAGATTCTGAAGATTAGTATCATCAAAGCAAATTACTAATCCAATGCGGCCAATATCCGTATCAAATACAGGAAAACCTAATTTACCCGGGGTTACTGCAACACCCTCACCAGTTGCCAAGGTATTTTTATGGTACTTGCCGATGTACCCCTTTGGCCCGATTAATACTGCAGCGTTATAGATTTTTTTGGTAATTAAATCTTTCTCCATCATGCCTACCACTACATAGACATTGTATTGTTGGGTTACTTTTGAAAGTGCGGCTGTAGTTTTGCCAGGCACTGTATCTGCATAAGGCATCAGAGATTTTGCATCCGTGTAAGCAAATCCAGTTGTAGCACCTTCAGGCAAGACAATTAACTTTGCGCCATTTTTGGCTGCAACTGTAACCGCATCTACTATTCCAGGAAGGTTTACATCAAAACCAGGTGATTTTGCAGCAAACTCAACAGCGGCAACTTTAATCTCTTTTGCTTGTACGGCAAATGGCAGGAAGGTAAATGCTGCGAGTAAAAATGCTGGGATTTTGGTCATGAATAAGCCTTAAATATGAGCTAGAAACAGTTAATGAACAATATCCAAATTGTAACGGCTAGATGTTTCTTCAGCGGTTAAAAGCCAACCCGAGGGCTGGCTTTATCCATATGTGGTGAATCCACCTAGTATCCCTTTGCTTGATGGACATTCCTTAATGAACAAGCGAGATCTTGTGTAACGCCTGTTAAGTTTCTGGAGCGGGTGAAGGGAGTCGAACCCTCGTCTCTAGCTTGGGAAGCTAGGGTAATAGCCGTTATACGACACCCGCAATAGAGACGAGTCTTATAAACTTAATTCAACAGCAATTGATTCATGCGCTTTACAAAACTGGCTGGATCATTGAGCTGCCCACCCTCTGCTAATAAAGCCTGATCAAATAGGAGATTAGTCCAATCATCAAAATGCTGATCATCGCTTTTGAGCTTGGATAGCAAAGGATGCTCTGGATTAATCTCCAATATAGGCTTCATATTAGGGGCATTTTGACCGGCAGCCTTTAGCATCCGCAGCAAGTTGCCAGACAGTTCATTCTCATCTGCAATCAAACAGGCTGGAGAATCCGTTAAGCGAAAGGTCACCCGCACATCTTTAGCCTTATCTTCCAAGACTTTTTTCATGCGCTCAACCAAGTCTTTGAATTGCTTCTCAGTTTCCTCATGCTCCTTCTTTTCTTTTTCATCACTTAGACTTCCTAAATCCAATCCGCCCTTAGCAACGGATGCTAATTGCTTGCCATCAAACTCAGTAACGAAGGAAAGCATCCACTCATCAACACGGTCAGATAACAAGAGGACTTCAACGCCTTTCTTGCGGAAAATCTCTAAATGCGGACTGTTTTTAGCTGCGTTGAAAGTTTCACCCGTGACATAATAAATCTTGTCTTGGCCTTCTTTCATACGCGAGACATATTCAGCCAAAGATACTGTCTGCTCAGCCGAATCAGTAAGGGTGCTGGCAAAACGAAGGAGCTTGAGAATACGTTCTTGATTTGCTTGATCTTCGCCAACACCCTCTTTGAGCACTTGGCCAAATTGCGTCCAGAACGTGCGATATTTTTCTTTCTTGGCCTCATCGTCGCTATTAGCGATCTCTTCAAGCATACTCAGCACTCGCTTGGTAGAGCTTTCGCGAATGACTTTAATATCACGAGACTCTTGCAAGATTTCGCGGGAGACGTTTAGTGGTAAATCAACTGAATCAATCACGCCCGTGACAAAGCGCAGATACATTGGCATGAGCTTTTCAGCGTCATCCATAATGAAAATGCGTTTGACATACAGCTTGATACCGCCACGCTTATTGCGATCCCACAAATCAAAAGGGGCTTTGCTCGGCACAAAGAGTAACTGGGTAAATTCACTCCTACCCTCTACCCGATTTAGCGAATAGCACAATGGATTCTCATAGTCATGAGATAGGTGCTTATAGAATTCGTTGTACTGGTCTTCTGTAATTTCTGACTTATTGCGAGCCCATAATGCTGACGATTGATTGATACTCTCGAGTTCGTCTTTGACAACCTGCTCTTTTTTATCGGTATCCCACTCCTCTTTACGCATCTGGATCGGCAAGGAAATATGATCTGAATACTTACGAATAATTGACTTTAGCTTATAGCTGCTAAGGAAATCATCCTCTCCATCACGTAAATGCAAGGTGATGGATGTACCACGTTGAGGGCGATCAATTTGCTCAATCGTAAATTCGCCAGAGCCATCCGATTCCCAACGCACACCATCAGAAGCAGGCAAGCCTGCACGCCGAGTCTCAACGGTAATACGGTCAGCAACAATAAAGCCAGAGTAAAAGCCTACGCCGAACTGGCCAATGAGGGCTGCATCTTTTTGCTGATCTCCGGATAGCTTAGTAAAGAACTCCTTAGTCCCAGAACGGGCAATCGTCCCCAGGTTATTGATTACTTCTTCCCGGCTCATACCAATTCCATTATCTGAAATAGTCACCGTTCTAGCAGCTTTATCAAATTCAACTTTGATTTTTAGTTCTGGGTCATCGCCATACCAATCAGGGTGAGCAATACCTTCAAAACGCAATTTATCAGCAGCATCAGAAGCGTTTGAGATTAGCTCACGCAGGAAAATCTCCTTATTGGAATACAAGGAGTGAATCATCAGCTGTAAAAGCTGCTTTACTTCCGCCTGAAAACCTAGGGTTTCTTTAGTCGTAACAGTCATTTCAATTTCCCATAGAAAAGATTAACCTCAGTTATTTGGGGATAATTTTTAGTATTTCAAGACCTGCAAACTATCCATCTAAGTGGCTACTCGACTGAAGAATGCCCTTCATCACAAGGGTCTTCCGCAAGAATCTCTTTACGACTCCTTTTTTGAAGATATTCCAAAATCAAGCGCTTGAGCTTAGGCCTAGTAATGGGCTCCTGGTTATTTTCCTGGAGCTCTAAATGGTCAGTTTCGAGCATTTTGCTTTCTCCATGTAATCAGTTAGCTATTAAATTACCTAAAAGTGACAAAAGAAAAATATCCCCAATTTCAATGGGGAATTTTTGTTCTTTGACTTATACATATGGGCAAAAAAAATGAAATTCAAGCCCCTTGAAATTCAAAAAATCCATCCTTAAATAGAGCTTAACTAGATGCCTTAGGGGTCTAGGAAATTGTGAACTTGCTTAAATTTAAGGAGAAAACGATGTCTTATCCATTTGGTAGAAATGTATTACTAAGCTCTGTAGGTTTTGATCGCCTCATTGATGCGATGGAAGAAATGAGCTCTGGGGAGAGCCTCAGCAAGGCCCAAAGCTACCCCCCATACAACATCATTAAAAAGAATGAGCGCGACTACGCCATTGAGATTGCTGTGGCTGGCTTTAAAAATGATGAGATTGATATTACGGCCGAAGGTAACAAGCTAACCGTTATCGGTAAGGTTAAAGCAGAGCAGACTGGCGAATACCTTCACAAGGGAATTGCCAATCGAGACTTTAGTCATGACTTTACCTTGGCAGAGACTGTGATTGTGCGCTCTGCCGATGTCGAGAATGGCTTACTGATTATCAAGTTAGAGAATGTCATTCCTGAGGAGAAGCTACCCCGCAAGATTTTGATTGGTGGTAACTCTAAACTGGTAATTGAGGAAGTCAAGGAAGCGGCTTAATAAAAATTAGCTAGCTCAGATCAATCTGGGCTAGCTAACTGCTCAAACATTAGGTTTATGTGGATACGTATTAATCACGGGATCATCGCTAAGAAACGACCTGCGGAGGGTATTGAGGTGGAATTTACTCCGTTAGTGGCAAATGATTACCTTTCGCGCAAGCTTGAGTCTGGCTACATTGAAATAACCAAAGCCAATGGTGAACCAGCTTTTTTGTCAGAGGAGAAATTCTCTGAGTTACAGAAAACAGATGAATTAGTCGTCATTGAAAAATGAATGCCTTAGGAGAAAATAAATGAAGCAAGTAAGCCCTATAAAACTCAGATACACACTCACTGATTGTGTACAGTCTCTCAAAAAAACGAATGTTGGAAAGTTTCCAAAACACAGCGTATCTGATTGCATTAACTCCATTAAGCAAATGAAGAATGAGAAATAACAAAATCTATCTTCTAAGCCTTGCCATTTTTACTTTTCTAATGGGATTCTTAATAACTTATTGGGATAGCTCACAACCCCTCACAAACGAAATAGGATGGGTTTTGAAGGAATTACCAGAGGTGAAATCTGTAGAGTATTTAGAGACCTTAAAGAAAATCTAAGGGTCACAACAATCTACTTTCGGTTTGTTGCTCCAAACCAGAGTCATGTATCTATTGGGGTTTAGTAGTGTTATGTGCTACACACCGACTACACAGAAAGAAAAAACGACTTAGGAATTTCTCCCTAAGTCGTTAATTTCATTGGTGGGCCCACCAGGACTTGAACCTGGGACCAAAGGATTCCGGTTTGTGTAGCTTTCACTACTCCCTGGACTATGCCTTCATCATATGCTCTCGCACTTAGATGGGTGCCGTCTAGTCTCTACACGTTCAACAACACTTTCATGTTGAAGCTTCGCTCGGCGTTGCCATATTCGTTTAAAACGATTTGTGTACTTAACAACAAATACACTAATTCGTTTAAACGACTTTAGGTTTCTCCGAATTTGACACCATCCCTTACACAGTTTCCACATGTAAGGCACAACTTACGCTATGAGTCCTCTGCTCTAACCAACTGAGCTATGGGCCCTAAAACTTCACATTACCTGCTCCACTACTTCTGCACTTGCTAGGCCATTAACTAGGTCTAAAAAGTGTAGAAGCACTGTAGAAGCAATTTTTACTACTTTTACTACACGTAACTACTTGATTTAATTAAGTAATTTTAATAAATCGAAAAACTTAATTAGATTATGAGAGCAGAAGCCCAAAGAAAACCATTAGGATTTCAAGAGGTTACAGCGCTTGATTATCGGTGTGTAGCGTTTTGTGTAGTGAAATAACTAATCATTTGAGGAATAGTCTCTCACTCTTTGGTTTTGAAAACCAAAGGATTTTTATAGCAACCATTTCACACTTCGTTGTTCCAAAGTACTTTTTGAGGGATTAATAAGCGTTACTTTAAGTAA
>NZ_LOJI01000041.1 GCF_001595965.1 Polynucleobacter yangtzensis
TAGCAACAATTGCTTTTGATGCAGCAACCTTTGAAATCTGGGGTGCTCTTTTAAATGGCGCGAAGCTTGCACTTGCACCTGCTGGGAAGTTGGATTTAGCGGAAATTCATAAAGCGATTCAACGCTACAAAGTGGATGTGTCCTTTATGACAACAGCAATTTTTGCTGAAGCCATTAGAACTTATCCGGAGATTTTTGAAAACATTAAACAATTTATGTTTGGTGGTGAATCTGTATCTCCAAGCTCCGTCAAGGAAATGCTCTCGCACTTTCCTGACAATGAGCTTATTCATGTTTATGGGCCTACAGAAACAACAACATTTGCACTGAATTGGCCACTAAATCATCCGAAGAGACAACTCGAGTCTGCTCAGATATTTGGAACTGCTAACCTGGCTATTGCACCAGCAATTCAAGTGAACACGCAGCTGCAAACTTTTAATAAGATATTTGCTGCCCAAGTGGCTAGAACACCAGAAGCGATTGCACTTGTTTATGAAGAGCAAAGCCTCACTTATGCGCAGTTAGATGCTCGGGCTAATCAA
>NZ_LOJI01000042.1 GCF_001595965.1 Polynucleobacter yangtzensis
TAATGGCGTGCTCATCGTAGCGCATACCGTAGTTTCAGTGGGGCCGTATGCGTTAATCATACGACGCCCATCAGCAAAGCGCTCAACTAAAGATGGTGGGCAGGCTTCGCCGGCAACCGTCAAAGTTTGGACTCCAGATAGCGCCTCTGGATCTAAGATGCCAGCTAATGCTGGAGGTAAAACTAGGTGCGTTACGTGATGTTTTGCAATAAAGCCGGTGAGATAGGTTGCAATCTCTTTGGTTGAGGCGGTGGCCGGCACAACAATCGCCGCACCATTAAGTAGGGTTGGGAGTATTTCCCATACGCTTGCATCAAAAGCTTGTGATGCAAACTGTAGAACGCGAGAGTCTTTATTAAGCTTCAGGTTTGCGGTTATCGCGAAAGCTAGGTTGACCGCTCCCGCATGTGCAATACCCACCCCCTTCGGTGTTCCTGTACTGCCGGAGGTGTAGATCACATATGCAAGATGCTCAGGCAGTAATGGCCTAATGCGCT